>NZ_OUNR01000012.1 GCF_900403705.1 Nitrospira lenta | reverse complement strand
GTTGCTTGACAGCGCCAGGTCCGTCGGGGTCTCGTTCACATCGGTCAGGTTGATCGCGAAGGTCTCGTCGTAGGTGAGGCCGCCGCTGTCCGTCACCCGCACCGTCACGCTATGGCTGGTGGCACTCTCGTAGTTGAGCAGGTTGCCATCGGCCACGGTGATGACGCCCGTGCTCGTATTGATGGCAAAGCGGCCCCCGGCGCTGTCGGTGAAGCTATAGGTCTTCGTATCGCCGTTGTCGGGATCCGTCCCACTCACCGTCCCCACCACCGTCCCGTTCGTCGCGTTCTCCGCCACGGTGTTCGCCGAGAGACTGAGGTCCGTCGGCGCATCGTTCACCGCCGTCACCGTCACGTCGATGGTATCCGTCGCGCTGGAGAAGGTCGTGGTCCCTCCATTGCTCGCCGTACTCACCTTTGTCCCTGCCGTCCCGCTCGTCTGGTCCCAGGCCCGCATCGTCAGCGCCGCGCTGCTCGTCCCGTTGTAGTCGGCGCCCGGCGAAAAATACAGGCGCGTGCTCCCATTGTCCGCCAGCAACAAGGCCGAGGTGTTGCTCACCGTGCCCACCGCCGTCCACGTCGTCCCGCCGTTCATTGTGTAGTACCAGGTCCCGTTCGTCTCGTTGCTCCCCGTAATCGCGAGCCCCTTCGACGCCCCGCTATCCACGTCCGTGATACCCCCGGTGAAGGCACTCACCAGCGAGCCCACCGCCCCGCTTGGTGCCCCTGCGTCTTCCGCCACCGTCACGTTCAAGGCGGTATCCGCTAGCACCGGCGCATCATTGACGGGTGTGATATCCACCGTCATGGTGGCCGCTGCCCCGATATCCGTACTCCGGTCGTAGGACACCAGTTGAAGGTTGTCGAAATTGGTCTGCCCGTCGACACCGACCATCCATAACCCCAGCCACTGACCATTCTGTGCCGCAAATCCAGCGCCGTTGATATGCAAGGTGGCTTGTACCAATGAACCCTGAACCTCGGTCACCTGCGTCTCATCCAGAACGCCCAGCCGAGTGCCACCGGCCCACAGTTCGACTCGATACTGGCTCGCTGGCCGATCAAGCTGCCAGCCCACATCGAGGCTGAGCACATAGTCCTTGGTCGAGTTGAACGCGGTGTACATGATCTGCCCTAGCCACGTGCCACCCTGCTCAACAAAGAACGTGTTGTCATGGTCTCCGCTAAACTGACTACCGGTTGTGTTCTGCGCCCCTGCGGTATATGGCGAAACGGTGCCGGTCGTCCAACCGCTTGCATTTTGCTGCCACGTGCCTTCAGGAATGATATTGGCTTCCGCGTTGGGGTTGACGATCGTAATCGGTGTGCCCTGAATCGGCGCGAAGGTAAACTGCGCATAATCATTGTGCTGATTCCCGATGCCGGGGGTAGCGTAGCCCGAATATCCACTCTCGTCCGCAACCGGAACATAGCGCAGATTCCCGGCATCGATGGTGGCTTTGGTGACGATTTGATTCAGCGCAGCCGCCTTCCATTCTCCATCCACCAGCACTTGCAAACTGCCCAGCGCTGGCAACGACTGAATACACACGGCGCTGTTCGCGTTGATCGGTGAGTCGACATCTGACACGTTGAACTGGCCCCAGGTGAGAACCGCCGGCGTGTCTTCGATGCCACTCACCAACCCACCACTGGAAGTCGGCGCATCATTGACCGCACTGACCGTCACCGTCATGTCGTAATTCGCACTGGTCCCGCCATCCCCGTCAGTCAGCACAAACCGCACGGTGCGCGCTCCCGTCGTCGGCGCGTTCGTGTCGATATTCTCATAGGTGATGTTCTTGACCAACGCCGTCACCGTCGTGGGGGTGGCATTGCTGTTGAATGTGATGACGAGAGCGCTGCCGCTGCCACCTCCGGTGAAGGTCCCGATGGCCGTGCCGCCGTAGGTGATGGTGCTGCCGCTCACACCGATCTGGCCTGCACTGGTGCCTTGATTCCGAATACTCAACACATCCTCGGCACTATCGCTCCCGGCTGGAATGGATATCGTGAGAGTCCCCGTATCCAGGTTGGTGCTGTCGACATCCGCCACCAACACGTTGCCACCTTGCTCGACCACCACGGCCCCATCGCCTTCGTGATAGTTGAGGCTATCGCCACTCAAGCTCGTGATCGTCGGGGCTACGTTTCCACCAACAGCATCGTAGCGCTGCATAAAAATGCCTGTGGTATCGCCCGTCCCGTTGCCCGACCAGATCACGACGACCTTCCCGTTCTGATAGGCGATACCGGAGTAGTCTTGGATGTTCGTCGAGGTCGCTGCAACTTGGGTCTCGGTCGTCAGGGCTGCTCCTGTCAAATCGTATTGTCTTGTGTAGACGCCCCAACCGCTCCCATCCTGAAGGTCGCTCGACCAAGAAACGGCGAAGTTGCCGCTTTGGTCCATCGCGACACTTGAAATCTCCTGATCGTACAACGTCGTGCTCGTGACCGAAATGGCGCTGCCTTGTGCCACACCGACACTGTTGAATCGCTGGGCTTGAACGTCGGTATCCCCGCCACTGTGCCGAACCCACGTGACGACGAAATCCCCGCTATTGTTTTTTGCCACCGACGCATAGTGATCGGTGCCACTGGCTGTCGTATTGACGAGGAATTCTCCTCCTTGCGCCACACCGGACGAACCGTACTGTTGACCATAGACACTAAAGGTGCCACTCCCGACGGATCGTTCGCTATCCCACACAATGACAAAGTTGCCTGCTGAATCCATGGCGATATCGGCATTACCCTGGTAGCCGTCTGTAGTCGTATTGACGAGAACATTGGACCCGATCTTTGTGCCGGTCGCATCGTAGCGTTGGGCATGCACATCATAGGCAGACGAACGGCTGGCATTAGAATTACTCTCGAACACTATGGCAAACGACCCATCAGCGGCCATGGCCACGCGCGCATGCTGCTGATCATTGGGCTGGGTCTCATTCACCAGAAACTCACTGCCGACTGCCGTGCCGGAAGCGTTATACAGGCGGGCATAAATGTCGTGGTCGCCTGTCCCCTGGTCTCGCTCCCAGGTCACCACGAAGGCGCCGCTCGAATTCATGGAGACGCTGGCGAGTCGCTCGGTGGCTGCATGTGAGGCGATCACGAACTCGCTGCCTTGGGCGGTACCGTCACTGATGTACCGCTGGCCGTGGATGTCACCCGCGCTTTCCCAGACCGACACAAAATTGCCGTTGGCGTCCATGGCTACGCTATCAGGGTTGTAGGCGTTGCCTACGGAGTTGTGCGTTTGCGTATCCGTGGTCGTCGTGTTGACACGCGTCTCGCCACCGCTGGCCGTAAGGCTCAGGAGACCGACCCAATCCGCCTGCACCCCGTCGCTCAGGGCAATATGCGTCTCGATCTGTCCCGTCTGGATTTCTAGAACCCAGTCTCCGCCCAGCGCGATGTTCCCCGTGGCGTCGGTGCTGGCGGCCACATCGGCCCCGGTCAAGGCACTCAATAAGGTCGCGGCTTCGGTGCCCGCCGCGCCGTCGGCAAAATTACAGCCGTAGACCAAAATATCGGCGCTGGTCGAAAGACTCTGCTGGATCGTCGCCAGTTCATCGGCATACTGCCCGGTCATCGATTCCTGTGTCAGCGCGCCCGTCCCCAGATTGAGCCGGCCTTCGGCTCCATGGCTGATGAGATGGATGGCGTCGATGCCGGTCCGCCCGGCCAGAGACTCGGCAATCTGCTCCATGCCGTCACGCGTCGCGTCGAGCATGACCACTTCGACGTTCGGCCCCATTCCGGCCACCAACACATCGTAGTCCGGCACGGTGGGATCGATGAAGGCGACTTCAGTCCTGGATTCACCGGGAGTGTAGGCCGCGATGGCTTGCAGAAGCTCTTGAGAGTCCGTTGACTCCGCGGTCGTTCCGTCCGCCGACGGCTCAGACGAGACCGCTGCCTCGGCTTGGTCTTGGGCCACTTGCTCAGACTTGACCTCAGCCGCCGTGGCCGCCGCCGCCGCATCGAACATCAAGCGTGGCTCTAGGCTTCTGAGGGAGGATTTCAGACTGTCGTGAGGCGGAGATGAAGGCGATGCAGAATCAGCGCGGACCGGTCCTGTCTTTTTCATCCACTTGCGCCAAAACATGCCCTGTACTCCTTACTCTACGTTCTCCTCTATCGGTTCTCGGTCACACCGGCTGAAGAACCGGCCCTATGGTACTTGCCCGCGCCCATACCCGCCGCCGCGGCCCTCAACAGAACGCAGGTCCTTATGATTTCAGGGAGGATCGCCGATGAAGCACCGTACGGCACAACCGCCCGTGCAGCCCAACGTGAAGGAGTCAAGATGGAACCACGGCAGGAATGGACCCGCTATACCAAGTCGCCGATTGTTGAGGTCACGTGCCAACTGCATTTTCCCGACCTCCTTACGATTCCCGCTTCCCCTCCGGCGGCGTTTCAGGACAAGGTCCGTGCTCGCTATCCGCACTTTGCCCCGACACAGGATCGGCGCGGGTATGTCTTTTCCCGTCACGATCGGCAGGAATACGTCACGCTGACCCAGAACACGCTGGCAGTCACGCTCACCGCGTTTTCGGAATGGGCGGAGTTTCGCGCCGCGTGCGCGGGAGTGGAAACGGCCTTTCGCACGGTCTACGGCCCGGCGGTGTACACCCGCACCACGCTCCGATACCGCAGCCTCTTTCGCCCGCAGGCGTATGGGATTGCCCCGCTGGAATGGGATCAGCTGATCAATGCCGCCGCACTGGGCCCGTTGGCCCTGCCAGGCATGACAGGGACACTGCAAGGGAGCCGGCATGACCTCGTGCTGGTACTCCCGGATGCCGACGGAACAGATCGGTTCCGGCTCGTCCACGGATTTGTCACGGTGACGGAGCCCGCACAAGGCAGACCATCCGGCGAACCCGGCTATCTGCTTGAACAGGAATATTTCAGCATCGATCCGCTGCAGCCCCAGCAGCTCGCACCCCGATTGGACCGTTTCAATCAGGAAGCCGCTCGATTCTTCAAGCACTGCGTCCTGGAGCAGTTGCATACAGCGATGCTGCCGCTGGCCGCCTGATTCTCTCGCTGGCTCCCAGCGAACTAGAATCCACTCTCCCGAATCATGACGGCCGCCACGCGATCCCAGGCGCGCGCGATGAGGCTCTGGGATTTCCCGGCGACGTGAATCTGTCCGGTCACCGTCTGGTCGATCGGGCCTGACGCATCCAGCACGTCGAGTTCGACCCGATAGACGGATTGCTCGGCCTGCACAAGCCCCTGCGCGTCTTTTCTCGCCGGGACAGCCCCGCCGTAGATCGACGCCAGATAGGGTACGGAGAAATCCCGCTCATCCACGTCACGGATTTCCACCACCCGAGCCAGGCGCGCGGGCCTGGTCAAATCGTCGGGAATGAAGCGGGCATCCTGCCCGATCGCCAGTACGCTGAGGTCTTCGACCGGCACTAATGCCGCAATGAGCGCCCGTTTCGGATCGACGATATAGGCCACGGCCAGCTTCTGGTCGATCCAGCGCCCCGAATGCAGCGAGTCCGCCCGATCCACGATGACGCCGTCGATCGGGGAAGACAGGAGCAAATTCTGCTGCCGCTCCGTCACACCGTCCAGCTCCGCCAGTTTGGCCTTGAGCGTCTCCTCGATGACCGGTGCCTGCGCCCGGTCGTCGGCATACCCGGCCTGCCGCTGCAACCGGAAGCTCAGCTGCCCGGCCTGGGTGCGAACCAATTTCGCCTCTTTCGCCAATTGAGGACTTTCCATCACCAGCAACGTATCGCCTGCCCGCACCCGCTGCCCCGGACGCACGGAGACCGCCACGATCCTCCCCGGCGCCGGAGGATAGACCGTCGCATACGACCGGGCCTGCAAGACACCCGGAATCGTCACCCGGCTCGACCAGGGCATACAGGCCAACACCACGAGACCCAGTGTCGCGGTGACCGTCACGGCAAAGCGAGGATTGCCGGCAAACGCCGCCCGGCGATCCCACCAGGTCCTCACCTCCCGCCATACCGGCAAGCCGATAAAAAACACGATTTCGACTAGAAAGAGGATAATCCCCAACGCCTTAAAGAACTCGTGGTAGACCATCACCGCGATGCCTGTAAAGAGCACCAGACGATAGGCCCAAATCGCCCAGGCGTAGGTCACCATGATTCTGCGTGTGGAAGAGCCGACGACTTCAGGCGCCGGGGCGCCGGTGGCAAATAGGATCTCGCGGAGCTTCCACTGGCCGAACGCAAAGGCACGATCCTGCAGATTGGGAAGCCCGAGCCCATCGGCCAACAGATAGTACCCGTCGAACCGCATCAACGGATTGAGGTTCACCGTCAAACTCATGATCCAACTGCTGGTGGCAACGATGAACGCCATGCTGCGCAGCGTCCCGTCCGGCAGAAATCCCCACAGCACCGTGGCCATCGCCGCCAATCCAAGTTCGGCGATCACGCCGGCGGCGGCGATCCCCAACCGTTTCCGCTTGGCATGCAGCCGGTAGGAGTCGCTGACGTCGGAATAGAGCACCGGCATCATGACCATGAGCGCCACGCCGATCGTCGGCACGCGGCAACCGAACCGCGTCGCGGTATAGGCATGCCCCAATTCGTGGACGACTTTGACGAGACACAGCACGACACCGTACAGCACTGCGCCGCGCCAGTTGAAAAAGTGAAGGAAGGTCGAGAGAAACGCGTCCCACTGCCGGCTGACGAGCACGAGTCCGACCGCTCCGATTGTCCCGAACACCCAGGCCGCCGCCGCGGTATAGAACGGCGCCACCAGCGGCAGCGTGGCCTGAAGAAAGCCGTGGGGATGGACGAGCGGAATTTTGATGAATAAATAATGATGCAACAGCCATTGCCACCAGGCCTGCTTGCGCGCGTTCGCCTGGTCGACGAAGTCTTTCGTCTGCCCACTCGCCGACTCTTCGGTCAAATTGTTGGCGTAGAGAAACTTGATGAGATCCTCGACATCCTCCCGCGTGATCCGGGCGGTCGTTTCCTCCCGCATGGTCTCCACCAGCTGTTCCATGGTGCCGCACGACCACCGCTGCAACAGTTGATAGACCGGCCATTCGATCTGGAAATACTTGTTGCGGACCGGATCAACGATCGTCCAGGTCGGCACCCCCTCGGGAGTCGGCGCGCCACGGAGGAACTCGACGTTCGTCCTGAGGACGGGGAGCGCCCGCTCTTTCGAGGCTGGCGCGGGCGGCAGGCTCGGCATGGGTCAGACTCCCAACAGTTGCCGCAACGCCGTCAACGGACGACGGAACAGCAGGAAGGCGAGCGGGCCACGCTCGCCGTAGACTTTAGCCGAGCCCTGCCAGCCGATGCGGAGCCGCGAGTCGGCGCCACGCAACTCCGCCAGCACCCGATAGGCCAGCACATCGCCCGGCAACACCTCGGCATGATAGCTCGCCCGGCTCACAGTCGCCGGGAAGGACTCCAACGGCAACGCATCAAAGAACGCCACCACCTCGGCCCCGTCTTTCAGCATCAACGCGTCGCTGACGGGCAGGTCGATGCGCAATTCCAGCCGCTGAGGGTCAGCGATTTCCATCACCCGTTCGCCGACTGAAACCGGCTTCCCGACCCAATCGGCTTTGTTGGTGTACAGCAGCAAGCCCGTTTGCGGCGCACGGACGTCGATCTGCTCCAGCATCTCTTGCGCATAATCGCGCTCGGTTTCTTTCAGCGAGGCCTCCGCCTCTTTCAAGGGCGCATCGGCTTTGCGCTGGGGGTCGGCGAATCCCCCCTGCACCGCCTGGGCATGTTCCGCGCGGGCCACCGCCAGTTGTTTGTCGGCAACCTGAAACTGATTGCGGATATTCGTGTCTTCATAGCGGAACAGGATCCGGTCCTGAAGCACCATCGTATTCGGCGGCACCAGCACGTCGGCAATGACCCCATCCATCGGCGCGCTCACAATCACGGGATCCTTGGCCATGACTTTCACCGGCGCCATGGTCGAGACCCGCACCGGCACGCACAGCGCCCCGATCACCGCCAGGCCGACAAGCCAGGCGGACGGTTTCTTCATCGTGGCAAACCATCCGCCGGATTTCTTCGTCAGCGCTTTCCACGCATAGGCATAGCTGCAGGCCAAGCGATGGACGATGGCGACATCGTTCTCCTGCCAGGGAAACTCCCGTTCGAACCACCAGACGCCCAGCACGGTTTCATCGGGATGTTTCAGCGGACACCAGAAGACATAGCCCTGCACATACTCCCGCCACCCCTCGCGGCAGGATGCCGGACAGGCCTCTTCGGTCAGTGCCATCGGTTCGCCGCCCGGATGCTCCTGCCGAAGCGCCTGCGCCACCTGTTCCAACCACCGGATCAACGGCGCCTCCCGCTCGACGACCGCCACGCTGGCAGCCGTGGCGACCTGACAAGCCGCCGTGCCATTCCCCCAGGTCAGCAGGAAGGCTTGCTGATAAGGCACCAAGCGGCGGGTTTCGTTGACGGCGAGAAATTGCAGCTCCGGGAGCGTCTTGGCGGCACGGACTTGCCCTTCCAGATGCGCCAGCGCCGCCAGGTGGATGAGCGCGGGAATCTGTTGTGCGGTTGGTGCAGTTGTGGTGGCCATCGGGCTACGGCTGCATGGTTGGGAATTGCGCGGAGCCGCTCATACCGGCCAGGACTTCGGGCGGCAACTTTTCAAAAGCTCCGATGACCTTGACCGTCTGGCTTGCCGGATCGATGTTGGCACCGATCTCTTTCACTTTCGCCGGATACTCCTTGCGCGTCTCATCGATCGCGAAGGTGAAGCGGGCCTTTCGTTTGAGCCAGGCCAGCGACGACGACGGCAGCACCAGTTCGATTTCCAGGCTCGTATCGTCCAGCAGGCTGAGCAACTTGTCGTTCGGAAACACGTTCTCATGCTCATTCACCATGACGCCGGTAATACGGCCGGAAAAGGGCGCGGCAATGCGGCAGTTTCCGACGCTTAATTCGGCAATACGGATGGCGGCCTGAGCCTTTTTGGTTTCGGCTTCGGAAATTTCCAGTTCGAGCGTGCTCACGGCGTTCAGCTTTGCAAGCTCCGTATTATTGGTGAACGTTTTGTCTTTGACCTGAGACTCGGCAACCGCCGCGGCCAGCTCGGCCCGGTACTTATTGCAATCGATCTGGACCAGCGTTTCCCCCTTCTCGATTCGCTCACCTTCCTTGCGCGGGAGTGCGCTAACCCGTCCTTGGATTTGGGTATAGAGCATAGCTTGTGTGGCGGCTCTGACAATGCCGCGCATCACGCCGTTCCCCGATCGCACCACCGCGGCAGGCCGCTCGCCTTTGGGCCAGCCGGCCTGCGGCACGATGGCCACCGACAAGACCAACGCCGCGATGACAGTGCCGCTAGCGCGCCACAGAGGTTGCATAGATCTCCGATTTCTTTTCGACGCTGGCCGTCCGCGGTCCCGTCGGCTCCCAGAGTTTCTTCAATGCCTCGGCCAACTCAGCCACGCTCTGTCCGCCGAGACCTGCCGGAACCGCGTCCTCCCCCAACGACGCCATCAAGGTCGCATAGGCGGTCTCGACGCCCGATTGCGCGCTGTCCAGCCGGACCTCGGCCAAGACATCGTTCACCCGCTCCTTTATCAGCGTAAGGTCGTTCGTGCTATGGGTGAGCCAGAGACTTCTGGTGTGCTCGGCAATCGCGGATTGAGTCTCGTGATATTGCCGTGCGTTCTGAAATTCCTGTTTCGCATGGACGAATTGCACGGCCCCAACATGCACTTCCGTCAGGATCGCCATGGTGAGCGCGAGGCTTTGCGACTCCAACACCTCCCGATGAGCCTCCACGGCTTTCAATTTCGCCGGCGTGCGAAACGCAGACAGCAGATTCCAACTGGCCTGAGAGGCGTACCCCAGCCAGTTCTGATAGAGAAAGAAGCTGTTGCTGCTGTAATAGCCGCCGACGCTCAATTTGAGACTGGGGAACAATTCCAAAAATACCGCACGGGCTTCCTTGGCACTGATCCGCTTCTGATAGTCGATCGACCGCAGCTCGGCCCGGAACATCAAGGCCTGCTTCTCCATGCTTTCCGTATCCAGATTCACGAGCGGAACGTTCCCGGTCCTGGCCGGCACAGCAAGTTCATAGATTGTCCCCGGCGGCAGCCCCATCATCGATGCCAGCTGCGTCCGCGCCGTGCTGAGGTCACGATACAGCCGCTGCACCTCACGCTGAATATTGAGCAGGTCGCGGCGGTAGTTCAGCGGCGTCAACGGCGCCTGCAACTTCTTGTCGACGATCTGCTGGGAACTCTCCAGCGCTTTTCCCACCGATTCGTTGAGAAACTCCACCCGATGGAGCACGCGTTCCGCGCTGACCGCCCGCCAATAGGCGCTCCGAACATCCTGCACCAGCCGTACGGCAATCCGCCGCTTTTCCTCTTCCGCGATCATCACGTTGTCCGCCGCCTGTTGCGCCCGGACGAACGACAACCCGAAATCCAGCACATCCCAGCTCAACGCCAGATTGCCGGAGGTGACGTTTTTGTCGGACGAGGTAAACGGCTCAAGGACCGGACGGCCGTCGATGAGTGAACGGGCACCGCCGCCGCTATAGTTATTGCGCCCGTCGAACCCGGCATTGGCCGAGACCTGCGGCAACAAGGTGTAGTGCGCGACGTTCAATTGCTGATGCGCCAGCTGCGCCTGCATGGTTTTCACTCTGGCATCGAGGTTGTACTTGAGCGCCCGGGCGGTCGCCCCATAGAGATCGATCGGCCCCGCCACCGGCTCTTCGATGGCCATCAACGCTTTCATGTCGCTGGTCACACGTGCCCGCACATCATCCTTCGTCAACACATACGGCTGGACCAGACACCCGTTGGCCATCACCGCGCTCATGACGAGAACCGCCTGCTTCCACCACACGCTGCCCATCATTCCATCTTAATTTCAGGTTATCGAAGAGCACCTGCGCACACCAGTCCCACGGCCTATCGACCAAACCTCGTCCGTACTTCTATCGGTGGATACGGATGTCGCCTTGAGCCATGCTGGCGGGTCGCGCCCAAATGCCTGCCGCCCCAGCCCCCCCCTTCCGAGGTAACCCTTCCTGGTCTTACGCTTTCCGGCAATCCCGGTATCCTCTTACATAAGACATGCGTGCAATGACCCCCAACCCAAGGAGACCGACCATGAGCTGTTCACGTTGCTGCGGACTGATGGTGAAGGACAATTTGATGGATTTCGACGGCACGTCCGGTCATACGTGGGTGAGTGCCCTGCGCTGTATGAATTGCGGCCATGTCCATGACCCCGTCATGGAGCAAAATCGTCGCGCCAGGCCGGCCCCGCGGCTAGTCCCGGTACTCGTCGCAGTCGGAGATGAGGCCGATTATCACGACGACGAGGTTCACCTGGGGATCGAATCGATCGTGGCCCAGGCGGCCTGAACGCCGACTGCACATCATCGAGAAAGAAGATAGAGGAGCGGCCGTGGCATCTATTCTAGTCATCGACGATGATGAGGCACTACGACTCCTGCTGCGGGAGATGCTGGAGGCCGATGGCCACCGGGTCCATGAAGCGGCCAACGGACGCGAAGGGCTGGCCCTCTATCGGGCGCAGCCAACCGACCTGGTCATCACGGATATCCTGATGCCGGAACAGGATGGGATGGAGGTCATTCTGGAACTCACCCGGGAATTTCTCGACGCCCGCGTCATCGCCATGACCGGGGCCTCAGGTGAGCAGAACTTTCTGAGCGTGGCCAAGCTCTTTGGAGCTCGACATATTCTGGAGAAACCCTTTGGGGCCGATCAAATTCGCCGCCTCGTGAACTATACCCTGGCGCACTAACTTTATCTTCGCCCGCGCCACGCTACACCTAGTAAGCCATGCCCGTCCCTTGCTACACTGTGGGGCAACGAACGTGTCTGCCAGGTAGAATCCTCTCCCGACGACGACACCTGACATCTTGGCCAATCCGGATACAGATCGACGATCTATGCCACCAATTATGCTCCTGAGTTGTGAGTCCATCAGCAAGAGCTATGGCGTGAAGCCGCTCTTTTCAGACCTATCCATCGGTCTGGCCGAAGGGGATCGCGTCGGACTCATCGGCCCGAACGGGTCCGGCAAATCCACGCTGTTGAAAATTCTTGCCGGCATTGAAGACCCTGACGACGGCACCCGCTCTCTGCGCCGCCATGTCCGCCTGAGTTACGTGCCGCAGGAATCCACCTTCCCGCCGGACCTGACGGTGGAAGACGTGTTGGCGCAGACCCTGCGCGAGGAAGGACTGGATCCGCACGAAGAAAGCGGCCGCATCGCCCGTGCCTTGAGCCTGGGGGAATTCCCCGACTCCGAGCATCCCGTGCGGACGCTCTCAGGAGGATGGAAAAAGCGTCTCGCGATCGCCCGCTCCCTCCTGATGGAGCCGGATGTGTTGATGATGGACGAGCCGACGAACCATTTAGACGTCGAGGGCATTCTCTGGCTCGAACAGCTCTTGAAATCCGAAACCCGCGCCTACCTCATCATCAGCCACGACCGGCGCTTCCTCGAAGCGGTAGCGGAGCGGATGATCGAACTCAATCGGATTTATCCGCAGGGCCGGTTCGAAGCCACTGGCCGCTACAGCGATTTTCTGGAAGCGCGCGAGGCCAACCTCGAAGCCCAGGCGAACGAACACGCGACCCTCGCCAATAAAGTCCGCCGCGAAGTCGAGTGGCTTCGCCGCGGCCCAAAAGCGCGCACCACCAAAGCCAAAGCCCGCATCGACGCCGCCGGCGTCCTGATCAGCGACCTGGCGGACCGCGACGGCCGCCGCGAGCTGGCCCCGGCCGGAATCGACTTCACGGCCTCCGGGCGCAAATCCAAACAGTTGATCGTCGCCCAGCAGTTGGGCAAGACACTGGGGTCCCAGCAGATCGTCAAGGATCTCGAGCTCATTCTGGGTCCCGGCCAACGGCTGGGCCTGCTCGGCCCGAACGGCAGCGGAAAATCCACGCTGATGAAACTGCTGGCCGGCACGTTGAAACCCGATACCGGCACCGTCACCCGCGCTGACAAGCTTCGCATCGTCACCTTCGAGCAGCATCGGGAGTCGCTGGACCAACAGGTATCCCTCCGCCGATCCCTCGCGCCCGCGGGCGGCGATTCCGTGATCTATCAGGATCGCTCGATCCATCTGGTGTCCTGGGCAAAGCGCTTTCTCTTCCGGGCTGAACAGCTCGATCTGCCCGTGTCCCGGCTCTCCGGCGGCGAACAGGCCCGGCTCTTGATCGCGCGGCTCATGTTGCAACCGGCCGATGTGCTCATGCTGGATGAACCAACAAACGATTTGGATATCCCGACCCTCGACGTGTTGGAAGAAAATCTTCTGGAGTTTCCCGGCGCGCTGATCCTCGTGACGCATGACCGCTGGCTGCTCGATCGAGTCTCTACGATGATGCTGGCGCTGGATGGAACAGGCAACGCCGAGTGGTTCGCCGACTTTGCCCAATGGGAAGCGGCTCAGGAACGAGGACGCTCCGGCTTTTCCGGCCCTGTGCCCACCCGCGCCGCGAGTAACAACGGCCCCAAACCGAAACAGGCTCGTAAAGGGCTCTCCCATTCGGAACAAAAGGAATGGGACAAGATCGAAGGCTTGATCGTCAAGGCGGAAGCCGCTGTCGCCGCCTGCCAAGCCGCAACGGAAGATCCTGCCGTCACCTCCGACGCCACGGCATTGCAAGCCCGGTATACCGCGTTGGCAGAGGCCCAGACCAACGTCGAACAACTCTATGCCCGCTGGACGACGCTGGAGGAAAAGCGCGCCAACGGGTAGCGCCGAAGTCAGCGGCCCGGCGGTTTCTCCACGAGACCCCATCCGGCATTCCTCCGCATACCCAGCTTGCGCCAATCCGCAATTACTGCTAAGGAAAGCTGCCGGAACAGACAGGCTCGAGTACGCTCACTGGCGGTCAAGGAGATCCCGATGGACATGAACCTCTCGCATATTCAGTCGTTCGTCACCACACATGTGCTGCCCTTCGGATGGACGGTGCTCGGAGCGCTGGCCATCTGGATTATCGGAAGCTGGACAATCCGCCTGCTTCGCGCCGCGCTGGGCCGCACCCTTGCGGCGCGCGGCATGGATCACACGCTGATCGGCTATCTCGATACTACTACCGGCGTCTTGCTGAAGATTCTCTTATTGGTAGCGGTACTGGGCACCTTGGGCGTGGCGACCACCTCGTTTGCCGCCATCATCGCCGCAGCCGGCGTCGCGATCGGCATGGCCTGGTCGGGACTGCTCGCGAACTTTGCCGCGGGCGTCTTCTTAATCGTGCTACGCCCGTTCCGCGTCGGGGACATGATCAGTGCAGGCGGAGCGACCGGGGAAGTGAAGGAGATCGGAGTCTTTGCCACCACGCTTCATACTGGCGACAATCTCCGCGTCGTCGTAGGGAACAACAAGATTTTCGCCGATAACATCGTGAACTATTCGAGCAATGCGTTCCGCGGCGTGGACCTCCGGGCCCAGCTGGCGCACGGCGTCGATACGAAGGACGCCATGGCAAAACTCAAACAAGCCGTCTCCCGGATTCCCAACGTCGTCGATGCTCCCGCGCCACTCGTGGAGATCCTGGAATTCAACGCCTACGGCACATTGCTGGTCGTCCGCCCCTTCTGCCACAACAGCCATTACTGGCAAGTCTATTTCGAGACCAACCGGACCATTCAAGCCGTGTGCACGGAAGCGGGGTACCCCATCCCCGAAGCACGGCAAGCGGTCCGCGCGCTATAGCGGCTCGCGTCCAGCTCGCACGGGATCCCGACCGGTCACCCACGACCCCGCAACCATCCCCGCAGCGGCCGCCAGCAGCCCCACCAGCTGCGGCGGCCACACAGCATCGGCCGGGCCGATGAGTTCAAGCGCAAGCCAAGAGATCAATCCGGCGGCGATCGCGGCCAGCGCCCCTTGCGTCGTCGCGCGCGGCCAGTACAGTCCGGCCAGCAACGGAATGAAGGCGACCACGAGCGTGACCTTGTAGGTATTCACCACGAGCGTGTAGATGCTGGCGTCCGACCAGAGGGCAATCGCCAGTACCACCGAGGCAAAACCGACCAAGACGACCCGCATCATCCGCAGCAGCTCCGCATCGTTCACGCGAGCGATCATCGGCTTGAAGACGTTTTCACTGAGGGCGACGGACGGCGCCAGCAGCGTCGCGCTGGAGCAGCTCATCACCGCCGACAAGACCGCACCGAAAAAGACGATCTGCGCGACGAGCGGCGTATGCTCCAGAATCAGCGTCGGCAAGACCAATTGCGAATCGGTGTCCAGCAGCGCTAGGAAACGCGCCGGATCGATCAGAGTGGCCGCATAGGCGAGAAACATCGGGATGAAGCAGAACCCAAAATACAACAGCCCACCCAGCAGCGACCCGCGCACCGCCGTAGCCTCGTCCTTCGCCGAGGTAATCCGCTGAAAGACATCCTGTTGCGGAATCGACCCGAACATCATCGTCACCCACGCGCCAAGAAACGGAATCCAGGCGTTGAGGCTGGCAGGCGGAAAGAAATCCAGTTTTCCGGCGCCGGCCGCATGCGCAATCACGGTCTCAACGCCCCCCGCCAGGCCGCTGACGATCGAGCCGATATACAGTAACCCTCCCATGATGACCGTGATTTGCACAAAATCCAGAATGGCCACGGAGAACATGCCGCCGAAGGTCGTGTAGGCGAGGACGACCAACGCGCCGGCGATCATGCCCAGCGACTGGCTGATCCCCCCGGCCGTCACTACGTTCAATACGAGGCCCAACACCTTGAACTGCGCCGCCACCCAGCCGAAATACGAGGCCACGACCGCAAGTGTGCACCAGACTTCGACCGTGCGGTTATAGCGCAGGCGGTAGAAATCTCCGACTGTCAGAAGATTCATGCGGTAGAATCGCGGCGCGAAGAACAATCCGGCGAGAATGAGACAGAGGCTGGATCCGAAGGGATCGGCCACGACGCCCCGAAGCCCTTCTTTCACAAAGGTCGCGGAAATGCCGAGCACCGCCTCGGCGCCGAACCACGTGGCAAACACGGTGGCGGTCACCACCGGCAACGGTAAGCTCCGTCCGGCCACCGCAAAGTCTTTCGTATTCTGCACGCGCGTCGCCGCGTAGAGACCGATCCCGACGGAACAGAGCAGATAGAGCGCGACGAATCCGGCCAACATGCGCGCAGGATAAAATGATCGCCCGCGGCAATCAATCGTTATCGACGGCATTGGGGGAGAATAGCACCGAGGAAGAGCTGAAGATCCGAGCTACAGGGGCCCTCTTGCGGTCAACCGGCACCCGACCAAAAATAGATCGCCTTGCGGCCCAATTTGAATGGATCGCGTCCACCGCACATCATAGACCATCGTAGAGCGCCGCCAGCCGAGCGTTGCGCTATGGACCTCAATCCGTTGATTGAGCCGCGGAGCTTGATCCATCAGCAGCAATCTCCCGTGTGCGCTCCGATTGAGCGTAAACATCTGGCCTTCCTGCACTGCGGCGACCTGAGGATCACCGGATTCGATGATTTCATATGAGCAGGAGTGGCAATCTTCAACCCGGGCCTCCTCCCGCCGATTGATCGACGAGACTGAGGCTTCTTGCTCATTAACCCAACTTCTTGAAACGGCCCGATGTTGCATATTCAGATCTTTGCTCCTTACATCCGAGGAATATATCTATGACGGATAGAGCAAGGGCCGTACCGACAACGCACTCTCCGAACATTCGCCAACACTTCCTTGATTTTCTCGTTCCTCTAGACGATCCCAGCCCTATGATCCAGCTCACACACGAAGGGAAAGCAGGACAGTGAACCACAGGAAAATTACGTATCCCCTTCAGACTGTAGAGATAACGCGGCTGTAGTCATTTCCCTACAGCCATACGATCGCCTCCCCTGAGAACAGTACTAGTTCATCATGTCATGATGAACCAGATGGAAGCCTTTCCCCGCTCACCTGGCCTATGAGACAATCTCGCCACATATATTCACCTCCTCCCTCCATTCGCACCACAAGGAGCGCACGGATTATGATGAGACTCGGGTGCATCGCCGCCAGCCGCCTTCACGTGACCTGTATGCTTCTCTTTCTCGGATCGATCCTCGCCGCAGGCGTTCCGGACATGACCCACGCGCGCAAAGAATTGCTGACCGCCGAAGAAAAAGACCTTCTGCATCGGACCGAGCAAATCCACCTGGAGACCCTGGCCCTGAGCAGCCGCGGCCCGCTCGATGCCGCCATTATTACAAAGGCGGTCTCACTACGGTTCGAACGGTTGGGGTACCGCATCGTCACCGAGAGCGATCAGCCGCACGAGGTTACGGTCAAAGTAAAGTGTGAGGAGTTGAAAACGTGGGAAGGAACAGGCCGCTCCGGTGGCGACGCCGACATGATCGACGCCGCCGTACGGCTCTGGAAAGGACCGGCCTGCCAGTTGACCTATCGCTTCGGCACCCGCTGGGCCGACTGGCGTCACGAAGTCCGTACGCCGTTCAACAATCCGCAAGAAGCGGCGCGCCAAGCGGGGCAAACCGACGCAGGAGCGTACGCGATCACGGCACTCGCGCAGCAGTTACAGACCGATCCCTTCCCCTATTTGCTCGCAGCCGACTGGGGACAGTCTGCCCGGCTGATCACGGCGCTGAATGAGCCCGGCGCGACGGGGGCACAACGGCAGTCCGTGATCGGACTCCTGGGTCAAATGCTCGCAGTAGAAGCCATTCCCCGGCTGACGAAGGCGTTGCACGACCCCGATCCCGCGGTGGTGCAATCCGCGGCCATCGCACTGGGAACCATCGGCCATGAAGACGGCATCCACGCCCTGCTCGCGCTCTTCAACACGGGCACGCCCGACCAACATCGCGCCGCCGCCATCGGATTGGGTCGCCTTGCCCCATTACATCCCAACAGCAACATCGTACCCACCTTCATCGCCGCACTCCCGAACGAACCACTTCAGACTCAGATCATCATGGTACGCGCCCTGGGCAAGACTACCGACCGGCGCGTGCTGACCCCGCTCCGCACACTCCACCGTTCGGTGCTGAAACACGCACGCTCCGACAGCAGTCCCGAGACAAAGGAGCTGCTGGCCTCGCTCGGCATCGCACTCGATGGATTCGACGGCGTGCATACGGAAGAGTAGCGGAGCTACGGCGAGGTCAGACGGGCCGCAAATCAAACCAGCCGAGATAAGACGACTTCACCCGAAACGCCCGGAGCGCATTCCGCTTAGCGTTCGTCTTGTTCAATGGCTTCGAAGAGGCTGTTGACGGGCGTCACCACCGACTTGGGATAGAAGACCCATTTGAGCAGATGCCGCGTGAGATAGCCGGGATGCCCCTTGGTCCCCAACAGCGCGGCACGACGGTTCCATTCGGCGATGCGTTCGGAAGTGACAGTCGGATGCGCCAGAAACCACTTGGCCAGCGCAGCATCGTCCACGGATCGACGGACTGCGGCAAGAAACTGATCGATGGTGAGACTGAAGTGCCGGAGAAACGCGCCATCGATACCAAGCCGACTGCCGAACGCCGCTCGATAGATAAACGGCAACTGCTGATCGAGAAACCGTCTGGCTTTCTCGGCGAACCGTGGCAGCCAGGCACAGCCGGCCAGTTGGTCTTGAGGGCGAGGCAGCTTTAGAGAACGCGCAGTTTCCGCCATAGGTGACTCACCTGCTCGCAACAACTACGATCCCCTCAGCCACCACGGCCTGTCGGCTCGCCCGCGGCTATTCCGCGAGCGGGCCGACCGTCGCTCTGATCGCTAGAACTGCACGTAGGCGTTGATGGCCGCCAGCACCTGGTTGGAGTTATTGCCGTCGTTAAAGGGACTGCGGCTGCCTACCAGCCAGTCATACCGCACTTCTGGGCGAATGGTCAGATTCGGATGCGGATAATAATTCACCCCGGCCGTCAGTGAGTAGAAACTCCCGGCAAACGGAGCCAGATTCGGGTTCCCCCGGTCCGGAGAGCCGCCCACGCGGGTACCTGCCTCATCCCGGAACCATTCAAATCGCAATCCCGCTTTCACCTGCTCATGGAGCCGATAGTACAGATATTGATCGATCCCGTACCAGCGCGCAATCCCTCCACCCAGCTTGCCGTCTTCCTGATAGGCATAGAAGTGGTGGAACACATATTCAAGATCCTTCGTTGGGTTCAACGCGACGATTGCGCTGTAGCGCGTCCGCTGCTCATACCGCGTCGGGATCGCCGACGGCTCTTCGCCCGTAATCACCGCGAACGACGCCGTCACAAATTTCTCGTTCGACGTATATTTCGCCTTCATCACATAGGCGGGCTTGCTGCTCTGGCCATCGAGCGAATCCCATCCATTGACAATACCGCCCTGCACCATCCATTGCGGAGAAATATTCCAGGTCGCCAAGCCGCCCCAATGCGTGAAGGGCCCGCCAAACTGATAGGAATAGGACTTCGAATAGAAGAAATTCGACGGCGCCGGCACCCCCTCGTATCCGATAATCGTATAGAAATGTCCGCCCTTCACCGAGAAGGTCTGATTGCCGGCTTCGGCATACATCTGCGGCAAGGCCAGGCCATGTTGCTCGTGATTCCACTTCGGTCTGCCGGATTGATCCCGCTCAAACCCATTGCTCTGCGTCAAAAAGTAATCATATCCGTACATCGCATCCACTCGACCGCCGATATCGATTCCGCTCGTTCCCCGCAACGTCTTCTCCACAATCAGGTACAACTGATTCAATTGGGGCCGGTCGCGATCCACGGCATTGTACGGACCATTGAAATGCGACGTCGGGCTCGATCCGTTGAACGTATACCCGCCGTCCACCCAACCGCGGATGGAGATCGGCCAGCTCTCGGGAAAGAGCCGCTGGATCGCCGGCTGGCTCGTGGCTGTGGCAGGCGCCTCGTCCGCCCACGCCGATGCGCCCACGCCACTGACACAGCCCGCCAGAGCACAACACCCCAACATTGCCTTCCACACGGACATGCCTACCTCCTTGTGACAGTACTCTTTCCCTACTCGCGGTCATGCGTCGCCGACGCCATGACTCTGTGACCGGTTTCAGGAAGCCATTTCCAGGCGTGGCTCAGCAAGATCGGTACCGTTCAGCCCTGCGCGGCGGAATAGCACGATTGCGTTGTCTCCCGACATTTTGACGACGTGGTTGACGACTAGAGCAGGAAACATTCTAGGGAATACACTGTGAACTAAAGTAGATAGGTGTGCTGCCGCCTGTGGCATGAATGAAACACTACCGGTAATATGCGCAGCCCTATAGGCTACAGACCATAGGCGAGCAGCTCGCAGGCTTTTCGTGAAGGAAGCTCTGGGCGAGCTTGTCGATCACCGAAAAGAGCAGGCCTCAAGGTGATCATTCACCATCCCGATCGCCTGCATATAGGCATAGATGATCGTGCTGCCAACGAACCGGAAGCCGCGTTTTTTCAGATCTTTCGACAAGGTATCGCTGACCACATTCGTGGCAGGAACATCCTTCATCCTGGTCCACTGATTGACGATCGGCTCTCCTCCGACGAATGACCAAACATAGGCATCGAACGAGCCGAACTCGTCCTGCACCGCCAGAAACGCCTGCGCATTGGTGACGGCCGAATCGATCTTGAGCCGGTTGCGGATGATGTCGGGATTCTTCATCAGCGCCGCTTTCATGCTCACCGTGAAACGCGCCACCTTCTTCGGATCGAACCCCGCGAAGGCCTTGCGATAACCCGTGCGCTTCCGCAACACCGTCTCCCACGTCAGCCCTGCCTGGGCTCCTTCAAGCAACAGCATCTCAAAATGCTTCCGGTCACGATGCACCGGCTTGCCCCATTCCTGATCGTGATAGCGAACCATGTGCGGCTTCTCGCCGGCCCAGCTGCAGCGGATCGTGTCTTTCATCTCGACGCTCCCTCTCCTCGAAGTTCAGTCACCAGCCTCGCCCTGTACTCACACCCGCGACCGTAATCCACCACCGGCTTCACGACAGCTCCAGCTTCAACTTCCGGCCTCCGGAGATGCTGAACCCCTCGCGCTGATAGAACACCAGCGTCCGGTCGAACTGCGGCAAGGGTGGAGTCGTGACTTCCAGCCGCCGCCAGCCGCGCGACTGTCCCAGTCGCCTGGCCTGTTCCAACAACGCCGTGCCCACTCCCTTCGAACGATGGGCCGGACAAACATAGAATTCAGGGATTGTCCCATAGATCCCTTCGGTATAGAGCGCGTACCTTTGATATAGGGCGAGAAATCCGATCGGCACATCGCCAGCACGGGCCAGCAGTACCGAGTAGCAACCGTCTCGCAACCAGGCAGCCGCGCGCGCTTCCGTGTCGGCCTGATGAAAGTTGAACACCTTGTCGCTGACCGCCGCCATAATCTCACGGAGCAGTTCCCCCACCAATGTGGCAACGACGGCCGCATCTTCCGGTTGAGCCTGCGTAATCTGGATCGACATCTTTATCCGATGAACTCCTCAAACCGCGCATAGCCTTCAGGCCACTCGCCGATCCCGCTGTCGATATTGATATGGCCGACGTCGCCGACATCGACGAACCGGCTATCCCAAGCAGTCGCACATCGTTGCGCATGCTCGAAAGAACCAAACGAATCGTTGCGACTGGCGATCACCATGCTGGGAAACGGCAATCGGCGCATCGGCACCGGACTGAAACCTTGAGCGGTGGCGGGAAAACTGGGACTAGCCGGTTCGGGAACCGCAACGAGGAAGGCACCCGCGATCGGCACGCGAGACGGCCCAGCCCAATGAGCCACGAGCAAACAGGCCAGGCTGTGAGCGACCAAAATAGGAGGAGCACTGCAGCGCTGTACCGCCTCGTCCAACGTCCGCATCCAATTCCGGCAAACCGGCGCATTCCATTGGCCAAGATCTACCCGCCGCCAAGCCGGATGGCGCGCTTCCCACAACGTCTGCCAATGACCGGGAGCAGAATTGCCGAACCCCGGCAGGACTAGCACAGGAGTTTCCATCATCACTCAACCTGCTTACGCCCGGCCACCGCCACCGTCGCATAGTAAACGGCCCGGCTCTGAGAATCTTCGGCCATTTGCCGATAGTTCTGCACATCCATTTCACTGACGATTCCGGTCGCCAGATACTTGTCCTGCAACTGTTCAGCGGACATCGCCATGATCGCGGCCAGCCCGGATCCACCGGCAAACACCGGTGCATCGTTCTCCATGGACATGTCCAGAAGCTCTCGCGCTTGCAACAACGGCAACAGTCTGAGTCCCAACGCGGAGTCCATGCCGCGGCTTTCATACATGCGATGAATCGCCTGATTGATGTGCTGCATCGCCGCAAGTTGCACAGCCGTTCCAGCGATGCCCCGCGAGGCAGAGAAGTCCGGTTCTTCCAGGACGATCCATCCGCCTGGCTTCAGCGCGGCCAACATCCGGGACAGGGCAATCTCGTAATCCGGCAGATGGATGAGCAC
This sequence comes from Nitrospira lenta, assembly GCF_900403705.1. NCBI lineage: Bacteria > Pseudomonadati > Nitrospirota > Nitrospiria > Nitrospirales > Nitrospiraceae > Nitrospira > Nitrospira lenta. The sequence continues at coordinate 667,996 of NZ_OUNR01000012.1, read as the reverse complement.
GTAGCGCGCGTGAATGAGATCGAATGAGCCCTGCGGCAGCGAAGCCGTTCGAATGTCCCCCTGCTGAATCTCGACATGCGCCGGGGGGTGCGCCGTCAGAAATTTGGTCGAGAGATCGAGCGCGACAACCTGCCCCGAAGGCCCGACTCTCTCACCCATCCACCGCATCAATGACCCGGCGCCCGGCCCCACTTCCAGACAACGCCATCCGGTCGTGAGACCGGTGGCATGCAAGCGGCGGCAACTGGCCGGATCGCACTCCCGCTCGATCGCCTGCAACCGCCTGAGCTCCAATTGATCGTCGGCCGACGTAAAGACGTAGTCAGGTTGACTCATAGCTGATTATCCGCGCGCTGTACTACCCCAGCTTTTTGAAACAGTCCGCGCCGGCCACCGCCCGCAAGCGGCGGCACGACATCACCCGCGTCGAACCAGGCACATCGTTCTTGATCACAACCACGTAAGATTCGCCGCCGACACAGGCCACATTCCAGAAGACATTTCCTTTGATATCTTCTCCTTGGAAAAATGTGCGCGCGACGGTCCGGCAGTGATGCCCCCCACTTTCGACAAACACCGCCAGGGCCTCGCTCCGCTCCACTTCGGACATCGCCGCAAGCCGATCCTGCGCCGGATTGGCCCAAAGGGGCAGCGGCGCGAGCACCCCTGCTATTACCAGGCCGGCCAGCCATCTGGAGATTCGCCCCATAGCTAGTTGCCCCTCCAGAATGATTTTCCACACCGCACACAAATTTCAGCGCTCGTATCGGACCCGAGATAAAATTCTTTCTCCCGACTATCATGCGGGCAGGGCAATCCCCCGGCTTTCGCCCAGGCCTCCCGCAACACTTCAGCATCATCCGCTTCCATCGATCGCCTCACTGCCTTCCCGCAGAATCACGGGCGCCCGTCGCTGCCCCCTATCAAAAATGCGATGATGGTGTTCGCATCACCGATAGGATCCGCCGTAAAGGGAGCCGTCTGTTTCTTGGTCACAGTCGTCGTCAATCGTTCGGCCGCCTGCCGGACCGCTGATGGAAACGACACGTCTTGTTGGATTCTGCGCAGGTGAGCCATGGCATCGCCGAACCAGGGCGAAGACGTCTGCTGCGCCAGCCACGCTTCGTCGGCTAATGCGACTGCCCGCCGCGCGCACACTCTGGCTTTGCCGTCGTTGCCGGATTGCCAGGCAGCTGCGGCCCCGGCAAGTTCTCGTGCGATGGGGACCGGCCACGCCATAGAGTCGACCTACCGTCACGAGACAGCACGGGAGAAGAGGGAAACCGTCCCTGGCTCTCGACCGGGCACGGCCAATACCTCCGCCGCGCTACCCCATATCGCGAAGCGTATGGTCAGGGTTGCGATCCCGGGCGATGGTCTTCATGACCTGATCGCCGAAGAGCACCACGACCCGACCGCGTTGATCTTTTACCACCATGGATGCCGACGGCGCTTTGAAGGTCGCGGGATCTCCGCCCAACCAGGCGCTGCATGAGAACGGGAGGGCATCGAGCACCGTTTCCACGCGATATTCGTGGCGAAGACGATATTGCAGCACATCGAACTGCAGCCGGCCCACGGCCGCGACCAAGGAGTCCAGGTCGTTGAGGCTGCGCATGATCTGGACCGTGCCTTCCTGCGCCATCTGCTCCATCCCCTTGTCAAAGGCTTTTCGCTTGCCGACATCGGTCGGACGGAGGCGCGCAAAAATTTCCGGTTGGAACTGCGGCAGCGGTTTAAAGTTGAATCCGCCGACCACGGAAATCGTATCGCCGATGGCGAAGAGCCCGGGATTGATGATGCCGATGATATCGCCGGGATAGGCCTCTTCCACCGTGCTCCGCTCCTGCGCCACCAGACTGTGCGGCCGCGAGAGACGCACCTCTCGATTCAGTCGATGATGGGTCACCATCATGTCCCGTTCGAATCGCCCCGAACAGACCCGCAAGAAGGCCGTGCTGTCCCGGTGCTTCGGGTTCATGTTGGCTTGCAGCTTGAACACGTAGGCGCTGAACGGCGTCTCGACCGGATCGATGGGGTATTCGCTTCCATCCTCACGGTCGGCCAGCCGGGCGCTGGGGCACGGAGCGAGCGTCACAAAGGCGTCAAGGAAGCTCTCGATACCGAAGTTCGTGAGCGCCGACGCAAAGAACACCGGCGTGACATCGCCGTTCAGAAACTGGTCGCGCGAAAACGGATTGCCAGCGATGTCGAGCAACTCCAGGTCATGCTGCACCGGTTCCATCACGTCCGGAGGAACACGGCCGCTGCGTTCGAGGTCGGCCAACACCATGTTCGCCACATCGACCTTTGTCGCGCCGCCATGGGCGGTCTTGCTGAACAGCTGAACGCGATGGTCGGCCCGCGTCACGATGCCGGCGAAATCGCTCCCGGATCCGATCGGCCAATTGATCGGGCTCGCGTGAATATTGAGGGCCTGCTCAACCTCTGTCATGAGGTCAAGCGGTGGACGTCCCGGCAAGTCCATCTTATTGATCAGGGTCAGCACCGGAATCCGCCGCAAGCGGCACACCTCGAACAACTTGCGCGTCTGCGTCTCCACGCCTTTGGCCGCATCGATCACCATGATCGCGCTGTCGGCCGCCGTCAACGTCCGATAGGTATCTTCGGAAAAGTCCTGGTGGCCCGGCGTATCGAGCAGGTTGATGATCGCATCCTTATACGGAAACTGCATGGCCGAGGCGGTAATGGAAATGCCGCGTTCCTGCTCCATGCCCATCCAATCGGAGGCGGCCGTCTTGCCGCCCTTGCGGCCACGGACCATGCCGGCCGTCCGAATGAGCCCGGAATAGAGCAACAACTTTTCCGTAAGCGTGGTCTTGCCCGCGTCCGGATGACTGATGATCGCAAAGGTCCGGCGGCGCGCCGTTGCCGCAGCCAATTCTCCCTGACGTGTCTGATCGATAGCCATAATGGGTGCGCAGCATACCACACCGCCCCCGGCGGCCAACAGCGGGTGACGCAGGAATCGTCACTCGCACCGATCACGCCGCCCCTGTATGATGCGGACCATGGCCACGCCGTCCCTTCGCATCGCCTTCCTGCATCTGGCACCGGTTCCCGGCGATCTCGCCGGCAATCGACGGCTGATCGAAACCGCGGTCATGCAGGCGGCACAGGCGGGCGCCAACTGGATTCTCACGCCGGAACTCGCGGTCTGCGGGTATGCCTTTACCGGCCGAATCGGCACCGACTGGATTGCGCCTCAGCCGGATGAGTGGATGATACAGATGGGCCGCCTTGCGGCGAAGCTGCGCGTCACCCTGTTCCTTTCTCTGCCGGAACAGGATGTCCGCACGAAACTGCTGCATAACTCTCTCTTTGTGATCGCGCCCGACGGTGCGCTCACCGGCGCCCATCGGAAGATCAACGCGCTGCGCGTGGGATCGGAAGCCTGGTCGACGCCCGGCACTGAAGCCCTCGTCTTCGCGGCGCCGCCGCTCGACCGCGTGGGGTTGCTGATTTGCGCCGACGCGTACTCTCCGGGCATCGCCGGCAGCCTGCGGCGGCAAGGCGCGCGCATGCTGGTGTCCGCCGCCGCCTGGGCGCCCGGGCTTCACGGCCCCAACGGCGAATGGGAGCGATGCACGCGCGACACCGGACTGCCCTTGCTCGTGTGTAACCGGACCGGTCCGGATCTCACCCTTGATTTCACGAAAGCCGAGAGTGTCGTGGCGAAAGACGGCGAACGCCGACTTTCCATGAGTGCAGCGCGCTCAACAATTTTCCTGATCGAATGGGATCTGCTCGGGCAGGACTTGGCTGCCCCTTCCTATCAGCGTCTCGAACTGTAAGCGGTCACGCCACAGAAATTACCGCCGCGCAATCCGTTCAGCCGCCATGCCGCGGCCGCGAATCGATGTTTGAGAGAGGGGATGAAGCGGAAAGGAGTTGGGAGCCTGGCTCGTCGCGATGCGCCGAGCCAGGCTCCCGGAACGGTCACGTGTCGCGGTCAGTTCAAGGGAGGCACCATCCCGGCGAACGTCAGGAGATCCGTCATACGGAAATCTCCGGGCGTAGCGGACGGCAACACCGGTGTCCAGCGAGGCCTTGCCGACAGATAGGACGTATCATCGGCCTTCAGCAATCCGATAAATACTTCCCCGACGATGCGGCCGCCGACCGGTCCCAGCCGCAACCCGCTTTCCATCAGTTCCGCCTCCTTCAGAATATACAACCAGAGCGGAGTACTCCGTTCCATGTCAAACGGAGCCAGCGCGGATAACTGCGCGGGCGTCATCGCCGGAAGGCCCATCCTCCGGGCAATCGCTTGACCGGAGGGGATGCCGAAATTGACGTGACGCATCAGATTGCGCGAGGCCAGCGACGTCACCCCATCGGACGGCAGAGCCGGCGCGGGCCCACGTGAGCCCGGCAGCAACATCACGACGCTGGAGAGTTTGGCGTCGATCAGTTTGTTGGGCCGGAAATTGCCATCGCCGAAATTGAAGAACGTCTGCCAATCGACAAACCGGCGAGGCGCGCGTTTTCCGCCGCGCAGGTCGAGCGGGTCCGGATCGTTCGGGTCCTGGGCGTCATCGAACAGAAACACGATGAACGGATTATGCCCCATATCGGGACGGCCGAAGTTGAGCCGATAGCTGGGCCGGATCTGCGAGTGGCCGAAGCGATAGGCGCCCACCGAAAACTCGATCGGCATCAACGGATTCTCTCTATCAAACCGATAGAAGCGAGTCCCCCGCTGCACAATGTCATCCACACGCTCTTGCCCAATCGTCAACGGGAGAAATTCGTGCAGGATAATCCATTGATAGTGCCAGCGGACCTGGCGTCGAGCCTCTCTGAAAATCTGCTCGGCGGAATCGCCGGCGTTCGCCGGATCGGCCCGGAGCCGGTCCGTGACGGCATTGTGAAAACGAAGCATCGCCACATGGAGCTGAGAGATCACCACGTTCTCGTCGTTGCGACGATCCCCCAGCAACGCGGTCAACGTGCCCGGGTCGCGCGGAAGATCGAATCGAACGGCGCCATTGCGTGAAAACTGTTCAGCGCCTGGAATGACTTCGACCCGCAGTTTAATATCCCCGGAACTGCGGTCATACAACTCCGGGGACCGTTCCGGCCCGCCGCCGTATACACTGTCCAGATCGAACCGCGGCGTCCGAAAATTCGTCGTCTTCCTGGGATTCGCCTTTTCGAGCAGCGGGGAATTCGGATCGAACGTAATGTCGTGATCCAAAAACTGGCCCAGAAACGTCATGCCTGCCGTCATGTTGGGATTGTCCGGATTGTTCGGACTAAACACCGCAGGATTGGTAATCGACAACACCGGGTCGCTGAGAAGATCCAGGGCATCAATCAACCCGCCCTTTTCACCCAGCTTCTTGGCCTGATCGCGCACCCCATCGGTTTGAGGAGCGAACGGCGGCAAATCAGGAAACATCCGAGTAAAGGACATTTCCCGGTCCCGGTCTCTGTCCCGATCTCGATCCCGGTCTCGGTCTCGATCCCGGTCATCAGCGAGGGCCGCCGTCAACACGAACGCACCGCTCAACAGCCCTACCAAGCCAACTGACAGAAGTAGTTTTCGACGATGCACCATACGGACGCCCCCTTCCTTTAGAAATGGTGAGTGAGTCTCAGATTCCGAAGTGCGCCCATCAACCCCCGGAACTCAGATTTGCGGCCCTAGATCATGCAATACCTGCACCGTGCGCCATTCAAGGAAACCCTTAGCGTATTTTACACGCCAAACAACAGAATCCCTCTCCCCGCCAGCAGTGTCGGACGGAGAACTGTATTCAATCTTGGCCAATGCTCTATCCCACACTCGACAAAAGTGAACCAGGCCACATGCAACTGGTTCCGATTCTGGCTCGCGCCCCGTCCCCATTGAACAAACACGAAGCTCGATACCGGCGTTAGCCCAGCGCATACCATCCCGTGATGCGGGGTGGTCGATCCGTCTGCTCGGGAGTGTGCCGATTCCGATCAAGGCAGACGACGTGTGAGGAACTGGCTCAAAAAAGCAGGTGAGGAAAAGGCGGGCGGCAGCGGTCACATTGAACGGCCGGTTATCCGTTCATCGCTTCACACGGCGCTCACCGATACCGGTGCGCAGCGCTTCGACATCGAGTTCCCGTTCGAGCCGGTGCAAGACCTCATCGCTGATCGTACCCGCGTTTCGCAATTGAATCAGCCGAAGCCGTTCGGCGGTCAACGTGTCATGCCGCAGCTGCCGAAACTGCTCCCCCATCTCAAGCGAATACTCCTTGTCGACAGGGCTGGATCCGGCAAACCGCTTGAGTTGCATATTGTAATGGGCCCGCAGGCGCTCGACAGGCTCCACCAGGACGCCACTCTCCCCGGCCAATCCGTCCAATCGCCTCAACGCCGCCGAAGCCGCCTCCCCACGCGCGAGTCTTTCTTCCTGTTCGAGACTGCTATCTTCCTTCAGATGCAACCAGCGGATGATCGGCGTCAGCGAAAGGCCCTGGAGAACCAGCGTCACAAGGATCACGGAAAAACTGATCAAGATGATCTCCGCGCGAAACGGAAACGGGGCGCCGGATGCCGTCGTCACCGGCAGCGCCAACGCCGCCGCCAGCGTGACGATTCCGCGCATGCCGGTCCAGGCCGTGACGAAAATATTCGGCCAGGGAGGCATCGGATCGCGGGCCCGCAACTTTGCGCTCAACAGCCGGGGCAGCGCCGCCGCCACCGGCACCCAGAAGAGACGCACGACAATCACCGCCAGGCTGACCGTCGCGCCGGCCATCAAGACCGTGCCGAACCCACCGGCCGGGATAGCCGTACGCAAGGCGCCAAGCTGGAGCCCGATCAAAATGAAAATAAACCCGTTCAGCACAAAGATCAGCAGATCCCAGACCGCCTGCGCCTGCAGCCGCGTCGCCGGGGCAACCGCCGAGCTAAAATGCTGCCGCACATACAATCCGACGGCCACACAGGCCAGCACCGACGAAACATGCGTCACTTCGCCCAACACCCACGCCACATAGGGCGTAACCAGCGTAATGGCGACCTCCGTGAAACTGTCGGTTGCCCCGCGAACCGCCCAGCGCGAGGCCAGTCCAACAGCGATCCCAATCGCCACCCCCCCGACAGCGGCGAACACAAAGTGCAGCAGCGCGTCGCCCAGCACGAAACTCCCGCCGATCGCGGCCCCGACGGCCGCGCGATACAACACCAGCGCGGTCGCATCGTTCACCAAGCTTTCGCCTTCCAGAATCGTCACCACGCGGCGGGGGAATGCGCAACCGTTTCCCGATGGCGGTGGCCGAGACCGCATCCGGCGGAGAGACAATGGCGCCCAACGCAATGGCTTCGGCCCATCCAAGGCCCGGCAGCACCGCGCGCGTCACGATCGCGACCACCGCCGTCGTGACCACAACCAGCCCAACCGCCAGCCATGAAATCGGACGAAGATTCTGTTTAAACTCCCGCCAGGACGTAAAGTAGGCGGCCGCCGACAGGATGGGCGGAAGGAACACGAGAAAGACTAGATCAGGGCTGAGCGTGACCGTGGGAATCCCCGGAATCAGTCCGAGGATCAAACCGCCGATGACTAACAGAATGGGGTAGGGAATGACGAGCTTCTCTGCGAGGGTGGTCAGCAACAGAACCACCGCCAGTAATAAGATGACTATCTCGAGATGATGCAGACCGTCCATCGCATGCCTTTCGCAATCTGCCGGAACGCAGGACCCGGGCGCAGGCTACTGATGGAAGGAGAAAGAGTCAACTAAATCACGCGCCCGTATCCCCGTCTTTGGGCCGGCAAAAGCGGAGCCTCTTCAGCGGACCATCGAATGCCGGGAGGGCTCACGCCACCAGGTGGGCTTGCATGGAGAGAAAGCGCTTCAGCCGTGTCGCCGCGGTGGACGTCAGATGCATGAACTCAAGTCCGAAGGTCTGGTCCTTGGCCCATCGAACGGTCGCCCGCTCAACCGCCAACGGAGCCACTTGTTCCGGCAACCGCAACAATACCGTGACCTGATCACCCGGATGTATCGAGGCTTCACTGGTAACCCGGGCGCCTTTGAGCGACACATCGTACACCACGCCGAGGCCGGCCCGCTTTTTCGCAAACCAGCGCGGCCGCGCCTTCTCCGCCAGCGCGCAAGAGAAGGGAACCGGCACGCGCATCCGGGTATGTTCGCGAATATCGAGAAACAACTCCGTCGGCATTATTGTGGCAGCCTTCATCAGACGTCCTTTCGTTCGATTCACTGTGCCGACTCTACACAACTGTTCTCAGTTCGTGAATGAATTTGTGTGTTTGTGCAGAATTCTACGTACTCTACGCACCGGACACCGACATCTTGTTCTACCCTACGCTTATCCGGCTCGATACCGAAACGGGATTCCCTCGATACTTCAATGGGTTTCTTCTCCAGACATCTTCAGACTGGCGGTGAAACCCTCTCCCCTTTTATATTGGACCGGCATCAAACAGACCCTTGTCGATTTCAGCGCCCCAGGACGACTATCCGGCAGAGACTGATATCCGGTCATGTGGCACACCACCCATCACCCCTGGGAGCACACCATGAAATACCTTTGTCTGATCTATATCGAAGAACAAATCCTCCATGCCCTGCCGAGCCCCGAGCGAATTGCGCTCTCGGACGAATCCATGGCCTACTGCGACCGGTTGCAGAAGGTCGGCCAGCTGCTGGCTGCCTCCCCGCTCCATCCGGTGGAGACCGCCACGACCGTCCGAGTCCGCGAAGGGAAGGCCTCGACGACCGACGGGCCGTTTGCCGAAACGAAGGAACAGCTGGGCGGATTTCTCATGCTCGATGTGCCGGATCTGAACGATGCGATCCGCATCGCCTCGCATTTCCCGGCCGCCCGGTACGGCAGTGTCGAAGTGCGGCCGATGAAGGAAGGCGGCTGCGCCTGAGGGACCAGCGATGAGCGATGATCCAACCATCCAGGCCCGGGCAAAAGCCGATGAAGTCTACCGCGCTGAGTCGCGCCGAGTCCTCGCGACGCTTATCCGCCTACTCAAGGATTTCGACCTGGCCGAAGAAGCGCTGCACGAAGCTTTCGCCGCCGCGATGGAACAATGGGCGCGTGACGGCATCCCCGCCAACCCGCGCGCCTGGCTCGTTTCCACCGGGCGGTTCAAGGCAATCGACGGCTTACGACGGCGCGCCCGTTATGATGCATCGCTCCACGAGCTCGCCAAAGACATGGAAACCGCGACTGATGAGGCGCCTGAGCGAGACGAAGACCGTATTGAAGACGACCGCCTGCGCTTGATCTTTACCTGCTGTCATCCGGCACTCAAACCCGAGGCACAACTAGCGTTGACATTGCGAGAGGTCTGCGGTCTCACGACCGAAGAAGTCGCCCGCGAATTTCTGTCGTCCCCCACCACACTGGCCCAACGCATCGTCCGCGCCAAGACAAAAATTCGCGACGCCCGCATTCCGTATGAAGTGCCGCCGCCAACCGAACTTCCGGACCGGCTGGATTCGGTCCTGCATGTCATCTATCTGGTCTTCAACGAAGGGTACTCCGCATCCGCCGGCGCCTCGCTCACGCGAGCCGATCTCTCGGGCGAGGCGATCCGTTTGGGGCGCCTGCTGCTGGAGCTGTTGCCGGATCCGGAGGTCATGGGCTTGCTGGCGTTGATGCTGCTGCACGAGTCGCGACGCCTGGCACGGACGTCGGCCACGGGCGAGATCATTCTCCTGGATCAACAGGATCGTGAACGCTGGGACCGGGAACTGATTACGGAAGGCCTCTCGCTTGTTGAACGAGCCCTCGCGTCACGACGGTTCGGCCCCTACACCGTACAAGCGGCAATCGCCGCCATCCATGCGGAATCACCGAGCGCCGCGATGACCGATTGGGCGCAGATCGCCGCCCTCTATGACCTGTTGATGCGCGCGGCGCCCTCCCCTGTCGTCGAACTCAACCGAGCCGTGGCCGTGGCGATGCGGGACGGGCCCGCCGCAGGCCTCGCACTGGTGGACGCCATCCTCACAAGGGGTGAGCTGGCAGACTATCATCTGATCCATGCCACCAGAGCCGACTTTTGCCGGCGGCTGGGGCAGGCAGCAGACGCCCGCATCTCCTACGAACGGGCCCTCGCGCTGACAAAACAGGAGCCGGAGCGGCGGTTTCTTGAGAAACGGCTGGCCGAGCTCGATTAACCGGAGCGCCGCTTGTCGATTTCAGACGCCGAAGACGACGAATAGTATAATTCAAGTCCACTGACGCCATCTCATTTGTCGTCGATTGCCGGACACAGGACGCACGCGCGGCACAGCCTGTAAAGAGAAGTCTCATGCGATTTATGAGTATGATCGACACCATGTTTGACACCGGCTTGCCCAAGCTGAAACCATCGGCCAAGCACTAACCCAAGGAGGCCACTATGCGCGCACCGTTCATTCCCCTCACCTGCCTAGCGCTCGTGTTGATTGCAACTCCGGTCATAGCGAAGGAAAAGAAACACGAGAAACCGATGGACCAGCAGGCCATGATGGAACTCTGGCAGAAGCTGGCCCAGCCCGGTGAACCCCATAAACTGTTTGCCGGCCTCGCCGGCAGCTGGACGACCGCAACCAAGGAATGGATGGAGCCGGGCAAGCCACCGACAGAATCGACCGGCACGGCGGAGATGAAGATGCTGCTCGACGGGCGCTTTTTGTATCAGGAATACCACGCCCAGATGATGGGGCAGCCCTTCTCCGGCATCGGGATCGATGGCTACGACAATGTGACCAAGAAGTACGTCACGGCCTGGATCGATACAATGGGAACCGGAATCTTCATCATGGAGGGAACGGCCAATGCAGATGGCAAGACCATCACGCTGAAAGGCTCACACCCTGAGCCGGGCGGCGGCAAGATGTCACATCGGGCCGTGTGGAAGATTATCGACAGCAACAATCAGACGTTCGAGATGTACGGAACGCACGGCCACGGCAGCAAGGAGATGAAGTTTCTGGAGATCGTGTATACGCGGAAACCATAACCAACCACGTTGACCTCGCGTGGGCAGCGTGGTTGACTACGCCTTCAACCCCATCACCTAAGGGAGGCCTCAGATGCAACGCATGATTGGAATAGTGAGTGTGGCCCTGATGCTGACGACGCTCAGCGGCTGTAGTTATTTCTTCTACCCCCGCGCCGGGGACTATGCGGCGCAGGCGAAAGGCGCCAGCGGGGTCGACACCATGATCAACCTCACGAACATGATGGAAGCGACCGCGGCGAAAGCCAAGGGCGGCAAAGGAAAGGACAATGCGCTCGACGACTACCATAACCAGCTGCATGCCCTGCTGGATTCATTTTGCGACGTGACGAAGGAACAAGCCAAGACGCCCGCCTACGATCTGGCGGTGACGCACAAGAAGGAATTGACCGCCATTTTCTGGCGGTTGTGGAAATTCAAAGACGACCAGCCGCAGCGCGACCAGCACCTGGATCTTTCCATAACGGAATTGAAAGAGCTGCGGGAGACGCTGCAGACATTGAAATAATCGTTGGACGGAGGCCGGAAATGACATCCTCGCCATCCCCTGTGAGTAGCGGTGCCGTTACCCTGCTGATCGGCACCAGGAAAGGCGCGTTCACGCTCAAGAGCGATGCGAGCCGACGGGCCTGGAAGCTCTCGGCGCCGGCCTTCCTCGGCCACATCATCCACCACGTCGTCGCCGATCCGCGTGACCGGCGCACCGTACTCATGGCGGCCAGCACAGGCCATCTCGGCCCGACGATTTTCCGGTCGACCGACCGCGGCAGGACCTGGAAAGAAGCCGCAAAGCCGCCGGCCTTTCAGAAAGCCGACGAGGGCGGGACAGGCCGCTCCGTCGGCCATGTCTTCTGGCTCACACCCTGCCATGCGAACGAACCGAACGTCTGGTACGCGGGAACATCTCCACAAGGCCTCTTCCGCTCGGAAGACGGCGGCGCGACCTGGAAACCGTTCTCCTCCATCAACGACGACCCGCAGTACATCGAATGGATGGGCTCGGTCCAGGACGGCACGCCGGACGGGCCAAAGCTGCACTCCATCATCGTGGACCCGCGCGATCCCCAGCATCTCTACTTCGGCATGTCCGGCGGCGGTGTGCACGAATCGACAGACGGCGGGAAGACCTTTGTGCCGCTCATCAAGGGCATGGAAACGGTCGATGGCTTTGAGGCCTCCGTCGTGACCTATCACGATCCCCATTGCATGCGGCAGTGCCCAAGCAATCCGGACCGGCTCTACCAACAAAATCACTGCGGCATCTATCGCATCGACCGGCCCTCCAATGAGTGGGTGCGGATCGGGAAGAACATGCCGAAGAAAGTCGGCGACGTCGGGTTTCCGATGGTCGTCCATCCGCACAACGCCGACATCGCTTGGGTCTTCCCGATGGATGGGGGAACGGTGTGGCCGCGCGTAAGCCTCGGCGGCAAACCGGCCGCCTATGTGACCCGCAACGGCGGGAAAAGCTGGACCAGACAGGACAAAGGGTTTCCGCGCTCGAATGCCTGGTGGACGGTCAAACGCCAGGCCATGACGAACGATCAGTACGAAGCCGTCGGACTGTATGTCGGCACAACGCAGGGCGAGATCTGGGCGAGTCGGAATGCAGGAACCACCTGGACCTGCATCGCCCGGCATCTGCCGGAGATTTATTCCGTGGAAGCGGCCACATTCGGACGATGACAGTCCATATTCCCAGCGCCTTGCGGTCCTACACGGCACAACAGAGCGAGGTGCAGGGAGAAGGCTCCACGCTTGCGGAGGCACTGGCAGCCCTGAATCATCGCTTTCCAGGCATCCGGTTTCGTATCGTCACCGAGCAGGACGCCATCAGGCCCCACATCAGAATCTTCGTAAACGACGTGCAGCTCCAGGACTTGTCAGCGCCGCTCTGCAACGGCGATACTGTCTCTATCGTCTGCGCCCTCAGCGGCGGATAACCTGAGAGGAGACACCATGCCGACTCCCGATAACGCCAAGATGATCGAAGGTCAACGTCAGGATTGGAACCGCGTCGCCGGCGGCTGGGAGAAATGGGATCGTCTCTTCGATCAACAGATGGCGTTTCTGAACCATCGGCTCGTGGCCGACGCCCGCCTTCACGAAGGCATGCACGTTCTCGATCTCGGCTCCGGCACCGGCTACCCCGCTCTGCTGGGCGCGCAAACCGTCGGATCAACCGGTAGCGTCGTCGGCATGGACCTCGCCGAGCATATGCTGGCCGCTGCGACTCGCAAGGCCACACGCCTCGGCCTGACCAATGTCTCGTTCAAAACCGGCGATGTGACGAGTCTTCCGTTTGAGCCGGCCTCGTTCGACGCCGTCACCAGCCGCTTTTGCCTGATGTTCCTCCCAGAGATTCCGAAGGCCGCATCGGAGATTGCGCGAGTGCTCAAACCCGGAAGCTGGGTGGCGGCGGCCGTCTGGTCAGCGCCGGAGAAGAACCCCTCGATTGGGCTCTCGATGGCCGCCATCAAACAAGTCATCGACCTGCCACCACCGGATCCAACCGCACCGGGCATCTTTCGATTGGCCAAATCGGGCGAGCTCGCAGGCCTATTCCAGCAAGCTGGACTCGTCGATGTGACGGACCAGGAGTTCCTGGCGGAATGGTCGTATGCGTCCGCCGACGAGTACTACACCAGCCTGATGGAGATCGCCGCGCCGGTCCAGAATCTCATGGCCAAGCTGACCGAGTCACAGCAGCAAGATGTGAAACAGCGCATTACCCAGGCCGCGTCACAGTCCACGCGCGGCGGCCGGATCGTCTTCCCGATAGCCGTGCGAATCGTCGCAGCGCGCAAACCCCTCTGAACCCCGATGGCCTCCAGGCACGATGGCTTCAAGGATTTTGTGCTGGACCAGTTGGCTGACCTTCGGGGCCTGACCTGTCGAGCCATGTTCGGCGGCTACGGGCTGCGGCATCGAGCTATCTTCTTCGGGATCATTTACAAGGGCCGGCTGTATTTCAAAGTCACGCCGGAGACCGTCGCCGCCTACCAGGCCATGGGATCGAAACCCTTTCGCGTGACCTCCACAATGACGCTCAAAACCTACTACGAAGTCCCTGCCGATATTTTTGAGGATGCCGCTCGGTTGACGCAGTGGGCTGAGACCGCCAGCACCGCTCAGCATCCCCAACCGGCACGGCGGCGCGCTGCTTCCAAGACCCGCCATTCCACCCCTGCTCGCACAACCCGCCCCGCGCTTCACTGACCGAGCGAGCCCATAGCCGCCGGCTTGATTCAGATTTATAATGATCTTCATGTTGACCAGCCTCAGCTCACCCCTCTCCACTTCACGCGTGATCCAGCAGCGCCTGATTCGCTCGGTACGGCTACTGACGGCCTGTGCGCTCCTCTCACTTGGCGCGACATCGTTCGGAGCGGAGCCATCGCCCGCACCCCTTCTATGGAGTACCGTCCCCGCAGTCAGTCCATCCGAACAGCCCCCGCCCCCGAAGAAACCGTCGATTCTCCGCGAGCGAGACATCGCCTTCGATGAGCGCCTGGTGAGCACCTTGAAAGACGCCGCAGCCAGACCGCTTCCGCCGATTGCCGTCGAGCTCTTCGATACGGACCGGTATGAGCTGGATGTGCTCTCTACGCTTGCGCGCAACAATGATACGAGCTTCGTTCGCGGGCAGCTGAAACCGCAGGACTCCGGCGAGTTTTTGATCGTACTCAACGGCGCGGCTGTCACGGGCACCATTCACCTCGGCCGGCGCCTCTTCAAGATCGAGCCGCTCGGCAATGGGCGGCATCGCCTGATCGAGATCGATCCGGAACAAGAATCGAAAGAATAACGAGCGCGGAAGCGCGGCTGTTTGGGAAATTCGCGCGCAACGACACCCGTCTGAAGAAGACGGGGCGGACCCTTGCCTCTTACGAATCCCCTCTGCATTTGGATGCCTCGCGACACTGAGATGCACTGATTTATCCGCGTCCGACATCGTTCTCGAAAAAGTTTTCCCTCAACACATCCGCACTTTTTCTTTCCTCGTAGGACAAGACAACAGAGGAACGATTCGGCGACGCCCCATACTATTCCAACCCAGGAGGAACCCAGCCATGAGACAACCCATCGCATCCTATCTCGTCATCGGCGGATTGCTGCTGACGCTGAGCGGCTGCAACACCATAGAACCAGCGGGCGGTAAAGCGGCCGCAGACAAACCCTCCGGTATGGCGTCTGCCATGCCAACCTCGGCAGGCCCGGACGGCAGCCTTCCACTCCCTGCCGACTACAAATCTTGGCCAAAGTTCCTGACGGACATTCCGAAAGGCGAAGCGAAGCAGGTTCGCGACATCTACATCAACCCGACCGGCGCAAGAGCATCGGCAGGACAGAACTTTCCGAACGGCACGGTCATGGTGATGGAGATTTACAAAGCCAAGATGGATGGCGACAAGCTCATGACCGGCATGGATGGGAAACCGGCGAAGGGCGATCTGGCGAAGGTGTTCGTGATGGGGAAGGAACAGGGTTGGGGCGATAAGCTGCCGGAGAATCTGAAAAACGGCGACTGGGCATATGCGGCCTACGATGCGACGAACAAACCGCTGATGGAAGATTTCACCAAGTGCCGCGCCTGCCACACCCCGGTGGCACAAAAAGATTTCATCCACCGCTACGACGAATATTTCCAAACACGGAGTCGGATGTAGCACAGGCTCTCATGCGAGGGGCGGGGGCTGCGTCCGCGCAGTCCCCGCTGCTGCGGCGGACATCTTTGCCTGTAAGGCAGCGCTCTGTGCTTCACCCGTGCGTCTACTGATTTATTCTGCCTGTCCCCTTTTTGTTCTCTCGCTCGTGAACAGACCACAGTATGCGCAGTAGTAGAAAGTCGTCTGGCGCCTTCGTGACTAACTCACCATCTAGCGCGACACGAATCTCAGCCAGTCGAGGATGGGAGAGGACTCCCTCAGGAATTGGGAAGTGAGCAAATGGGTTGTGGAGCACAAACAGGCCATCGAGCAAGTGCTCGTTGTAATTCTTCTTGGGAGTGCTTCGAACCTCGGGGCGAAGGTCGCCCTCTTTGGGATGGAAAGTCTGGTAGATGGTCTTGGCAGCTGGGTTATCAGCGAGCGCGCGTACCTTACCCCAGGTAGCCAACGAGCTGTAGATCACGGCGGAGACCTCAGGATAGGTTGGCTCACAGAACAGTCCCAGCGGCACATCAACTGTCTCGGACTTAGTTGCAGCGGAGACGTTGTAGCTCACCACACAATCTGCGTCTGGCGGAGTAGCGGCCTCGTCGTGATACAGGCCGTACATGGCAGCTATGATCGACCGGCCAGCAGCGAAGTGCGCCAGCGGTCGGTCGAACGCGGCGATGGCCACTATGAAGGGACGATTCGTTACGTGCGGAAGAGTGGCGTAGTAATCGCGATAGCGCCTTACCTTCGACGTAAAGCTATTGCATATGCGAATGGAGGCTTCGGCGTTGAATTGGCTGAAGTCGTCCGGGATGTCGGATGAGTCGTATCCAAAGGCCGGTTTACCACCGCTTGCTGGTGCTGCGATGGTGGCTTCAATGCATAGCGGAGCCGGAGCGGTGACAACGAAGTCCGGAGAGGCGGATCCCTGGTCAAGCTGAAAACCCCAGACCTTCGTGGAGGCGTGCAGGTAAAGCTCCCATAATCCAGACTCAAAGGTGCTTTGAAACTCCTGAACAAACTTGCCATCACGGTCGCGAAAACCGTCAGCCCAAGAGCTAAGTTCACGACGTTCCGGTGCAAACGTTTCCTGGAGCAGCATCTGAAAGATCGGATGCTGCTTCAGAGATGGAATAACTGGAGTAAAGAGATCCATGGTCTGAGAAGCGATTTCCTTGCGCGGCCTAACGTACCGTGAGAGACGCCAGAGCGCGGAAGCGTCCGCTCCAACGGCTGGCTAGGTCTCACAGGCCCCCTAGTAATGCCTGCGCAGGGTTGTACCGACGCTCTGCAGAGTTTCCTCTGCAGTAACGTACGTCTGTACCAGCATTTTTCCGGCCTCAAGTTCCGAGTCGGAATTCAGAATCTGATTCGCCCTAAACATTAATTCCTTTATCTTTAATCTCAAGTTGTCGTCCGCAACTCGCTCAATAAGTATTCCGACTCGCCTATTGGCGAGACGGATGCTCTCATCCAGGTCTGCGTCAAGCAAGGTCGCTCCCCACGCACCGCTCTTGCTCGCGGATCGTCGGTCTTCCTCATGACCTTTTGTGATCAAGCGCAGACAGTCGTGAATGGCTTCCTGTAAATCAAGTAGCGTCTGTTGCTGGAAGGCCGACGCTCTCTGATCGCGTTCTTCTTGAGCGCGGTGCCGCTGGAGTGACTCAGCATGTAGGTTCGTCATCCAAGTCGTACCAATGCTGGCAAGTACGCCTACGACTGTTCCAATCAATCCCCAAGCAGCGCCTTCCACGTGCCCTCCCGTGAGACCTAACAATATTTAGGCCGATCCGCATAAGAGCCGGATGCGCCAATATCTGCCTGCATAACTCGCAGGCACTGTTTGCGAACCATACGCCTTGACCGCTGCTGTTTCAATGAGTTGGAACGGCGAAACCATTTGTCACAGGTTCGTCTGGGGATCGGCATGACACCGATCCTTGTATCATCCTGCAGGCTACGGACACCGGCCGTCGCATCCAACCAGCTCCCGGTTGACGTAGATCGGGAAGGGTTGGTACATACACCCATTCTTTCTTAGAGCAATTTCGACCACGAGGACGCCATGCCGATAGATGAAATTGAGAAAAAAGTCAGTGACCGTTACGCCAAGGCCGCCAGCACTGGTGAGCAGATGTGCTGCCCGACCAGCTATGACATGGCGAACCTCAAATCGTTTATCCCGGAAGAGGTCCTTAAGATTTCGTATGGGTGCGGCACTCCGGCCGGACTGAATACCGTTAGTGCCGGAGAGACGGTCCTGGACATCGGGTCAGGCGGCGGGATCGACTGTTTCGAGGCCTCGCGTCTCGTCGGCCCCACTGGACAGGTGATCGGCATCGACATGACCGATACGATGCTCGACATTGCGCGAAAGAATGCTGCAGTCGTCGCTGCCAATCTCGGCTATCCCGCATCTAATGTCGAGTTCCGCAAAGGGATGGCCGACGCCATGCCCGTCGCTGACGACACTATCGACCTGATTATTTCCAACTGCGTGATCAATCTGGCTCCCGACAAGCGGAAGGTCTTTCGCGAGATGTTCCGCGTCTCTAAGCCGGGCGGACGTTTCACCATTTCCGACATCGTCGCCGATCAACCCGTGCCGCAATACCTGGTGCATGATGCGGAGAAATGGGGCGACTGTTTATCCGGCGCTCTGACGTTGACTGAGTACATGGCCGGGATGACCGAGGCCGGGTTTGTCGGCCTACATCTGGTCACGTCATCCCCCTGGCAACGGATCGATGGCATTCATTTTTTCTCGGTCACATTGACCGGCTACAAACTTCCCGCTGAAACAGCGGTGCACTCGGCACGATATGCCACCCTCCGTGGCCCCTTCAGCCGCGTGCTCGATGAACGAGGCACCACGTACATGCGCGGCATTCCACAGCCGCTGACGCCGGAACTGGCGGCATTGCTGAGTCGGCCGCCCTTCGCGTCGCTGTTTATGTTCTCCGAGACTCCCCAGTGGCTCAACCGCGAGGATCCGCGATGGACCGCCGTGTTTCCTGAACAGGTTCCCTGTACCTGGAAAGGCGACTACGCGCTCTTAGCCGGCCCGTTCCTGGAAGCGCACGATGATGATCACCATGTGTTCCGCCGCGGCGAGCCCCTTGAAATCTGTTCGAAGACGCTCACGGTCCTTGAAACGGATGGCTATGCGCCGCACTTTGCCATTCTCAATCGCGCCAGCCAGCCCGTGGGCGGGGACGCCGTGAATTGCGCGCCGACGGGCGGGTGCTGCTAAAAATCCGATGGCGCTCACCCTCCTAGGCCGCCACAATCCCCTCGCCTCTTCGACGGAACAGCTGCGCATTCTCGACGAGACGACCATCACTCCCTTTGCAACCCGTCTCACACAGACCGGGCTGTCTTCGCTCCACGCTTCCGGAATCACGGTCTTCCAAATCAACGTCGGCAAGCTGTGCAATCAAACCTGCCGGCATTGTCACGTGGATGCCGGACCGGACCGCACGGAAAGCATGTCACGGGAAACGGCGGAGCTGTGCATAGCCGCGCTGGCTCAGACCGACATTCCCACGGTCGATATCACCGGCGGGGCGCCGGAACTGAACCCGAATTTCCGGTGGCTGGTGGAGCAGGCCCACGCGCTGGGGCGTCATGTCATGGATCGTTGCAACTTATCGATCTTGCAGATCCCGTCACAGTCCGACCTCGCGGAGTTTCTCGCCGCTCACCGCGTGGAGGTCGTCGCCTCGCTACCCTACTACCGTGCCAGTCAGACCGATGCGCAACGCGGCGAAGGGATCTTTGACAAATCCATTGAAGGACTGCGGCTCTTGAACGGGCTCGGCTATGGACGAGAGGGAAGCGGACTGCTGCTCAATCTCGTGCATAATCCGGTGGGCGCTTTTCTCCCACCGAAGCAGGACGCGATCGAAGCCCAATTCAGAAAGGAACTCCGTACCAGGCACGGCGTGGAATTCAATCACCTCTACACGATTACCAATATGCCGGTGAGCCGGTTTCTGGAGTTTCTGGTGGAGAGTGGCAACTATGCCGGCTACATGGAGCGATTGGCCAATGCCTTCAATCCAGCGGCGGCGGCCGGTGTGATGTGCCGCTATACGCTGTCCGTCAGTTGGGACGGCACGCTCTACGACTGCGATTTCAATCAGATGCTGGAACTGCCGGTGGATCATGGAGCGCCGGGCCACATTCGTGACTTTGATCCGGCGCTCCTCAATCAGCGGCGGATCGTCACCCGCAACCATTGCTATGGCTGCACGGCCGGGTCTGGCTCCTCATGCGGCGGAGCCGTGGCATCGTAATCTCACTAGTCCTTGCTGGGCTCTCTGCTCCCCATAGATCTCACACGAGACTTCGCGCGCGACAAGCCGACACGGCCTAAGGCGGGCGGTTGCGTCGCAGGATCCACTCTGCTAGGGTGACGCCAGATCACATTCATCCACTATCCCCAATACATCTATGGTCTGGAACCCCAACGATCCCTGGAATAAAAAGAACGACAAGCTCGACGATGCGCTGAAACAGGCGCAGTCGCAGTTGCAAGGGCTTGTCCCGTCCGGCGGCATGAAAAGCCTGCTGCTCGTAGGCGTGCTGGTCTTTGTGGCCTGGCAGAGCGCGTTTATTGTCGCCCCGGATGAAGAAGGCGTCGTTAAACGGTTCGGCATCCCCGTTCGAACGGTGGGCCCGGGCCCGCATGTCAAAATCCCTCTGGTCGAATCGGTCTTGCAGCCGAAAGTTGAAAAGCTTCACCGCATTGAAGTGGGATTCCGTACGGACCGGCAGGGGCGCCAGCAGATGCTCGCGCAGGAAGCGCTGATGCTCACCGGCGACATGAACATTCTGGCCATCGAGTTCATCGTGCAATATAAGATTAAAGAGTCTGCGAACTATCTCTTCAATGTCGCCGATATTCACGACACTATCGGCAAAGCCGCAGAAGCGTCCATGCGAGAAATCGTCGGCAAGAGCAAAATCGACGAAGCGCTCACCACCGGGAAAGCGCAAATCCAACAGGACACCATGGTGTTGCTGCAATCCATTCTCGACCAATATCAAAGCGGCGTGCAGATCGCGGCGATTCAGCTCCAAGATGTGGATCCGCCGGAAGCCGTTGCGGCCGCTTTCAAAGACGTGACCAATGCCAAGGAAGATCGCGAGAAGCTGATCAACCAATCTCAAAGCTATCGCAACGACATCCTCCCCAAAGCCAAAGGCGAAGCGGCACAAGTCGTGAACCAAGCGAAGGGCTATGCCCAAGCGCGGTTGAATCGCGCACAGGGAGAAGCCAACCGGTTCGTCGCCACGCTCAAGGAATACAATCAGGCCAAAGACATCATCAGTAAGCGCCTGTATATTGAAACCATGGAAGAGATTTTGCCCAATATCGACAAAGTGATCATCGACGGAAAAGGCGGAGAGCGCGTGCTCCCGTATCTCCCGCTCGACCGGCTCAAATCGCGCTCTGGCGCCTCCGCCGAGGAGCAAAAGCCATGACGAAGCAAGGCCTGATGATCGCGCTGCTCGTCGTTGTCGGAGGCCTGTTTGTGCTAGGGGCCTCACCGCTCTTCATCGTCGATATCACCCAGAATGCCATTGTGGTCGAACTCGGAAAACCGAAACGCAATCTCACCGAGCCCGGGCTCTACGTCAAAGTGCCATTCATTCAAGAAGTCACGTATTTCGACAAACGTCTGCTGGACTACGACTCGGACGCCCAGGATGTCATCACGCAGGATAAGAAAACGCTGCTCCTCGACAATTTCGCGAAGTGGCGCATTACCGATCCGCTGAAGGTTTATCAAAACTTTCAAAGCCAGCGCGGGGCGCTCCAGCGGTTGCACGATATTATCTATTCAGAACTGCGTGTCGAACTCGGACGCCACGACCTCCTAGAGATCGTCGCCACCGGACGCCACGACCTCATGAAGATCGTGACGCAACGATCGAATGAGAAGGCCTCCGTCTATGGAATCGAAATTCAGGATGTGCGCATCAAGCGCGCCGACCTTCCTGAACAAAACGAGAAGGCAGTGTTTGCCCGCATGCAAGCTGAGCGGGAACGGCAGGCGAAGCAGTATCGTGCGGAAGGCGCAGAGGAAGCGCAAAAAATTCGATCTGAAGCGGAGAAAGACCGGGAGATCATTCTGGCTCAGGCCTATAAGGAATCTGAAGAGTTACGGGGAGCCGGAGACGCAAAGGCTTTCAAGGTCTACGCCGATGCCTACCGGCAAGATCCGAAGTTCTTTGAATTCACTCGTTCGATGGAAGCGTATAAGAGAGCGTTCAAAGACAAGTCGACCATGGTGCTGAGCCCGGATTCAGAGTTCTTCCGCTATCTGAAACAGCGCTAGCGTCCGCTACGAAAGTCCGACAATTTCTCCGCTCACCGGATCCAGGTCAACCCGTTCGCCGGCTGGCTTCTTTGGCAAGCCGGGCATCAGCTGAATCCCTGAACAAACTGCCGTCACAAATCCAGCCCCAGCGAGAATGCGCAATTCCTTGATCGGAACCGTAAATCCAGTGGGTCTCCCCTTAAGCGCCGGATCATGCGACAAAGACAACGGCGTCTTCGCCATGCAAACAGGCATCCTCCCAAATCCTAGAGACTCGGCCGCGTCAATCTGACGATCCGCCGTCGCCTCAAAACTGACTCCGGCTGCCCCATACATCTTCGTGGCAATTGTTTCAATCTTCTTCCTGATCGGCCAATTCACATCGTAGAGATGCGTAAAGTTCGCGGGCTGCTCCACGGCACGAACCACGGCGTCGGCCAGCAGTTCTGCGCCTCGCCCCCCATCGGCCCAATGAGTCGAGACGGCCGCATCGATCGCACCAACCTCTCGGGACCGGTTCCTGACCCACTCCAATTCTGCAGGTACATCATCCTTGAACGCATTGACCGCGACGACAACCGGAATGCCGTGGATCCGCGCGTTGGCAATATGTTGTTCAAGGTTCGCAAAGCCCTTCTCCAGGGCAGGCATGTTGGGACCGGTCAATCCTGAGGGCAGTGGCGCCCCGACCTTGGCAACTCCTCCACTGCCATGCAACTTCAGAGCTCGTAGGGTCGCGACGACAACGGCGGCCGCCGGCTTGAATCCTGATACGCGGCACTTAATATTGAAAAACTTCTCGGCACCCAGGTCACTCCCGAATCCAGCCTCGGTAACGACATAATCCGCGCATCTCAGTGCCACGGCATCGGATAGGATGGAACAATTGCCGTGGGCAATATTGCCGAACGGCCCGGCATGCACAAAAGCCGGCGTTCCCTCTAACGTCTGCACCAGGTTGGGCAGCAACGCATCCTTCAATAAGACCGCCATTGCCCCCGCGCAGCCCAGCTCTTCGGCGGTTCCCACAGCGCCGGACTGTTTCAACCCCACCATGGTCCGGCCAAGCCGTTGACGAAGGTCTACCTGGCTTGATGCCAAGGCAAGAATGGCCATGATTTCGGAAGCTTCGGTGATCACAAATTGGCTGCCATGCTGCTGCGCTTTTTCTCCTACCATAACCTGGCGGAGTGCGCGGTCGCTGACGCCCATCGTTCTGGGCCAGGCAATTCGCTCTATATCAAAGGCGCATTCGTTGCCATGAAACAGATGATTATCCAAGAAAGCGGAAAGAAGGTTGTGGCTCGCAGCAACCGCGTGGGCATCACCGGTAAAATGTAGATTGATCTCCTCCATGGGAAGCACCTGAGCACGCCCGCCTCCGGTACCGCCACCCTTAATCCCAAATACCGGACCGAGAGATGGCTGCCTGAGCGTCACAGCCGCGCGTTTGCCTAACCGGGAAAGTCCCATCGCCAGCCCAATCGATGTCGTCGTCTTTCCTTCGCCAAGAGGAGTCGGATTAATCGCGGTCACCAGCACATACCGTCCTAATGGGCGAGCCTTGAGACGATTCAATACCCGCAATGATATTTTCGCTTTGTTTATGCCGAAGGTTGAGACTTCGTCGGCCTGAAGGCCAAGCTGTTCGGCAATATCAAGAATGGGTCTAGGTCGGACGGATCGGGAGATTTGGAGATCAGTCACAATACCCCTCTAAGAAAATACAATGCGAATGAAGGATGTACCCCGTCACGTACACCACGCCTCTACGAAGGGACGAGAAGAAGAAGCAGGAAAAAAGACGGGCTCGAAGTTTCCCTCGAGCCCGTCATAAAAGACACCCTATAGAGTCGGAAAAGACCTATTCAAGAATATACTTATTAGGGTCAAGCGCTTGTCCGTTAACCTTAACCATGTAGTGAAGATGGGGGCCAGTTGCCAAACCGGTGCTTCCTACTAACCCTACCACATCGCCACGCTTCACCCGTTGCCCCTCCTTTACGAGGGACTTCGCTAAGTGACCATAAACCGTTTCAATTCCAAATCCATGGTCAAGCCGCACTAAATTACCGAGCTTCGGATCAAAACCGACTGATGTGACTCTGCCTTGCGCTGGGGCCTGCACTGGGGCATTGGCCGCAGCTCCGATATCCAGCCCATCATGCCACGCCGGCTTCTCCGTGAAAGGAGAAATACGAGGACCAAAACCTGAAGTCACCCAGCCCTTTACTGGCCAAATTGATGGTGTGGCAGCCCATCGTGATGACCGTTGCTCGGCAGCTTGAGACAATTCGCCAAGAATCTGCTCCTGGCTAGTCGCTTCCTTGGACAGCCACTCAAGTCCCTCTTTAACGGAGGCAACCGCAGCTTCGGTATCTTTTTCATCTACAACGCGGGTTGCAGTTGCACCAACTCCAATAACAGAAACCACTCCGTTAGTGCTGGATAATGATGCCGCCTCACCTGCTCCATTCTCATTAATCGAACTAGAAATCAGACTTCCCTCAGGCAGAGGAGTCTCTTCTCCACCTCGCCCGTTAGCCGTGTCACCAGACTTCTGAACTTCAATCCCTAACATGACCCGAAGTCGTTGATTTACCTCTTTCATTGCCCCGATTCTCTTTTTTAAGTCATCAACCGCAGAAGTGAAAGCTGCGGTCTGTTCTCGGGCGCTCATAGCCTCCGAACGGAATGCAGAAAGCTCCCACACTTCCCCGGTCCTAATGACATAATGAGAAACGACAAGAAGATCGGCAACGACAACAATACATCCAACTATCAATAGCTTACGAACAAATTCTCTCGGGAAACTAAAGCGGAGAGGCTTTGCCGTAGAACCACGGAAAATTACAACCGTATAGGCGTCACTACTTTCCTGGTTTTGCGTTTGCCCCATGATATTCACTCCCTCAATCTTGGGAGACCCTCACTTAGCCAGATAGCTTTGTAGTCTACCCATCTCTCTATGAAGGGTCAACCCTTTTGATAGTAATGAAATTAGAGCTCGTTCACGTCCCCCATGCCACTACTTATCCAATACTTCTTTCGCCACCCACTCTATATATTGTGGTGATCCACAAATAAGCGGAATGGCAATTACTTCCGGCACTTCATAGGAATGTAGCTGTTTTATCTTCTGCTCAAGTTTCCGGTACCGAGATCTTGTGGTCTTCAGTACCAGCATAGCCTCTTTCTCCTGAACGATCTTACCCTTCCACTGATACATTGACTGAATCCCAGGAATGATATTCACACAAGCAGCCAAGCGAGAAGTCAAAATTTCTTTCGATATCCGACGTCCTTCCTTCTGGTCATGAACCGTCACAAAAATAATGATTATCTTATTTTTAGCAATCGACATACTTAGCCTCAAGAAAGGCTACCTGGGTCATATAAAACTATCAACTATTCAAACTTGAACCGTTAGGGTGGTTGATTGATATAGCCTGATTCTAAAGAACGCAACTTCCATACCCTTATAAACATCGCTACAATATTCACGTTTCCAGTAAAATCAATGCATTACAATCTATCAGGCTGCTCGTTTCCGCACTATATATTGGTAGATGTGTAGTACCTGAAGCACGCTGTCCAGATTCTTGACGGTGATGTCAAAAGTTTGTCACCTTTCAAAGACCGACAACCTGGCTAATCCAATAATTCATAGTCTCTTTTGATTGATTGAACTCGGTCGCTCCTGAATTTGACAGTCATTTCTTGAGTCCCTTATGATGCAACCCATCGTTCATGAGGAGGATTTTGATGAGTTATTCCATTGGGGTGAAGGAACTGAAGACAAGACTTGATAAGGGCGATAAACTCGTACTCCTGGATGTAAGAGAGCCGTGGGAGCATGCCTTGGCAAAACTGGAGGGGTCAGTACTCATTCCATTGGGCACACTGCCTCAGGCTCTGACAAAGCTGGATAAGAATACGGAGATCATTGCCTATTGCCATCACGGCATGCGAAGCGCCGACGCAACAGGCTTCTTGGTTCAGCAAGGATTTGCTAACGTAAAAAATCTAGTAGGCGGGATAGATGCCTGGTCGATTCAGGTAGATAACACAGTTCCGCGTTACTAGAAGACACCCCTGGCAAGTTGCCGAATTTCCCATTGTGCAACGCAGATATTTCCCTGCGGGAAGCGGATTATTTGGCGCTTCCCGCTAGCTCATCTTTTCTCTAAAAAACGCTACGGTCCGCTTCAGGCCATCGGGCAGATCGACCCTCATCTCCCAACCAAGCGCTTGTCGAATTTTAGCAGGATCGACAAGACTCCTTAGCTGCTCCCCTTTCTTCGCGGGTCCATGCACTTCTTTTGAGGTAGCCCCGGTCAAACTTGCCAGCAGCCTGAACAACTCATTGATGGATGTCTCAACGCCCGTCCCGACGTTATAAACCCCCTGAGTCTCCTGCCCCATTGCGGCAAGATTTGCCTCCGCGACGTCATCCACAAACACAAAATCTCTCGTCTGACGCCCATTTCCATTGATGATAGGCTGCTCATTGTTCAACATTTTTTGAATAAAGATGGCCACAACTCCCGCCTCACCTTCCGGATCCTGCCTTGGCCCGTACACATTGGCGTACCGCAGGCTGACTGCTTGGATACCGCTGGTACGCTGAAAGTAAGACAGGTAATGCTCTCCGCACAATTTGCTGATTCCATACGGCGAGAGCGGATTCGTTGGATGGCTCTCCGGAGCGGGAAACATGTCTTGCTCGCCATAAATGGCCCCGCCTGAAGAGGAAAACACCACCTTCCTCGCTCCATGCTGAACGGCCTGATGCACCACATTCATCGTACCGAGGATATTGACTTGCGCATCAAAGACAGGGTCCGCAACGGAGTTTCTCACACTCACCTGGGCCGCCAAATGAATGACGATATTAGGCCGCTCATTTCGAAAGACCCGTTCCAACCGTGAGCTCTGGATGTCTAATTTGTAGAGATTCGCAGCACGATTCACATTCTTTCGCTTTCCCGTAGAAAGATTATCCACGACGACAACATCGTGACCTTCCTCTACCAGACGATCGACCACGTGCGAACCAATGAATCCAGCACCACCTGTCACTAAGACCTTCATGCAGTCCTCCAACTCTTCACACGCTACCCCTTAAACCTGACTCTTTCTTAGCATAAACATTTTCATTTAACTCGAAAATACTAAGAAACTCGAGGTTCCCCTTCTTCCCGCGGATCGGAGAATCAAGAGTCGCCTTCTGAGTGAGCCCAAGCCCATCGGCACAGACCAGAATACGCTGCAGTACGGCCTGCCGCTGGGCTTCATCGCGAACGATTCCACCTCGGCCAACCTGCCCCTTCCCCACTTCGAATTGCGGTTTTACCAACGCGATTACGACGGCACCAGACTGAAGGAACTGCATGATGGGAGGCAGCACCATCGTGAGGGAAATAAACGACACATCGATTACCACGAGAGCGACCGGCTCAGGGATGAGCGTTCGATCCACATAACGAATGTTCGTCCGCTCATGCAAAGTGACCCGGGGATCCTGGCGAAGACGCCAATCAAATTGGCCATACCCAACATCCACGGCATACACCCTCGCTGCACCGCGCTGCAGCAAACAGTCGGTGAATCCGCCCGTAGAACAGCCCACATCAAGGCAGACGGCTCCCTGCGGATCAATGGCACCAGCCTCAAGTGCGCCAATAAGCTTCTCCCCTCCCCGGCTCACAAACCGAGTCCCGTGAGAAACGACGTCAATCGCTGAATCAAGCGGAACCAACTTCGCTGGCTTATCAGACAGAGCGCCATCGAGCCGAACTTCTCCGGCAAGGATCATCCGAACAGCCACATCCCGGCTTTGAGCAAGGCCCCGCGCGACCAGCACTCGGTCGAGCCGATCTTTCACCGGACGTACTTGATTCACCATGGTTGAATACGTAAGCGGACTATGTGAGGACCATCCGAATAGATGCGGAACGACTATGGCTCAAGAGACGCCTCATCAGCATCCTCGTCGAGGGAAAATGCCCGTAACTGTTTTTTGCCGTTTGTATCCTGAACCAGCACTTCCACTTTCCGTTCAGCTTCTTCCAACACTTTCAGACAGTTTTTTGAGAGGCGGATTCCTTCTTCAAAGATCTTGAGCGATTCATCCAGCGAAAGATCGCCATGTTCCAATTGCCCCACAATCGCTTCCAACCGAGCCATCGCTTGTTCAAACTTCACTGCCGCCACAATCGACTCCTCATGATCCTGGATTGATAAAGTATAGCGGCTCCGCCGCCGATTTTACATCAGAGAATCCGGTATCCCTGCTTTCACGATGCACAGCAATCGTCCATCGATCAACTTCGCCTGCAGCTCCTCCCCAACATGCACATCATCCACGCCCCGAATCACCTCAGCCGTACGCGCGTGCTGGAGGACGCTATAGCCCCGCCCTAATGTCGCTAACGGACTCAGTGCGTGTAAGCGCGAGGCACACGATTGGACCCGTTGCGTGCGAGTCTCTACGATCCCACGAGTGCCCTGATAGAGCCGTGCCGCCAATTGTGGAACAACAGCCAGTCCATGACGCACGCGAGCATGCGGGCTCCTCGCCATCAATCCCTGATTGGCACGAATCATCCTGTCCTGCCCGACCTGCAACACCAGACGAACAGCCGCCGACATCTCATAGACCGTCGCATCCACCCGTTGAATCTCTTCCTGCACTCGAACACGCACCGCAGCAATTTGATGTGTCGCCAATCGCAACCGCTGACGCTCTTCCTCCATCCGCCGGCCAACCACATGCTGAAGCCGAGCCGATAGTTCCGCCAGCCTGCTCACAATTTGAGCCAAGACCGGCGCCACTGCTTCCGCGGCAGCCGATGGTGTCGGCGCACGAAGATCCGCAGCAAAGTCTGCTAGCGTAACATCCGTTTCATGTCCGACGGCGGAGACGACCGGAACTCGCGACGCGGCAATCGCCCGCACCACAACCTCTTCATTGAAACTCCAGAGATCCTCAAGTGAACCACCCCCACGCCCGACAATCATCACCTCCACCAAGCCAGATTCGCTGAGCATCCGGATGGCTGCCGCAATCTGTTCGGCCGAACCCTCACCTTGCACCTGGACGGGAACAATAATGATATGCAGCGTAGGACAACGGCGATGCAGCACCGTCAACATATCGCGAATCACGGCGCCGCTCAGCGACGTCACTAGACCAACGGTCCGTGGCAGTTCAGGAAGCGACCGCTTGCGCTCCTCGTCAAACAACCCCTCTTCCGCAAGCCGGGTTCTCAGTTGCTCAAAGGCCAGTTGCAGAGCCCCGCGTCCCTTAGGCTCGACATAGTCCACAATGATCTGGTATTCCCCGCGCGGCTCATACACCGTCACTCGTCCACGGGCAACGACCTGAAGTCCGTCCTCAAGCGCGAATCGCAGCCGCGTCGCGGTCGTCCTAAAGAGAACGGCGCGAATTTGACTCGACTCGTCTTTGAGCGTGCAGTAGAGGTGACCAGAGGCCGGGGCACGAAGATTCGACACTTCGCCTTCCAGCCACACCTCGGTGAAACTGGATTCAAGCGTGGACCGTACGAGAGCGGTCAATTCCGAGACAGTATGAACCTGCCTGACCGAAGAGCCTGGAGCGGAGAACGCCGTAGGTGGTCGGAAGCCCGTGGTGAGATCTCCCTTAGTCGATGACCCGGATCCGTTCGATTGTAATCGCCTTGCCGAGTTGTGCATCGACCTCAATCAGCACTGCGCAAAAGACCGTGGGCCCGGAAGCCACTTCAAATCGTTTCGGCATCCCGGTGAGAAACTTTTCAATCGCGAGTTCTTTTTTGACGCCGATCACACCATGCAGCGGACCGGTCATACCAATATCCGTCAGATAGGCCGTACCTTTCGGCAAAATCTGCTCGTCGGCCGTTTGCACATGCGTGTGCGTCCCCACCACCGCGACGACATCACCGTCGAGGTAATGTCCCATCGCCATCTTTTCCGACGTCGCCTCGGCATGCATATCGACGAGTACCGCCGCCGCTTCCCGCTTCAACTTCGCCACTTCTCGCTTGGCCACTTGGAACGGACAGTCGAGCGTCGGCATATACGCCCGACCCATCAACTGAAGCACGGCCAGCTTTTCCCCGCCGGGTGTTTCGACGACGTAACTGCCATTGCCAGGCACCCCGGCCGGATAATTCGCAGGACGCAACAAGCGCGGCTCACGCGGGAAATAGTCGAGAATTTCCTTCTTGTCCCAGGCATGATTCCCGGTCGTGATGACGGACAAACCCATCTCGAAGAGTTCTTCCGCCAATTCCGGCGTAATCCCGAATCCCCCGGCCACATTCTCCCCGTTCCCGATGACGACATCCACCTGCCGCTGAGAAACCACGCGCGGCACCATCCGCCCCACGGCCCGGCGCCCCGGCTCTCCCATGATGTCGCCGATATACAGAATTTTCACTTCGCATACTCCACATATCGGCTTTCGCGAATTACGGTCACCCGAATCTGTCCTGGATAGGTCAGCTCCTGCTCAATCTTCTTCGCTAAGTCCCGTGACAGTTGGAACGACTCCGTGTCGGTAATATCCTCCTGCCGCACAATCACGCGAATCTCGCGTCCCGCTTGAATCGCGTACGCTTTTTGGACGCCTTTATACGCCGTGGCAAGCGCCTCCAGCTTCTCCAACCGTTTCACATACGACTCCAACGCTTCGCGTCGTGCGCCAGGCCGCGCAGCAGACAATGCTTCGGCAGCCGCGACTAACACGCTCTCTGGGCAGATCGGCTCCACCTGTTCATGGTGTCCCGCAATCGCATTGACGATCTTCGCAGACTCACCGTACTTCTTGGCGATCTCAGCGCCGAGCATCGCATGGGGGCCTTCCTCTTCGTGGCTGACCGCTTTGCCGATGTCATGGAGCAACGCCCCGCGCCGCGCCAACTTGACGTCGAGCCCCAGCTCCGACGCCATGATTCCGCAAATATAGGCGGCCTCACGGGCATGATAGAGATTGTTCTGACCGTAGCTTGTCCGGTATTTCAACCGGCCTAACACTTTGATCAGTTCCGGGTGGAAATCGGAAAGGCCCAACTCGAAAATAATCTTTTCGGCTTCCTCGTACATCAACTTATCGATATCAACCTTCACCTTTTCGACGATTTCTTCAATCCGAGTCGGGTGAATCCGTCCATCGTGCATCAGCCGTTCAAGCGACACCTTGGCGATTTCGCGCCGCAACGGATCGAACCCTGAGATGATTACCGCTTCCGGCGTTTCATCGATGATCAAATCGATGCCCGTCGCCGCCTCGATCGCCCGAATGTTTCGCCCTTCCCGTCCGATGATCCGGCCTTTCATCGCGTCATTGGGAATCTGAACCACGGAGATCGTGGACTCCGCCACGTAGTCGCGCACGACGCGCTGAATCGAGCTGGTAATAATTTCGCGCGCTTCTCGTTCGGAGTTTTCACGCGCCTCTTCCAATGTCCGCTTGGCAAACCCGGCCGCATCGAGACGGGCCTGACTTTCCATTTCAACCATCAATTGCTTCTTGGCCTCATCGCCCGTCATTCCGGCCACCCGCTCGAGCGCCTCGCGATGCTCGCGCTCAACCTTGGCGCAGGCCGCCTCTTTTTGGACCAGTCCTTCTTCACGCCGCGCAAACTCCTGATCTCTTTTCTGCGCGTCCGCTTCGCGCTTCTCGATCGTTCCGAGCTTCCGATCCAAATTCTCTTCCCGTTGAACGAGCCGTTTATCCGTCACCGCCAGCTCAGCCAGCCGGACCTTCTGTTCTTTTTCCAAATCCGTCTTGGCTTGAAAGATCAGATCCTTCGACTCGAGCTTGGCTTCCTTGATGAGTGTTTCGGCTTCGCGCTGCGCGTTTTGAGTAATGTGCTTCGCCTGATCTTCTGCTTCCGTTCGTTTCGCGGCGGCAAGTTGACGACGAACCACTTCAAGCAGTCCGGCGCCGATCAAAGCCCCGATGAGTCCACAGAGTATGTACGCAACAAGTGAGGTAGAAATGGAGGCACCCCCTTCATGGAGAAAACAGGCCAGATCGCCTATTCTCTGCAATCTGTTAGCAATGCAGCGCTATGCGAGGGTGGAGAGAACACAAGGAAGGCTTAAACCGGGAACACTGTCATCCCAAACGCGACCGCACACGGGAACCAGACAATCTACTACCTGTGTATCTGTATTCATCCCCATCCGGCCGAGACACTCGAACCCATATTCTGATGCTCTGCCGACGAGGGATCGCTGCAAGCACAGGCTGCACGTGCAATTCACGACCGACAGCGTGCGACACATTTACGGCCATGTCCACACACCGATCTACGATCGTCCACACGAACCGCCGAACGGGGATCACCCACACTGTGAGTATCCACCGAACTAGGACTGCATACACAGATACACCGCTGTTCTCTTGTGCGTTGATCATTCGACTATCTCGATCACACATTCTGTTCTGGATGACGTTCCTGAAGACCGATTCCTTAGCACTCGACACACGCATAACGCAAAGACACTAGACCCACGATAACAAAGGCCTTTTCCGAAAGCAAGGTGAAACTCACCTGAAGAACGAGATGGGCATCTGCTCCTCGATGGATTCCATCAGTGTTTCCATCCGGCGATCGACATCGGCCTCGCCTTGGCTCCGCTTCTTTTCCGACTCGAAGAATTGATGGGCCAGATTGATCGCCGTTAGGACCGCCAGCTTGGAGGGCGTTGCGGTCTTCATCCCCTCGGCCAATGTCCGCATATGCTCATCCACGAAACTCGCAAGCCGTCGAATATAGGCATCATCTGCCTCACCGCGAATGGAATACCGCTGGCCATAAATTTCCACATCAATGGTCTTAGTCAAGAGCCACCTCCTTGGAATCGTCAAAACATTCCAACAGATCTATCTCACCCATCACTCGTTCAATACGCGCCTTAATGTCCACCCGCTCCTGTTCCCACTGCCGATTCATGTCATCTTGTGAGGAGAGGCGCTGGCGCGTCGCCTTCAGCTCATCCTCTAACAACGCATTCTTTTTCTTGAATTCTTGAACAAGTTTCACCAGCTCACGAATCCGGCCTTCCAGTGCATCAAGACGATCCAACGCCATGCTCAAATCTCCCAATAAACCCAATAGATTGTGGGGCACTATAAAAACTTCACTACATCTTGTCAAGAAACCGGCTCAGCACTTCCAGCCAATCGAAGATACTCTTTGAAGCTCCGCAAAACCCGCTTCACATACTGCCGCGTCTCCTGAAACGGAATCAGCTCGACAAATTCATCCTGACTACGCCCGCGATGCTGGTCCGCCCAAGTACCGACGACAATCGGCCCTGCGTTGTAGGCGGCAATCGTATGGACCACGCTCCCGGAGAACTGAGCCAATAATTGTTCGACATACCGAGCCCCGATCCGCACATTGGTCTCCTGATCAAAGAGATCTTCCCGAGTGACCGCGGGGAAATGATGCCGCTGCGCGACCTGATTCGCCGTGGCCGGCATGACCTGCATCAAGCCGATTGCGCCGACCCGCGAGACCGCCCGTACATCGTATTGACTCTCTTCTCGAATAATAGCCGCGACCAAATAGGGATTCACGCCGTTCAATCCCTGCGTCTTGATCGTCGGGATCAACCCGGTGGGATAGGCCACACTCCAGAGACCCGGCGCCACCGTTCCACCGGTGCGTTCCAACTTTTCGCGAAACCGGGCACGGGCTAAACGCAGCGCGTGGTTATAGGCCCCCACCTCATTCAGCCGCATCGACAGCGTCATCAAGACATCCGGGTCACGGGTATACTGCTCGGTAAGAGCCGCCAATTCACGCGCCGCATCGGATTCAAGCCCCAACATCTTCAGCTCCAAGGCCCGTCGATAGGCCGGCTGCTGTTCGACCTCTGCAAATTTCATCAACGAAGGCGCGACCACTTCGGCAGTCGGCGACTCCGCCACCGTCGAGAGTGCGGCCTGGCCTCCAATTTCAAGCACCGCATCAGGCGCCTGTTCCCTGGCCAGTTGGCAATAGTACGTAAAGGGGTACTGCCGGCACAGTTGCGCATAGACATCGCGCGCCCGGCCATTCTGGGTCTGCGTCAGGGAACGGGCAATCCAATAGAGCGCCTGCGGTTCATAATCACTGTCGCGCTGATCGATGATATGTTGCCAAACTTCGATGGCCTCTTTGTACCGCGCCATGCGGTAGAGAGCCCATCCCACGCGCCAGGACGCCTCGGCCCGCTGAGTGGCCGGCTCTCCGGCCCTCGTCACTAACCGATATTTGGCGATCGCTTCATTAAACTGCTTTTGATCTTCCAGCCAGATCCCGGCAAAGATGTTGATCTGCCCCTTCTGTTCCGCCGACAGCGACAGCTTATCCAACGACCGGCTCAACTCCAGCAGCTTCGCCCCCATTGCCTGCCGCAGGTAGACTCGCGCCAGCCAGACCGTGGCTTCATCGGATTCCGCAACATGCTCGGCCGTCAACGCCCGAAACGTCTCGCGGGCCTGATCGTATTGCTTCAGCCGCACCTGCGCAACGCCGAGCTTGAGCTTCGCGCTCCCGCGATGCGGCGAACCCGGATCCATCGCCAAAAACTTTTTCAGCTCCTCGATCGCCTCCGCATGCAACGCCTGACCGAGAAACGACTGCGCCCGATTGAAATGATCCTCCGATGATGCCGCCCACGGCTCCCCGCCAAGATTTGTAAGGAGCAGCGCCTCCGCTTCTTTCGCTTCCGGGGCAGAGGCAAACCGGACCCACAGTTGCTTGAGCGCCGTTCGCCCCTCGGCAATTTGACCGGCCCGAAGATAACAAGCTGCCATGCGCAACCACGCTTTCGGCACAAGAGGATCTTTGTCTTTTTCGGTATTCGCCACCGCCTTCGTCAGCCAGCCCAGCGCCTCCGGACAACTTGCGGCTTGATACCAGGCTTCTCCGGCGCGGAGCGCCACGAGGCTGCTCAGATTGGAGTCCGACACCGTCTGGACCACACTTTCAAATAGTCCGGCTGCCTCCTTTGCATCGCCCAGATGCAACGTCGCCTCACCCATCCAGAGACGCAGGTAATCATCGAGCATCGGGAGATCGCGTTGCCCCGCCCGCAAAAACGGCATGGCCGCCGCGGGATTCCGTTCAATCAACAATACCCCAGATAACACTCCCGCGCGCTTGGCCCAGACCGAACCGGGAAATCGCTCCGCCAATAATCGCAAGCGCTCTAACTTGAGCGCCGCGACTTGATCTTTGGTCAGTTGATTGCCCAAGCGCTCCTTGGGTTGGGCGGCGGCAAGAAAACACTCTTCGGCAGATTCGCAGGATCCGGCAGCCGACACCTCGCCATTGCTCACCTGCGAGGCCGCCGCCCGATCAGGAGACGGCCCTAACAGCACAAGAATCACAGCGGAAATGAGCACCGAACGGGATGTCGTCTTCATAGTCAAATGTAGTAACACATTACAGACCGCAGGGGTAGGAGGGGTCGGGCTTGATTCCAGGCTTAGGGCAGAACGGATGCTGCCGATTGTCCTCACCCTGTGATACCCTGCCCTCATCAATGAACACAGATCTGTCCATGCCTGAACCTTCGCGCCCGCGAACAAACTTACTGAGTCTGACCGAGACCCAGATGGCCACCCTTGTTCGTGGATTCGGCTGGCCTGGTTACCGGACCGGACAGATATTGCGGTGGCTCTATCAACGCCGGGCGCGCGCCATCGCGCAGATGACGGATCTTTCACAGAGCGATCGCGAGAAACTGGCAACCGTCGCAACAATTCAACGCACCCAAGACTGCACGATACTCCAATCATCCGATGGCACGCGCAAATTGCTCCTGACCTTGGACGATGGTCTGCGCATTGAAACCGTCCTGATTCCCGATGAAGACCGGCTGACGCTCTGCGTCTCGACACAAGTCGGCTGTATGCTGGACTGCGGCTTCTGCCTGACCGGCACGATGGGACTCAAGCGCAACCTCAAGGCGCATGAAATTGTCGATCAGGTCCTGACCGCTCAGGATCATCTGACCGGCGAGGAGCGCCTGACCAATCTAGTCTTCATGGGCATGGGCGAGCCGCTGGCGAATAGTGAGGCGCTGTCCGCTGCAATCCGCTGCCTGACAAATAAATCGTGGGGACTGGGCTGGTCGCCGCGCCGCATTACGGTCTCAACTGCGGGACTAGCGACCCGTTTGAAAGACGTCGCGGCGCTCGGGGTAAATCTGGCGATTTCCTTGAACGGCACGACAGAGGAACAACGGCAACGTTTGATGCCCGCGGCCAGTCAGATCGCTTCGCTCAAAACGCTCATGGCCGCTTGCCGCCGGTATCCGCTCCCGCCCATGCGGCGGCTGACGTTTGAATATGTCGTACTGGCCGGGGTGAACGACAGCGATGACGATGCCCGTCGCCTCGTGAAACTGCTCGCGGGAATCCGGGGCAAAGTGAACTTGATCCCGTTCAATGAGTTTCCAGGAAATGCCTTCCGGCGGCCCACTGATGATCGCGTGTTCACGTTCCAGGCGATATTGACCCGCGCCGGCATCGACGCATTCATTCGTAAAAGCCGGGGGCGCGACGTACTGGGCGCCTGCGGTCAATTGGGCAATGTTCCGGCCAACCAGGCGTCCGTTGCCTTGACACAAATCGAATCCCGTTGTTAGCATGCCTCGTGCGACTCACCCAACTATGAAGTCACAACACCACCGTCATCGCTCAGTCCTCTTCACCGTACTCGCTCTCTGCCTGTGGGCAGGAACGAGCTTCGCCGCTGAGCCACACGAATACCTCTTGTCCAACGGGATGAAGGTCCTGCTCGTAGAAGTCCCCAAGGCCCCTGTCGCGACCGTGCAGGTCTGGTACAAGGTGGGTTCGCGGAATGAAGTCATGGGCCGGGCCGGGCTGTCTCATATGCTTGAACACATGATGTTCAAAGGCACGGCCAAGTATCCGAAAGGCTCCTTCTCCCGGATCATCCGGAAGAACGGCGGCGTCGACAACGCCTTTACCAGCCAGGACTTTACCGCCTATTTTGAGAACCTCGCAGCCGATCGCGTCGAGCTCGCCTTGGAAATGGAAGCCGACCGCATGCAGGGGCTGATTCTCGACAACAGCGAATTCCAAACCGAGCGGGAAGTCGTCAAAGAAGAACGCCGGCTGCGCACAGAGGATGATCCCCAAGGAGCGCTCGTGGAGACGCTCTTCGCTCAGACCTACCTCAGCCACCCCTACCACTGGCCCGTGATCGGGTGGTTTGCCGACCTAGATGCCATGTCGCTGGACGATTTGCAGCGCCACTACGACACCTACTACTCGCCGAACAACGCGACGTTGATCGTGGTGGGCGATATCAAGGCCGACTCCTTGCTCCCGACCATCAAACATCTTTTCGAACCGATCCCCAAGGGTCCGAGTCCAAAGGCCACGCTGGCGGTCGAGCCGGAGCAGCGCGGTGAACGGCGCTTTCTCTTGAAACGTGAAGCGCAAGTCCCCTTTGTCATGCTGGGATTCCGCGTGCCGAATTATTCCAGCGACGATTCGTACGCCCTCGATATTCTAGAGTCGATCCTCTCGCATGGAAAAAGCTCACGCCTCTATCAGAGCCTCGTCTACGATCAAAAGAATTCGCTGGCCGTCGGGGCTGAATACAGCCTGATGCAGACCGACCCCAGCCTGTTCTACTTCTATGCGCTGGTGAATCCGGGGGCCAAAGTGGACGCCGTCGAAGACGCCCTGTATCGCGAAATCACCCGGCTCCAAAATGAGCCGCCGACTGAACTGGAATTGCAGCGGGCAAAAAACCAGGTGGAAGCTGCGCACGTATTCGAACAGGATTCGAACTTCCGCCATGCCATGTTGTTGGGGCAATCGGAGTCGATCGGGGCAGGCTGGCGGCGAGTCGATCAATTTCTGGAGCGCATTCGCGCGGTGACAACCAAAGACATTCAGCGAGTGGCGAAACACTATCTGACCTCGGATAATCGGACCGTCGGCATTCTGATTCCTCAACCGCCCAAAGCGCCGGAGCCCCAACCAACCGCCGCTCATGCCGGGAAGCCCTAACCACGATGCCCCAATTCGTCCGCCGCCCATGCCGGGAAGATCTGATCATGATGTCCCAATTCGTCCGCCGCTCATGCCGGAAAGATCTGACTATGATGGTCATTACCACAGCAGCAGGACGATTCACTCGAATGAACCGATGGCGTAGCACCGGCGCACTGCTTTTCATTACGGCCGTCGTTTCTCTCACTACGCCCGTACAGGCAGCCGATATCACTCCGATCAAATTCACCACGCCCAACGGAATGACCGTGCTGGTCCTGGAGCAGCACTTTCTCCCGATCGTGGAAATTCATGCCTTGGTTAAAGCCGGGTCGGCCTACGACCCACCCGACAAGGCCGGCGTCGCCAATCTTGTTGCGAGCCTCTTGGATGAAGGAACCACCAGCCGGTCGGCGAAGCAATTGGCCGAGCAAATCGATTTTGTCGGCGGGTCCTTGGAAGCGAAAGCGGGAGAAGACTTTACGACCGCCTCCGCGCGTATCCTGAAAAAGGACGTCGATCTGGGCTTTACCCTCCTCGCCGATGTGTTGATGCATCCCGCCTTCTCCAAGCATGAATTCGAACGAGTGCGCTCACAGATCCAAGGTGAAATCGCCAGCGACAGCGACGATCCCGGCCACGTGGCCATGAAAGCCTTCAACCAACTGGTTTTCCACAACCATCCCTATCGGTGGCCGGCACAAGGCACCGAAGAGACGGTCGGCAAGATAACGTTGGCGGACGTACAAAGCTTCTACGCAAAGGAATATCTCCCCAATCAGGTCATCCTGACCATCGTCGGAGATCTGTCCGTTGAACAAGCGACGGCCCTCGTACAGACCCATTTCGGAAGCTGGAAGAAAGGCACGCCGCAGAACCGCACCACAAAGAAGCCCGCTGTGGTCGATAAAAAGTCCGTCCAGCTCATCGAGAAAGACCTGACCCAGTCCACGATCGTCCTCGGCCACGGGGGAATCAGCCGGAATAATCCGGACTACTATGCCATCACCGTCATGAACCACATTCTCGGCGCCGGAGGGTTTTCGTCGCGGCTCATGGACTCGATTCGCGACAAGCAGGGACTCGCCTATGGCATCATGAGCCACTATGACGCACGCATGCAGCCCGGCTCGTTTTGGGTGAATCTTCAAACCAGGACCGAAGCCACCAATCAAGCGATCACCGGCGTGCTGACGGAGATCAAAGGAATCCGCGACAGCCCGGTCAGCGACCAGGAATTGTCGGAAGCGAAATCGTTTCTGGTAGGCAGCTTCCCGCTCCGCCTCGATTCGACCGCCAAACTGGCTCAGGTGCTGGCCCAGGTCGAGTATTATGGATTGGGATTCGAGTATTTCAGCCAGTATCCGAAATGGATTGAACGCGTCACGAAAGACGACGTGCAGCGCGTCGCTAGGCAGTACCTCGACCCGCAGCACTATGCGCTTGTCGTCGTAGGTAACGTGGCTAAAGCCAAGGTCCGCCAGTAAGAGATCTCACGACACCGGGCCGCTATGCAGCCTCTTTCACTCGAACACAAGCTCCTTCATTTACGCGAGATCTTCGCGGCCATGGATTCTGTCCTGGTTGCTTATTCAGGCGGCATCGACAGCACGGTGGTCTTGAAAGTTGCCCATGACCAATTGCTGGACCGCGCCGTGGGGGTGACGGCAATTTCACCGACCTTCCCTGCCGTCGAATTGGATTCAGCCACCCGCGTCGCAAAAGAAATCGGGGTGCGCCATGAACTGGTCCAGACCGATCAGCTGCTGATCTCCGCCTTCACCGAAAACGATGCCAACCGCTGTTTCCACTGCAAAACCGATCTCTATCACTTGCTGGGCAAGTTAAGAAAAGCACGCGCGGCTGCCGTCATCGTGGATGGAACCAATCTCGACGACCTAAGCGATGATCGTCCCGGCCTCAGAGCCGCCCGTGAATGGGGAGTCCGCAGCCCGCTGGTCGAAGCCAATCTCTCAAAAGCTGAAATCCGATCGCTCGCAAAAGATCTCGGCCTGTCGAACTGGGACAAACCAGCGGCCGCCTGCCTGTCTTCGCGCATTCCCAGAGGCATCACAATTACGAGGGAAAAACTCAGCCGGGTGGAACAAGCCGAAGAAGTATTACTGGCAGAAGGATTCCGGCACTGCCGCGTGCGCGATCACGGTGAGATCGCCAGAATCGAAGTCAGCCAGGATGAACTGGCTCGAATAATCGAAGGTGAACGAGGGACGAGGATCAGCCGTCACGTGAAGGAACTCGGCTTTCGGTTTGTGACGATTGACTTAGATGGGTATCGGCCTGGCGGGGTGAGCATAGACCCACCGCGCCCGGCCAAGTAGAGCAATGAACGATTGATTAGGAGTGTGACTTCGACAGGGCGCTGAGCGCTTCGTCGGCAAATTTCCGGTGATCCGCATCTGTAAGACTGCGCTGCACCACCTTTTCCGCCACCGCCAACGCCAGCTCCGTAGTCTGATTGCGAATGTCCTGGATGGCCTTCCGGCGCTCATGGTCGATTTCCCGTGTAGCATCGCCCTTGATGCGCTCCGCTTCCGTGCTCATCCGCTGCTCGTTCTCATCAAGCAACCGCTGCGCCCGCTCTTGAGCTGC
The DNA here is from genome assembly GCF_900403705.1 of Nitrospira lenta. Lineage (NCBI taxonomy): Bacteria > Pseudomonadati > Nitrospirota > Nitrospiria > Nitrospirales > Nitrospiraceae > Nitrospira > Nitrospira lenta. Next base: position 627,358 of record NZ_OUNR01000012.1, on the reverse strand, counting down.
GGCCAGAATGGCTTCGGCTTCCTTCGCCGCTGTACTGAGCTTTGCCTCATAGGTCTTCAAGGCCCGCTCAGACTCTGCACGGTGACGTTCAGCCTGGTCGAGGCTGTCCTTGATCTTCTTCTCCCGCTCTTCGAGGGCGGCCAGGATGCCTGGAAAGGCAAACTTATAGAGCACGAAGAACAGAATTCCGAAGGACAAAATCTCCCAGAAAATCAACGACGAGAAAAACCCCGATTCAAACTGCGGCATAGTTTTAACCTACACGACTGTGGCTGAATCCCGAGTACTGAGCGCAGGACTCCGCACTGAGCACCCATGGCTCAACACGGTTATTTGCGAAGACCCATGATGATGAACGCAATGACAAGCCCGTACAGTGCGATGGCTTCCACGAGCGCAAACCCGATCCACATGTACTTGCCGACGCGGGCTTCCGCTTCAGGCTGGCGAGCCACGGCTTCAATCATCTTGCCGAAGATGTACCCGATTCCGATACCGGCACCGGCAAACCCCGCCGCCGCCAATCCCATACCCAATAATGCTGCTGCTGCTGAATCCATTGTGTCCAACTCCTCCCTTGTCTGGCTGACACGCGATCAATGCGCGTGGTCATCATGGCCGTGCAGATGGAATGCGTCACCCAAATAGACGCACGTCAACACGGTAAAAATATAGGCTTGAATAAACGCAATGCCGACTTCCAACCCGTTCATTGCAATCGTAAAGGCAAACGGCAACCAACCGATAAGCAGCCCGCCGCTGATCGACAAACCGAAGAGCACCCCGAGAATGACGTGCCCGGCTGTCATGTTGGCAAACAATCGAACCGCCAATGAAATCGGCCGAGCTAATTGGCTGATCAATTCGATAGGAATCATCAGCGGCAAGAGCCATCCTGGAGTTCCCGGCGGCACGAGAATCCCCAAAAACTTGCCCCCATGCAAGAGGAATCCCATGACAAGACTGAGCCCATACACAACGCAGGCAAACACGGCTGTTACGATAATCTGGCTTGTGACTGTATACGAACCGGGAATGAGCCCGATCAGATTGCAAAAAAGAATAAAGAGAAATAGCGTCGCGACAAGCGGGAAAAACTGCATCCCCTCTTTCCCCATCGTATCGAGGATGATGCCACGAATGAAATCAACCAACATTTCAGCCAGACTCTGTAATTTTCCCGGCACAAGTTGGCGAGCCGATCCTGCTTTGAGCATTAAGAATGCGACCAACGCCACCACCACCCACATGATGATGACCGCTTTGTTAATGGAAATATCGATTCCACCAAGGGAGAGCGGGATGTAGTTATGCAGTTCAAACGAATGGAGCGGACTTTCTTCCACAGCTATTCCTTGCTTTCTGTATCAGGTGGCGAGCCCGGCCACTGCATAGCCGCCCGATATGCGTTTCGTATTCCGGCGATTACTCCAAGCACTAGCCCCACCACCATTCCCCAGGGAGTGGAATCAAGGAGGTAGGTATCTAACACCCAGCCTACACCACCCCCGACAATCAACGAGGCTAGCAGGTCGGTTCCAATTCGAACCGCCTGGCCGAGCCCCGCATAAAACGGATCTTGAGAAGGGGGCATTCTGTTACTCACCGGTCAATGCTCAGACAAGAATCTGAATGAGGCGCTCAACCGATTGCGAGCGCGCAATTCAAGCAGAATCCTCATTGAAATGTCAAGCCGTTAGGGGCCCTGTCTCTCTCGAAAGCGCTACGGTATAGTATGGCCCAACTGAAATCGGTCGGATTTTCTGAATTCATGTCAACGACACGACCATCCGCCACAGCCTTTCTTCACGGGGCTCCGCAACCCCTGTGCGTGAGCCAACGAGGCTGGCCGCTCAGCCCATTCGAACGGTATGCCCGCGTGGCGTCAGACCGGCACCCCTCATTTCTCTTTGAAAGCGGCAAAGGACCAGCAACCACTGGGCGCTACTCATTCTTCGCGACCGATCCCTACCAGACCTTTTCGGGCAAGCATCACAACTGGACTCTCCGGTCAGCCGATGGACAAACCCAAACCGGACAAGCGCCGTTTTCAACACTCGCGCGCCTGATGCAACAATCCACCATTGCTCGCCCTCCTGGAACTCCGCCGTTTTTCGGAGGGGCCGTGGGGTATCTGAGCTATGACCTGGTGCGTCAATTCGAATCATTGCCGAACGACGCCGACGACGATCTTCATTTCCCGGACTTGGAGTTCGCCTTTTACGATCTGGTGGTCGCATTCGATCACTCATCCGACGAATGGCACTTGATGTTCTGCCCCCCGCTCAAACGATTCCTCGGGGAGCCTCGAGAGAAGCTCTATCGGGAGGGTTGCGACAGACTCGCGGCGTTAGAGGCGCAATTGTCTTCGCCCCACCCCCAAGCGCCGTCAGCCCATTCATTCGCCCCAGTCAGCTTTCGACCGCAACAAACCCAAGACTCCTATATGGACCGCGTCCGACGCTGCCAGGAATACATCGCCGCCGGAGATCTGTATCAAGCCAACCTCTCACATCGCTTTTCAGTTACGAGCGACAGCTTCACTCACCAGGCGGGACTCGCGACGGAACTCCAAGCCTATGCGCGCCTGCGCCGCATGAACCCCTCACCGTTCTCCGGCCTGTTGCGCATGGGGAACACCAGCTTCATCAGTACATCGCCGGAACGCTTAGTTCGGCTGGAAGGCCGATCGGCCGATACCCGCCCGATCGCCGGAACCCGGCGCCGAGGCCGGGACGCTTCCGACGACCACAGGTTGCGGGAAGAACTGCTGAGCAATGAAAAAGAACGCGCCGAACACCTGATGCTCGTCGACCTCGAGCGAAACGACCTCGGCCGCGTGTGTGAGTTCGGCTCCGTCCTCGTCGATGAACTCATGTCGATTGAGCAATATTCCCACGTCAGCCATCTGGTGTCGCACATCTCTGGACAACTGCGGACCGAGGTGACCGGATTCGATTTATTGCAAGCCGTCTTCCCCGGTGGCACCATCACGGGCGTACCCAAGATTCGCTGCATGGAAATCATCGACGAATTGGAACCTGTACGGCGAGGCCCCTATACCGGATCGATGGGCTACCTAAGCTGGAGCGGAGACCTCGACTTCAACATCATCATCCGCACGCTGGTGCTTCACGAAGGACAGGGCTCCCTCCAGGTCGGTGCCGGCATTGTGGCGGACTCTGATCCGGCCAAGGAATACGAGGAGACGATGCATAAGGCACAGGCATTCCTGAGCGCGTTGTCGTAACATCCAGCATGTGGATTTTTCTCAACGATCGATTCGTCACGGAACAGGACGCGAAAATATCCGTCTTCGATCATGGCTTTCTCTACGGAGACGGGGTCTATGAAACGATCCGCTCATACGGAGCGCGGATCTTCATGCGCGATCATCATCTATCACGCCTACACCGCTCCGCCGACGCCATCGGACTGACTGTCCCCATCCCGCCGAGCGAGTGGCCGCGCCTCTTGCACGAAGCGATGGATCGCAATCAGCTGGGGAATGATCAGACCGACGCCTATCTCCGAATTACCGTTTCCCGCGGAGTAGGAGAGATCGGCCTTGACCCGGCCCTCTGCCAGACACCCACTGTCGTCATCATGGCCAAACCGCTCCATCCGCCCGCTGCCGAGTTGTACCAGCGCGGCGTGTCACTCGTCATTGCGCAGACAAGGCGCAACCTGCCGAGTGCGCTCTCCCCGCAAATCAAGGCCACCAATTTCCTGAATAATATTCTGGCGAAACGGGAAGCGATTGCCGCGCGGGTCTTCGATGCGCTCCTGTTGAATTGGGAAGGGCACCTCACGGAAGGTACCGTGAGCAATGTATTTTTCATCTCACAAGGCCGGCTGTACACACCTTCCGTAGAATGCGGCCTCTTAGACGGCATTACGCGAACGATCCTGTTGCAGATGGCGGGAGAGCTGAAGATCCCCGTGCACGAAGGACGATTCACTCCGGAAGAGCTGCTGCATGCCGACGAATGCTTCCTGACTAATACCAGCATGGAGGTTATGCCGGTCGTTTCAGTCAACGGTCAATCTATAGGACACAGCACCCCAGGCCCACTCACCCGCCAATTACACCGCCATTTTATCGACAATCGAAGTCGATTCCTGGAACCTCTCGGCTAACCGCTTTCCAGTCAAACCATTGCTTTCATTGCAATACCCTCACGACAAGAGAGGGCATAAGACGTGCAAATCCTTGACACCCAGGTGCAGGCTGCTATCGTTTGACCATGCCAAACACAACAAGCGCGCGAAGGAACGGTCAATTGAAAACCTCTCGACTACTTCTCGGAACAGCCCTCGTGGGAGCGCACTGGCTTCTTCAAGGACTCCCTGCCGCACAGGCAGAGATCTACCAATACATCGATGCCAACGGGACCATCTCACTGACCAATGTGCCGACGGACCTGCGCTACCGGCGAATTGCCACACAGCCAAACAGACTCCATCCCGTTCTGTCGGAACGGGAGCTCGAACCGATGATCAGCCGGTACTCCCGGCGGCACCAACTACACCCCGCCCTCATCCGGGCGGTCATTAAAGCGGAATCTGGCTTCGACCCGATGGCCGTGTCACGCGCCGGCGCCATCGGCCTGATGCAGCTGATGCCACAAACCGCCATTCGCCTCGAAGTGCGGGACCTCTACGATCCTGAAGATAATATCGGGGGAGGGACGAAATATCTGCGTCAGTTGCTGGATCGTTTCCGGGGAAATCTTCCGTTGGCCCTTGCAGCCTACAATGCCGGGGAACATACCGTGGATCGCTACCGCGGACTTCCGCCGATCGACGAAACCCGCCAATACGTCAGGAAAGTCATTCGTTATTACCGAACGTTTCTGATTAAGGACGGCGCGATGACCGGGCGCGTGCTCGCGGCTGCCGAATCTGCAGCGCCACAACCACTCCCCGCTTCTTTGCCGACCTCGGCTCAGTAGTATCGCTGGCGATCCGCAACTGACTGTGCTGCTTCCAGCCTGGCCGTTTCGCCTCGGGGCAATCTGAGCGAAAATGCGCCCCGACGCTGTTTTCCCGCCACAATGCGGCTTCCGCGACACAATGCGCGACCTGCACCATGTTCTTCACTTCCAGCTCAGCTCTCGTTGTAGAGAACCTGGCAACAAGCTGGGCCCAGCGGGATAATTGAGCCGTAGCGCGTATGAGCGACTCCCGCGACCGGATCACCCCGACCTGTCCCCACATCGTCCGGCGGAGCGAACTCCTGAGCTTCTCCACATCTTCGAGCGTCGCCTCTCCTGTGGGCTGAGGGGGCTCTGCGCGGGAAGACAGCTCAGGAAACGCGTGTCCCTGAGCAAACGCGATCGCAGTGACACCCGCCCGCATACCAAAGACCAGTCCTTCCAATAACGAATTGCTCGCCAGACGATTGGCTCCGTGCACACCACTACAAGCCACTTCGCCGGCCGCGAATAGCCCTGGCAGTGTAGTAGCCCCGTTTATGTCGGTCCACACCCCGCCCATCATGTAGTGGGCGCTAGGCGAGACAGGAATCCACTCTTCCGTGATATCAATATCGGACCGCAGACAGGTGGCATAGATTGTTGGGAATCTGCGCTTGATGAACTCGGCCCCCAGATGTGTGACATCAAGGTACACATGCCGGGCACGCGTCGCCGCCATCTCAGCCCAGATTGCCCGCGAGACGATATCCCGCGGGGCAAGGGCCCCGAGCGGATGGTATCGCTGCATAAACAGTTCGCCCTTGTTGTTGCGCAACTGCCCGCCTTCGCCGCGCATTGCTTCGGACAGGAGAAACGGCGGACTGGAAGGGAGATAGAGCGAGGTCGGATGAAACTGGACGAACTCCATATCCTGCAGCATGGCTCCCGCCCGAAACGCCATCGCCATGCCGTCACCGGTGGCGTTGGGAGGGTTCGTCGTCCGGGCGTAAATCTGCCCGGCGCCGCCTGTCGATAATACAACGGCTTTTGCGGGGATGATGAACTGCTTCGACGATGCCTCATCAAGCACAACAGCCCCGCAACAACGTCCCTCTTCAACTACCAGATCAACCGTGAAATGATAGTCGAGCCGTTGGATGCGCTTCTGCCGCGCGACCTGCGCCATCAGCGCGCGCACCATTTCGTTGCCCGTGGCATCTCCGCGCGCACGCAAAATGCGGCTCCGGCTATGCGCCGCCTCTCGGGCAAAGGCAAACTTCCCATCCGTCTTGTCGAATTTTGCGCCCCACCGGATTAACTCCTGAATCCGCGCCGGCCCTTCCTCCACCAGCACCCGAACCGCCTCGGGACGACACAGCCCGTGGCCGGCCCTCAACGTATCGGTCCGGTGAATCGCGACATCATCCTCTTCACTGAGGGCCACCGCCACGCCCCCTTGCGCGTAGATCGAATTGCTCTGCAGTGGATGCCCCTTCGTCAGCATGATGACACGGCCTTCACGGCTCAACTCCAGTGCCGCACGCAACCCGGCAACACCGCTCCCGATGACGAGGAAGTCAGCTTGAGGGCTAGTAGAAGATTTTCGCGACCGCGAAGCTGATGGTTTCATTGGGGAAGCGATTTCTGCGGCGCTGCGGGGAGGTCGGATAACGCCTGGCGCACTTTCATCCCGAACGGCAAATCACCCTGTACACCACGGAGAAGAATCGACTGTTTACCTATCCACTGTAGACGGGCATGTCCACGTTGACGAATGCCGGCATCGTCCGGATTTTTCTTCCAGACCCCCTGCCAATGCACATATACGTCAATATTCTCCCCGTCGATCATGATGCGCTCGGTCTTGAAGTCCAGCTGAATGGATTGAAATAATTCGAAGTCCTGCGCGGCTTCAGCTTGGATTTGCTCTAACGACTCCGCGGGCAGCATCACGTCCTGAAACGCAGAACGGTCTCGATGCTGATACGCCTCCCGTAGCGCTTCCACCGCCCGATCGATATGGATAAAACGCTCATGATCCTCAGGATACTGAAGCGTCTTCGATGAACAGGCCACGGCAGTCAGTAATACCGCCACTCCGCACCAACGGAGCATGCGCAGATAAAACGGAGATACCGGAAGATTCGTATCCATAGGCTTGCAGTATAGGAACGTCCTGGGGATCGGTCAAGGCGCGGCGATGCCGTCGAACCAATCGGGGAACAGCCGCATCACAATTATGCATTCGCAGCCAGTCATCGACAGGCTTGCTTTTTGACCTAAAAGTCTCTAGACTCCCGCGTCTTTGGAGATTCATTGCATGTCGAGCGTGTTAAAAAAGCGGCGGAAAAAAATGCGCAAGCACAAGTACAAGAAGTTGCGCAGACGCCAAAAATTCTTACGTCGTAAGAGCTAAGCTCACCCCGTTTACCGGGAGGAGGACATTGTGCCGGAAGGCAAGAAGGTTCGCATCCGCGTCCGTACGGTGAATTGCACCTACGTGGGGGACTTTCTCGTTCCGCCAATGCGTCATCGCGTCTCGGACGCGATCAACGAGGAAGTGCGGCTCTTTATCAGCCTGACGGACGTGGTCATTAACGATACTGATCGTTCTGACTATGTGGCCCTCAATAAGAACCTGATCGAGTCTATCTCGCAGCTCTAGCGCCTTGTCTTTCCGCCATCTCGGCTGCATCTCATCGACCTGCGTACCCCATATGGGGATAACCCAGGGCGGTGGGATTAGGCTCTCACATCGATACTCCCGCGCCCATGTCACCCTTTAGACGCTTTCTTCCATTTGTACGGCCCTACTTCCCACGAATGATCCTCGCGGGACTTCTCGTGATGGGGGTCGCCGCCATCAATCTGGCCCTACTGCGCCTGGCCGGCACGCTCTGGGACGTCATTACCGTCCAACACGATCGTGACCGCATGACGGAATTGATCGGGATATTCATCGGCCTGGTTCTCCTGCAAGGCCTCTGCTCGATGGGGCACAGCTACCTCACCGCCTGGATCTCCCAACGGGTTGTCGCCGATTTCCGCACCCATCTCTTTGCGCATTTACAAAGCCTCGCGGTCAGTTTTTTCTCCAGAAGGCGAACGGGAGAATTACTGTCCCGGCTGATGAACGATGTCACCGTCGTTCAGTCCATTGTCACGGAGACCCCCATCGACACGGCTAAGCAAGTGGTGACGTTCATAGGCGGCATCGGCTTCTTGTTGGCCATGAACTGGCGGCTCTGCCTCCTGATCCTGCTGCTCCTCCCATTGCTGGTGCTCGTCGCCAAGTTTTTTGGACGTAAGCTGAAACTCCTTTCGACCTCAATCCAGGATCAAACCGCAGCGCTCAGCACCCTACTGGAAGAAGTCATTTCCGGCATACGCATTGTGAAGTCGTTCGTGCAAACAAAACGGGAAGAAGACCGTTTCTTAACCGCGGTCCAATATGGCCTATCACTCTCACTGAGACGGGCCAGCATCATGGCCCTCTTCATCCCTGTCATCAGCCTGCTGACATTTTCAGCCGCCGCCGCCGTGCTGTGGTACGGCGGCACCCAAGTGATCGAAGGCACCGTCACACCGGGCGATCTCTTCGCTTTCGTCCTCTTCGCAGGAATTCTGATCGGGCCATTCAGTTCGGCCGCCCGCGTCTTCGCCCAAATCAAAGAGGCTCAGGGCGCCACCCAGCGCGTATTTGAAATACTCGACGCACAACCGGACATCCAAGATGCCCCGAATGCGCACGTCCTCTCCACCGTCAGGGGCCACGTGCGGGCGGAACAGGTCAGCTTCAGTTACGACCCGCGCACCCCGGTGCTGTCGCACCTGTCGTTCGAAGCACAACCGGGCGAACTCGTTGCCTTTGTCGGACCGACGGGAGCCGGTAAAACCACCATCATCAATCTACTCCATCGCTTCTACGATCCCGTCGACGGCCGCATCACCGTGGATGGGCACGATCTGAAACAGGTCACGGTGGATAGCTGGTATCGGCAAGTCGCGCTCGTTCCGCAAGAAACCATCCTCTTTGGCGGAACCATCCTCGACAATATTCGCTATGGGAACCCCGAGGCGAGCGAGGCGGAGGTGCAGGAAGCGAGCAAGGCAGCGCACGCGCACGAATTTGTCTCAGCCTTTCCTGACCAATACCTGACTGTGGTGGGAGAGAAGGGGATCAACCTGTCCGGCGGCCAGCGGCAGCGTATCGCCATTGCCCGGGCAATTCTCAAAAACCCTCGCGTCCTGCTGCTCGACGAAGCCACATCGGCGCTCGACACCGAGTCGGAACGGCTGGTTCAGGAAGCACTGGAGCGACTGATGGACGGACGGACGACCTTTGTCGTCGCCCACCGACTCTCCACGATTCAGCGTGCAGACCGCATCCTCGTCCTGGACAAGGGCCACGTCGTCGAAGCAGGCACCCACGTGCAACTCCTGGAGCGCAAAGGTCTCTATCACTACCTCTACACCATCAGGTTTAGCGAACAAGCACCCTAGCCCCGTCCGCCACGACCCGGCCCCGCCGCTCACTCACTGCAGTTTTTCCACCCGCACGCCTAAGAGCCGGATCCGTTGACGACGCGGGTTCTCCCGCCGATCGAGGAACGGGAGCAGCAGCTTAAGCAACTCGCGGCGCACCGCCGGCCCATCCCGCACCGGGTCAGGAAAGGTGTGGGCCCTGGTGACTGTGGTGAAGTCCGCGAACCGCACGGTAATCGCAACCGTCCTGCAGGCGTCGAATCCCTCCTCCACCAGTCGCGCAAACACCCCATCGCCTAACTGCGACAACCGCTCCACCAAAATCTGTGAATCCAACGTATCCTCATCAAAGGTCTCTTGCTCGCTGATTGACTTCGGCTCCCAATGCTCCTCCACCGGCGAGTCGTCCTGTGCGCGAATCTTGGCATACCATTCACGCCCCCGCTTGCCGAAGCGCGCGTCCATCTCAGCCGGGCTCAGCTGTTTCAGCTCTTCAACCAGACGAATATGCTGCGCGGCCAGCAGCGCTTCCGTCTTTGGCCCGATTCCCGGAATCGCCCGTACCGACAACGGCGCAAGAAACGCTTCCGCCTCAGCCTCTGTGACGACCGTAAACCCGTCCGGCTTGTGCATACCGGAGGCAATCTTGGCGATCAATTTATTGGGTCCAATCCCGACCGACGCCGTCAATCGTTCCTCCGAGAGAATTGCCGCCTTGATCGAACGGCACAACTCAGACGCGGCCTCGAAGGATCCGGCGCCGGAGACATCCCCGTAGGCCTCATCGATGCTCGCCTGCTCAAGCACAGGAACGGCACGGCGGGCAATGGCCATCACTGCGGAAGATACGCCGGCGTACTTGCGCATATCGACGGAGACAAATGTGACCGGAGGCTGCCCCCTTCGACGAGCTTCTTCCGAAAAACGCCAGGCTGTGGAAATCGGCGTGGCCGAATGAATCCCGTACGCGCGCGCCTTGTAATTCGCGGTCGAGACAACTCCACGCCCCCGCCCCTGCGCCGGATCGGCCCCTACCACAAGAGGAAGCCCACGAAACGCAGGCGTATCCCGCTCCTCAATCGCAGCATAAAACGCATCCATATCGAAATGTACGATGATCCTCGGCACGCCTAGGTCTCCGGATTCCCCCTGAGCCTCCACTCAAGCCCCAGGGGACTATACCGGCTTCGCCTGCGTCTACACTAGTTGCCAGAGAGTCTCGGTAGAATATGGGCACTGAGGTAGGATGAGTTGAGCCGGTCGCATGCGGAAAGCACAGACAGACGCGAACAGAAAAACCGTAGCCGGTTATCCATAGGCCAGAATCTCGTGCGAGATGGACGTCAAAGGAATTTCCCGTTCGGTCGCTCCGCGCTTCATGGCTTCTTTGGGCATCCCATAGACGACGCACGTGGCCTCATTCTGCCCCACCGTGCGGGCGCCTGCCTGCCGCATCTCAAGCAGCCCCGCAGCCCCGTCGTCTCCCATGCCGGTCATGATGATCCCCAGTGCGTTTCGCCCGGCAAATTTCGCAACCGATCTAAACAGCACATCGACCGACGGGCGATGGCGGTTCACCAGCGGGCCCTCAACCACTTCCACATGGTATTGCGCACCGCTTCGCTTGAGCAGCATGTGCCGGCCGCCCGGCGCGATCAGCGCGCGGCCTGGAATGACGCGGTCGCCGGTCTTCGCTTCCAGGACCTCGATCTGACAGATACTGTTCAACCGCTCGGCAAACGCAGCGGTGAACTTCTCGGGCATGTGCTGGACAATGACAATGCCCGGACACACGCGCGGGATTCCGGTCAGCACCACTTCAAGCGCTTGCGTGCCGCCGGTGGAGGTGCCGATCGCCACCAGCCGATCGGTCGTCTGAGCCATCGCATGGGTGCTGGCGGATAAGACCGCATCGGCGGTCAGCTTCTGCGCCACGGGAACAGCGGGAGGCGTCCCTCCCTTCATACATTTCATGTTGGCCTGAGCCGCGGCCTTGACCGCCTCGATCAATTGAGACGACGAATCTTCCAGAAACTTCTTCACCCCAAGCTGCGGTTTCGTGACAATGCTGACCGCGCCGGCGGCCAGCGCCTGCATGGTCGTTTCCGCTCCCTTTTCCGTCAATGACGAACAGATGACGACCGGCGTCGGATGGGTCGCCATGAGATGTCTCAGAAACGAAATCCCGTCCATGCGAGGCATTTCGACATCCAGAGTCACGACGTCCGGCCACTGCTTCTTCATATGCTCCATGGCAAAGAGCGGATCGGAGGCCGCGCCGATCACGCGGATCTCCGGATCTTTCTTGAGCAGGTCGGTCATCACCTGCCGCACGGTGGCTGAATCGTCCACGACAAGCACATTGATCGTTTTCATCCTATGCGACCCCCACCACATTTGGCCCGCCATTGGCGGGAATCCGTTGATGCCTCACCCACACGTCTCCGCTCCAGACATCGAAAATCACCTGGCGATGTCCGACATCGCCGACATGCTCCGCCGCCACGGGCACGCCCAAATCTTCCAGCGCCTTCCGGGCCAGCTCGACGTTGCGCATGCCGATCTCCAACGCCTTTCCCCGCTTATCGAGCGAGGGAAACATGTCCCCGCCGCCGAAGACCTTGACCTGATACTCCTTCAACGTCGTCCCCTTCCTGGCCATCTCCTGCAAAAACAATTGCAGCGCATCGCTTCCGTAGCGCCCATCCAATCGCTCCGAGGCGCGGGTGTCCCGCGACGGCAGGAGAAAGTGGCACATGCCGCCGATGTGCAGGATCGGATGCCACATCGTAATCGCCACGCACGAACCCAGGATGGTCTTGATCCGCGTCTTCGCATGGCCGAAATGAAACTCTCCCGGCTGCAAAAACACCTCCGTGACGTTCGCAGGCAGTGCCATCGCCTAGGCCTTACGATAGATCGATGACCGGACCATCTTCAGGTGATCGGTAATACCATGCAGGCTTTCCGAATGGCTGATGATGAAATACCCTCCGGGCTTCAGCACGGAAAGCAACCGATCCACGACTTGCCGCTTCGTCTCCGCATTGAAATAGATCATGACGTTGCGAAGGAAAATCACATCGAAGGTCCCGGTCTCCGGCAACGACGCATTCAAGTTGACCGACAGAAACCGAATACGGCTTCTGAGCTTCGGATCGATCAGAAAGGTTCCCGCCTGCTCCTCGACCCCTTTCAAGCAATAGGCCTTGAGATAGGCCTGCGGGATTTTTTCGGCGCGCTCCATGTTGTACTGGCCGGTTTGTGCGGCGGCCAAGACTCGCGAGCTGATGTCCGACGCCAGGATGTTCCAGGGCGTCGTCCCCAGACTATCCGCCAATACCATCGCCAGGGTGTAGGGCTCTTCTCCGCTCGAACAGGCCGCGCTCCAAATCCGGAAGGCTTCTCCCGGCTTTCGGGCAGGCAGGATCGTCGTGCGAAGATACTCGAAATGCTTCGGCTCTCTGAAAAAATAGGTCTCGTTGGTCGTGAGAAGATCGAGTGCCGTTTGCAGTTCGGCGGGTTCCTGCCCGTTCATGATCAACTGAAAGTATTCGCGGTAGGACGCCAGCTGATAGTGGCGCAACCGCTTGAGCAACCGCCCGGACACCAGCGCTTTCTTGGCAGCGGAAAGGGTGATTCCCGCGCTGTGATGGACAAATTTCTGAAAGTCGGCGAATTCCTGATCGGAAATCGCAATCTCGCCGGTAGAGGCATTCGAGGCAGACACGTCCACGATGTTCCTCGGCGTCGCCCACGCCGCTCCAAAATATCTGGGTGAAGATGATCGACTCCGTTCGAGCGCACCGCCCGGAAAGACAAGACACGACCTCGTGGTCGCCCCGCTCCACGGCTCGCGTTCGCGCCCGATCCGGTCCGCGCGCTACCCGGCCACTTGCAATGCCGAAGCCGCTGGCCCGCTGGCCGAAGTCAGCGCATCCTGTCCGCTCCGGAGCTGCGCCATTTCGTCGATCGAGAGCACCCGCGTGATTTCGAGAATGATCACAAAACGGCCATCCACCTTCCCCATGCCCTGGATGAACTCGCCGCGAAGGTTCGCCCCAAAGCTGGGCGCCGGCTCGATTTCTTCCGGAAGGATCTCGATCACCTGATTAACGGCATCGACAATAATGCCGATGTCTCGATGATCCCCCTCGGTGGCCACTTCGACGATCACGATACAGGTGCGCCGCCCCGGCTCTGTCAGCGGCCGCCCAAACCGTACCGCCAGATCGACCACCGGAACCACGCGCCCGCGGAGGTTGATCACGCCTCGCACGCACGGCGGCATCATCGGCACCGCCGTGAGGGTGCCGTATTCGATGATCTCCTTCACCCCCAAGATCCCGATGGCAAAGAGTTCCTTTCCCAAGAGAAAGGTCAGGTATTGATGCTGTTCTTCTCCGGCCTCGTCCACGCCGGCCGGTTCCTGCGATGACAATGCGGTTCCCATAACGACCTCCTAGAATCGGACAAACTGTGCCGGATCGGGCTGCGCAACGGTCTCCGCCTGGGAGGGAACACCCGGCGACGACTCCTTCCGGTTCCCCGGCTTGAACGCCTGTCGCGGTTTGTCGTTGGCTGGCCGCGCGGAACTCGCGCCGGGGGTTTGACTGCTGACCTTGAAGAACGCGATGGCCTGCTGGAGTTGCTGCGCCTGGCCGCTCATTTCTTCCGAAGTGGCCGCAAGCTCTTCCGACGCTGACGCGTTCTGCTGAGTCGTCTGGCTCAGCTGCGTCATCGCCGTATTGATCTGCGACACACCGGACGCCTGTTCGCTGGAGGCCGAGGCGATTTCCTGGACCAGGTCGGATGTCTTCTGGATCGCGGGAACCATTTCCTGGAGTAGTTTGCCGGCCCGTTCCGCCATGCTCACGCTGTCGCCGGCCAGATTGCCGATTTCCTGGGCCGCGACTTGACTCCGCTCAGCCAGCTTGCGTACCTCCGCCGCCACGACCGCAAATCCCTTGCCGTGCGCGCCGGCCCGCGCGGCCTCGATCGCCGCATTCAGCGCGAGCAGATTGGTTTGATAGGCAATGTCGTCGATGATGCCGATCTTCCCCGCGATCTGCTTCATGGCCGTCACGGTTTCTTGCACGGCCTGCCCGCCGTCATTCGCTTCCTTCGATGCCTGGGTCGCCATGTTGTTGGTGACCTTGGCATGCTCGCTGTTCTGGTTGATCGAAGCCGTCATCTGTTCGATCGACGCCGAAGACTCCTCCACACTCGACGCCTGCTCGCTGGACCCCTGGCTCAAAGACTGCGCCGTGGCGCTCACTTCTTCCGACGCGCTGGCCAGGGCGTCGGCCGATTGCCGGACCTGCCCAATCACCTGCGTCAAACTCACGACCATGCCCTTCAGCGCAAATAAGAGGCTGCTCTTGTCCCGGTCACCCACCTGAATGTCGAGCGTTAAATCGCCCTCGGCAATCCGGCGGACACTGTCCCGCGCGTACGCCGGCTCACCGCCAATGTCGGTGAGAATCGACCGTGTGATCCAGAGGCCGACCCCAGCGCCCATGACGAGCGCGATCACCATGACCGCCACGAGGACGTTGCGGGCGCTCTCATAGGTATCCGCCATCGTCTTCGCTTCTTTGTCCATCAGTTCCGACTGGAATTTCGCCATGACTTCGAGCGATTCCCAGAATGCGTTGTTGGCCGGCCCGAACTCTTGCTTGATGAACAACGTCAGCGCCTGCCGATCCGAGGATTTGATCAATTGTCCGAGCGCGGCATACTTCGTCCCCAAGGCCGTCCGCTTCTCCGTAATGGCCTTGAACAGTTCTCGCCCGCGCGGCAACGTCAGCAGCTTATCGAGCTTTTCGAGGGCTTCTCCGTTTTTGGCCCGCACGGCCTCCATCCGCTTAAACAGCTCGTCTATTTCCACCTGCGTGGTGGCGAGCGCGATATTGCGGACGGTCCGGCCGTTGTCGAGGGTGTTCTTGATGACCTCATTGGCCAAGGCCACCTTCGGCACTACTTGATTGACCATTACGCTGGTCACATCCTTGAAATTACTCAGATTGTAGATGCCGATGCCGCAGGCGATCACCAGCAGCACCAAGACCGTGGCAAACCCCAACCCTAATCGCACGCCTAACTTCATCTGCTTTCCCATCGCCCGCCTCCTCTATGTAAGACCTTCATGCCGCCTGTTCATACATCTCTTGCCTCGCCGCCTCGGAAACGCCCGCCCCGCCAGGGCTGTATCCGCTATGAGTCACCGCATAGATCAACGCCGGCACATCGAGAATCAGTGCGACGTCGCCGCTCCCGAGAATCGTAAACCCGCCGAACCCTTTGAGTTGCGCAAACAGCTGACCGAGCGGCTTGATGACGGTTTGAAACTCTCCCTGCAGTGAATCCACCACCAACCCGATCTTCTGCCCGCCGTACTGCACCACCACAATATTCTCGCGCAGCCCCGCTTCCCCGCCCAAGACAAACAGACTGCGGAGACGGATAAAGGGAAGCACCTGCCCGCGCAGGCTGATATGGCCTTCGCGCCCGGCAAGTTGTTTCTCGGCCTCGGGCATTTCCACGCATTCCAACACCATATCCAACGGAATCACGTAGCGGCTCTGCCCGACCCCGACGAGGAACCCGTCGATGATCGCCAAGGTCAGGGGTAGGCGAATTTGCACGGTGGTCCCCACCGTTTCCTTGCTGAGCAACTCCACCGTCCCTCGGAGCGCTTCGATATTCCGTTTGACGACGTCCATCCCCACGCCTCTTCCGGAGAGGTTGGATATCTGCTGCGCCGTCGAGAACCCCGCCGCGAAAATCAGGTTGTAGATCTCAGCCTCCGTCGGCACCTGGGTCTCTCCGATCAATCCGCGCTCTCGTGCTTTCTTCAGAATGCGCTCACGGTTCAAGCCGCCGCCGTCGTCCGTGACTTCGATGACGACGCTGCCCGAATCGTGATAGGCATTGAGCGTGATATGGGCCTTCGCGGGCTTGCCTCGCTCCAGCCGCAACTCGCGCGGTTCGATCCCGTGATCCATGGAGTTCCGGACCAGATGCATCAGCGGATCTCCGATGCGCTCCACGACCGACTTATCCAGCTCCGTCTCGCCGCCGGTGATCGTTAACTCGATGTCTTTCCCAAGCTCGAGGCTCACATCACGCACCACCCGTTGAAACCGTTGGAAGGTCGCGCCGATCTGCACCATCCGTAAGCCGAGTGCGTTGTTGCGGACTTCTTCCAATAAACGGCAGACGGTCGAGGTCGATTCGAGCACATCGCCCAACCCGGCCCGCTTCGCGAGCAACTGCGTGCCCGCTCCCGCAATCACCAGCTCTCCGACCAGGTTGATGAGCTGATCCAGCTTGTCCGCCTCGACACGAATGAACCGGGTTTCCTGTGACTTATGCTCTTTGACTTGCTGCTGCTTCTCTAGTGCGGCGTGCACCAGTCCCGGCGCGACCACGCCCTGCTGGATGAGAAGATCTCCCAACTGAGGGTTGCCGGGAGGAGGGGCCGCCTCCGTCGTCTGTGAAGGACCGCCGACGCTTTGCTGAGCCAGCGCCTGCTCCAATTCCGCCTTGGTCAGGGCTCCGCTCTTGATGAGGATTTCCCCCAGGCGCATGGAGTCTTCCGGCAGTGCCTGAATCAACTGCACGTACTCGGCATGCTTGCTGCGCGGAGAAAGGATGCGAATCTGGCAATCATCGCGCACAAACTCGAAGACGTTCTCGATCTGCGCCTTGTCCGCCTGACTGCGCAGCCTGATTTCAAATCCGAGGTAACAACTCTCGGGATCCATTTTGTCGACGGACGGAAGGGCGTCCGTGATCACCGTAAGATGCAGCACATCGCCCAGCGTGCCCAAGAACCGGAGAAACGACAGCGGATCCATGCCGTTCCTGAGCACCTCTGAGCCGAATCGCAGCGAGATATGCCAGGCAGAGTCGGCCGGATTCTGTTCAGAACGATCTCCCACCGAGGTCGCGGGTGCCGGAGCCGCCGGTGCGGTATGCACCGGAGCGAGCGCCGCCGCAGGCGTGACCCCAAGCTGGATATCCAATCGCGAGACCAATCCATCCCCTGTCTGCTTTGCGTCGGGAGTCAGCGGTTCACCGGTTGAGATGGCTTCGATCAGGGCGCGAATAAAATCGCAGCAGGTCAGCAAGAGCGCAACGCAATCCGCATCCAAGCTCAATTGTTTCCCGCGGATTCGGTCAAGAAGATTTTCCACTCGATGCGTGAACCGGACCACGTCGTCGAAACCGAAGAGCCCGGCCGAGCCCTTGATGGTATGGGCGGCTCGGAAAATGGCATCGATGTCCGCCCCCCCGTCAGGATTTGCTTCGAGCTGGAGCAGCTGTTCTTCCATGACATCGAGAAGCTCGCGGCTTTCTGCCAGAAATGTCTGTGCGGCTGAATCAAGATTCATAAGGCAATCCCTGTTGTGATTGTCCGACGTCTACCCTACGCAACGGCGTCGCCATGCTTCTAGAGACTCTCCAACGCTGGACTGAGAGAAAACTGCTGCAACGCTTCCTGCATGGCCGGACTCGGAGCGGACACCTGCATCCGCTTCCCGGCCGACCGCGCCTCACGCTTGGCCAGCAGGAGCAGCTGCAATCCGGCTGAATCCACTTCGGTCACGCTTGAACTGTCCACGTCCACCTCGGCATACCGGGCCAGCGATCCCAGCAAGCGCTCTTTGAGTTCGAGCGCCGAATAGATGGTCATCTCTCCGGCCACGTGCAACCGACAAACCGTTCCGGCAACTTCTTCTTGAACGTCCATGCGCCACTCCTGTTCTTCGGATCAGCCCGGCCCTTATGGAAGAATCAATTTGGACACCGCCTGCAACATCGCTTCCGGCTTGAAGGGCTTCACCACCCAGGCCTTGGCGCCGGCTTGCTGGCCTTCACTCTTTTTGGACTCTTGCGACTCCGTGGTCAGCATGATGATCGGCGTGAACTTGTAGTTCGCCAGTTTCTTCACTTCTTTGACGAACGTGATCCCGTCCATGTTCGGCATGTTCACATCGCTGATAATGAGGTGGACCTTCTGGCCCGTCAGCTTGGACAGGGCATCCTTGCCGTCACAGCCCTCAAGAACCTCGTAGCCGGCGCCCTTCAGCGCAATGCTCACCACCTGTCGCAACGAAGCCGAATCATCGACGACCAACACTGTCTTTGCCATAGTGCCCCCTAGAAGAAAGTGATCTCTGCGGCTTTCGCCTGAGCCGGTGCCCCACCACCATGAGCCGTCATTTCCTCTTCCATGGTGTAGGAACTCCGGAGTGCCCCTGCCACCTCCACGACGTCTTCCGATTGGAGCAGTCCATGTGGCGGAACCAACTTGCTGCAGAGCTGATCGATGTTCGTCTGCACATGCATCAACACTTGATTGACTCGGTCCTGGGACTGCAGCTGGACGAGCGCTTCGGACACCTCGAGCGAGATGCGCTCTGTCTCCTGCTGCAGCAGCCCCGTCGACTGCTCCAAGCCTTTGACCGCCGAGCCGAACTCATCGAGGACTTCTCGAATCTTCGCCATGGAAAATTCGAGCGCCCGCGTATCCCGCTCTGCGGACGATTCCACCATGGCCGTTGAACTCAGAATGGCCCGGTTGATCATTTCAACCTTGCTGTTGATCCGCTTGCCGTTTTCGCCCGCCCTCGTGGACAATTTGCGCACTTCGTCCGCCACCACAGCGAAACTGCGTCCGGCTTCCCCGGCGCGGGCGGACTCGATGGCGGCATTCAGCGCCAATAAATTCGTTTGGTCCGCGATCCCTTCGACCTCTGCCGCCATCTGCCTCAGCTCACGAATCACCTCCACCATCTTCCGTGTTTCATTCAGCAGGTGTTCTTTATCCTGACGCGCTTCACTGAGTGCCGTGACAATGGTATTGAGGCGCGCTTCCGTAGACGACAGCATGACGACAAGTCCATTCCTCCCCTGTTGATCTGCCGCCGCGCCCACAACCGTACGAGAGGACTCTACGGCGTCGTGCAACTTCTGGACGATCTCTGCAAATCGAACAGTCAGCCCGACGAACGCCTCTTCCATTTTTGTCCGGGAGGATTCGATCTGTTTCCCCCAAACCGCGATCACCTGGGAGGCCAGCTTCTGCATAATGGCGTTGACTTGATCGATCGCAGCATCCCGCGCCTGAAGCTCCTGCACCTCACGGTCCCGCAGCGCCGCCGCCACCATTCGATCGCGATCAACCGACAACTTCATCCCAGCCAAGAACCCAAGGCCAAGAAAGCCGGCGGCCGCCGCCACCGTACCCCAATGCCATTCGTGCTGCGCCATGAGCAGCGCAGATCCAAGGACACCGAGCCCAAAAGGAATGAGTCGATGGTGATTCACCGTTGCATTCATTGTGATTCCAAACACTCGAAGGTGAGTTGTTCAACAGCTATTGCAGCTACTTGCGCAACTGTTATCGGCCCACCAAGTCCAAACTTGATAGAGATACCAAACGAAAGTGACCCGAGCCTCACAAAGCCATGATCGACGCGACCGCGACCCTCTACATTCCGTTACTCTGTCAGATTTCGTCTGACATGCACGCCTGCCCCAAGGGCATGTCCGAACTCACAGGGGGGACGCTATGCGCGGGCAAATAGATTTGAGCGCGGCATTCGGATTGCTCATATATAACCAATCCAACGGCTCCCAGGGATGGGGAAGGCGGTCGCCCTTCACAGGGGATGAGTCAGCCTGACCAGACTATCTGTATGGATATACGCGAGGGGAAAGGGGAGAAGAGCAAACCGCTCACTCGGCTGCAGAAATGGATAGGTCAGAAACCAAGACCGGCCTTCACAGGGGATTCGAGAACGCGCAATCCCCTGAGGAAATCCTTATCGCACTTTGGAAAAGTCCGCGTCGAATTCGCTGGTCTTCCCGTCCGGGAAGAACACGATGATCTTCGTCTTCCCGTTCGGATCGAAACTATCGTAGGCGAACCGTGCGGTAAATCGCGATCGGAACGCGGGGCCCTGCCCATCGTTTTTACGGCCCTTTTCCGCAGGGCTCACATCAATGGCCTTGATATTCTTGTTCCCTTGCTGAAACGCAACCTGCGCGCCTTCGGCAAAGTATTCGTCGTCCCCGCAAAGTTGCACTTCCACTTCCATGTTCGGCATGTCGACGACTTTCTTGATGAACTCATCCGGCATGCGGATCTCTTTCTTCTGCTTCTTGGATTCCGCCGCTTCCTGGCGCCCGAAAGCTTCGAGCCGGAATCGCTTCGTACGGAGGATGGCGCTCGCACCGCAGGGATCTTTCTCAGGATCGGACCCGACCCGGGTGGCCAAGGACGCTTGCTGCAGGACCTTCTTGACGTCTTCAGGAGAATTGGCTTTGTCCATCGGAATACGGCCGGCTTCCAGAGCCTTCTGCGCGTCATCTACGGACAGCTTCACATCAATGGCTGACGCTGCCGGTGGTCCGACGAGCGACAGAATTCCCAAGAGACTCGCAATCGCCACCATTCCTTGACGCCGATGGGTACTGCTCTGCATAACCGCCTCCCTGAAGATAAAGCCAAGAAAAGAATGATGTATTGTAGGGGAAGCGCCGGGGCATTTCAATCGCGCGAAAACCGCGCCCAGTTTGGATAGGGCTTCGCCCGATAGAGGGCCTCGATATCGACGGGCACAGGGACGCCAGTATCGGCAAGTAAGGTCGCCACCTTACGCAACGGCAACCCGACGATGCCAAGAAAATCGCCGCAGATCGTCTCGATGAACTCCCCACCCATGCCCTGAATGGAATAGGCGCCGGCTTTCCCCATCGGCTCTTGAGTCGCCAGGTATCGCTCGATGGCGGCTTCGTCGTAGGCGTTCATCTGCACCGTGGCCGTCTCGATCGCGACGGCTTCATGATGAGGGGTCTGCCGACAGAGGGCCACCGCCGTATGGACAGAATGCGGCCGCCCCGCCAAGCTCGTCAGCATCGCACGCGCATCGGCCAGATCCACCGGCTTGCCCAGCATCTGTCCGTCCAGTTCAATTGCGGTATCGCTGCCGAGTACCAAAGCAGCCGATCGCGTAGTCGCAATGGACCGGGCCTTTTCACGCGCAAAATGCTCGACCTGTTGCCTCGGACTCCATCCCGGCTGAGGCACTTCTTCAAAATCTGGAGCAACAATCTCAAAGGGAAGACCGAGCAGCGCGAGGAGTTCGCGGCGGCGGGGAGAGGTCGAGGCGAGAATTAACTGCATCGCGAGACAAGGGCCTGGGTCTCATTCGACTGATCATCGCCGGACACGCCATCGGTGGCCGGACTATCAACGATCTGATTGGCCTGATAGCGGGCGATCATGGCCTCCACATCCTCCGCGGATGACACACGGAACATCTGGCCGCGCAACGCCGCCGCATGGGGGAAGCCTTTGCAATACCATCCCAAATGTTTCCGCATGCGATGAAATTGTCCCGGGCCGCAGGTCGCCTGAAACTGCCGCGCGTGGTCGAGCATCAGCGCGAAGCGCGCGGCAAGCTCTATCGGCAAGGTTTCGACGTGAGCGCCGGACGCGACCGCCTTCGCCAACGTCCGAGCCTGCTCCTTGGCGTGAAAAAACCACGGGGCTCCAAGCACGGCTCGTCCGACCAGGACTCCGTCCACCTGCGTGGAGTGGACACGGCTTACCACCTCACTGAGGCTTTGCACATCGCCGTTCCCCAATATCAAGATGCCGGTCCCTCGGGCTAACTCGACGGCCCTGGCAATCGCCGACCAATCCGCTTCGCCGCGGTACATTTGCTGGAGCGTGCGCCCGTGCAGCGTGATCGCCACAGGCTTTTCTTGAATCAGATGCGACACCCAGTCTTCTACAATCACGGAATCGTATCCCAGCCGAGTCTTCACTGACAGCGGCAGCTCGCGCCGCGGCACCGTGGCCGCCCCTTGACGCCCAACATTCATCGCCTGAATCGCCGCAATCCTGGCCGGCTTAAATCCGACCTGCTCCAACGTCTGCCCGTTCGCCCAATCCTGAATCGCACGACGCGTTGCCTGCATAATGGCATGGGCCACCTCAGGAGTCTTAATCAGGCCGGCCCCCGATCCGGATGAGGCGACGTTCTTCGACGGACACCCCATATTAATATCGATCCCGTCAAACCCTAACTCACAGGCCGCATGCGTGGCCTGGTAAAACAACGCCGGATCCTTGCCATACAACTGTGCGACGACCGGCCGTTCCAATTCACTATAGATCAGCGTGTTCAGCAAAAACTCCGGCCCCCGACACACATCATGCACGTGCGTGAACTCGGTAAAGGTCACATCCGGCAAGCCGTGCTGGGCAATCACTCGACGAAACGTCGCATCCGTCACTCCATCCATCGGAGAGAGGCCCATGATCGGACGCGGCAATGTCGACCAGAAACTCATCGGTGCACACCCGTCGACTGCGAAGACGCCTCGTTGGCAGCCTGATAGGCCAGGCGCAATTCAGTGGCTTCCCGTTGTACCAGCAGTGTCAGCTCCGAAGCGTTCTCACTGATAAACTCCACGAACCGATCGATCTTCACGTCAAAAAAATCATAGGACCGAGTCACCGGATGCGGCCGGTGAAACCAATAGGACACAAAACTGTCCGTGACGATTTGCCGACCAGCCAATTCCCGACAGGTTTCAGGGAACATCGCTTCGACATCGCCGCCCCAGTGGAGAATTTCATAGGGAAGGTACTTCGTTCGATACCAGTCAAGATCCTCGGCACAGGCCGTTGCCGCCATCCAATTCGGTCCGACCGGCTCGGCCCGGCCCGATACAATCTGCGCATACGCTTCATAGGCCTCAGCCAGAGACTCGGTCTTCGATACTACGCCGCTATCTGTCGAGAACCGTGCGTGGACCGGCAGGGAGGAA
Source organism: Nitrospira lenta (assembly GCF_900403705.1). NCBI lineage: Bacteria > Pseudomonadati > Nitrospirota > Nitrospiria > Nitrospirales > Nitrospiraceae > Nitrospira > Nitrospira lenta. The sequence continues at coordinate 604,100 of NZ_OUNR01000012.1, read as the reverse complement.
GATACACCGGCGACCGAACCTTGCAACACAGGTTGATCGAACACCTGTTTATATCGTTCTAAAAACCAGGCCAGTTCGTCTGCGATGAGACCGTTGGGCTTCGTATCGACTTCGAGCGCCATCCCACGCAATTGCTCCAACCGCCCGCACCGAAGAATCTGATCCAACATCTCGAACAACACCGAGGGAATCGGCGCGGCATGGGCATCCGTCCATCGCGGAAGCAGATTCGGGTCCGCACTCTTCGCGATACCCGCCTCGCCGACCAGAGACTCGTGAACGGCCAGCCCCGCGACATGAATCTCCACGACCCGCTCGACCGGAAACTCGCGCAGGAAGTCATCGACGAATTGCATGAGGGACTGAGTCCGCCAGGCTCCAGAATAGCGATAGACGGTCCATAGATGCCCGACATCCAACACCAGCCCACAGGCGGCTTGCTCGGTGACGCAACGAAAGTAGGCTGGAATCGAAAGGGTCCCGGCGACAAAAAATGTCAATGGCGGCATCTCCAGCAGAAAGAGCGGAGAGCCGCCGCCCGGCAGCGCAGCTGATTGATCAAAGATCGCCTGAACCATATTGATGTTCTTAGCCACAATGTCCGCGCTCGCGGTCGTGTACAACGGCGGGAGATAGGTCCCGAACGAATACCCGGCGATATGCTTCGTCGCACATTCATGATTCGACCAGGCGCTCCGAAGCAAAGAAAGGTTGGAAGCTAACATCCGCGCTTCTTCTTGAAACAACGGATCATTCCCAGCCCCCGGTTGCGTCACCCAGAGCCCTTCTCCATGATAGGGAAGTGGCAAATTCGTCTGATCACGAACCGCGGCCAGCGCACTGGAGGTCGCATGAAACACCTCCAAATACATCGGAAGGACTTGACGGCTGGTCAGATCGGCGAGCAAGCTATGAAGGTCTGGTGAATAGACATCCACCGACAGCCCAAGCCCGTGAACCGGGATCCGGTCCACTCGGCCTTGAAAATCATGACACACATCACGCGACAGGGTCATCCTCCCACCCTTCCACTCCGGCACCATCCCCAACATCAATCAGACTCAGTGTATGCCGATAAACTGTTGTCTGACAAGGCTTTGGCGGAGACAGGGAAACTCGCATTCGTCTGCTATACTTCCCATACACCGCTGCAGCCAGGATACGCACCGGTCACCCTGAACACCCTGGCGATGCGATGATACATCCAAACGATCAACAACCGAAAACGCCAAACCCCAAACTTACAGTGGTCGCACACATGATGACTCCAGGTGTCGTTCAAATTCCCGGTGACATTTCCGTGACCGAAGCGGCCACGCTCTTAGAGCGTGAACAAATGCCCTGCCTGCTGGTGAAAGACACGGAGCTGCACTTCGGCTTGATGACACCTGCAGACATTGTGAAAAAGGTGGTCGCGCTGGGCCTTGCCCCGGATGATATCGAAGTTCGAGCAATCATGTCTCACCCGGTGCACTTTATTGAATACGACCGCGCGGCGGATGAGGCCACGACTCTCATGATGTCTTCGGGCGCCCCCATTCTCATTGTCACCAAACAGGAACAGCCGGTCGGAGTGTTGACTGCGCGGGATCTCGTCTTATCCCCTAAACGCTGTCAGACTCGAGTCCCCGCGACGATTGGCGTCATGGATTCCCACTCACCCGGCGCGCAACACCAAGCCATCATCGTACAGCTCAGCCATGTCGGGGCCATGGTCCAGACCGCAACCCTTTTATTACCCGGCACGCGCGTCTTCCTCAGATTCACCCTTCCCGATCTCACCGCTCCTCTGACCGTGACTGGAACGATCCTCGAGGACTATGACCCGGTCTACGAATCCGGAAGAGCCGGAACGACGGGAAGCCCCAGTGTCGATGTGCAATTCACCGGGCTCTCTCCAGCCGATCAATCACGCATTAAGGCCTGGGTCCTTCAGAACTCGCCCAAATCAACCGATCTCGCCTAATCGTCGCGCATCTCACGATCTTCTTTGACCGCGAGAACCGCGACTGGTAGAATTTTTTCACTGACTCTTGTTCACTCGACCTAACGGTGCCTATGGACTCCCCTATGAAATCGACACAAAATCGACCGCGCACAATCCTTTCCAACGATGAGGTCCTGAACCAGGTTCGCGGCCTCCTGGATAGTCCTGAAGACGACCTTCATGCCACGCTGATGAGGGAACTGCTGACGGGAGTGCTGAAGTTCCATGACTCGCATCTCGACCTCTTGGATCTGAAAATCATTAACCGCGCAATCAAGGAACTCCGCCACGCGTTTGCCGTCTTTAACGGTTATCACGATCGGCGAAAAGTCAGCATCTTCGGCTCTGCGCGTACACCCTCCGATGATCCCAATTATCAGTTAGCCCATCGCTTCGCGGAACAAGTGGTGAAAGCCGGCTACATGGTGATCACCGGCGGCGCAGACGGCATCATGCGCGCCTCACAAGAAGGGGCCGGACGCGAGAACAGCTTTGGGGTCAACATCATGCTCCCGTTCGAGCAGGGCGCGAACGCTACGATTGCCAACGATCCCAAGCTGATCACCTTCAAATACTTCTTTACCCGCAAACTGATGTTCCAAAAAGAAGCCAACGCGATTGCTCTGTTCCCAGGCGGCTTCGGGACGCACGACGAAGGCTTCGAGATCCTGACGCTGGCGCAAACCGGCAAGAGCGACCCGCAACCGATTGTCTGCATCCAAGCCCCCGGATGCGATTACTGGGATGACTGGTCCGCCTTTATTGTGAAGCAACTCCTGAAGCGACGGCTGATCAATCAAGAAGATCTCAGCCTCTTCAAAGTCGTGAACTCAGCAGAGGCCGCCGTGGAGGAGATTTCAACGTTCTATCGCCGCTACCACTCCATTCGATTCGTCGGAAGATTGATGGCGATGCGGTTGAATTCTCCCATCTCAGCGGAACATCTCGAGCACATCCAGACTCAATTCAGCGACCTCCTCTCTGAAGGACGTTTTGAACTGCGTGCGGCCTTGGAAGAAGAACTGGACGAACCAGCCATCGTCAACCTGCCCCGACTGGTTTTTCCATCCAACCGCCGGAGCGCCGGACGGCTTCGACAACTCATCGACTATGTGAATAGTCTTTGACGATCACGCCCATTGCTGCAACCGCCCCTTTAGTCCACCCCCATACACATGGTATTGTGGCGAACTACTATGAGTGATTCGCCACGCAGCCGCCAGTTCAGCACCCCCCCAAGCACCGTCCTCTATCATGCCGACTGTGCGGATGGATTTGGCGCAGCCTGGGCCATCTGGACGCAATATCCGGCGGCTCGATTCATTCCCGTCAAGCATGGGAATCCACCTCCACCCGATATCAAGGATCAGCACGTCGTTATCGTCGATTTCAGCTATTCGCGACCGGTGCTCGAAGCGATGGCCGCTGAAACGAAAAACCTGCTGATCCTCGATCACCATATTACCGCCGAACAAGCCCTTGCCGACCTCCCCTACGCCTACTTTGACATGAAGAAGTCCGGCGCGGTCCTGGGATGGGAATGGGCGCACGGCACGTCGGCTCCGTGGCTACTGCAATATATCCAGGATAAAGACCTCTGGAATTGGGCGCTGCCGGGCAGCCGCGAAATCAACGCCGCCATTGCCTCCTATCCATTCGAGTTTGATCGATGGAACCGATTCACCCAACTCGAGTTGGAACAGGAAGGCCGCGCGATCCTTCGATATGAACAGGAGCTCGTCGGAAAGCTTGCCGCTCAGGCCGTGATGGTCGAGTTTCAAGGCGCCGTTATCCCAGCCGTACACAGCGCCATCCTCACCAGTCAAATCGGAGAGCGCCTTTCTCCGGACCATCCATTTTGCCTGATCTGGCACGACCGAGACAGCCGTCGATACTTCAGCATGCGATCACGTGAAGACGGCACCGATGTGGGAAGCATTGCGGCTTCTTTTGGCGGCGGGGGCCATACCCATGCGGCCGGGTTTTCCGTGCCTCTCAACGGCGATGGATCGCTTCCGTCAAACCCGGATCTACCTCGGCCTCTCATTGATCGTCGTCGAACGCCTTAGCGGGCTCCCATGCTCCCCCTGCGCGACGATAACCCGACTGAGCGCCCCCCGATCGTGACGAGTGCCATCATTGCAGTCTGCGTGATGGTATTTGCCTACCAGTTCACGCTTCCTGACAAGCTCGGCGAAGCATTTGCTTTTCAGTATGGGGCCATACCTGCCGTCATTTTTAACCATGCGGCGCTCCCAAACGACATTGTCTCTATTCCGGCCACACTGACCCTGATCACGAGCATGTTTCTCCATGGCGGCTGGATGCATTTGCTCGGCAACATGCTCTATCTCTGGATCTTCGGCAACAATATCGAAGATGCGATGGGTCATCTTAAGTTTGCGGTCTTCTATGTGCTCTGCGGAGTCCTGGCAGCCCTCAGTCACGCATTCACCGACCCGTCCTCTCAAATCCCCATGGTCGGCGCCAGTGGCGCCATTTCCGCAATTCTAGGAGCCTATCTCCTGCTCTATCCCAAAGCCCGCGTACTGGTGCTGATCCCACCTCCCTTCTTTGGAACCACCTCGGTACCGGCCGTCATCGTCTTGGGCTTGTGGTTCTTGGGACAGCTGTACAGCGGAGGAATGTCACTGGGGTCACGCGGCGGAGGGATCGCGTTCTTCGCTCACATTGGAGGATTCGTGGCAGGCATGGCCTTGGTAGGAATCTTCAAACAACGGGATGTGCCCTTCTTCTCCCCAGACCACTCCGGACGGTACTGATGGCCCTGAGCGTTAGGCAGCATCGAGCATCTCTCTGACTTTCTCCACCAATCCGACTTGCCGATAGGGGTGCTGCAGCACCCATCGTCGATTGATCCGATGATGCGCAATCGTCTCATCGTCATAGCTCGACACAAACAGCGCTTTCATCGCGGGGTGATGGTTGAGGAGCCGGCGAGCCAATTCCCGACCACCGATCTCGGTCATGACCAAAGGACTCACCGTTAAATGCACAACACCTTGGTACCGCTGGGTCAGCATCAATGCTTCAACGGAAGACGCGGCCTCCAGCACGCGGTACTTGTGCCGGACCAGCGTCGAGCCGACCAGCTTGCGCCGAATCTCATCTTCCTCAACCAGTAGAATCGTCTCGTCTCCCTTCGCCTGCGTCGACTTGGGAACCGGTTCCTCATGCGCCGTGACAGCTCGTGCGCCTGGCAGCCAGACTCGAACCACTGTCCCTTGCCCGGGCCGGCTATCCACCTCGACCATTCCCCCGTTTTGTTTGACAATCCCGTACACCGCCGTCAGTCCGAGTCCGATATTGGTTTCTTTCGTCGAAAAAAACGGTTCAAACATCCGCGCCTGCGTATCCAGATTCATTCCCGTTCCGGTGTCGCTGATCTGCACCAACACATCATGAGCCGGCTTCTTACCAATCCCGCTGGCATGAGTAGCGCCCGGCAGGCCTGCCCCCGAGCGAGCCTCAATCACGAGTTGTCCGCCGTTTGGCATGGCATCCCGCGCATTGACCACCAGCTGGAGCAGAACCTTTTCCAGCCCCTCACGATCGACCTCCGCATAAATCGGGGATTCGTCTTGATGAATCGCGAGATCAATCTGCCCCGGGAGTACGCTCTTGATCGCGCCCTGAAGATCCGCCAAAACCGTCTGTACCGAAAGCACCTGTCGGACCTGCCCCTCCTCCAAATTGAGCGCGATCAGTTGGGCCGTCAATGCGGCGGCTTTCTCACCGGTTGTAAAGATCTCGTCCGTTGCCACTCGCAGAGGATCGTTGGACGGCAACTGGGCCAGCAGCACCCCGGTCTGCTTCCCAATCACCACAAACAACTCGCCGAACTCCTTGGCAATCCCAGCCGCCATCCGTCCGACAGCCTCCATCTTCTGCGCCTCGCGCAAGCGCCGTTCTAACCCTTGTCGCACAGCCAGTCCCTGCTGCAACTTGTCCTGGGACTGCGTCAGGTCCTTATTCAATCCAGCAATGCGGGCTTCCAACTGCACCTTGCTCACTGCCAATTGCTCTTCGGTACGCTTCAATGATTCGATGTCTTTCAACAACGTCGACTTCTCTTCTTGGACAACGGTCACGGTTTCCAGCGCCAACCCATAAAATACCGCCATCACCAGAAGTACCGGTACGCCAAGTAAATGGCCGACCGCAACGGTTTCACTGAGGACAATACCCTCATACAACAGTGCGGCATACCCGACGCAAAGGAAAAGACACAGCCCCATCCTATGACTCAGACGCCGCACTGAGGCCGCCACCAGCATCACGATAAAGTATGCGGTATAGAGATCCGGGCGCGCGTTCCCTGACAGATAGATCGTCCCCGTTACCAAAACAGTATCAACCGCCACAAGCGCGCCATTGACCCAAGCTAACTCAAACCAGACACTCGGCAACAAAACGAGCATGCTCACGAATGCCCACATTCCAACGATCATCCCGTCGCTGTGCACACGGCTGATGACCGACTCCGTTCCGAAAAGCAGCTCATAGGATAGGATCACGCTCACCAGGCATTGCAGGAGAATCAGCCGTGAGCGGGGATGCGTAAGGAATTGGTGAAAGCGATTGTTGGTTGGAGGTACAGCTGATGCCGCCGCTGTATTCATAGGATAGCCCTCGTGGTGATAGACCACGCATAAGGGCAGCAACTTCTGTACCCTATCGAGGGATCAGAATCTGCCGATTGGCATGGTAATCCAGCGGTCTTTCCGTGAATCAGCACGAAGAGTGAACCGTACGATCCTTACAAAATCGAACGGCTGTCTGGAAATTCACAGGAGGGTCTATCGATTGTGCCCCATTGGTGAGGCATCCATACACGTGCGGGATCTGGCAATACCGATTCTTTTCGCCCTTACTTACACAGCCAGCAACTTCATACACTGGCTGGCGCGGCCCGCCGCTTCGTCGCCCGACTCTGCAAGGAAGGTGACATGCCCCATTTTTCGGCCTGGCCTGACCCTGTGCTTCCCATACAGATGGAGCGTGGCCCCAGGAATGGCCAAGAGGTCTCCACAACCAGTAGAACTCGCGACCTTCTCAACGTCATGACCGATCAGATTCACCATAACGGCAGGACTCAACAATCTGACTTCTCCGAGCGGCATTCCACACAAGGCCCGCACTTGCTGCTCGAATTGTGACACGGTACACGCATCCAACGTGTAGTGTCCGGAATTATGCGGACGCGGCGCGATTTCGTTGATCAACAGACGATCCCCGTGAAGCTGGAACAACTCGACACAAAACACCCCGATACCGCCAAGCGCTTCCACGGCACGAAGCGCCACATCCTTCGCCTGCGTGGCCACCTCGGAGGAGATCACCGCCGGCGCCACCGTCATTCGAAGAATCCCGGCCTCATGCCGGTTTTCAACGACCGGATACAGGCGGTGCTCTCCATTTGCACCCCGAACGACCAGCACCGATAGCTCCCGCACATAATCCACCATGGACTCGACAATCCACCGCGCACCGGTCGGTACCATTGTCCGAAGTGCCGCCTCCGCCTCCGCGATGTCCGCCGGCTGCCTGATAGGCCACTGACCCTTCCCGTCGTACCCCGCGGTAGCCGTTTTGCAGATCACGGCACACCCGAAGGCATGCACGGCGCCGGCAAGCTGAGCAGGATTCGTCACTACCGAAAACGACGGAACAGGAAGTCCCTGTGCCTGCAAAAATTGTTTTTGATCGATTCGGTCTTGGATGACTCGCAGAACGGCAGCAGACGGACGGACGGGGCAGATCTGGCTCAACTGCTCACAGAGCGATGCCGGCACATTTTCCCATTCGAACGTGACGGCAGACACCAGTCGGCTGAAGTCCTGGTAGGCAGCAGGATCTGAAAACGCGGCCGAGAAAGACCGGCTCGCGAAACCATGCGCCGGCGCATCGGGATCCGGATCCCAGACGGCGACATGATACCCAAGCTGCAGCGCCGCACGGGTGAACATCGCACCGAGCTGCCCGCCGCCCAATACTCCAAGAGTCGCACCGGGTCCGAGGGGCTGCATGGTCACGGCCGCAGACTCGTCCCATCCGCCTGGAGACTCCCCACGCTAGTTCCCTGAGCCTCCGGAGAATTGAGGACACTATCCGTTTGAGCCGTGCGGAACGCCTTCACACGATCAGCAATCCAGGAATACCGGCCCGCCAGAATTTGGGCAGCCAACAAGGCGGCATTTTCCGCCCCCCCGATGGCAACCGTCGCCACAGGAATGCCTTTCGGCATCTGAACGATCGACAGCAACGAATCCAGGCCTCGAAGGTTTTCCGTGGGAATGGGAACACCGATAACGGGCAGATGGGTCTTGGCGGCCAGCATGCCCGGAAGATGGGCCGCCCCGCCGGCGCCTGCAATGATGACCTCGATGCCGCGTCCCGGTGCGGTCTCGGCATATTCAAACAGCCGGTCCGGTGTCCGATGAGCGGACACGACTAAGAGTTCATAGGGAATTTCAAACTCCGAGAGCAGCGCGCCGGCTTTCTCCAGAATCGGAAAATCGGATTTGCTGCCCCCGAGAATTCCGATGAGCGGACCGTGCGCCTTACTTACCCGGCGAGAAGATCGTCCTGTTCCAGCCATACCAGCGCACTCCTTCCTTCATTCCACAGCCACCACAGCCTGAAAAACAGAGCGCCACCTTAGCGATTCTGCGGGAACGGGTCAAGGTGAACCCGCTCACCATACGCAGCTCCACGTATGCCGGTTCTGCGCTTCAAATTGACCTCCGCCCAATGTTTCTCTTATGATGGGCGGTGTCCGATTTCTACACTGCCGTCGCCTGAGGAGATCACCGTCGTGGCTCGCCTTGTGTCAGGTCTGAAACACAAAGTCCGCTCGCTCATCACGAGGGACAGCGGCCTGAGCGAGATTGCGATCGATGATCTGGCCACATCCAGCAAGCTCCAGTCATGGGAAGCGGTACAGATCCCGGAACGCTTGAAGTTTTCTTCCCGGCTGGCCATTACGCTCGTTGTCCTGTTCCTCCTCATCATTGCCTTTGTGCCTTGGACACAGACGATCACCGTCACGGGTCAACTCTCCGCCTATTCGCCCTATGAACGTCCGCAAGATATTGAAGCCCAGATCACGGGACGGATCCAAAAATGGCACGTCTTCGAAGGCGTCCGCGTCAAACAAGGGGACCTGATTGTGGAGTTGGAGGATTACGATCCGAACTTCATGGCCCCGGATCTCTTATCCTTCCTCGACCAACGCAAAAAAGCGCTCGAACAAACCCGCCAAGCCGCCATGGCGCGAGCGGACCAACTCGACAAACGCATCAAGGAAATGCAGAACCTGGTCAAAGCCGCCATTCCCTCGGCTCAGGCCCGCGTCGTCGAAGCCGAGAATAAAGTGCGCGAGGCCTACCAGAAAGTGGAATCCGCCAAGATTGCCGTCACGACCGCAACCTTAAATGTTGACCGTCACAAACAACTGGCCGAACAGGGCCTGGTGTCTCAACGGGAATTGGAGTTGACCATCCAATCCTCGATCGTCAGCAAGGCCGATTTCGAAGGGGCGCAGGCCAATCTGAGAGCAGCCGAGCAATCGATGAAAGCCATCGGCTTTGGACGAGAGCAGGTCAGCGCCGAGGTATTGCAACGATTACTGGACGCTGAAGCGGCGTGGGATGCCTCCGTCGGCGAGGCTGCCAAAGCGGCGGATCAATTGGCTGACGTCTCGCTCCGCATGTCGAATGCGACTCAACGGCGAAACGCCAGCAAAGTTCTGGCTCCCATCGATGGGACGGTCGTCAAGATGGTACAAGCGGGCGCCGGTGAAACGGTTCGCCAGGGCGACAAGATCGTTCGTATCTCGCCGAGCAGCATCGACAAAGCCATTGAAATGACCGCGGACGGCATCGATGCTCCGTTGCTCAACGTCGGGCGGAAAGTCAAAATTCTCTTTTACGGCATTCCGGCTATTCCGCTTCCCGCCTGGCCCGACGCCATGTACGGCACCTATGCCGGTGTGATCAAAGTGATCGACCAAGTAGACGACGGCAAGGGGAATTTCCGTTTCTGGGTGGTGCCGGACCCCGAAGATCGGATGTGGCCCGAGCAGAATCACGTGCGGCAAGGCACCAAAGTCATGGGCTGGGTCATCCTCAATCGTGTTCCGCTCTGGTATGAACTCTGGCGGCGCTTTAACCTCTTCCCGCCTGATTACCAAGAGCGTCCGCCAAGCCTCATCGATACGCTCTTACCGAAAGCGGGACGAGGTGCGAAGTAACCGCTCCCACCAGTATCGGTTTCTCGCTGGTTCACTTCTCCACCGCATGTCCGGTCGTGCCCTGCGCCCACGAGTCGACGGGCGGCAACGTGCTCATCTCCAGGAGAGCAAAGGAGTAGCCATGATATTCTTACGGTTCGGCCTCGTGCTTGGGGCACTCGTTCTGTCTGCGGCAGCGGTTCCGTTCAGCGCCGCCGCAGCCGAGGGAGACGCGGCAAAAGGGCTCCCCGCAATTCCCTTGAGCCTGGATGAAATCCACGCCTGGATCGATCGTTCACACCCGTTGCTCAAAGGAGCCGGGACTGAGAAAGTGATGGCACGCGGCCGAATGCTCAAAGCCCTTGGAGCCTTTGAGCCCATCTTCGTCAATGACACCGAAATCGAACGGTTCGTCTCAAAGGATAAGTTCGGCACCCAATCGGTGGGCTTCAACGACACCCTCATCGAAGCCCGGAATCCGATGGGATTTCGGTACAGCGCAGGGGTTCGCCAAGCCATCGGCGATGCCAAGATTCCTGACCTTTCTTTTGGAAACGGAAACCAGCAGGTCCTGTTAGGAGGGTTCTTTCCCCTCCTGAAAGGCTTGATGATCAATCCTGAGAATGCCGAACTGCAGCGGTCGGAGCTGGCCGATCCCCGAGCGGATATCCGTATTGCACAGACCCGGCAGGACTTGTTCCTCGCCGCAGCCACACAGTTCTGGGATTGGGTCGCCGCCGTCCGCTATGTCGAAGTTCAGCGCAAAGCCCTCAAAGTGGCAGAGGATCGGTTTAAGCAGGTGGACGGGCGGGCGAAGGCCGGAGCCGTTGCGCCGTTAGACGTCGTCGAAGCCAACCAGGAGGTCCAGCGCCGTCGAGAAATCTCCATTGCCGCGCAACGCCAGGTGGAGCAGGAACAGTTCAAACTCTCGATGTTCCTGTGGGAGAACAACGTCCCCTCGCTTCCCGCCCTCGACCGAGTCCCGGACTTCCCGGCGCAAATGCTTTCTCCGACACCTGACGCCGTGAAGGCCCATAAAGTCCAAGCGAAAGCCGAGCGGCCTGAAATTAGAGAAATCGGAATCGAAGCGAAAATGAACGATATCGACCTGGAGCTCGCCAAAAACAACTTACTCCCGAGCCTGGACGCCGAAGCGGCCCCGGCCCGCGCCCCGGAGAAATTCGTACTCGGCCTCGGATACCGCTTTGGGCTTGAACTCAGAATCCCCATTCTCCAGCGCCGAAGCCGCGGCGAAGTGCTTGAGGCTCAGGGCAAAGCAGACCGCTTTGTCATGGTCCAAAAGTTCCGTGAGCAGCAAGTGGTCGTCGATGTCGATAACGCCCTCTCGGCGATCGAGCGAGCCAAGGAGCGAATGGAAGCAGCCGTGCAGTCCTTGAAGCTCGCGAGAACGCTTGAAGAGGGCGAACGATTCCGGTTTGGCCTCGGCGCAACCAGCGTGCTGTTTGTCAATCTCCGCGAGCGCAATTCCGTGGACTCCGAAGCGCAGGTCATTCGGGCCAAAGCCGACTACCAGAAAGCCCAGGCCCTCTATCAATGGGCCATTGGCGCCTGGGCCAAAAGCAGTCCGAGTGTGGTTCCAGTCAGTTACCGGTCTCGCGACTAAGTCCATGTAAACGTGGAATTTACAGCCGATATTTGCTAGGGTGGCCCTAGCAACGTGGATTCGGCACCGTCACGACGGCGAGTGTCCTCGCGACGAGCCCCCCTCCGCACCGCCCCTCGGCGATTTAGAGTAAGGACCTGATAGACATGGCCGAAGGCCATTCGGATACGCAGCCGAACCTCTTCCAGGCTATGCTGGGACACCTGGGGCTCCTCTTCAGCCTTGAGAAGAAAGTCCTCGGGCTGATCTTCTCCTATTCACTGGCCATCGGTCTGTTCTCGCTGATTGTGCCGTTGACGGTTCAGGAGCTCGTCAACACCTTCGCCTTCGCGATTCAGCCCATCACCATCGTGACTCTCGCCGTCGTCATGGCCTTGGCCTTGGCCTTTGTCGGCGTCTTCAAAACACTCCAATATTATGCCGTCGAAGTACTGGAGCGCCGGGTGTACGCGCGCATCACCCTCGCCATGACGCAGCAGCTGCCGCTCATGCAATATCAGAAGTTCAAGCCGCGCTACGCCAACTACTTTCTTGAAACGGTGTTGATGCAACGCGCGCTCTCCGTGTTGCTTGTCGACATGATCAATGTGGTCGTCGGCGGCGCCGTGGGAATGTCGATCCTCGTCTTCTACCACCCGTATTTCCTGCTGTACGACGTATTGCTGCTCACGGGGTTCAATGTGGTGTTTTTCCTCCTGTCGCATGGCGGCCTTCGAACGACCATTGAAGTCTCCCATGCCAAATACGAGACGCTGCACTGGATACAGGAAATTTCCTACAACTTGCTGCATTTCAAGGCGACCGATAGTCAGCCCCTGCTCATGCACAAATCCGATATGTTGGTCGACAACTACGTTGCGACCAGACGCGCGCGTTTTGCCGTTCTCGCGCGGCAATACCTGGGCGCCGTCGGCTGGCAGGCAATCGCCCACAGCAGTCTGATCGCCACCGCCGGGTGGCTCCTCTCGATCGGTCAATTGACGATCGGACAGCTGGTCGCGGCCGAGGTGGTTGTCGCAGGACTCCTCAATAGTTTCGAGGCCGTCGTCAAGCGGATGGGCCATGTCTATTACTTCCTGACCGCCGTGACAGAACTCGACCAGTTTTTTTCGCTGCCCAAAGACCAGGAGTCCACAACGCTGTCCGTTCCGTTACCGGATCCCACCATCCACGGAATTCGCCTGACTTGCAAGGATCTGGCGGTTGCGCATCCTGGCACCGCGCCCATCTTCTCGAACTTCGACCTGGAGGTCATGCCGGGTGAAAAAGTCGGCATCTATGCCAGCACGACTACCGCAAAAACCGCCTTGGCCCGCGTCCTCGCTGGGCTGAGCGCGCCGACTCATGGCGTCCTCCGCTACAACGGAGTGGATCTCCGGCATCTGGATCGAACGACCGTCAATCGCTGCCGCGGATTTATGCTCGACTCTCAACTCACCCTGTTCGAAGGCACCATCGAAGAGAACATCGTGTTAGGCCGGTCCTATGTGCCGTACAGCGATGTCCGCTGGGCGCTTCGCTTCACCGAGCTGGAAGACGAGATCGATGCCTTACCGCAAGGCATTAAGTCTCACGTACGCACACCCGGCAGAGTGTTGGGCCCGACTCACATTGCGCGAATCCTGCTCGCGCGCGCCATCCTCGCCAGGCCGCAGATTCTCATTTTTGACGGCATCATTCACAACCTGCACCCGACGATGCGGGAGACGATTCTCCGTCGCCTCTGTTCGAAAGATGAGCCCTGGTCAGTGGTGTTCGTCTCCAACGATCCCACACTGACGTCCCACGTCGACCGTCGGATCATCATCGATTAACCAAGGACACCGCTGTGGGACTGCTCAATCGCCTCTCCATTCCAAAGCCGACCGGCCCCCAGCTTCTGATCAGCGCCCTCATTGCCGGGATCGGCTGGTATAGCGGACAGACCCTGAGCCAAGTCGACCAAGACCTGCGCATCATGTATACGGAGTACACACTCGGGGCGACCGACCTCGCGCACATTTCGGCCGACACGATGCGCTACCGCAATACGATTATTCGAGCCTTGGAAGCCCACAGTCAAACGGACTTCGAACGCATCACGGAATCGCTTCCCGTTCAGCGGGCGAAGATTCAACACGCCATCGACCGGTACGCGGCGGCAGGTCTGCGCGTCTCCCGCAGCGGACGGAGCGAGCCCGAAGACATTGAGTCCGTTCGGCGCAGCCTCGATCAATATTTTTCCGTCGCGAGCACGACAGTTCAGCTCCTGACTCAGGAGTGGACGGCGACCTCTCCCGCCGAGCGCGAATCCCTGCGCAGAAAAGCGGAAGAGCATGCCTCCGACAATGCCGGCCCTAAAATGATTCAGGTAAGCCTGTCGCTCGATCACTTGCTGGATACCGTCGCCGATGTGGCAAAAGATATGCGCGATGAGGGAACGAAAACGATCAAAGCCAGCAGCATGACATTGGTGGGTGGGAGTTTCTTTATCGCGTTGCTCAACCTATTCCTGGGCACACGCAGAAAACCGGTCGACGACGATATTGACGCGGCCGACGATCTCCCTTCTGACACGACGGATCGTGAACCTATCGGGGGGCCACCCGCTTCGCCCGTCGTCTCAAGCGATGTCCGCTAGGTTGGCATCCGCCCAACCGCCCGAAGCAGTTCAGCCCATTCGTCGGCCGAGAGTGCTTTCCAACTCCCCACTCCCAATCCGGCGATTCCAATGTGCATGATTCTGACGCGGTGCAACCCGGTCACCCGATAGCCCAGCGCCTGACACATCCGTCTGATCTGGCGATTGCGCCCCTCCGTCAAGATGATGCGGAACCGGTTCGGCCGCACGCGCTCCATGCGGCACGGCCGCGTCTTACTGCCGAGAATCACAACGCCCTCCGCCATGTGCGCAAGGAACGCCTCATCGAACGGCCGCTCAACATCCACGACGTATTCCCGTTCATGGCCAAACTCTACGCGCAGAATGTCGTTGACGATATTTCCGTCGTTGGTGAGCAAGATCAGGCCGGATGAATCTTTATCCAGCCGTCCGATGGGGAAAATCCGTTCGGGATGGCCGATTTCTGCGATAATATTCCGAGGCACGTGCGACTCGCTCGTCGTCGTGACTCCGACCGGCTTGTGATACTTGATGTAAATGAAGGCGTGACCCCATGGGATCACTGCCCCGTCGCAAGCGACGACATCCGTTCGACGCACGCGATCGCCCAGCGTCGCGACGACTCCATTGATCGTCACTCGGCCCGCGTCGACGCGCTGGTCCGCCTCACGCCTGGAACAAATGCCATGCTCGGTAAAAAATTTATTGATGCGGATGGGAGAGGCAGGCGCGGGCTGACTGTCGCGCAGCATCGTGGCGAACGCCTTAATGAACCCGGCGGCCGGCTTTGATCCGGCCGAGCATGCGATAGATTAGACGGGCAATCGCAAATTGCGGCGCCACGAACCCTTCGATCGGAGCAATCTCACTAATATCCATCCCGACAATCCCCGGCCCGTTAGCCAAGGCTGTGACCAGATGCAGAGTATCGTACCAGCCGAGGCCGCCCGGTTCCGGCGTACCCAGGGCAGGGATAATAGCGCTGTCCAGCCCGTCGCAATCGAACGTCAGATACACCGGCCCGGTGCAGGCCGCCACCACCTCCGGCACCCACCGCGCCGCCCGCCCCTCGTACGGACCTGACGGATCGAGAATCGTGGCGGCAAAGAATGTCGAGATGCTCTTGGTTGTCTTGATCCGTTGGATTTCTTCCGGACAGATCGACCGGATCCCAACTTGCACGAGGCGATGCCCGTCATCCACGACTCGGGCCATGACACTCGCGTGGCTGAACGGATTGCCTCCATAGGCCTGGCGTAAATCGCCATGCGCGTCGATCTGCACCACGCATAAATCGGGGTAGCGTTTCGCATGGGCCCGGATTGCCCCGAGCGCGCCGGTATGCTCGCCGGTGAGGGTGACGAGAAACCGTCCGGTCCCGACATGCGGGGCGACAAATGACTGAATCGCATCGACCGCCTGCCCGTCCACGCGCCCTTGCAGATCGAGCGTGGTCGCGGTCGCAATGCCGCCCCACTCACGGAACGGCTCACACCCGAGCTGCTCATCGTAAAACTCCACCTGAGCGGATGCCTCTAAAATAGCGGAGGGGCCGCGGTCTGATCCGAGAATATAGCTGGAGGTATGTTCGTATGGAGCCGGCAGGACATAGACGCCGGCCCGGTCAGGATGGCACCAGGGCTCATCAATCCCCAGGAAGTTGTGGTCAGGGCCTTCCCACCCAGCAGGCAGTGTCATTGCTGTTCTTCCGCCACAAACGCCGGCATGCAGTGCCTGACCCTGGGCAATCCGCGCACGCCGAACTAGCGGCGGGAACGCTTGGGGATATTTTCTTCGGGGATAAAGACGGCCAAGGCAATGACCGTCGTCCATCGATCCGGTTTGCCGACAGCCGACTGCGTGATATTCAATGTGCGCACGATTTGTCCGGCCATTTTAAAAACCTGCTCACGCTCTTTCCACGCGATGTTCGGATCGAACTCCACTCCCAGCGTGGTCGCCAACATTTGCGCGGCGAGATCTTCAGTATACTCGCCAGTCTCCTCATCGGTTTCGCCGTGAGCATGGTGCTCGGAGAGATAGCCGTAGGTTTGGCGGTCGGTTGGGATCGCGAGTCCGATGGATGCAGATACGAGGCGGTTGCGCTCATTCGTTTCGGATCGGGCCATCACGCAAAAGGTGATTTCGCCGGGATTTAACATTTTTTCACCCCGCTTGCGCGGGATAATTTTGCAGTTTGGGGGAAGGATCGACGAGACCGTCACCAGATTGCAGTAGGCCACACCGGCACTACGGAGGGCTTGTTCAAAGGACGCCAGCTTCTCCTTATGAACTCCCACTCCTCGCGTCAGAAACATCTGTGTAGGTACCATCGTCGTCTCCCTTATCTATCCGCAGGCTAACCGCGCTATCGCGCTATATTGACGTACAGTTGTATTGGGCCGCTGTTGTACCAAGATTGGGCGTGGTTCGCAATATCCTCACGGGATTATTTCTACGATCCCCCGGCCGGTTCTTTCAGATTCAGAACCAACAACCGCGGTTCGGTCATATCTTCAATGGCCGCTCGTACGCCTTCTCTCCCCAAGCCGGAATCCTTCACGCCGCCATAGGGCATGTGATCCGCTCGAAACGTGGGAATTTCGTTGGCAAGCACGCCGCCCACTTCCAAATGACGAAAGGCATGAAAGACCTTATTGATATCCTGCGTGAACACACCGGCCTGCAATCCGTAGTCAGATTGATTCAACGCCGCAATCGCATCGCTGAACTGCCGATAGGACGACACCGTCACTACCGGACCAAATACTTCCTGGCAAGACACCTTCATTTCCAGCTTCACATTCGTGAGCACCGTGGCTTCCAAGACCGTTCCTAAGCGCTTGCCACCGAGCAATACCCGGGCTCCTTGCGACACGGCCTCTTCAATCCATCCCTCAACGCGCTGCGTGGCCACAGGATCGATCAACGGACCGACGGTCGTCGTCTCATCCGTCGGATCGCCGGCTTTCAGCCGGGCGACTTGCAGCAACAATTTGGTGGTAAACGTATCGGCCACCGAATGATGCACGAGGATGCGCTGGACCGAAATACACGTCTGTCCGGCATAGCCAAAGCCGCCGCTGGCGCACCGCTTGGCCGCCAGATCAAGATCGGCATCCGGCTCGATGATCACGCCAGCGTTCCCCCCGAGTTCGAGCGTCACCTTTTTCTTGCCGCATTTGGCTTTCAACATCCAGCCGACCGGCGCACTACCGGTAAAGCTCAGCAGCTTGAAGCGAGGATCGATCACCAGCCGTTCCGCGAGCGCATTCTCACAGGGCACCACGTTCAGTCCGCCGGCAGGGAGTCCGGCTTCCAAGGCGACTTCACCCAGGAGTAACGCGGTCAATGGGGTCTGCGGCGCGGGCTTGATCAGAATCGGATTGCCGGCGGCCAACGCCGGCGCGACCTTGTGAACGACCAGATTGAGCGGGAAATTAAACGGCGTGATGCCGACGATGGGACCCAGTGGAAATCGGCGAACCATCCCCAGATAGGATTCGGTCTGGGGCGTCCAATCGAGCGGAACCACTTCGCCGGGGATACGCTTGGCCTCTTCAGCCGCGATCGTCAACGTCTGCACCGCGCGGTTGACCTCGCGCTTCGCGTCGGCGATCGGCTTGCCGGCTTCTGCCGTGATGGTTTGGGCAAACTCATCCCGCCGGCGATAGAGCAGGGCAGCCATATCCTGGAGAATATTATAGCGGGCATGGGATGGCAGCTTCGCCATGACAGGCGCGGCAACCACTGAGGAGGCAATGGCCTCTTCTACGTCGCTCTCACCGGCCTGACAGACTTCCGCAAAGACGTTTCCCGTAAATGGATTCGTCACGCCGACCGTGGTGGCGCTGCGCTTCCAGACTCCGTGGACGAGAAACGGACGTGGTTCCTGCAAACGCGCGATCTCCCTCTAGGACGAGGCAGGAATAGAGGCAGGCTGATCCGCCTCGGCGGCCTTCTGTTCAGCACCCGCCTTGGCAATAAGTTCGTCCGTCCCCCAATCACGCACTGCGTCCAACGTAAAGCTCTCATACGTGGACACCCCGTGGCAGGACGGACAGTCTGGCATCGGCACTTTCCGGTAAAACACTTCTCCCAGACAGGACATACAAACCCAAAACTCAGCCGTTCCCTCCTGCTGAGGAACCGACCAGAATGATTGCGTGGAAGCCATAGTTACTCCTACGTTATGGCACGTGTGGATCACGAACCAGCGGCGTCGAGCCTTCAACGGACCGCACGGGTCGGATGAGAGATTCGCGCTCTATCCCTCCGCGTGATTGCGGAGCACTCGCGAGCAATCGATCGATTTCTTCGGCAAACATTTCGAACGGAAACGCTCCGGGAATCGCGATCGCAGGTTCTTTCTCCGTAGGGCCGCTCGCCGTCCGGATCAGAATGAATCCGGGGGTTCCGTGAAATCCCCAGCGATTGGCTTCTTCCCGATCTTCAAAAATCGACGCGACGTGAGACTTGTCTTTGAGGCAGCGTTCAAATGTCGCTTGGGTCAACCCGATGGCAACGGCGTGCCGCAGAATGACCGCCTGATCGATCCGCCCACCCTCTGCAAACAGGCGATCATGCATTGCCCAATACTTCCCCTGGCCCCCGGCACAACGCGCTGCCAGCGCCGCATCGAGACCAGGCCCTTGATCGGCGCGCGGATAATCGCGGTAGAGAAACTTCACTTTGCCGGTATCCACATACCGCGCTTGGATTCTCGGCCAAGTCTCGCGAAAAAACTTCAAACAATAGCCGCAGGTGAAGTCCGAATACTCGATCAGCGTCACCGGCGCGTTGGCCTGGCCCCTCATACGGTTATCGGTCTGGCCGGACTCATTCTTGGCGCCTGCCTCAGGCGAAAATAGGGCGAGACACGCCATCACCAGCAAGCCCGCCGTCGTCATGCCCTGCCGCAGGCTCTTCATGACGGTCGCTTGTCCCGCGCCCGCTGCCGCTCCAGCAAACCCATCATCAACAGAGGCCACACCACTGTCGCATCGCTGAGCACTTCGGCAAACCGCCCCCCGTCGGCCGGTGGAACGAACTTGCCCCACGAGATACCTTCTTGATAGGTGCAGCCGCTCAGGCCGCCCCAATAATCCGGTTCGGGGCAGATTCGCACGCCGTATTGAAAACGCGGCGGCTTCACATTGAGCCCCAGCCGATGATTGCCGATCTCGACATAAGGGCCAACCTGTTGTGCCCAATTCCGCGGGACCCCGCCGCCGATCGTAAAAATCCCGATCTTCTTGGCAGACAAGATCTGACCGGCATAACTATTGAGGTCAAGATAGGGGTTGAAGGACGGGAGGGCCAGATGGATGCTGCGCAGCACCTCCAGGTCATCGCCCGGTTTCACTTGAGCGCGGGCCTTATCAAGGGCACGGCCCATAGCCCAGGTCCCCACATCCAATCCCATTTCCGAATCAGTATACGCGGGGATATAAACCGGGACCTTCTTCAGATAGGCGCTCTTGAGAATCCCGTCCCCTTCATACTCTTCTGCCAACGTCTTACCCAACTCACGTGTCAGGATTTCAGAAGAGAGCGGCGTATCATAATTCACGCGCTTCAACGTCTGCGAAACCACCTGCTCAACATAGTTGAGATTGGACTCCATCTCCAGCGTATCGTAGACGCGGTTGTACCCCTTCTCGAACAATTCCTCATCAGACATCGCCGGGTTGACGCGATAATGCGTCTTGCCGATCGACTCGCTCAAGCCGTGCGCGATCAGCGCACCGGTGGAAATGATACAGTGGACCATCCCCCGATCCACCATCGTGCTGATGATCTTGCCCATCTTGGCGATGGTCATAGCCCCGGAAAGGGTCAACACGACCTTGCAGTCGACATCCTTGATCATCGCATCGAGGACTTCGAACGCTTCGCCCAACCGCCGGCCGCCGAACGCCGTCTTGCCCATCGCAACCAGCAGCTCGCTAAACGAACCGATTTTATCCGGGTCGAGCGGCTCGAGGGCCTCTAAGCCATCTTTCCCGCCGTCATGAAATTCGCGCGTCGCCATAGCCCATCACCATCCAACAATATGATTACAAAAGGCGCATTCCTTATACACAACCGGCGCTAGAGGCGTCAATGAAGCGAGCGCCGTGACCCACTTGCCGCCAAGCGCGCTCCCTACTCCGCGCATACGTGTACCAATACAAGTGCGCCGAGGCGGAGAAAGAATCAGTTCATTCCATTAAGTGGGTGCCGAGTCGCCATCAATAGAGACGCACGACCAGATTACACATTCGACAGACAGCCGGTGAGGTGACAAGCAGGAAGAACGGAAAAACAACGGAAGGAAATCAGTTGGTGGTCCCAACGGGATTTGAACCCGTGTTTAAGCCTTGAGAGGGCTCCGTCCTGACCGGGCTAGACGATGGGACCATCCGGGACATGTCGGCCCTCCTGTGCGCCTCTAACTACAGCACTACCAGGCAGGACTGCCAAATCGAGGGTGGAACGGTATCACAGTGACTTTCTGGTTTGCAAACAGATCCGTGGGCTCCACTCTTACATACCGCCCGATGAGCAGACTCCGACAGAGAGAATCTGGCTATATTCTTCAGAATCTGTTGAAGCACCCTCGACTCAAGCCGAGCCATCTATATCCCCATCGATTTCCTCTGAACCGTCTTGACAGGGAGGGTGCCCAAAGCCTAGCCTCACACCTTCCCATCAGCACGCACGTACGTCCGCTAACGGACATATCGGAACGAGGATTACGATGTCAGAATCGCTTGCCCCACAACGCACAATCGGCGCTTCCGCGCCCGATCCAGCCGAGGCAGAATCCTCGCGGCAAGGCCTCGAACTGCTCATCGGTTCAAATAAGTTCCGCAATACCAACGGGGTGGTTCGGATCCAGGGAAAAGAACAGCTGTTTTTGGAATCGAAACCGGAGCAAGGCTTACTTCTCGTCACAATCGATCTGTACGGTAATGCGGGCACACACATCGGCCATCTTCGCCGCAATGTCCTGGTGCTGAATCCGACCGAACAGTTCAGCGTCGACGTGCATCGCGCGGACGACAGCGTGACCGCCGACCTTCCGTGGGTCCGCGTGACCGATCAATCCACCGGCCAGACGGTGCTGGAAGCCTGCGTCGTGGCGCACAAGAAAATCCAGGTGGCGCTGGGAAAATTCTACTCGCATAAAGGCATGCTCGTGGACATCACGCCCCATTACTGTCGCATTGGTTCCGGCACGACCCTCTTCGGCGACGTCAGTGAAAACAAAGGCGGGACCGTGGTGCTCGGCTGACGTTGCGCGGATCAATCCGCGTGTGTGCATTCTCCTTCAAATCGAAATAACCCCCGGTTCAAACTTCCGCGCCTCATTTGGAAGAGTCCTTTGAGAATCTCCCCTGATCTCATAGAATGACCTTCATGCCAGACATTCCCGCCCCCAGCGTGCAAGCCTTCTTGGTATGTGACCAAGTCATCGAAGACAGTCAGACCAAGAAGAAGAGTCTCATCGGCATCTTCACCCACTTACAGGCCGCCTCCTTCCCGTTTCAGCACAATCAGATGGGCCTGTATTTCTGCCTTACCGACGCAGAGGGCACGTACCATTTCGATATCGATCTGGCCTACATCAACACGGAGCAGCTGGTCTGTCGCGCCACCCTTCCCAATATCGTCATCGCCGACCGGCTACAGATCTCAGATTTCGGCATCAATATTCCGTCACTGATGTTTCCCGCTCCCGGCCGCTACGAATTCCGGCTTCGAATGGAAGGGCATCTCATCGCGCAAAAGGACTTCCATGTCATTCTGATGTCCTCCCGTCAGACCCAGGAACCCTCCGAGCCGCTCTCCTAATCAACGCCGCCCTCTCCCCGTTTCTCGCACACACCGGACTGTGGTACAACTACGCCGCGATCCGACTGCTCTGCGCATAACTATTGAAACTGCGAGCGACAAGCCAATGACTGACCTAGCATCCACAGGGCCTTCAGATTTCATCCGTGAGATCGTGGCAGCCGATCAAGCCGCCGGCAAGCACGGCGGCCGCGTCGTGACCCGCTTCCCACCGGAACCGAACGGCTATCTCCACATCGGCCATGCAAAATCCATTTATCTCAATTTCGGCCTCGCCAACGAAAATCCCGGGGGAATCTGCCATCTGCGCTTCGACGACACGAACCCCACCACAGAAGATCCGGAATTCGTTGAGTCCATTCAGGACGAC
The DNA here is from genome assembly GCF_900403705.1 of Nitrospira lenta. Taxonomy (NCBI): domain Bacteria; kingdom Pseudomonadati; phylum Nitrospirota; class Nitrospiria; order Nitrospirales; family Nitrospiraceae; genus Nitrospira; species Nitrospira lenta. Next base: position 581,424 of record NZ_OUNR01000012.1, on the reverse strand, counting down.
GTGCGCTGGCTGGGATTCGACTGGCACGACAAGAAGTTTTACGCCTCGGATTATTTCGAGCAACTCTACGAGTTTGCCGTGCACCTCATTCAAAAAGGCAACGCCTACGTCGATAGCCTGACGGCCGACCAGATGCGCGAGTATCGGGGCACGCTCACCGAGCCCGGCAAGAATAGCCCGTACCGCACCAGACCGGTCGATGAAAGTCTGGATCTCTTTCGCCGGATGCGCGCGGGCGAATTCCCCGACGGGACGCATGTCCTGCGGGCCAAGATCGACATGGCATCGCCGAACATCAACCTGCGCGATCCCGTGCTCTATCGCATCCGCCATGCCGCCCACTACCGGACCGGCACCGCGTGGTGCATCTATCCAGCGTACGACTTCGCCCACCCGCTGTCGGACGCTATTGAAGGCATCACCCACTCCCTCTGCACGCTGGAGTTTGAAGACCATCGTCCACTCTACGACTGGGTCGTCGCAGAATCAGAGGCAGCCCATCGGCCGCGACAGATCGAATTCGCCCGGCTGAACCTGACCTTCGCGGTCATGAGCAAGCGAAAACTGTTGGAACTCGTGACGAAGAAATTGGTCACAGGCTGGGACGATCCCCGCATCCCGACGATCAAGGGACTGCGGCGGCGCGGCTATACCGCGGAGGCCATTCGCGCTTTCTGCGAACACATCGGCGTAGCCAAGCGCGATGCAATCGTGGAGATGCAATTGCTTGAATTCTTCATTCGCGAAGACTTGAACAAGCGGTCGCCGCGTGTGATGGCCGTGCTCAACCCCTTGAAGGTCGTCATCGAAAACTATCCTGAGGGGATGGTCGAGGACATGGAGGCCGTGAACAATCCGGAAGACTCGACGGCAGGAACCCGGCGCGTGCCCTTTTCGCGCGTGTTGTATATCGAGCAGGATGATTTCCGTGAAGATCCGCCCAAGCAATTCTTTCGGCTGGCACCCGGGCGCGAAGTCCGCCTGCGCTACGCCTACATTGTGAAATGTACCGGGGTCGTGAAGGATCCGCAGACCGGCGCCATCACCGAATTGCGGTGTACCTACGATCCCGACACCAAGAGCGGATCGTCCCAGGAGCAGCGAAAGGTCAAAGCGACCATTCATTGGGTATCCGCCGCACACGCCATCCCAGCCGAAGTGCGCCTGTACAATCCGTTACTGACGACCGACCTGGCGAAGGTTTCACCTGATCAGGACTGGACACAGTCGCTCAATCCGCAATCGCTCGAACGATTGACCGGCTGCCTGGTCGAACCCAGCCTGCAACAGGCGCCGGTCGGCGCGCGCTATCAGTTTGAGCGAACCGGCTACTTCTGTGTTGACCCAGATACCTCACCAAGCAGCCTGGTCTTCAATCGAACCGTGTCATTGAAAGACGCCTGGGCCAAACTCGAAAAAGCGCAGAAGTCTGGCTAAACTCCGAGTGCAGGGTTCCACCTGCTCTCATTGCCCTCTGTTTCCAGCTAGTTTCGCTTGTCTTTACATCCCGTCTATCCCTGCTACGCTTGTGAGGTGCTGAATACCCTTTTTACATACGATGTGACGCGCCCCCTGATCCGGCGCCTGTTCCTCACGGTGGGACTCGTGATCGCATGCGGCACGGGACAGACCCTCTGGGCCGCAGAACCGATGGTCTCCCCTTCCATCGGTTCCGCAACCGACGCCGTCAAACACACCATTACAGAACTGCAGCGCATATTGGACGAGTCCGCGCTGAAGCAGCCGGATCGATCGGACGAGCGACGGCAAGCGATCGAGCAGATCATTATGCAGCGGGTCTCCTACGAGGAAATGGCCAAGCGCACGCTCGGCACAGCCTGGGCGGAACTCCCCGAAACCGATCGCCGGGAATTCGTCGAGCTCTTCGTCCAATTGCTTCGAGACAATTTTGCCGGACGGATCAGCGAACATTCCGCCGCGGCCGTGTCGTATCTCAGCGAGCGGCAGGAGGCACACTTCGCCGAAGTCAAAACGCACCTGACGAATCCGAAAGTCGATACCCAGGTGGATTTTCGGTTATTCCTTCAATCGGGGGAATGGCTGGTCTACGATGTGGTGGTGGATGGAGCCAGCATCGTGAGCAACTACCGCGCGCAGTTCACGAGCATCATTCGCGACGTGTCCTATGTCGGGCTCGTCAAGAAGATGAAACAGAACGCCGTCTCCGTGAAGCTCTTCGAACACCCCTCCACCCGCTAATCCACCGCCGGGAGACCGTCATGATCGAGTGCCGCGAGCATCACCGTATTCCTGTCGAGCTCCAAGTTTTCTTCTCCACAACCACGCAGACCGAAATCCGCGAAGGCACGATGTTCGACATCTCCGCCGGAGGCTGCGCCGTCACCAGCACGGCCCCGATCAGTCCCGGATCAGGTGTCCGGCTCCTCATTCGGGCCACCGATCTGGGTTCGCCGATTACCGTCCACTCGGCCGCCGTCCGCTGGGCCGATCATGGTGAATTCGGCGTCGAGTTCTTGAATTTGTCCGATCTAGACCGTAGCCGCCTGCAACGCTTTCTACACGTCGCCAAACCGCAGACGAATTCCTAGCGAAACGCTCGCCCCTCTTGCCTAACCGAACAGGGAGAATGGTAGACTTCCGGCATGACATGCCCGATCTGCCGCACACCTACCGAGTGGAAAAACAATCCCTGGCGGCCGTTCTGCTCAGAACGTTGTCAACTCACGGACCTGGGCACCTGGGCCACCGGAGGCTATCGTATCCCGGGCACGCCGCTGACAATTGATTCGGAGAGACCAATTGACGAAGACCCGGACCCGCCACAAACCGGATCCATCACGCCAGACAATTGATCGCCTGGTACTCTGGTCCCACAATCGTCGTTCCTGGAATCCCCCACCACGATCGCATCAGCGTGGCATACAGACTCCGATAATCGATCCGATGTTTCAGATCACCCTCCTGAAGATCGCTTAGCGACGGCGCACTTCCATACAAGCCCCCCTTCACAGATCCGCCTAGGAACAGATGCGGAGCCGCAGTCCCATGATCCGTTCCCGCACTGGCATTCTCACCGACCCGCCGTCCGAATTCTGAATAGGTCATCAGCAAAATGCGGTCCCAGAGCCCGGCTTGAACCATCGCCTGACGGAACGCCACCAGAGCCTCAGCTAACTCCTTCAACAGCCGCTCATGGTGCCCTAACTGACCGGCATGGGTATCGAAACCCGTCTGTGAAATTTTCAGTACTGCCACCGGCACCTTGGCCGTCAGCAGCTGCGCCACCGTTTCCAGCTGGTGTCCGATCGACGAGGCCGGAAAAGCCGTCGGCAACGGCGGGGCCTGTTGCAGATGCGCAGCCAAATCGCCTGCAGCATGGGTGAGTTCCCGTTGCACCTGAAGGATGTGAGCCAGTGCGCGGTTGGTACTCGACTGTTCCACCGCCTTGACGTGGCTGGCCTGCTGGAGAAACCGCTGCGGATCGTGCAGCGCGATCGTCCGGACCGTCTTTCCACTCAACGGCCCGCCGTCCCGCTGACCAAGCAGAATCCCGTCGGTAGCAAAGGTCTCCGGCAACGGATACGCCTCAAACAAACGGGCGAGCCAACCTTCATCCAATACTTGCTGGCTGGCCGACGCCGTGTCCCAGATTTCAATCGATCGAAAATGCGACCGGTTCGGATCGGGATAGCCGACACCCTGGATAATCGCCAACTGCCGCTTCTCCCACAGAGGCATCAGCGGCTCCAGCGCATAATGAAACCCGACTGATGGCGAGAGCTGCAGCACTCGCTCACGAGGAATCGCCAAATGAGGACGGGCCTGGTAATACCGTTCGTCGGAATACGGCACAAGCGTGTTGAGGCCGTCATTGCCTCCATGCAGTTCGACTAGGATCAGGATGCGATCCCAGCGGCCCTGGGCGGACGCAGACGAAGCCGCAAGAAGGTCAAACGGCCGTGGTGCCAGCCACAGTAATGGCAACGTCGCTGCGAATTTCAACACATCCCGGCGAAGCATCTCACGTCCCTCATTTCAGCTGGAAGGTTGGATCCATCACCAAGTGATGGACCATCTGCCACCGGTCTTCTCCCGTCGGAACCGGATTCACCGGCGGCACCGGCACCAAGACCGCCTGCACAGTCTCCGCCGCTTCCTCCGTAACCCAGGCGGCGCCGTGCATCTCACCCGTACCTGCATGAGTATGCATAGGTCCGCCCATGTCTGCGCCCCGCAGGCCCCGCTGTAAGAGTTGCCAGCGATTTAGCAGGGTCGCACTGGTAATCCAGCGAGTCCCCCCGGGCCAGCCCTTCACGTTGGGCGGATCGAAGAGATCCTGCCCCAGACGTTTCCCATACTTCGCGAGCATGGCCGTGTCCTTGATCGGCAGATTTAGGAGGCGGACGGTACCGACCAACAATTCAACCGGCGACTTCACAAGCAACCCGCGCGTCTCTGGCGCCCAGAATTGCGGCAGCGTCAGCAACCCGCGTAGCAACGGCGCAATCTGATAACCACCGTTGCGAAACTGCACCGCAAGCCGCTCGACCTCACGCGCATCCGGCTCATCCGAAACAAACTCCCGCCACAGCTTTGCCGTGATGTACCGAGCGCAGGCCGGTTGGTCCAACGCAATCGCCAGAATGTCGTCGCCGCCGAAGGCACCGGTCTTTCCCAAGACATGCTTGACGCCCGCATCATGCTGACGCCGATTGAACGCAAACCCGCCGCCGTGACGCAGCGCCACATGCCAGCCGGTAAAGGCGCGCGCTGCTTCCTTGATATCGGTTTCGGTATAGTGCCCTTCCCCGAGCGTGAACAGCTCGAAGAGCTCGCGGGCGAAGTTTTCATTCGGATGGTCTCGGTGATTCGACTGCGTATCCAAATACAGCACCATCGCCGGATCCTTCGCGATCTGGAAGAGCAGATCCCGGAATGATCCCCGCGCATGGTGGCGAAGTAGCACATTCTGGTGGTATAGCAGCGCCGGCCATTTCACCTTGTGGAAGCTGGACGTGAAGTGGTTGTGCCAGAACAGCGTCAACCGTTCGGTCAAGGGAGACGGCGTAGCGAGCAATTCCTGATACCACCAGCCCTTCAGCTCGAAGACGTCCTCTCGCCGCTCCTGCTTGAGCGCCTGCTTCTGCTCAACGCTCAATCCCTTCCCCGTCATCCCCTCGGCCGGCGGCAGGGCATTGAGCAGGTGGGAGGGAGGGGTTGTCCTAGCAGTCCTGCCCACCCCGGCGAGAAGTTGATCGACGGCGACCTCACGATCGAGCCCGGTCAGTTCACGAATATCGGCGGGAGTCCCGCCGAATCCCGTGCGGGACAACAGATGCCGCGCATCCTGAAAGGTCATGGGCATCGCCAACACTCCTTCATATCGAACCAGGCACTGCATCGTACAACGCACGGAGGCCTCCCTGGTTGACGAACCGATCGCTCACGAACATTTCCAAGTTGGCATCCGTATACCCATTTTGCTAAATTTATAGCCTTCCCTGCTTATTATTTAGAACCAGGAGCACCCACGATGCTACAGACCAAAGGCTACGCGGCGATGACCGCCAAAGCGGCACTGACCCCCTTCTCATTTGAACGGCGCGAGGTCGGCCCTCACGACATTTTGATCACCATCACCCATTGCGGCATCTGCCACTCCGACATCCACCAAGCCCGGGACGGATGGGGCGGCTCGCTCTTCCCCATGGTACCGGGGCATGAAATCGTCGGGACCGTGGCGCGCATCGGAGCAGAGGTTAAGACGTTCAAGATAGGCGACCGTGCGGGAGTCGGCTGTTTTGTCGATTCCTGTCGAAACTGCAGCGCCTGCAAGGAAGGGCAGGAGCAATATTGCGAAGCCGGCATGCTGTTCACCTACAGCGCACGCGATCAGGCCGGCCAGATTACGCAGGGCGGCTACTCTAACCAGATCGTGGTCGACGCGCAGTATGCGTTGCGGATTCCCCAGACCCTCTCAGCCGCCGGCGCCGCGCCGCTCCTATGCGCAGGCATCACGACCTATTCTCCGCTCCGTCACTGGGGTGTCGGCAAATATCACAAACTCGCGGTGGTTGGCTTAGGCGGACTGGGCCACATGGCCGTGAAGATCGCGCGGGCGCTCGGCACCGAAGTGACCGTCTTGAGCACCTCGGAGAAGAAGCGGCAGGATGCCATGCGACTGGGAGCCAATCATTTCGAGATCACCTCGCAGCCCGGCACGCTCACGAAACTGCAGCGACACTTCGACTTCATTCTCGATACGGTGTCAGCCCCGCATGACTACACCACCCTCGTCAACTTCCTAAAGACCGACGGCACCCTGATTCTCGTCGGAGCACCGGAACAGCCGAGCCCGCTCGAACCCTTCCCCTTGCTCCTGCAGCGGCGGCGCATCGCCGGCTCCATTATCGGCGGCATCCGGGAAACTCAGGAAATGCTCGACTTCTGCGCGGAACACAAGATCGAGTCCGACGTCGAAGTGATTCCAATCCAGCAGGTCAACGAAGCGTACGAGCGCGTCCTCAAGGGAGACGTGCGTTTTCGCTTCGTCATCGATATGGCCTCGCTGCGCTAGCAACGTGGCAGCGTACTGCCGCGCGGCTGCTTTCGCTGGACCGCGCGGCAAATCCCTCGCTGCGACGAAGGGCTTCTTCAAGATCGAGAGACGATATCGCGCGTACCCAATGAGAGGCGTCAGTGGCTGAAAAACCAAGGCGACGTCTAGGATCGAGAAAAATGGCGGCACTGTAGGGGCCTATGAAAACCTTTGGAGTGGGTCTGCTAGCGGCAATCCTCGGCTATGTCGTCGGGTTATTCGGAACGATGGCCGCGATTGAACTCTTCTCTTCCAACACTCACGACAAGTCCATGGAAGCCGCGATGACCAGCGCATTTGTCGGCGGCCCATTGATAGCGATAACCTCCGTGATTGCGATTCTCGCGATCAGGCGACAACGGAATTCATGATGGATGCGCCGCGTGTGAGACCCAGAGAGCCTTTGTTGAAAATTCTTCCAGCTCTTCTGCTTGCCATGCTCCTCGGCAGCTGCACGAGTGACCGCCCGCTGCCTCAAGATCCGCTTGCGGCCCAGGTGGGACTCGCCGCGCAGTATCCTGGGGATGCGGGGATTGAGCGGGATCCTGCTGTGCTCTTCGCGGAGGATTTTGACCATGCCCCGCTGACTGCCATTCTTGCGCGCTTTAGCGATCGGAAACGCCCCGCCAGTTTCTCGCTGGCACACGATGGGCCCTCGGTAAGTCCCGGCCAGTACGCCCTCAAGATCGCGTCCGTAGGCGGAGTCAGCACCGGGGGAACGCTCTACAAACGGCTCGCGAAGAATTACGATCTCCTGTATTTTCGCTATTACGTGAAATATCCCTCAGGAGGCACCTACCATCACACCGCCGGATGGCTTGGGGGCTATAACCCGCCGACGGATTGGCCGCAAGGCCACGCTGGCATCAGGCCCAGCGGGAACGACCGCTTGTCCATTGCGGCAGAGCCGGTCGATGCGAATGGGCGGCTCGATTTCTACACCTACTGGATGGGCATGCACGGAGGACCGGTCGAGTATTGGGGGAACTTCTTGATCCACGACCCCTCGCTCGTCTTTTCGCGGGACCGATGGACCTGCATTGAAGTGATGGCCAAGATGAACGATCCGGTCTCAGCCTTCAATGGCGAACTGGCCTTGTGGGTTGACGATACACTCGTGAGCCATCTTGGGGCTAGGTTTCCTGCTGGCCACTGGACCGGAGGCATCTTTACGCCCGACAGATCCGGTGAACCGTTCGAAGGGTTTCAGTGGCGCCACGACGCCGGGCTCGCGCTCAATTGGTTCTGGCTCCAGCACTATGCCACGGCCGATCCCACAGGATATGCAGGCGCAGCCCTCTTCGATCACGTAGTCCTCGCCACTAACCGTATTGGTTGCCTTGCACATACGGCCACCCCTCCGGCGAATCTGAACCCGGTAAGCCCCTAACAGGCTGACACCCATTGCACCGGACTGCCTCGCCTTGATAAAGATGAGTCAGACAAACTCACTACCGGAGCATCTGACGACCATGTCATTCCGACTTTCCCTTCGCACCGACCGCCGTGTCCTGACTCATGCACTATTGAGCCTGCTGCTCCTCAGCCTGCTTCCTGCCTCACTCCATGCCGCACGCGGAGGCGGGAGCGGGGGAAAGATGGAAGTGTTGCCGTCCCAGAAAGCGGCCCCGGCCGCTGTGTTTCTGGATACCCAGGGAACTGAAGCCGACCTGCGCCGACAACTTCGGCTCAAAACCGGTGTGGTGGAACTCAGCGCCGAAATCCCCCAGACCCGTTATTCCGTGGCGCCGGTCGGCAGCTTCGGATTCACGCCGCAGCAGGGACTTGGGTTAGCCTTGGTCTCACAGAGCCCGGATATGCCTTTGGAGCGGACCGCGCCAGCCGCCAATGCTTACGAGATCCACAAATTAGCCGACGGCAGCGCCCTGGTGGTCGGGTTCGTGAGCGCGGACCTGAAGCCGCAACTGACGCCGCAGCTACGCCCCAAGAACGTCAGGCTGGCGCTCTATTCCAATCCAACGGAGAAGGCCCCGCACATCGTCGCCGTGCCCCTCAGCAAATTGGCGGTCGATCAGATGCCTCATCGCCTGGATCCCAAGAATCCGAACAGTCCTGTTGTGTTGGAAATGGATCTACAGAGCAGCAGCAACCGTCAGTCGCCTCACGGCGGGCAATAGTCCGCCGATCAACCCACGCAGCCACCTCAACAGTCGACCGACTGCACAGTTCTGACTCAGCTGAGAGATAGAAAGAAAAAGTGGCTGGGGGACTAGGAATCGAACCTAGGTAGCCGGCTCCAAAGGCCGGCGTCCTACCGCTAGACGATCCCCCAGCGCGGTACGAAACGAAGACAGCGGCCTGAGAGTACGGCGTGGGAAAGAATTTTTGGCTGGGGGACTAGGAATCGAACCTAGGTAGTCAGATCCAGAGACTGACGTCCTACCGCTAGACGATCCCCCAACCGACGGACACAGTAATACACGGCTTGTGATTCCGTCAAGATCGATGCGGAATTATCGCCAGAATTCGGATGATTAGGCCGTGGCCCGTGCAAGCCCTTGCCGAAGACGGAGGAGAGTCCGGTCCCGGCCCAGGACCTCCATCACCTCAAACAGTCCTGGACTGGCAGTCCTGCCGGTCAAGGCGACCCGGACCGGCTGAGCAATCTGGCCCATCTTGATGCCTTCTTCTTCCACGAACTTCTTGAACGACTCTTCCCACACCGGCTTCGAAAACGCAGGCAGCGCCGCGAACCGCGCGAGCAACTTGTCTAACACCGGCGCGATGGCCGGCGTGAGAAACTTCTTGGCGGCCTCCTCTTCGAGGACGACGGACTCGCCAAAGTAGGGTCGTACCCACTCCACCATCTCGACCAGGGTCTTTGCACGTTCCTTGACCAATACCACCAGCTGCGCCAGCCACTCCAGCGATACCGCCTTCACCTGTTCGTGCAAACCGGCTTGGTCCAACAGCGGAACGAGTGCCTGCGCCACCTGGCTCGGCGGGGTCGTCTTGATGTATTCGGCATTGATCCACAGCAGCTTCTCAGGATTGAACACGGCCGGTGAGGACTGGACGTTCTTCCAAGAAAACTTTTCAATAAGTTCCTGCCTGCTAAATAACTCCTGATCCCCGTGCGACCAACCGAGCCGAACGAGGTAGTTCACCATCGCCTCGGGCAGATAACCCATATCTTTGTAAGCTATGACCGACGTGGCCCCGTGTCGCTTGGACAGCCGGGACTTGTCCGACCCCAGAATCATCGGCAAGTGGCCAAACTGCGGGACCGGAAATCCCAAGGCCTGAAAGATCGGAATTTGACGTGGGGTGTTGGTCAAATGGTCATCCCCACGGATGACGTGGGTGATATTCATAAGAGCATCGTCGACCACGACGGAGAAATTGTAGGTTGGGTATCCGTTTGAGCGGAGGATGATCAGATCGTCTGCCGCACTATTGTCAAACGTGATCTTCCCTTTAATCAAATCATCGACCACGATCTGACCTTCTTGCGGCGCCTTGAATCGCAGCGCGGCATCGCCCGGCGGGTTCGTAATCCCAAGAGTCCGGCAGCGACCGTCGTATCGAGGCGACAGTCCTTTCGCCTCAGCTTCTTTGCGGCGGGCTTCCAGCTCTTCAGCCTTACAGACACACCAGTAGGCCTGTCCTTTGTCCAGCAGCGCGAGGGCATGGCTGCGATAGATCTCCATACGTTCGGTTTGACGGAAAGGGCCCTCGTCCCAATCGAGCCCGACCCATTTCATGCCTTCAATGATGGCCTGAATGGACTCATCGGTCGAACGGTCCTGGTCCGTGTCTTCGATACGCAGCACAAAGACGCCCTTCTGCTGCCGGGCGAACAGCCAGTTGAACAGGGCAGTCCGGACTCCTCCAATGTGAAGAAACCCGGTCGGACTGGGTGCGAAGCGGACACGTACTTGAGTCATGCGTTCATCTCATGTTTAGTAGGGAAAGGCCGGTATCTATAACACGCACGGAAAAGTGTTGTACAGAATCAGACCGGTTCTGCTATGAGGATAGATATCGGTTGTATGGCAGAACTTACCCAACCAGCAGTCGTGCTTTCCACACTCGATCTGACACCCCATGTGCGGCAACTGGTCCTTCGCCCGCTCCAGCAGAAAATTCTATTTCAACCGGGGCAATGGGTCTCGCTGAAACTGCCAGTCGGGGACAAGCCGCCGCTTAATCGTGCCTACTCGATGGCCGATCCTTCTTCTCCCTATGGAGAGTTGACGCTGGTTTTTGACCGGATACCTGAAGGGGTCGGCTCAAGCTACCTCTATCGCCTGAAATCCGGCGATGAGGTTCCGATCTCTGGCCCTTATGGGAACTTTGTGCTGCCGATGCCCTTAGATCGGGAACTTCTCTTTATTGCCCGCTATACCGGCCTGGTTCCGATTCGCTGCCTCCTGAAACAACTGGCCGAAGCTCATACCAGTACCCCGGTCCTCCTCATCGCAGTTGCCCCGTCGGAGGACGAGTTATTGTTTCACCAGGAACTGCTTACCTTGGCTGTTCAATCCCCCTCCTTCCGATACCTGCCCTTGGTCATACCCGGCGGAGAAGCCGAAGCGATTGAACGAACGTTGGCCATGCTGCGTCCCCTTGTAGAAGGGCAGCCTAAAGTCATCCCGATGATCAGTGTAACAAAAGGATTTGTCCGGCCATTACGTACCGGGTTGATGGAATTCGGCTATGACCGGAAAGAAGTAAAGACAGAGACCTTCGATTAGTGCCCTTCCCTCACGAGATTTTTGTTGACGGCTGGAATCTCTACTACGATGTCCTTCGTGCCGTTCGGCACACATTGGCATCCGAGGCGAGACTGCAATGTCGTGATCGGAGCCTCATCCAGCTGATCGAATTCGTCGTCGGTCCCCTCACTACAGCTCTCAAGCCCTTGCTTGACGATCACATGGCAGGTCGAGCAGGCGCACACGCCACCACAGACATGTTCTAAATCAACCCCATTGGCCATCGCCACATCAAGAATGCTTCCGGGCAAACCGGTGGGCCCATAGGGAATCTTCGTGGGGTCGACGGCAACTTTGGTCACCGTGCCATCCGGCTCAATATAGGTGATGGTATAAGGGACCTGAGGGAGTTCGTGCGCTGCTTTTTCGATATACGGATTAGTGCCTCCCATACGCGGCGTCCTTTCTATTTCTATGCGAGAGATCCAAGATTCCGATGTTGACAGCCCCAAAAGCTGCGTGGTATCTTTAGTCCGACCTTATTGATCGGAGATCATTATAGTCTCCGATCCTATTGATCGGCAATAGCTATGTTGAAGATTTCAAAAAAAGCCGATTACGCCCTGATGGCACTCCAACACATTGCCTTGGTGCAATTCGGAGATGTGACACCGGGCCGCGTCGTCAATACCAAAGAAATCGCGGAGGAATATAACATTCCTCTCGAACTCCTGGCGAAGGTCCTTCAAACCCTTGCCAAGAACGGGTTGATTGAAAGCCACAACGGTCCCAAAGGCGGCTACCTCTTGGCTCGCAGTACGAGGCAGATCACGATCGCGCAGATTCTCGAAGGTATCGAGGGCCCGCTGGGCATTACAGATTGCTCGCATGAAAAAGAAGGTGAACTCTGCCTCCAGCGGGAACACTGTAATATCCGCACGCCGCTGCTCAAGGTTCAAGATAGTATTTATCAGCTCCTCAATAATATGACGTTGCAAGACATGATGGGCGGCACGCCCCTCATCACGATTCAGTCTCCCTCGGCACAAGGAGTCGCACAATGAAGCTCCCTATTTTTCTAGATAACCACTCAACCTCCCCGATGGACCCCCGAGTGCTGGACGCCATGCTGCCCTACTTCGTAGAGAAGTTCGGCAACGCCGCCAGCCGCAATCATGCCTTCGGTTGGGCGGCTGAAGAAGCCGTTGAAAATGCCCGGAAGCAGATCGCCAAGCTGATCAAGGCGGACCCCAAAGAAATCGTCTTCACCAGCGGCGCCACTGAATCGGACAATCTCGCGATCAAGGGCGTCTTAGAGATGTACAAGGAAAAAGGCGACCATATCATTACGTCGTCTACGGAACACCGCGCCGTGATCGATACCGCCAAAGCGCTTGAAGCGAAGGGCAAGGCGACCGTGACCTACCTGCCTGTCGACAAGTACGGAATGGTGAATCCGGAAGACGTGCGGAACGCGATCACGGACAAGACGGTCCTGATTTCCGTGATGCTCGCCAACAATGAAATCGGCACAATCAACCCGGTGAAGGAAATCGGCAAGATCGCCAAGGAAAAGGGCATCCTGTTCCACTGCGATGCCACTCAGGGCGTCGGCAAGATTCCTGTCGATGTGCAGGATATGGGCATCGATCTGATGTCATTCTCGGCCCATAAGATCTATGGCCCGAAGGGTGTCGGCGCGCTCTATGTCAGAAAGAAGAACCCCCGTGTGCGGATTGCGGCCCAAATGGACGGCGGCGGGCACGAACGCGGCATGCGGTCAGGCACCCTGCCGGTTCCGTTGATCGTCGGATTCGGCAAGGCCTGCGAATTGTGCGACCAGGAAATGGCTGCGGAGTCCGTACGCCTCGCCACAATGCGCGACCGCCTACAAGCCGGCATCATGAAAGAGATCGACGAAGCCTACCTCAACGGCCATCCGACCCAGCGCTTGCCGCATAACCTGAATATTTCCTTTGCCTACGTCGAGGGTGAATCGCTCTTGATGGGCATGAAAGACATTGCGCTCTCGTCCGGCTCCGCCTGCACCTCGGCGACGCTGGAGCCATCCTACGTCCTGCGGGCCCTGGGCGTGGGCGTCGAACTCGCTCACTCCTCTATCCGCTTCGGCTTGGGCCGTTTCAATACGGACGAAGAGATTGACTACACGATCAAGAAGGTTATTGAGATCGTGACGAAGCTGCGTGAGATGTCGCCGTTGTATGAAATGGCGAAAGAAGGAGTCGATTTGAAATCCGTTCAGTGGGCCGCTCACTGATCTCAGATAGACACAAGGAGGACGCATCATGGCATACAGTGACAAAGTCGTCGATCATTTCAACAATCCCAGAAACATGGGAAGTTTCAAGAAAGACGAAGACGGCGTGGGGACCGGTATGGTCGGCGCACCCGAGTGCGGCGACGTCATGAAACTCCAGATTAAGGTCCAGAACGACACCATCGTCGATGCCAAGTTCAAAACGTTTGGCTGCGGCTCCGCCATTGCCAGCTCCAGCCTGGCGACCGAATGGCTCAAGGGCAAAACCATCGAAGAAGCCCAGAAGATCAAGAACACTGACATCGTTCAGGAGTTGAATCTGCCGCCGGTAAAAATTCACTGCTCGGTGCTGGCGGAGGATGCGATCAAAGCGGCGTTGGCCGACTATCAGAAGAAAGCCGACACAAAGTAACAGCGGAAAGGAGCGCACGCACTATGGATGCCACGAATACCGAAGCCCAGGCCCCGGTCATTTCGCTCACGGACGCAGCTCTGAAAGAAGTTAAGCGCCTGATCAACGTCCAAGGCATCGAAGAAGGCGGTCTTCGCCTCGGCGTGAAGGGCGGCGGCTGCTCCGGCCTGAGTTACACCATCAACTTCGACGAGAAAATAGGCCAGCACGACCAGGTTTATGAATTCGACGGCGTGAAGATCATTGTGGATACCAAGAGTGCGATCTACTTGCAGGGCACCCAATTGGATTACCATAAAGACTTGATGGGCGGGAATTTCAAGTTCGTCAATCCGAACGCCAACAAGACTTGCGGCTGTGGAGAATCGTTCTCCGCTTAAACGAGTGACGCGCATGGATGGACACACACATCATCACACCAACGACCGGCGCGAGCTGCAAATGGCTCGCAGCATGTGCTGGCACTGCCAGTCCGAGGTCTCCGGGGAATACTTTTGCGATCGCTGCGTGAAAGTCCAGCCGGTGTCGAAGGAACTGGATTACTTCACCTGCTTCGGCATTCCTCGCCGATTGGCCCTCGATCAGCAACAGCTGGAAACCAAATTCTACGAATTAAGCCGGGCATTCCATCCCGACTTTTACCAGAATAAAAGCGACGCCGAGCAGACCATCAGCCTCGGCAACTCGGCCATGTTGAACACCGCCTATCGCACACTGCGAGACCCGATTCAGCGCGCCGAGTACCTGCTGGACCTCGAAGCCGGCTCCGTGAAAGAGATCCGAACGACACCGCCGGCCGACCTCTTCGAAGAAATTCTTGAGCTGCAGGATACGCTCGATGAATTCCGCGCCAGTGACCGAACCTCCGACGCTGCCGCTGCGCTCCGTTCACAACTCCAATCCGAACGCACCGCACTTGAGGGTCGGCAACGAGACATGGAAACCCAACTCCAACAACTCTTCGGTCGATGGGATAGCCTGCAAGACCGCGGTGACGCGACCGACCAGGCACGCGCTGAACGAGACCGTATCCTGAAAGACATGCGGGACACACTCTCCAACCGCACCTACGTCAAGAACATCGTCAACGACCTCGTCGCCACCATCGCGTAATCACCATGGCACGCATCGTCGGCATAGACCTCGGAACAACAAACTCCCTTGTCGCCTATATGGACAACGGCGTACCCCGCGTCATCGCAGGCCGCCATGAGCGGGCAATGGTTCCTTCCGTCGTCGCGCTGACCGACAACGGACTCATTGTCGGCGATCCGGCCAAAGAACATCTGACTAGAAATCCTGAGCGTACGGTCTATTCAGTCAAACGCTTCATGGGCAAGGGCCTGGCCGACGTTCAGAACGAACTGGCCTACTTCCCCTATACCCTTACCGAGAAAGGCGGAGTCATCCGCATTAAGCTCGGCGAGAAGACCTATTCGCCTCCGCAAATCTCGGCCATGATCCTGAAGGAGCTGAAGCTCCGGGCGGAAGCCTTTCTCGGGGAGAGCATTACCAAAGCCGTCATCACCGTACCCGCATACTTCAACGACAGTCAGCGACAGGCCACCAAGGACGCCGGCATGATCGCCGGGCTTGAAGTCTTGCGCATCATCAACGAACCCACCGCCGCCTCGCTGGCCTATGGGCTCCAAGAAAAAACGCAGGGCACGATCGCCGTCTACGACCTGGGCGGAGGGACCTTCGACATTTCCATTCTCAAGCTCAAGAACGGCATCTTTGAAGTCCTTGCCACCAACGGAGACACCCATCTGGGCGGCGACGACATCGATCGGATCATTGCCGATCTGTTTCTCGGAGAGATTCAGAAGCAGTTCGAACTCGATCTGAATGCCTATCCCGACCACATGCAGGCAATTCGCCTCGAAGCCGAACAGGCAAAGATTCGCCTCTCGGACACACTCACGACCACCGTGAGCCTGGAACTTCCTGACGGCAAGGGTCTCTTCACCCGCGAACTCACCCGCGAGCAACTGGAGTCGCTCTGCGACGCCTTGGTGGAACGTACGCTGGGCCCCTGCCGCCTGGCCCTCAAAGATGCGGGGCTGAATGCAACCGGCATCGACGAAGTGGTGCTTGTCGGCGGCTCGACCCGTATGCCGCTGGTCCGGCAACGTGTGCAGGCGCTCTTTGGCACCCAGCCCCACTGCGAGCTCAACCCGGACGAAGTCGTGGCCCTCGGTGCCGCAGTGCAGGCCGACATTCTGAGCGGCGGCACAACCGACATGCTCCTCCTCGACGTGACGCCCCTCTCGCTCGGCATCGAAACGATGGGCGGCGTGATGAGCAGCCTGATTCGCCGCAATACCACGATCCCGGCCAGCGCCAAGGAAATGTTCACGACGTATGTGGACGGACAGACGGGTGTCGATATTCACATTCTGCAAGGCGAACGGGAGCTGGCGAAAGACAACCGCAGCCTGGCCCGTTTCCGGCTGAAAGTCCCCCCGCTGCCCGCGGGAGTTCCCCGCATTGAAGTAACCTTCCTGATCGATGCCAACGGCATCCTCAATGTCATGGCCAAAGACATGCGAACGGGAGACACCCAGTCCATCGAGGTCAAGCCGTCTTATGGGTTGTCGGATCAAGAAGTCGAGCGGATGATCGACGATTCGTTCAAGTTTGCCGCGGACGATGTCAGCGCGAGAAAATTGATTGAAGCCCGGCTCGACGCCGGAGCCCTGATCATCACCACGGAAAAATCGTTGACCGACGGCGCACCGCTCATCTCAACCGACGAGGCCACCGCCATCCGTCAGGCACTCTCAGTACTGGCCGCGGCCAAGGATGGGAACGACACACGCACTATCCGGGCGCGAATGTCTGAGCTTGAACAGGCCGCAAAAAGCTTGACCGTGGCCATGTTGAACGACTCTCTCAAACGAGGGCTACAAGGGAAAAAGGTCTCTGAGATTACATAAATCCTGAAAACGAGGACGAGTGATGGATTTGAAGTGGCAGAATACAGAAGATATTGCGATCCGACTGGTCGAAGAGCATCCGGATGCGGATCCGCTGACCGTTCGATTCACGGATATGCACGCCTGGATCGTGGCGCTGCCTGATTTTAAGGATGATCCGAAGAAGTCGAACGAGAAGATCCTCGAAGCGATTCAGATGGCCTGGCACGAGGAATACCAGGACTCACAAGCCTAGTCATTCACGGCGACGTCATCCCCTCCCCGACTGGCCCTCCTTCAGGAATCTGATCCAGCTTATAAAAATCAGTCGGCCCGAGACGGCGGGCAGCCGATTGCGTCGGCTCGCTTCCTCTGGCAAACAGCTCGACGGAGCCTTTTTCGCCATCTCCTTCTTGTTCTGACTCCAGCAGCCCGGTGGTCGGATCGACTTTCACATACGTGATGCCTTCAGGAATTTCAAACGGCACCACCGGCAATTGGAGCAACGCCTCCTTCATGAACTGAATCCAAATCGGCAGCGCCGAACGAGCGCCGGTCTCGCTCTCTCCCAAGGGGCGGCGATCGTCAAACCCGACATACACCCCCGTCACCAGGTTCGGAGCCCCGCCGATAAACCAGGCATTGATATATTCGTTCGTCGTGCCGGTCTTCCCCGCGATTGGTCGATCGATCACTTTCGCCGCCTGGCCGGTCCCTTTCTGAATCACATCTTCCATCATGTTGGTGATCAGATAGGCCGTCTCCTTTGCGATCAGCTCGTGCGGCTGATCCTCCGTGGTCTCCAACGTCTTGCCGGTACTGTCCTTGGCCATCTTGATGACAAACGGCTCCGCTCTCGTCCCTTTGTTCAGAAAGACGCCATAGACCGAGGTCAATTCCAACAGCCCGATAGAGGACGATCCCAGCCCCAGGGATAAATCTGCGGGAAGCGGACTCGTGACACCGACCGTTCGCGCAAACTCAATGACGTTCTTGACGCCCACTTTGTCCAACAATCGCACCGTGGCCAGATTGTGCGAATGCGCCAGCGCATCGCGCAACGTCACCATCCCGTGGAATTTCCGTCCATAGTTCTCCGGCTTCCAGATCTTGTCGTCTGCCTCCTGCTCGTACACCACCGGCGCATCAAGAATTTGCGTCGCAGGACTCATCCCCTGCGCCATGGCCGTGGCATAGATCACCGGCTTAAACGCTGAGCCTGGCTGACGACGGGCCTGGATCGCCCGGTTATATTCGCTGCGGGAAAAATCATAGCCGCCGACCATTGCGCGGATGGCCCCCGTCCGGGGATCAACCGCGATCAGTCCGCCTTCGACAAGCGGTGTCTGCTCCAAGGTCAATTGCATCCCGTCCTTGGCGGGCTTCTTGACGCTGACCTCGATCACATCGCCCGGCCGCAACGTTTTCTTGACGTCAGGTACCATTACCGCGTCCTGCGTCGGATCAGTCCCCTTCAAGACGCGTTTGGCCCAAGCCATGTCATCGAAGAGCAGCTTCGCCGTCTGGTCCCCGAGTTGGACCACATAGTGATCTTTAGCCTGCTTCAACACGATTCCGTCGAGAAAATCTCCCGCCTTGATCGGCTGATCCGAAAGCGGAGCCCCGGGAATCTGCACCGTCGCAAGATCAACCGTCTTCTTCGGCCCGCGCCACCCCTGGCGTTTGTCGAGATCCCGTACTCCCGCAAGAAACGCGCTCTCCGCGGCCCGCTGCATCTCCAGGTTCAGCGTGGTGAAGATCTGCAACCCGCCCTTGTACACCATGGATTCGCCATATTTCGCCACCAATTGCTGGCGCACATGCTCCACGAAGTAGGGCGCCACGTGCTCGCTGCCGGGCCGACGGAACTTCAGCTCCTCGGCGATCGCGGCATCGCGCTCCGCGACGGAAATGAAGCCCGCCTCTTCCATCCGCGAGAGCACATGCTCCTGACGCTTTTTCGCCCGCTCGTAGTTCGTAAACGGGGAGAACCGGCTCGGCGACTTCGGCAGGCCGCCCAAAAACGCGGATTCGGCGAGCGTGAGTTTTTCAATCTCTTTCCCAAAATACGATTGCGCCGCAGACGCTACTCCGTAGGACCCTTGACCGAAATAAATCTGGTTCAAATAGGTTTCAAGAATCTGCTCTTTCGTGGACACCGCTTCCATCTTATACGCCAGGATCAACTCCCGCAGCTTCCGATCATACGATCGCTCCGCGGACAAGAAGAGGGACCGCGCCAGCTGCTGCGTAATCGTGCTCGCCCCTTCCACCTTCTTCCCGCCATGGCGAATGTTGGTCCACGCGGCTCGCAGAATCCCGATATAGTCCAGCCCGGGGTGCTCGAAGAATCGCACGTCTTCCGTCGCAATCACGGCTTGCGTCAATGTTTTCGGGATGCGGTCCAGCGGAGTCAGCGTCCGCCGCTCGATAAAAAACTGGCCGATCGGCTGGCGATCGTCGGCATACACCGTCGTGACCAAACTCGGTTGGTATCCCTGCAACAAATCTAAGGGAGGAAGATCCTGAGCCAAATGCCAGATCACGCCGGCTGCAGCCGTGACGCCCACGATGCCGAGCGCACACAACGTCAACAGGGTGATGTGCCACCAACGCCAAGGACGACGCGAAGGCTGCTGTATTTCAACGAACCGGTCGTCGCCAGGCATTCAGACACGCTCCAAAGGGAAAAAGAATTCGGCAGGATCGCCCCGTCACCTTACAATGCATCCCCCCAAAACTCAAGCAGACCAGTCAATCAGACTCGACACACCAGAGGCGTTCCCTCCAGAACACGTAGAGCAGACACCTGCCGGCCGGCCCACGCACCAACCGCTCAAGATTACACAGGATTTTACCGAGAAGATAGCTGGAGATGTGGGACAGTTCTGCGCTCCTGCAGCCCATCATTGCCGTAAGGAATATCGCCTAACAAACGGAACCCCCGCATTCGAAACCGGATGCCACTGAATGTCATGAAGCCTATCCTGCAACCGCACGATGAATACCGACGCCAGGACGCCCTGCTGCGCTATGGCATCCTGGACTCCGAAACTGAGCAGGCCTTCGACGATCTGTGCCAGCTTGCGACGCAGATCTGCGGAGCCCCCATGGCCTACATCGGCTTCATGGATCACACCCGCCTCTGGTTCAAATCCAGCATTGGCATCCCTCAGACCGAACTACCGCGAGACCGCTCGCTCTGCGCACATGCCATTATGCAATCGCATCCCATCGTGCTGCCGAACGCCTTGGCCGATCTTCGATTCGCGAATCATCCCATGGTCACGGGAGAGCCGTTCATTCGATTCTATGTGGGAATACCACTCCTCACTGCCGACGGCCATGCGATCGGCACCCTCTGCGTGCTCGACCGTCATCCCCGCCATGTCAGCCCCAAGCAGGAGCAGGCGCTCACCGCTCTGGCACGGCAAGTCATGAGCCAAGTAGAGCTCCGCCACCGCACGAGACAACTCCTCCACAGCGCACAGGCCCAGCGGCAAACCGAAGCGATGCATGAGCGCATGCTCCTGGCGTTGGGACACAGCACCGAAGGTGTCGCTCTCCTGACCAAAGAAGGCCGCTATACATTCGTCAACGACGCCTTTGCCGCCATGCATGGCTTCCGTCCCATCGATCTCATCGGGCAGTCCTGGACGGCGTTGTATCCACCCGAATGGGTCGCCAAACTTGACGACCTGTTTTTCCCGCTTCTGCGACAGCACGGCACCTGGCAGGGAGACCTGGTCGGCCGCACGAAATCCGGCGAATCCATCTGGGTCGAAGCCTCCTTGAGGACGCTCCCGGAACGGCACCATGAAGAACAGTGGCTGATCTGGACCTGCAGCAACATCACCAGGCAAAAACAGGTGCTGAAGGAAATCGCCGATACCCGGGCGCGGCTGCAAACCGTCCTCGACTCCGCCACGGAAATCGGCATCATCGCCACCGATCCACAGGGCACCATTACCCTCTTTAACTTCGGCGCCGAACGTCTGCTGGGCTACCGGGCGGATGAAGTGATCGGACAGCGCACCCTCGAATTTTTCCACCTTCCATCGGAAATAGCCGAACGCGGGCAACAGTTGTCCGCACGATTCGGACGCCCCCTGGCCGGGGCCGATGTTCTGGTTGAAGCCGCACGCATGGGAGGCTACGAAGAGCGGGAATGGACGTACCTGCGCAAAGACGGCGACGACATCACCGTCAACCTGGTCGTCACGCCCGTGCGCGGGCCCGACGGTACGCTGACGGGCTTCCTCGGGATTGCGAAAGATGTCACCGCCTTGAAACAGGCGACACTCCAGACGGAAGCCCAGCAAGAATTATTATCCGCGATCTCCGACGTGCAGAAGGCGTTTATCTCAGACATTCGGACCGACGAGATGTTTGCCAGACTGCTCACCCGACTGCAAACCCTCACACGAAGTCCCTACGGAATCGTCGGGGAGACGGAGCTCGCCAACGATGCGCCCCCATCTCTCCGCATCCATGCCCACACGATTGCCGCGGCCGCCGATTCGGACACGTCGCCACACCGACCAGACAAGGGCATTCAACAATATCTGAAACGGATCCTGGCGACCGGAGAGCCCGTTCTGGTCAATGATTCCCCCCACTCGTCATTCCGAACATTCCTCGGCCTCCCGCTGCTGGAAGGCGACAAGGTCGTCGGCATTGTGGCCGTGGCGGGACGACCGGACGGCTATCCCGCGTCATTCATCGACTACCTGAACCCGTTTCTTCAAACCTGCGGTCAGATCCTGCAATCCCATCGGAACACGATGCAGCGACAAACCGCTGAGCACGCGTTGACGCGGCACACCGCGTGGATACGGGCCATCCTGGACCATGCCGCCGACGGCATCATCACCATCGACGAGCGCGGCGTTGTCACCTCGTTCAATCCCGCGGCGGGACGGATTTTCGGCTACACCGCCGACGAGATCATTCACACCAACATCTCCCGCCTCATGCCGGAGCCGTACCAATCAGCCCATGACGGCTATCTCCAACACTATCGCCAGACCGGTCACGCCAACGTCATTGGGAAAGAAGTCGAAGTCGCCGGGGTCAAGAAAGACGGCACCGTCTTTCCGATCGATCTCACCGTCAGCGAAGTCCGGCTCGCCGACAGCCGGTTCTTTACCGGATTTGTCCGGGACATCACGGCCCGCAAGAAATCTGAAGAAGCGCTGCGCCTCGCCGCCGACCATCTTGAATCGAAAAACCACGAACTGGAACAGGCGCGGGACCAGGCGTTAGCGGCGACTCACGCCAAGAGCGCCTTCCTGGCGACCATGAGTCATGAAATCCGCACGCCTATGAACGCCATCATGGGCATGTCCGAGCTGCTCTTGGAAACACAGCTGACGGAAGAACAGACCGAGTACGTTCACCGCTTTAACCGCGCGATACATGCCTTGCTGAATCTGATCAACGACATCCTGGACATTTCGAAAATCGAGTCCGGCCATCTCAAGCTGGAAGATATCCCGTTTGATCTTCGAGAGCTCGCGGAAACCACGGGGGAGCTCATGGCGGAGCGCGCGCATACCAAAGGCCTCGAACTCATCATCCGCATCGACTCCGATGTTCCGCGCCTCGTGAACGGCGACCCGACACGCCTCCGACAAATTCTGATCAATCTTCTCGGCAATGCCATCAAGTTTACCCATCACGGCGACGTCACTCTCCACGTACAACGCCACGGCCCCGATTCGAAGGATCAGCTCCACCTCAGTGTGACGGACAGCGGGATCGGAATTCCGAAAGACAAGTTGGATACGATTTTCGAGAACTTCATACAAGTCGATTCCTCCACCACGAGAAAGTACGGCGGCTCCGGCCTTGGGCTCAGCATTTGCCGACGTCTCGCCGAACTGATGGGCGGACGGATCTGGGCCGAAAGCACGCTGGGCGCAGGAAGCACCATGCATGTCATCCTATGCCTTCCGCAGGTCGTGCCGGACACGGCCGTAGCGGACGAACCTGCTGCGCTCTTGACCGGAACGCGGATCTTGGTGATCGACGATCACGAGGCCCAACGTCTTGTCTGCCGCGACATCCTCAGTGGATCGGGTGCGCGGATCGTTGAAGCCTCCGACGGTCCTGCCGCCCTGGCCGCGTTGCAGGCCGCCTACAGCAACGGGGCCCCGATGCACCTCGTGATTCTCGACTGTTACAGACCCACGATGGACAGCGTCTCCATCGCAGAGGCGATCCAGGCGGCTCCCCACTTCGCCGACACCCCCATCGTCATACTCACATCGGACAGCAGGAACGGGAATGCCGCGCGCGCAAAGGCGTTGGGAAGTATGAGGCACATCAATAAACCCATCCGCCAAGCCGCCCTGCTCAACCTCGTCGAGACCGCGCTCAGCAACGGCCGCCTCCTGCCGAACCAACCGGTCATCCCCATCCCGGCAACGACGGCGCTGGAGTCCTGCCGGCAAACCGAACCACTTGCTCCAAAGCGAATCCTGCTGGTTGAAGACCTCGAAGACAATCGAGAGCTCCTCGCCCTGTTCCTGAAAGGAACTGCCTACGAACTGGTGTATGCCGAAAACGGCGCCGTGGCCGTCGACTATTTTCAGTCAAGACCGTTCGATCTGGTGCTGATGGATATGCAAATGCCGGTCATGGACGGCTATGCCGCTACAGCCGCCATCCGTGAGTGGGAGTGCCGCCAACAACGTCCGCCGACGCCGATCTTGGCGCTGTCAGCCAACGCGCTGGTAGAGGAAGTGGCGAACAGCCTGGCGGCAGGATGCACCGCCCATCTCACCAAACCGATCAGAAAGAAAACACTACTGGACGCCATCCGCACCTATACACAAACACCGCTGAAGCAGGAGGCCGCCTGAGAAGGCTCAAACACAGCTCATGGGAGCGCTCCGTGATAGCGCCACGTCCCCAACACGAATTGCGGCGAGCGGACTGTACTAAACCTCTGATTCAACCGATAAAGGACAGGGGCCTGCTGGAACCTATCTGTGCGGTCACCCCTGTTCGACTGGGATCCAGGCAGCCTACCGGCGGCGCGGCCCAATATTCGCTACGACGTACGCTCCTAAATGAGAGGAGCCGCCACAAAATCGGTGCCATCACAGAAGTCGATGAGTCTCGGCTGTCCCGGTTTCGGAATCCACGAGGAGGCTCCTATGTCTCACACGATTTTATGCGTTGAAGACGAACAAGACACCGGCGATCTTCTGCAAGCGCTCCTCGATCGCGAAGGCTATCACGTCGTGCGGGCCGCCGACGGCCGCCAGGCCATCTGCCTCATAGAGACGATGCTCCCTCCCGCATTGATTTTGCTGGATATTGTCGTGCCCTACGTCAATGGGTTTGAGCTGCTGGCAGGATTGCGCGCCAATCCCGACTGGAAACATATCCCGATCATCATGCTCAGCGCCGATTCCTACGAACCGGACATTCAACGCGCACTCACTGGTGGCGCCACGGGCTATGTCGTCAAACGACAAGGATTTCAGGAGCTCCTCCAGACACTGAACCGCATCCTCGTTCCCCCTTCGGCCGCCAAGCAGACCCCAGCCGTCCCTGCTGGAGCCAGCCCCGGACCCCTCCGGATGAAGCGGGCGCGTCAACGCCCGTCGATGCGACCGCCTGGAGTACGAGCCCAGAACCGAAAGAAAGCGGCCTGACGCATGAACCAGACCTTTCCCGACCAGCCCATTGCGCACCCCGATCTGCCGATCGTCCATGTGGAGCAGGATTTCGAACCCCTGCTGCCAAAGTTCATGACGAACCGCAAGCGTGAGGTGGTCACGATGAGCGAGGCCCTGGCCCGGCAAGATTTTGACACGGTGCGAAAAGTCGCCCATGGCATGAAGGGCGCGGGCGGCAGTTTTGGATTCGACCTTGTCACCGCCAGGGCCGCGACGATCGAACAAGCCGCGAAGACAGGGTCGGCGGCTTCAATTGCAACTGAGCTGGCGCTGCTCGCAACTTATCTGGAACAGGTCCAGGTGGTATTCGACTAGCCCGCTGTCACAACGACGGAGCGAGAAAGGAAGGCTATGACGGACGCAACCCCTGCGGGGAAACCCACATTACTGATGGCGGAAGACGAGGAAGATACCGCCAGCTTGATCAGATTTCTCCTGGAGCGCGCCGGATACCACGTCGTCCATGCGTCCGATGGCCACCAGGCGCAGCACTTGATTGATACGCTGGCGCCGCCGAGCCTGGTCTTGCTCGACATCATGTTGCCGCACGTGAGCGGCCTGCAACTGCTCCCGTATATTCGGAACAAGACCGAATGGCAGCGGGTTCCGATCATTATGCTCACCGCAGATTCCAGCGAGCATGACATTCAACAGGCGCTGGCCACAGGCGCGAACGATTACATGGTGAAACCCTTCAACCCGCGCGAACTGACCGCACGACTGAGCCGCTTCCTCAAAGTCGCGGCCTAGCTGAAAATAACCAGTGATAGGCGTGACCGACACGACTCTCTCTCAGCCGATTGTCGACGTGGGATGGCTGATGACCTTCACCATCCATGGCTTGATTCTCGTTCTCCTCGGATGGATGCTCATCATCCGTCGCCTCCGCGCCTCGACCGACCGGCGGCGCCAACAGATGGTGGCCGTCTGGCGTCCGATCCTGGCCCAGAGCTTAATCGAAGCGCCTGACGCCCTCCCACCAATCCATCCCCGTGACCGGGTGTTGTTTCTCTACTTATGGAACCATCTGCAGGAATCCATCAAAGGAGAGTCGTCGGACGAGCTGTGCGCGGTGATACGGCGGACCGGCATGGATCATGTCGTGCGCCAGTACTTGGCCAAAGGAACGTTGCGACAGCAACTCCTGGCAATCGTCACGCTCGGCCACTTGAAAGACCTAACGATCTGGCCGCGCCTGGTCGACCTGGCCCATGATGCCAATGCGTTTCGCTCCCTTGAGGCCGCCCGCGCCTTGGTTCGCATCGATGCCCCGAGGGCCATTCCTGTGCTCGTCCCATTGATCTCTCAACGCGCCGATTGGTCCCCGCTTAAAATCCTCGCGATCTTGAAGGGCGCAGGGGATGAGCAGGTAGCCCAAGCACTGGGCGAAGCCGCCGTGATCGCAGAACCGCGTATTGCCGCCCGGCTCATCCGCTTTCTCCCCTCGATCAAGAGTCATCGCGCCTTGCCGCTGATCCGGCCTCTGCTGACACGGCAACCGCTGCACGAAGATGTGCTGGCCAGTTGCCTGGTACTCTTTGGGCAATGCAGCGACCCGCGCGATCTTCCGATCGTTCGCCAGTACTCGGCCCACTCAACCTGGTTCATCCGCGTCCAAGCCGCCACCGCACTCGGAAAAATGGGAGTGGAAGAAGATGCCGCGATCTTGATTGGATTGCTCAACGACGAACACTGGTGGGTGCGCTACCGGGCCGCGGAAGCCTTGTCCGTCATGCCCACAATGACCGATGATAAGTTAGCCCTGCTCGTACAAACCCTGCCTCCGGGCGAAGAGCGCCGCATCCTGACGCCCTTTGTTGCCAAACGGTTCGAGGCGCCCCTGGCTCACACGCCCGGCCTGTCGGCCGCCTGATTGCGCGGGCGCGTTACCGAGCGGCGAACGTGAGCGTATGACTCCCCGTCAACTCAGGAAGCGTCACGATCATCCCCCGCTGTTCAATTCCTTTCAACGTCGAGCGTGACGGATCAAATCGCCAGCCATCGGGCACTTCCAGCGTCAAACCGGCCACAGCCGCTGAAGTCGCAACCGTGACGGTCCCGCCTCGGTCATTGTGCGCCACATCCAGCTGCACCTGATTGCGCGCCGCCCACCAGCGGCCGAACGCTCTGACCGACCCGAACCAGGCGTAGGGCCGCACGCCGTCGACGAACCCTTTCTCAAAGGCCAGCTTGTGATCGAGAATGTTCGGATGGATGAGCACGACCATTGACCCGCCATACCGACTGATCTGGCGGGCGACCTCCAGGGCCTCCGGCAGCCGGTCGCCCATTTTCGGCAGCTCCTCGTCTTCAATCGTGACGGGAAACTCGAACAGCTCGACTTCACTGTCCGTCAATCGGTCGTAGTTCAATTGATAGGGCAGATGAGTCAGCGAATTATTGGCGGTCGCCGTTGAGCTGTACTGATACCCCGTAGCGAGCAAGGCCTGAGGAAGGCTGAACGGATTGGAGAGTTCGCCCGGCCTGAAGGACACGATGGACTGGCCGGAAAAGTGATCGATCAAGAATTTGCTGACGCGCAATTCTCCGAGGATGCTCGCATTCACGGCCGTCGTCCGATCTTTCACGAACGGCGCATAGGCGGGATAGGCCTCGCGCCCCGTCCCCATCGGAAACCGGTTGAACACTTTCGAGTGCGCGATCGTGTGGCTCCCTAGCTCCATGCCGAGATCCGCGAGACGCGCGAGATACCGCACCCCCTCGTCGTTGAAGAAAATATCATCGTTGTAGTCGCGGATATATTTCACCTGAATAAAGTAGGTGCCGACCAGCCCCTGGCTGTGCTCATACTCCGCGTAGTCCACCGCATTTTTGATGGACTGCGTAAAATCCACATCGTGCGTGAGCATGACCGACAGCGACTTGCCGAAGGGCACCGTGCCCAGCGTGACCGCGCCTGCCTGGGCGGTGCGATAGATCGACTTCAGCAGCCGCAACCAGACATCGAGGGTCGGATCGAACTGATTGTCGTAGGTCCGAACGAGTTCCTCTCCGCGATTGTTGTATCCCTTGAGGAGCAAAAACCCGAGATCGAGCCCAATGGCATAGGCCCGGCCCTGGCCATAGGTTTTCTGCGTGACAGCTGCGGTGCCGTCGTCGAATCGGGCAAGCGGGGCGACGCTTTCGGTATACCCACACGTCCCCATCACCTCGACGCCCTTGTCCCGAATGCCTACACGCAAGTGCCGCTCACGCGGGTCCGTCAGTTCCGCCAGCAGCGGGTTCGATTCCGCCAGGTGCAGGTCGTACCGCTGCCGTGAGACCACCGCCTCGCGAAAACCGAAAGTCTCATTCAACCCGCCGCCCAATACCTGCACCCCGATCAATGTCCCGCCGGCTTTAGGAAACTCGGCCAATGCCTGGAGCGCGTCGGGCGCCAGCACCTTCCCCGAGATCATGGGATAGACCAACACCACCTGATGTGTCAGGGCTTCGCGAATATCGCGCGTGATGCGAAACGGGACGCCGATGGATTTGAGCCCATGCGCCAGTCCCAGCCAGGAGGAATCCGGATCGGTCAATAAGATCGCCAGGCGGCTCTTCGAGCCTTCTCCATAGGTCGCCCACGCCGTCGGCACGCGCGGCGGCACGACAGTGGCATGACCGGGCCCCGACAGGCCGGGGAACCGATGGAAGTCCTGCTCAGGAATGTTGAGGGGCTGAACGGACCGCGAACCAAGCCATACCCAAGATCCTGCCACGATCGAGAGAAAGAGCGTGGCCATTCCGGTCAGGCGGATGAGGGTCGATCGTTCCATTGGCTACCAGTGATAGAGCAGGTTCAGATTGCCGCCTCTGCGGACGTAGAGAAATCCGCGATCTTCGTAATAGCCCGACGCCTCAACCGAGAAGCGCTCCGTGACGGGAAACGTCACCCCCCCTTGGAGCGTCCGGCTCTGCACCCGGGTAAAATCCTGCGCGGCTACGATCCGCTCACCCGACGTGCCGAACGATCCCGACGCAAAGACCTGCACCCGCTCCGTCGGCCGCCAGGTCAATTGCGACGCCAACGTAATAGCTCCGGTGTTGGGAATGGCATAGACCTTTTCGGTCAGCCAGAGATTGAACGGCAGGAAGATGGTCAACCCTGGCATGATGAGATCAATGTCGTCTTTCTTATAATTCAAGCGACGATAGCCGAACGACACTTCGAACGGAGCCAGCGCGTCATGGACGCCGCCTAACCCTTGCGCTAGCTCGCCGACGAACGAGTAGTTCGGGGCGAAGTGCGGATTGACGGTTCCTTGTGCCGCGACGTAGCCCCAGGCCCGCTTCCAGAGCGGGCTGTACAATTCGGCCGACAACGGCGTGTCGTGCGAGCCAAAGCGATTGATCGGTTCGGCCCGTACCACTACGGTTTGATCGCCGATCGGCTTAGCCACCTCGAATAACAGATCGCGCTCATCCGGCTGGCCCCGCGTGTAGGTGTAGTACCCGTAGCCAACCTTGGCATAGTCGCGATAGGGCAGCCGCAACCCGGCCAACCCCTGCCCCACGGCTGCCCGCGGCGAAACCAGCAACTCAGATTGCACGTTGCGCAATTGCTGCTCGATGTCCGGATCGTGCGTCTCGGCCGCCAGCGCTTCGTACCGCGCCAAGGCCTCGGTTCGATCGCCCCGCCAATGCGCCACTTCGGCAAGCCCGCGGCGCGCCTCTTTATGATGAGGCTCCTCCCGCACGACCTGCTCATACAGGGTCTGGGATTCAGGAAATTGTTGTTGCCACGAGAGCACCTGCGCCACCGCCACGCGAACATCCTGATCCTTCGGATGGCGCGCCAACACCTCGCGATACAACGACGTCGCTTCGGAATGAGCCCCCTGCCACGATAGGACACGCGCCAAGGCGCTCCGCACCTCATCATTGTCAGGATAGCGGCGCAGGCCTTCACGGTAGAGCGCAACCGCATCGCCGTACTGCTGCGCCACCTCACGCTGATGCCCGCTGTCCAATATCTGTCTCGCACCGCCGGAGACAGACTCGGTCTCCCGGACGATAGTTGGCACAACGGTCGGATGTTGAACCGGCGGAGTGCTTGTCGGCGTCACCTCAGCCTTCAGCGAATGGAGGCGCGCCGCGAGCTCTGGATCGCCCGTGGCCTCGACGACGCGCTGATAATACGGGATGGCCTGGTCCGGATGCCCACTCCACAACAGCACATCGGCGAGCCCGGTCAGCGCATCCAGATGCTGCGGATAGTCGCGGAGGACTAGGCCATACTCATGTGTGGCCTCGTCGTAGCGATGTTGCCACGAGAGAATTCGTCCAAGAGCAACGCGGCTGTCATCGTCGAGGGGATGGCGGGATAGCACGTCCCGATAGAGCGCGCTCGCTTCGTCCCATTGCTGCTGCCAGGAGAGGAGCTTCGCCAAGCTTGCACGCGCTTCATCATTCTCCGGGCGCGCCGCCAAATACCGGCGATAGACCGCGATGGCCTCCGGAAACTGTTTGCGGTGCTCCAGAGACTTCCCCTGCTCCAGAAGCTGGCGTGGCGACGGCTCGGCGCTGGTCGCCTGCACAGTTATGACAAGCCCATCAATTCCGGTCGTCACAAGGAGTGCCAAGAACGCGACGCACGCAATACGTTTGATCTGACCTGTCCGCAACATGCAATCGCTCGTCACTCCCTTCTTGAGTCACCCTTACCGCCGGACTCCACCAGCGCTCGAAATCCATCGATGTCGTGAATGATCACGCCTGAAAAACTGGAGTGCGCGGTCATGTCCACAATCCGCGTCACTGCGGCGGACACCTCCGCGCGAGAACGGCCCGCAAAGGTGAGCCGCTCCGGCCTCACCGTAAACCGGTGATGAATGCGGAACCATTCACGCCGGGCCGAGAGGTTCAATCCCCCTCCCCCTGCCGGGGGCATCCACTGCAGCAGACGCCGATCATAGTCCAGCATCGCGTCAGCCCGGGCAGAGTCCGGCTCACGGCGCAGCACCACATGCTGCTCAACCGGGAGCGGAGTCGTCTCTACCGCCAGCCACACCCGCGTCCCGACGAGATCGCCATAGCGCAGGATGTCTTCGGCAATGTCCTGCACTTCGTCCAAGTCCGTGCGATAACTCATCACCGCCACTTCATCGACCCGATCCATGACCGCATAGGCCAACGGCCGCCCGGCAAGGGTCGGCGACGCCAACCAAAAGGGAATCACCATTGAAAGACGAACCCGTCCGCCAATGACGTCTTTCAGCGTATCAATCGTCTCGATATAGCGACGGAGCTGGGCCTCTTCCTGCAAAAAGCCCGGCAAGAGATAGGGCTCAATATCCAGCTGAATCCCGGACAGCCCGCCAGGTTTCATCAGAGCCAGGAGTCGCTGTATCTTATCGGCGAGTCGGTGAGGTTCCTGAATCGCTTCGGGATATCCGTCCAACGCAAATGCCGCAATCCCGGCCTCCTGCAGTGTCATCAGCAGCCTGGCATAGTGACGCCAGAGCGCGTCGTCATCCGCCTGGGACGGCATTTGAATGAGCACTCTGGAACAGCGCTGACTTCGACAGGTGGCCAGCAATGCATCCGGATCACGAATCGCCTCGCGATACGTCCACACCCAGAATCCGATTTCGGCAGGCCTCGCGGGCCTGACTGACGGCTGCGCGGCCTCAATCTGGTCAAACACGATGTGCGCGCCGGCCGCCTCCGTCGAGACCACGAGCGCAGTCAGCGACCGAAGATCCAGCTTTCGACCGATCTCCTTGAGCGACAGCGTGAGATCGAACGGGCCCGTCACCGTCGCAAGCGGGAGATTGTCTTCCCGTCGCCCCGCAGCCCGATCTTCCAATGCCACAACGACCCGGCCCGTCGCGTGACCGCGAATCCGCAGCGTCTCATAGGACAACAGGTCCACGGCAATTTCTGCCTGGTGCAGGGGAATGCGCCGACCGCACCGCAGCCCGCTTCCGGCAGCCCGCTGCAGGTCGATCCCGTCCTGGCTCCGAGGCTTCCGGTCTTGGCAGGAGCCGAACACACGGGCATCGCCGAACCCGCCGCGAAGGTCAAGAATAGGCTCAAACGGTCGATAAGGAAGGGAGGGTACGGCAGCAGGCGGACCACTGAGCGTCACGACGGGAGTGGTGCGCTCACCGACATACGACAACTCGATCTCAGAAACAGCAGGTGGAATGAGCATGGAGAGAGGCACCGATACATCGTCTGCGTACCCCTGGACTGGCAGAGCCGCGACCGACACGACAACGAGGGTCCAGGTCCACCACCGGGCAGAGGAACCCATCCACCGGCAGGCTCGACGGCGGATGGACCTACGCTGACCGATGTGGATCGAGACGTTCATATCGCTCTCCGAATGGCTGTTCTTGCTCTACCTTCTCGGCCTGACCGCGGGATACTTGATGTTGGATGTCGTCGCCGCGATTCATCTGCGGCGCTACATGGAAGAGCGTTCGCTCAACAGCCTCCCGCATGGCTACACCGGATTCGAACCGCAAATCACGCTGCTCGTTCCCGCCTTCAATGAAGAAGCGACCATCGTGACCACGGTCAAATCTCTCCTCCAGCTGAGCTATTCGGAATTTGAAATTGTGGTCATCAACGACGGGTCGAAGGACAAGACGTTAGACGTCCTGATCAAGGAATTCGGACTGATTCCCTTTCCCGAAGCCTATGACGCCCGGCTGGCCACGCAACACATCCGAACGATCTACCATGCCCCGGCGCAACTCAATCTGCGGGTCGTCGATAAAGACAACGGCGGTAAAGCGGACTCGCTCAACGCGGGGATCAACATTTCGCTGTATCCGTTATTTTGCTGTATCGATGCCGATTCCATTCTCCAGCGCGACAGCCTGCGGCTGGCCGCACAGCCCTTTCTGGACGACCCCCACACCATTGCCTGCGGCGGCACCGTGCGGGTCGCCAACGGCTGCGAGGTGAAGAACGGATTTTTAATGAAGGTCGGACTCCCGACCAATATCCTCGCGCTGTTTCAAATCGTCGAATACCTGCGCGCCTTCCTGTTCGGCCGGCTCGGTTGGTCTCCGATCAACGCGATGCTCATCATTTCCGGCGCCTTCGGCCTGTTCCATAAGGACACCGTGATCGGGGTCGGCGGCTACCGCCACGATACGATCGGCGAAGACATGGAACTCGTTGTGCGGCTCCACCGGCACATGCGGCTCGCCGGGAAGCCCTATCGCATCACCTTCGCCCCCGACCCGGTTTGCTGGACCGAGGCCCCGGAAGACCTCACGACGCTGAAAAATCAGCGCATCCGGTGGCAGCGCGGCCTCTGCGAAAGCCTGATGAAAAATATTGATCTCTTATGTCATCCCAAAGGCGGGGCCGTGGGCTGGCTGGCGTTCCCTTTCATGGCCCTGTTCGAATGGCTGGGCCCGGTCATCGAAGTCTTCGGCTATGCATTCGTGACCGCCGGATTTATCTCGGGCTTCATCTCCTTTCACGTCTGGCTGGTCTTGCTCTTGGCCGCCATCAGTCTCGGCATCCTGCTCTCGGTCAGTGCATTTTTTTTGGAGGAGATGTCGTTCCATGTCTATCCGAAACCTCAACATGTGCTCCGGCTTCTGCTCGGGGCAATTTTTGAGAATTTCGGCTATCGACAATTGAACTCTCTCTGGAAATTGATCGGGTTGTATCGTTGGCTGGTCGGCAAGAAAGCCGCCTGGGGAGCCATGACGAGGACCGCATCCTGGCACAGCAAGTAGCCGCCAAGAGAAAACCTTCCATTCAATAGATCGTGGCTTGTGCGGGAGATAAGACTTCGGCTATACTGCGCGATTGCGCCTCACTGTCGAGGCGCCTTTTTTTGACCACGAGACCACACCACCATGACACAGTCACGCGCCCCCCACGACCGCCGGAACGATATCCGGAACATCGCCATCATCGCTCACGTCGACCACGGGAAAACGACCCTCGTCGATGCCGTGCTGCGACAGACCCACGTCCATCGCAAGATCGACGACATGGGCGAACGCATCATGGACTCGATGGACCAGGAGCGGGAGCGCGGCATTACCATCCGAGCCAAGAACGCCAGCGTCATCTACAAGGGCGTGAAGATCAATATCGTCGATACGCCTGGACATGCCGACTTCGGCGGCGAGGTGGAACGCACGCTCCGGATGGTGGACGGCGTGCTCATCCTCGTCGATGCCAAAGAAGGCCCCATGCCACAGACCACGTTCGTCCTGCGCAAGGCGCTGGCCCTCGGGCATAAAGCCATCGTCGTGATCAATAAGATCGACCGGCCCGACGCCGTCATCGACGATGTCGTGAACCGCACCTTTGATCTCTTTGTTCATCTGGGCGCCACCGACGAGCAGCTCGACTTTCCGATCGTCTACGCCGCTGCCATCAAGGGCCAGGCCACGCTAGACGTGAATAAACCCGGCACAGACATTACGCCGTTGCTGGACACCGTACTGGAAAAAATTCCCGCTCCGGCCATCAATGCCGAAGCCCCGCTCCAAATTCTGGTCCTGGCCCTCGTCCAGGATCCCTATAAAGGCAAGATGGGCATCGGAAAGATTCAATCCGGCTCCATCGCCCGCCGGCAGCCGGTGATGCTGCTCGGGAAAGACGGCGCCCAGACGCTTGGCAAAGTATCCGACCTGGCCGTGTATTCCGGCCTTGAGCGAGTCGATGCCGATCAGGCCGCCGCCGGAGAGATCGTGGCCGTCGCGGGCCTCGATGAGGTGAGCATCGGTGATACCATCGCGGATGCGGAAAACCCGATTGCGTTGCCCCGCGTGACGATCGATGAACCGACCGTCCAAATGAGCTTCTCCGTCAACAACAGTCCGTTTGCCGGACGCGAAGGGAAGTACCTGACGTCGCGGCACCTCCGGGACCGCCTCTTCAAAGAACTCGAAACCAATGTGTCCTTGCGCGTGCATGAAACCGACAGCGCTGATCGGTTCCTGGTTGCCGGCCGCGGCGAGCTGCATCTCGGCGTCTTAATCGAGCAGATGCGGCGCGAAGGCTACGAACTCCAGGTCTCGCAACCAGAAGTCATCATCCATCGCGACGACAATGGGAAAGCTACGGAGCCCTACGAAGAACTCACCATTCAAGTGCCTGAGACCTACCAGGGAACCGTCATTGAAGAGATGGGGAAGCGCCGCGGCGAGCTCCGCCATATGCGCCTCATCCATTCCGACGTCGGCACCAGCGAAATGCACCTTGAGTATCATATTCCGACACGCGGCATCATGGGCCTCAAGAACCTGCTGTTGGCCAAAACCCGCGGAACGATCATCATGCACCACGTATTTGCCGCCTACGAGCCGGCTGAAGAACGTGATTTGATGGTGGCGCCGCATGGCTCCCTCGTGGCCCACGAAGACGGCACCAGCACCGGCTACGCCATCTTCATGACGCAGGAACGGGGCACCATGTTCATCGGCCCGGGCGTCGATGTCTATCGCGGCATGGTGATCGGTGAAAACAGCCGAGACGAAGACCTGGACGTGAACGTCTGCAAAGAAAAGCATCTCTCCAACATGCGCGCCTCAGGAACCGACGAAGCGTTGGTGCTCACGCCGCCACGGGAAATGAGCCTGGAGTTCGCGTTGGAATATATCGGGCCGGATGAATTGGTGGAAATCACTCCGCTCAATCTGCGCCTGCGCAAGCGATTGCTCAATGCGGATGAACGCCGCCGAGCCAAAAAGTCCGGCAAATAACGAGTCGCTGACCATGCGTATCAAGAAAAAGATCCCCAAACCCTCAGCCAAACGCCCGCCGCTCTACTTCATCGGCTATCGAGGCACGGCGCCCGGCTTTGATGAACTCACGACTTGGTACAACCGCGAGTACGGCGGGCCCCTGACGATTCAACCGGAGGCCGGAGCACCGGAGTCTTGGCAGGCCAACCATGGCCCCTGGTCCGCCCATGTCGTGATGCCGCTGCCGGCCACGCACACTGCCGATATCATGAAGAACCTGGCCTGGGAACACGATCAGATGGGAGCCATCGCCCCCACACTCATGCCCAATCGAGATATGCCTGACTTGGTCTTATTCGCAGCCCGCCTCGCGCGCGGCCTCACGCTGCTGACGCAGGGCACGGCCTATGACGTCACCACGCAAGCCTACGTGAACCCCTCGGACTGGCAGAATCGAACAATGACCAGCTTCCTGGCCGACGATCATGTCGCCATCGTGCACGACGACCAGACCAAACCGGACCACATCTGGTGTCACACGATGGGTCTGAGCAAATTCGGCCTGGATGAAATCGAAACGTTCTACGGTAAAGGGCTTCCGGAAAGCGCGGCCAAAGACTTACTGACTGAGTCCGCGACAGAGCTGCTCCGCGTCGGGCAATCCCCCAAAGTCGGCACCGCCTTCCGTCTCCCACTGCTGGGTCGGACCATCCGGATCGTCAACTACCGCACCGCAGCTCCTACCGGCCGAATGATCGGGTTCCGCGAGCTCCAGGGATAGGCAAAGTTCTTGTAATTCAGCAGGTTGCCGCCCATTGCCTATGACGATAGGCCTTTAGGGCCGTTGACAACCTTTCAAACCACGAGGTACAAAGTTCAAAGGTTTCCACAGAGGGGTTCTCTCAATCTGAGACCTCAAATACGCCCACAGGTAGCGATATGTTCATAAGGAGGCATAGCAATGAGTGATGTAGCGGCAGAAATTAAGGTTGGCGATACCGCCCCGGATTTTAACCTGAAGGACCAGGACCAGAAGGATGTGAAGCTGAGCGATTATCGCGGCAAGAAAAACGTCGTTCTCGCCTTTTATCCGTTGGACTGGAGCCCGGTGTGCCAAGGGGAGAACAAGTGCTTGACCGATGACTTCCCCAAGTTTCAGAACGCCAATGCCGAACTCTTCGGCATCAGTTGCGACAGCTTCTTCTCGCACAAGGCCTGGGCGGATTCCATGGATCTCAAGCACCGGTTGTTGGCCGACATGCATCGGACCACGGCAAAAGCCTACGGCCTCTATTTTGAGCCATTGAACTGTTCCAAGCGCGCCACCGTCATTGTCGACAAGAACGGCAAGGTGGCCTACGCAAAAGTGCAAGAGATCAAGGTTGCCCGCGAGGATAAAGACATCCTCGAAGCACTGGCGAAACTCGGTTAAGCATCTGACAAAGAAGGGGGAGGGGGTCTTCAAGAGAACCCTCCCCCCTTCATATTGGGAGACACGCACATGGCAGGAACCGTCGAAGATGTCCGAGATGAGAACTACAAAGAGTTCACCGACAGTCCCGGTGCCGTCGTCGCCTATGGTCTCGCCACATGCGAACCCTGCAAGACCTACGACCCTATTCTCGAAGAAACCGCGGCAAAATTTCCGGGCATCAAAGTCGGCAAGGCCAAGATGCACGTCCCCGGCCGCTGCCGCGAGATTAAGAAAACCCACACGTTTGAAACCTACCCCACGACACACTTCTTCGCGAACGGCACGCTCATTCTCACCCGCGAAGGCGTAGTCGAACCGGCTGAACTTGCCGCGCTGATTTCAGACCACCTTGTGAAGTAATCTCCCCCTGACTTCGAGTCTTCGCTAGCGCTCACCGTAGATATCTCAGCGCCTTCACGACTCGCCATTGTGAAACGACCAACCGGTATGGCCGCTACTGCACGGCCTTCGATTTCGAACAGTGATCATGAAAAATGCGCCAGGCCGACTGCTCTTTCCGCAGTAAACTGGTACAGGTCCCGGCATCCTGGCCTTCGATCTCGCCATCTCTGATGGCTTGAAACACATAGTCGTAGATCGCCCAGGCCGTCGCCCCCTCCAGACCAGTCTTGAGATTCGACACTGTCCCGATAAACCGCAATCGATTGCCCTGCTTCAACTCTGACTCATACTCGCTCAACCATTGTTCGATCGCCGCTTTGGTCTCCGCCTGGCCATCCTGAGTCCCCATATAGTCGTCCGTATACAGCATCAACACCGACTGCTTGTCTCGTGACTCTGAAAAGGTCGCGGTACCGGCGACCGCCTGCGTGATCGTGCGCTGAACAGCCTCTTCATCTTGCCCGGCCCATGCGGACAGACTCCACCCGAGCAAGACGGCAAGCAGAATAATCCGCAGCGGCAGGGATCCCATACGAACCTACCCGTTGTAGTCGAAGGAAAGATCGCGAGACTGTATGATCCGAATATTCTTCAAGGCCCCGGATGAGAGCCGGGACACCAACGCGTTCCAGATAAACTCGGCTAGATTCGCCCCACTGATCGAAGCCGCCTTCAGGACCTCGCGGAGATCCTGTCGATCGAGTACCCGGAGAACCTGTTCCTGCACCAGACGATCCAGAGCCCCGATGTCCGTCACCATGCCGGTAATCGGATCGATCGCGCCGTGCACCGACACAAAACAATCCCACGTATGCCCCTGACGGCTATCAAGCAACGCCGTGAACGAGTAGCGCCGAGTGACGCTGGCCACATCCAGCCCTCCGGCCGCCGTGACCTCCGCGTAAAGGTCCTCATCTTCATAGAGACGGATCGTGTCTAACGTGCCGATATCCGATTGAGCAACCAGTTTGGTCCAGAGGACGCACGCGATGTTTTCTGATGTCGGAATCCGGTCGCGGAAATAGGGCAGATCGAGATTGAAATTCATGTGATCGAACTCTTCGATCACCGCAAGCAGCACCTGCTTGAGATCGAATAAGTTGATGACCATGCCGGTTTGGGGATCCACTTCGCCGGACACGGTGACTTCGAGCATGTAATTGTGCCCATGGGCGGGCGCGTTATAGCAGGGGCCAAAGACGGCGCGATTCTTCGCCTCATCCCACTCCGGCTTGATATAGCGGTGAGAGGACGAAAACTCGATGCGTTTGGTCAGCTGGACATTCGCCATGGTTCATCCTTCATGCGAGGCTCGTCATTTCTTCCAGACTGGTTCCAAAGGTCGTTCGGCAAGGCTGCTGACGGTCCTTTTCAGCGGACTGTGAGATCCTTCAACCATTCTTCTCGCATACTGCCGGGAACCGGCGCGTCCGCCTGATATACGCCATGGTGCACGGACAGCATCACCGGCACGCGCAAATCCGCCAGCAAATCCTTTACCGATGGCGGCACCTGGAAGCGGACAAAATGTACGGCGCTGATCTTCGTCTCGTGGCTATGACCGCCTTCGAACTCGGCATACAGACGCTCACTCCCAACCGTGAGAGCCACCTTCTGTCCATGATCCAGCCCCATGAAGGCATCAAGCCATTCTTTCATTCTGGCGTCATCGGTGATTTCGATCAACAACGTCGCGCTCAATTCACCTACCGTCGGAAGCAACGCACTGTAGACATCCAACTCTTCTTGCACCTTGGCCGGATCAAAGATTTGCTCGACACGCACCATCTCCTGAATCTGAAACAGCAGCGTCTCCCGATTTTCGAACACCAGCGTGATCAGCGGTCCGATTGAGATCCGGCGGCGTTTCTTCAATTCGATGATGCGGGCACGATACCCTTCGCGTTGCCGCTCGTAGTCGGCATAGGGAAGAATATCGCTGAACATCAACGCATTCATGACGACAACCCATAAGCATCGCGGACAATCTGTATCGGATGCTTCGTCGCTTTCCCGCCCACATGCGCCGGCGCTCCGGCCTGATCCAGCTGAAGACCGGCCAACGGACAGTCGGACGCCACGAGATCGGCCGGCACCTGCTCGATGGCCTGCACCGCTTTCTTGGCAACGATCATCGAGAGCGGGAAAAATTCCGTTTTAGCCGACCAGGATCCGTCATGGCCGGAGCATTTTTCGATGACCTCGACCTGCGCCCCGGCACACTCCATCAACTCTTTTGATTTGAAACCGATATTCTGATCGCGGAGATGGCAAGGGATCTGATACGCCACCCGGCCTGGCTTGTTCACAAAATCAGTGGCGAGCACGCCTTCCCGCTTGAGCTTCATCAGATACTCGCAGACATCGAACGTCTTTGAACTCACTTTTTGTGGCGCGTCGCCGCCGAGCAATTCTGGATACTCCCGTTTGAGCATCAAACTGCAACTCGGCACGGGCACCACAACATCATACCCCTGCTCGACCCAGGGCAGCAGAGAGCGAAGGTTCGCCTGGGCGGCTTTCTGCATGGCGCCGGTATCTCCGATATCGAACGAGGGCATCCCGCAACATTGCTGCTCAGGCACCACCACGTGAACGCCATTCTTTTCCAAGACCTGCACCGTCGCCTTCCCGACATCCGACGCCTGGTAGTTCACCAGGCAACTGGCGAACAGCGCCACTTTCTTCTGAGGCGCTTTCGCCGGCGCCGGTTGCGGGCGGCGCTGAAACCATCGCGGGAATGTCTCGGTGGAGAAATGCATGATCTTCCGATCGCGATGGACTCCCACCACAATCTCCATCACCCGGCGCACGCTCTTCAGTCCCAATGCCCAATTGGACAGCCGGGCAGAGATCGTCGAGAGTCGCCCGATGAAATCGGTCTGGATCAACAGCCAATCCCGCCAGCGCACCCCCCGTTCAACAGCATACCGCTGCTTCCACAACACCATAAGCTTGGGGAAATCCAACGCATACTGGTGCGGCGGCGTATAGGGACAGTGGTTGTAACAGAGCTTGCAGTAGTAACACTCGTCCACCACCTGCTGATGCTCGGCCGACATCACCTGCTCTACCTGGCCGTCGTGCCGATCAATTCCGTCTAGAAGCGTGCTAAAGGACGGACACAAATTGAAGCAGCGGCGGCATCCGTCGCAAATCTCATAGACGCGCAACGTATCCTTCGCCAATTGCGCGGGATCGACCGGCTGAATCAGACTTAAGCCTTTCACGACGGGTATTGTCTCCTGTTGATCGGATA
Organism: Nitrospira lenta; assembly: GCF_900403705.1. Taxonomy (NCBI): domain Bacteria; kingdom Pseudomonadati; phylum Nitrospirota; class Nitrospiria; order Nitrospirales; family Nitrospiraceae; genus Nitrospira; species Nitrospira lenta. Next base: position 541,058 of record NZ_OUNR01000012.1, on the reverse strand, counting down.
GAACACAAGGCGGAAAAGACGAAGGGTGGATCAGGCCCCGGCCCGACCCACCCTTCGTTCCAATTACCTATGACCCGATTAGACCGGCTTCAAGCCGTCGAGCCCCTTCTGGAACCGGTTGGCATGCGAGCGCTCGGCCTTGGCCAACGTCTCGAACCACTCGGCCAGCTCGGCAAATCCTTCATCCCGCGCGGTCTTGGCCATCCCGGGATACATCTGGGTGTACTCGTAGGTTTCCCCTTCGATCGCCGACTTGAGATTGTCTTCGGTATTGCCGATCGGCACTCCAGTGACCGGATCCCCGACTTCCTTCAAGAAGTCCAGATGGCCGAACGCATGGCCGGTCTCGGCCTCCGACGTATCGCGGAACAACCCGCCCACATCCGGATAGCCTTCGATATCGGCACGGCGCGCAAAATAAAGATAGCGACGATTGGCCTGCGATTCGCCGGCAAATGCGCCCTTCAAATTTTCGTGGCTCTTGGTTCCCTTTAAACTCTTCCCCATAGCGTCCTCCTTCTATGACGACAAATTACGAGCGTTCGTGATGATCACCCTCTGCATTGACGGTACGGCGTATAACATAGCCCGCGCGTGGGGTTCAACGGGTGACGCGGCTTATCACGCAGCTATCCACTGCGGCAGCTCCAGCTGCATCTCGGCCAGTGTCTTGTAGGCTTGATCTTTCTGGGATACCACAGGATTCACGGCCGGCCAGTCGATGGCCAGCTGCGGATCGTTCCAACGAATGCCCCGTTCATCCGACGGAATATAGTAGTCCGTACACCGATACATGAATCCGGCCCGCTCGCTCAACACGCAAAACCCATGCGCATAGCCTGAAGGAATATAGAGCTGTCGCCCGTTTTCAGCCGACAGTTCGACCCCATGCCATTGTCCGAACGTCGGCGATCCCGCTCGAATGTCGACCGCCACATCGAACACCCGCCCCTCTACCACCATCACCAGCTTTCCTTGGGGACGACTGAGCTGATAGTGCAACCCCCGCAATACATTCGCGTGCGACCAGGAAAAATTGTCCTGCACAAATGTCGCCCCGATGCCCGCCTCTCGATAGCGCTCCTGATGATACGTCTCCACGAAAGCCCCGCGCGCATCGCGCCAGAGCTTCGTCTCGATCACCAGCAGACCTTCCAACGGCGTCGCGCTAACCTGCATGCCCGCCATCCGGATCGACAACGTCAGGCTGGTCGGGGTACAGTTGCTGAAGCCGGTCGATTAACGGCTGGGCTTCCGGCGTACTGGACCTCGTGGGCGGGCTTGGCGGATGATCCCATGTAATCGTGGTGATCCCGGCATCGCCCAAGATCGATTGGATCGCTTCCATGCAGGCATCCAGTGTGAGATCGTTCCCATGGCGAAGATCCAACACGCGCTCGCGCTTCGAGACCGGTGGCGGCCCCGTATGCACTAGCGCCCAACAGCGCTCAAAGAGCTCGTCTCTCACAGGCTGGGGGATATTCAACGTCGGGAGATCGGACGTGCACAGCGCCGATACGAACAGGACGAACTGCAAATCCGGCATGCCGGGATTATAGATATCCAACGATTGCATAATAGCGCTATTATCGGGATGCGGCGCGACTGAGTCAACGCCTACCCGCGAGACACACCTGAACACCAGCATACGAAGGAGCGGCACCGATGGTGACCATTACTCTGACCGGTCAACTACAAACCGCCGACGGCGAGCGAGACATGGCCTGCGAGATTCCGACGTCACTCACCGTCCGTCAGGTTATTCAACGCCAAGGCTTTCAACTCCGCCATTTACTGCAACTGCTGCGGGAAAAGAAAGTGCTGGTCACAATTAACAAACGCATCGCGAGTGAAGACTCGCTCGTGCAAGATGGCGACGCCATTAGACTGGTTGGCCACGACGGCATGGGCGGGAGCGGCCTGGCCCCCTCGCATTCCTGAAACATCGTTGCGTCTTGCGCAAAATACCAAAATACAAAGGGCTGGCCTCCGAGTAGGGAAGCCAGCCCTTGCTTCTGTCGCCATCTGCAGCGGATGAAGCCCCTGAGAGCATCATGGCGCTGCACCGATGCCGGACGGAAATACCTCGATTACTTCTTTCCGAGGATTGCGTCCTTGGCCACCTTCGCGACGCGGAACTTGACCACTCGCTTGGCCGGGATCTTGATCGGCTCACCGGTCTGCGGATTCCGGCCCATCCGGGCTTTGCGGTTCGCCAACACCAACTTGCCGATACCGGGTACCGTGAAGACATTCTTCGCTTCACGATAGGCCAAGGCGGCGAAATCGTCCATCATCTGGACAGCGGCCTTCTTGGTCAAACCTGCTTTTTGGGCCATGTAGTCGGCAATCTGCGACTTCGTCATTGATTTTGCCATTCGGGAACCTCCTTAGAAAGTGAGAAGAAGAAAAACCACAAATCGAATGTTGACTCGCCTCTCTGAGAACACGCTAAACGTAGAATCGTCTGGCGAAAGGCCCTTCAACAACACTCCCACCATGAAAACCCGCGAGAGTGTAGCCAAGAGTCCCCAGGCTGTCAACGAGAAAAACACAGGCCAGGCGTGGGGAAATGCCTACAGTGCCCTCTTGCAGTTCAAAGAGACCCCGGCGTAAAGTACTGAAACGCCTCCGGCCAGAGAGGCCAGACAGCGCAGAAATACGAGCTCCAGTGAAAGGATGATCATGGGCAGAGAACTTCCGATTCTACCCGCATCTGCGCAAGCAGACTCAACGGAACAGGCTGAAAACTTTGTATATTCTCGCGTATTCTGCCAGAAAGAGAATTCGCCGCCGCTCCGGCTCTTGATCGATTTCCTAAAAGCCCGCGGTCAGACTCCTATTGTGCCAAAGAACATCGATGACGCCGCCCTGGATGAGTGGGCCTGGGTCCAAATCTCGCTTGGTTATCACCGCGACCGCAAACCGGTTCAAATATTTTGCGTGCGGGATCGCGGCACCTATCAGGACGTGTTCGAGCAGGAGCAAACACGATTCCGGGATCTACTGACGGCCTATGAAGATATTGAAGCCCAGCTCGCCCTTGAATTCGTCAATCGGGCGCAGTTCATTCTCACTACCCGTTTTATAAAAGACGATATGACCGACGAGGGCTATGACTTTAACGGCTGGATTCTGGAGTTCTACCAGGAACAGTGCAACGGCATCGTCCAGATCAACGACCAGGGTTTTTACTCACCCAAGGGCGACCTCATTGTCGACATGTCCCCACCGGAAGAATAAACCGTTGTGTCGAACAGACCGACACCGCCGACCAGGCCCTCTTCACTTTCCGACAAAACCTCGCACTGGTTCGAGCGGGCTGCGGCAGCCCTCTTAGGACAGCTGCCCTGTCGTCAGGGCTGTTGCCATTGCTGCATCGGCACGTTTCCCGTCACGATCCTCGATCGACAACATCTCCAAGAAGGACTCGTCCGTCTTCCGGACACGCAACGCCGGGCCATCCAACAGAAGGCTCAAGATCAGGTAGCGACTATCGAAAGCCAATTCCCAAACCTGACCAGCTCACCACTGCTGGACGGTTGGCCCGACCACCTCACCGAGCAAGTGGCCGAGCAATTCCAAGACATGCCCTGCCCCGCACTCAGCGCAGACGGACATTGCGAGGTCTATGCCTTTCGGCCGCTCACCTGTCGCTCCATGGGCATCCCGCCGGAGCAAGACGGATGCGTCGAAGGCGCCTGCGACATTCAAACTGCCGTCCCAATCATTCGCCTGTCCCCTCCATTTCGAGAAGAAGAAGACCGCCTGGCAGGAGAAGAGTCCCAACAATTGACGACGCTCCGCCTGAAACTGCAATGCCCGGGCGAGGAACTCCTGCTCCCCTATGCCTTCCTCCCCCAAGAAGCCCTTCTGCCTCCTTCACGCTCCGCCTAGACAGAGACTTTCGCCCTGTGGTAAGGTGCCAGTCCTTGCTTACGGGAGCGCCTGTAGCTCAGCTGGATAGAGCATCAGCCTCCGGAGCTGAGGGCCACAGGTTCAAATCCTGTCAGGCGCACCATCAGCAAGCACCGGCGAGGAACACGACCGCACAAAGACCTCTGCATCGCACATATCCTAGGTGGGCCGTTAGCTCAGTTGGTAGAGCAGCTGACTCTTAATCAGCGGGCCGTAGGTTCGACCCCTACACGGCCCACCAAAACCCTTCTCGATTTTCTCCAAATTATTCTGTTCGCTCTTCATGTCGGCAAGCCGCCGGCACGGCTTGGGTAGATCAGGCTCTGTCTTGCCTGTTACAGCTCACATCCTGCCCTCTAGAAGCGATACTGTACCCCCAGAGAGATATTGGTATTGAAATACTCTCGGCTGGCCATATTGGACACGCGCTGTGAGCGCTGCACGCCCAGCGTCATGATCGCTGCGTCAGAAAGCCGATATTGGAACTCCGCAGAGCCTTGGTGAGTGGTATCCACAGCCCCGCGATTCGAATCACCCACAATCTCACTCGTAAATTCTTTGCGCCGGTACGCATACCCGACGACCAAAGAGAGCGGCTCAGAGATCTGTACCGTAGCGCCGATCGACGTAAAATGCTGGCGATAGGAGACGTCGTCTCTAAATTGGGTTTGCTCGCGTCCGTCGGCCAGGCCCTGTTCAAACAAGTAGGCCAGGCTGAGCGTGACCCGCGGCAGTACCAGCCACTCTACTTGCGGCCCCGCGCTCCAGAAGGCGGTATCGCGCTCGGCAAACACGTCATTAAATCGCCGCAAGCCATACCGACCAACGAGCGTCCCGACTAACGTATCCGACAACCGCCGTTCAAGCTGCACGCGCCACACATGGGAGGTCACGCGCTCTTCTTCGGGAAGGCGAAGCCCAGTCCGGCGTTCCGTATTGGGGCCGAGAAAGAGATTCGGAACAAACCGGTATCGGATCAGAATGGACGTATCGGCATCCAGCGCCTGCTTCAGCTGGATACGGTAGTTACCGTGATTGAAAATTGGATGGTCTGTGAATAGGAAACCCGCGGCTTTCACCGATACTTCCGTATCGCCAAGATTTGTCGGGCGCGAGCGGTGGCGAAGATCGATCGACGGTTCCCACACCACATCGCTGGCTTTATCGACAGGCACGACCACCGGTTGACTAGGATCTTCAGCCATCGCCAGGCGCCGCGAGGACGAGAGTTCGAATACGTTGTCAGTATAGAGGACTTTAGTCCCAGCGGTGGCCGTCCATTCAGCCATCGCGCGACCAGGAGCACCGAGCAGAGCGAAACAAATGACCGCGAAGACGCACGCTCGGCGGGAAAGAAACCGAGCCCGGCCGCTCAGACTACGGCTGTCCGAAGGATCGCACGTAGAGCAGGACATGCCAGGCTTCTTCTTCGGTAAGAACCAGCGGAACAAATGAGGCCATATCGGTACCCGGACTCCCATTCTTGAGAATCCAGATGAGCTCACCGTCCGTACGAGCAGCCTGCCAAATCTTGTCGGTGAAATTCCGCGGGAGTTTTCCGACGAGCCCCGGAATATCGCCCAACCCCTTGCCGTCTTTCCCATGACAGGTCACACAAAACGCCTTGCCATGAAACAGGGCCTGTCCCTTGTTGATATTCTCGGGCGTCGCCTCGAACGGGTTGGACCAGGTCCTCGCTTCATCAATTTTGTCGGCCGGGACACGGGGTTTGAGTACTGCCGATTCAGTCGCAGACGCCACGATAGGGCCTTGTCCGATCATGACCATGATAAACAGGCCCAGCAGCACCCAATACCGATAACACGGCATCATCATGACAGTCCCTCTCCCTCCGCAATGGAATTCGGCCCGCGCGGCGAAAACTTGGGAAGGGGCCAGCCCGCGTCAATACAGACGGAGCTGGCCCTTCAACAATTGCCTACTTGTCAGAATGACCGGGGAAGCTGTGCCCGAGTGACTGCGGGAAGCTCACCGAGCCGTCCGGAAATTCCTGTCCGTGCTGCCACAAGTGGTAGATCACGCCATCGGTCCCGGCGGCGACTTCCGCCACTTTCGCGGCTTGATCGGCTGGCATGTCAAGAATCTGGACGCGGCCCGTGGCAATCTCGACCTTGTGATCGTGGAAATGCCGGTGCCACTGAATGGCAGGCAACTTTCGAGTCAGGTCTTTTGAAACGAAATACTCAATCGCGACGAGCTTGGCCTTGGGATCCGTGGAGTCGAATAGAAGACATTGGAGAATCTTATCGGAGATTCCCTTGCAATAGTGATGGAACGGTCCACCGGGTTCTCCGTTGGGCATCAAGTGAGGAGCCTGCACGTGGATGTCGAACCCTTCAACCGGTGATTTCGGCTCTCCGCTCATCGCCTTCTGGGGCGCCACTCCGGCACAGCCAATAGCTGTCACCGCGATCAGAACTAACAGTCCTTTTTTCATCACGTACGACCTCCTGATATAGGGTTGGAATACGGCACGGAACCGATCTGCTGCTCCTCCTTGAACGTTCACTCTACTGAGAGCGGAATGGGCAGAAAAGGATTCGGAATAGTTTCGTCGGGCAGTTCGATCCATAGGGCATAGATCACGACCGAGAATCACTCAATCGCTTGCGGCATCCTGATACTCTTGCGGGTACGACCGGTCCCATCTGGCCAACGGCAGACAACGCACCGCAGCATGCGGAATGAAATACGGGATTGAGCGAGACCGTCGCCGTTAGGAAGATCGGGCTGGCGAGGTCGGCCGTGAGGGCGTGATGAGTTTCTGAACGGGCGACGCCACCGCACCCTGCGCGTCCATCATTTCGAACATGAGACAGCACTTCAATCGTCCACAGACGCCGAGCAGCCGAGGATCTTCGACTTGCAGCCCCATCGTTCTGGCTTGCTTCACGGTGACGGGCTTCACCTCTGTCAGAAAACTGGTGCAGCAGAGCACCAGGCCGCAGGTATCGAGTCCACCGAGCCTTCTCGCCTCTTCACGCACCCCAACTTGGCGCATCTCGATCCGACCGCCAAAGCGCCTGGCCAGGTCACGCACGAGCTCACGGAAATCGATGCGATCATCTGCGGTATACACAAAGGTCAACTGCCGGCGCTGGAGGGCGCCATAGACCTCCACCAGCTTCAGCCGAAGCTTCATCTCGCAGGCCTTCGCCCGGCAATAGGTCAGCGCCTCTTGAGACAAGCGCTCCAGCCGCGAGACCAGCGCGGCATCCTCTCCGTTCGCCTTGCGGAGAATCGGTTTCAGCACGCGCATCGGTGGAATGAACGGCGTCTCGTACGGCGCGGCATAGACCACTCCGTACGTCACTTCGCCGTCAGCTTCGAGCAAGACTCGGTCGCCGGTCCGCAAATGCAAATCCCCGGCATCCAGTTTTTTGACCTCTCCGCGATCCCGGATCTTGACTTCAGTCAGCCGGACCGATTGGGGAAAAGCCTTCACCATCTCATCGATTGTGACCTGATGCATAGGCGGCATGATACACGAGTTCATCCTGAAGAGAAACCTGCTAAACGAACCTCTCTCGGTCTTTCCAGCGCAGCGACCGGAACGACCAATCAATCGTAACGCATTGATATAGCAAATTTATTATGACATCGGCGCATTCGAACTTTGTGGTAAGGTATTCGTACCTTGACCGTCCGAATGCCTGAGAGGGCCAATACCGCCTCTCCCGATGCTGTGGTCTCACAGCGGGCAAATAAAGGAGCCGTGCTTGCATGATACGAATCCCGACCAGAGTCGTCCTTCCCTTCGGCTATCAGATTGCAATCCGCCAACTGACGGACACTGAAATGGATAAGCGCGATGCCAACGCTGATGGCATCTGGGATGATGACAACCGGACAATATATATTCGAAAGCGCCTCCCGATGACTAGGCGCCGCTATATTCTCGCGCACGAGCTCGGACATGCCTGGCTCGACTGGCAACATCGCCATCTCGACGAAGGCAAGGCCAGGACCTGAGACACGACGGCATCACACCGTAGCCAGCTTCAGGATGTACTCCCATTCCCCGTTCGTCACCGGCTGAACCGACAGGCGCGACCCCTTCTGCAACAACGCCATACCGACGAGCGCCTTCTCTGTCCTCAGAGAATCGAGCGAAATCGGTGTAGCAAAGGTTCGAACATAGCGGATGTCGACCATGTCCCAGCGCGGTGCCGCGGGATCACTGGCAGGATCAAAATGCTTGTGACTCCGCTCGAACTGGGTTGGATCAGGATACGCCGCACCGGCCACTTCCGCGATCCCCACGATGGCCGGCGGATTCGCGTTGCTGTGATAAAACAACACCTGGTCACCCGGCTTCATCGCCCGCATGAAATTTCTGGCCTGATAGTTCCGCACGCCGTCCCAACAGGTCGTGCGCTTCGGAGCCCGCGCCAGATCCTCAATCGAGAATACCAACGGCTCGGATTTCATGAGCCAATACTGCCGTGATCGCGACATACCCTGCATCCTCTCTTGGTCGTTTTTGCGACTCCTGCTATGCTGCGCACTCCAACATCCGCCGCCATCCCCAAGGAACGTCAATGGAACTGACTCCCGTTTTCTTCGGCCTCTATAAGCTCGTCAAGTATGGGGTCTACCCGCTCACCTGGATCGTGACCCTCGCAGGGCTGACCATGCTGTTGGCCTTGCGGCCGCCCTCCCTCGCACGACAGCGCTGGATCCGCATGAGCTCCATCGCTCTGATTGCGCTGCTACTCATCCTCACATCCCCGCTGATCGCACACTTGCTTGTAGCCACGCTGGAAGGGAAACACCTTCGATCAGGACTTCCAGAACCAGACGCAAATGGCACCATCGTGGTGTTAGGTAGCGGCATTCGCGACTCCGGCTCGCTACGCCCCAGCACCGAACTGACGGAAGAGTCCATGCGGCAAACAGCCTGCGGCGCAGATTTATACCATCGCGGCATCACCCCATCGCTCCTCGTGACCGGCGGGGACGCCCGCGTGTTTGGCTCAGGGCCCACGGAGGCGGCCGTCATGAAAGAATGGGCCGTTCGCCTCGGAGTTCCCGCCGCGGCCATCATCATAGAAGGCCAAGCCCGGACTACCTACGAGAACGCCGCGAGAACCAAACACCTGCTCGGTGACCGTGCATCGATTATCTTAGTCACCGCTGCGATCCACATGCCAAGAGCGGTGGCGCTCTTCCGGGCCCAAGGATTCGCCGTCATCCCTTACCCCTGCGGATTTCATGCAAAAAATCGCGCCTTGGACGGATGGAATACCATTTCCGTCTTCGATGTCCTTCCCGCCATGTGGGCCTTCCGAGAAATATCGGGAGCGATCGAAGAACTCGCCGGCATCGCTGTATATAGGCTTGCGGGGAAGCTATGAACGCAGCACGCTTCGATTTGCCACCCGCTATCCAGCCACCTCCGGCTCCACATCAAGAATCGACTCAAGATTCCATTACACCCTGCTCACCTTGCGCCGACGCCCGCCCACGAGCCTCGATAAACGCCAGCAACGCCCGATACGTGAGCTCTCTGGTTCTTGCTTTGCTCCCCGCTTCCGATCCGACATTGGATTCGACATACACGCGATCGGCCACATGCACGCTGGCTTGATTGCAAAGACTCCAGATCTCATGGAGAAAACCTTCCGGCAACCCCACCTGCATGCCTTCAGATTCGATCCGGTCATCAAGCAGGGCCAACAGATCTGAAATGGCATGGTCCGGCCGATAGACCGTCGCGGCAAAACCAAACCGCTCCTGAGCCGAGGTCTCCTGCCTGGCCTGCTCCACCAAATCCTGCATATATTCTTTCAACAAACCGATCACATGACCAGAAAGCATAATCGCCATTATCGGCATTCCACGGAAGGGGAGCAAGAGAGCCCTGCGGTTGACCCTGCGGCAACGGCTTCTCTATGATGCGCCAATCTGACACCATCGAGAGCTGATGACCGAACGATACGACATTTCACTCAACACACCGGCAGGGCAACTAACCAGTGCGGTGGAGGTCCCGACCGGCTTCGTACCAGTCTCGGCGATTGTCCCGATGATGCGGAGACTGGGAGAAGAAGCCCAGGCCCTGGAAGAGCGCCGAAGCGTTGAAGCGGGACAGGCCGTTTCATGTCAAAAAGGCTGCGCCGCCTGCTGCCGCATGCTCGTCCCGGTCTCAGCCCCTGAAGCCTTTGCGCTTCGCGATTACGTGCAGACCTTGCCGGAAGCGGAACACGCCCGTCTGGCTCAACGGTTTGCCGTCACGCGGACGGCCCTGCTGGCCCGTGGACTCTGGAATAACTTGATCGCGATGGGTGAATCGACCGCCCCGCCGGACGACGCCGCGCTGGAACCGATCAATCGCGCCTACTTTGCGCTTCGCCTTCCGTGCGCCTTTCTGGATCAAGACGTCTGCACGATCTACGAACACCGCCCGGCAGCCTGTCGAGAATTGCTGGTGACCTCACCGGCCGAGTGGTGCCAGGACCCCATGCAACATCCAATTGCCGCATTGCCGGTGCCGGTGCGGATCGGACCGGCCCTGAGCCTCTTGTGGGGAGAACTGACGGAACAACCACCGAAGCTGATCCCTCTCGCGACCGCGCTGGATTGGGCCGCCCGCCACGCGCAGGAGAATCAGCCGCGCTGGCAGGGAACCCACATTCTCGATCGCGCACTCGATAAAGTCTGGCGGTTCCTGAGCCAGGCGTTTCAGCCGAAATGATGACATGACACAACACGGTAAAGGAGAATCTCGAATGCAGAAACCAGTGATTGCCTGTTTGGATTTGGAAGGCGTACTCGTGCCGGAAATTTGGATCAATGTCGCCCTGAAGACCGGGATCGAAGAGCTGAAAATTACGACTCGGGAAATGCCGGACTACGACAAACTGATGAAGCGGCGACTCGCCATCCTCGACGAGCACAAATTGACCATCGCCGATATTCAGAGCGTGATCGACAAGATGGGGCCGCTGGAAGGCGCGCCCGCCTTCGTCACGTGGTTACGTGAGCGCTGCCAGGTGCTTATTCTCTCGGACACGTTCTATCAATTCGCGCTGCCGCTCATGCGCCAACTGGGTTATCCCACGCTGTTCTGCAACCAGCTCGAAATCGATGGCAGCGGCCGCATCGCAGCGCATCACATGCGGATGCCGAATCAGAAAAAACATTCCGTCGCCGCCTTCAAGTCATTGAACTTCTTCACCATGGCCGCCGGCGACGCCTATAACGACACGGCCATGCTTGGCGAAGCCGACGCCGGATTCTTTTTCAGGCCGCCCGATCACTTGCCAAAAGAGTTTCCGAACTTTCCGGTGACCCAGACGTACAGTGAACTACAGGAGCGGTTTGCGAAGGCGGGGAATCTGGTGTAGCTTTCAGCCGTTAATTATTCCTCCCCTTTGTAAAGGGAGGCCAGGTGGGGTAGAGACCGCCGAGATGATTGTGATTGATGGCTAGAACCAAACAAGGACAACCCGGATTTCTAAATCTGAAGCGCCGGCTTCGCTCCGATATGACCGGACCGGAGAAGCAGTTGTGGTTACAGTTGCGATCACGCCAATTGCAGGGGCTCAAGTTCCGCCGACAACACGGCATTGGGCCGTACATCGTGGACTTCTATTGTCCGGAACGGTCGCTCGTTCTTGAAATCGACGGAGACAGTCATGCCGGCACCGAGCAAATTCTGAAGGATCAGGAACGAGACTCATACCTCAATTCCCTAGGCCTTCAAGTCATCCGTTATCTGAACGGCGACGTTACGAATAATCTGGCTGGCGTGCTTGAGGACCTGCAAAAACAACTATCGGCACACTCGACCTCCCCTCACCCCCACTTACGAAGGAGGGGAATAGAAGCTGAGAACTGACGGCTGAAAGCTGACAGCTTCCTTACTCCCCGTTTACAATCTCCAGCACCCGGCGGCCATAGCGTTCGACTTTTGCGTCACCGATGCCAGGGATTTCCAGTAAGGCCGCCTGGGTGACCGGCTTGTGGCTGGCAATCGTGCGCAATGTTTTGTCATGAAAAATGACAAACGGCGCCACGCCCTCTTCTTCCGCCAGTGTCGTTCTGAGCCGGCGAAGCCGCTCATACAACTGGGGATCACCCGGCACAGAGAGTTCGATCGCACGAGACGGCCGCCGTTCAGTCACTGACGTGGTCGCTCGCGCACCGACCGCTCCCTTGATCGCCGGCGGTCGTGCGTCGAGAACACGGGTCCCGTTCAGCACCTCACGGCCCAAGCGCGTCAGGTCGAGCAAGGGATACTCCTGGCCGATCACCGCCAGATAGCCCGATTCGATCAAATCCTTCACCGCGTGCGTGACCGTCGTTTTTGACGCATCACGGCACAAGCCATAACTCTCACAGCGCTCGGCACCTTGCGACAGGATCACCTTCGATTGGCTGCCGCGAAGGATCTCCACGACACGCGTCAGGCCGAATCGCCCGTCACACCAGGCGACAGTTTGCAGCACCGCCTTCGCGCAGGCGGTGTCGTCGTGAATGGATGCCGGAACGTCGCGCACCTCGCTCACACAACGATCACACAGACCGCAGGGTCCCATGGCCCGCTCCTCGGCATCGCTGAAGTAGTCCAGAATCGCCAGCTGGCGGCAGGTGCGAATCGACACATAGGCCAGCATCTCGCGAAGCAACGTCCGCATACGAGCCGCGCGCTCGCCGCTCGCCGGATCTTTCGCAGCCTGCTGAATAAAATATTCCTGCGTGGAGAGATCTCGCTCGTGAAACAACAGCACGCAAGCAGCCGGCAGGCCATCACGCCCGGCGCGGCCAGCCTCTTGATAGTAGGCCTCGACACTCCCGGGAATATCGATATGGACAACCAGCCGCACATCCGATTTATCGATGCCCATACCGAACGCGTTGGTCGCGACGAGAATACGGAGCTGTCCTTGGCGAAACTCATTGTGAACAAGCCGCCGTTCCTCATCGGAGAGCCCGGCATGGTAATAGCCGACGGAAGGATAGGTTTGTCCTAACCAGCTCGCGACGTCCTCGACCGTCCGGCGGGTGGCACCATAAATCACAATAGTGCCCGTTTCGCATTTCCGAACCAAGCGATCCAACTCCGTCAGCTTCTCTCCAAGAGACGAGCAGAGCCGGACGGACAAGGCCAGATTTTCCCGACGGAATCCCGTCACCATTGCCAACGGGTCTCGCAGGGTCAACCGTTCACAGATATCAGCCTGCACCCGCGTCGTGGCCGTCGCCGTCAACGCCAAGCAGGGCGGATTGTTGAGCTCCTGGCGAAGGCGCCCGAGCTTCATATAATCGGGTCTGAAATCATGCCCCCACTGCGAGATGCAATGCGCTTCATCGACCACCAGAAGCGATACCAAACATTTTCGAACCAAACGAAGAAATCCTTCGTGCTGAATCCGTTCTGGCGCCACATAGAGCAGCTTGAGACTTTGAAGGTGGAGACCTTGGATGACCTTATCCCGTTGCTGCTCGGTCAAACCGGAATGAAACGCGGCGGCGGAAATCTTGCGCTGCTTCAGACTCTCGACTTGATCCTGCATCAAGGCGATGAGCGGAGAAACCACGAGAGTTAAACCGGGCAAGAACGTCGCAGGAAGTTGATAGCAGAGCGATTTGCCCTGGCCTGTCGGCATGACCACCAGCGCATCGCGACGGGCCAGAACGGCCCGCATAACGTCTTCTTGCCCCGTCCTAAACTGGGCAAGACCGAACTGCTGTCGAAGCTGTTTTTGTAAATCGTGCACGGTGTGTTCGGGAATGAATCAATCCGCCTGCCGATGGAACGGGCAAAGTATAGACGAGCGCTCGCCTATGGACAAGCGGCGGCGTAAAGAAATGAAAATCAGCATATGAAGTCCGTCCCCTGAAAAGCAGAAGCCCCGCGGGGGATCTCCCCGCGGGGCTTCTTGGATTGACTACGTGACGCGGATCAGCGCGTCACGAGCAAATGCTTTGCAAACTTCTCTTAGAAGTTCATCCAGAGCTGGACGTAGCCCCATTGTTGATTGGTGCTGGCGCCGCCCAAGTTGTGGTGAATGTAGTCGCCGGCAAACAAGTAGCCATAGGCCGCCTGGAAGGACAGCTTGCCGTCCATCATCATATGGGTCCAGGCCACGTCGATTTCGTCTCCGATATGCTTCTTGGTGTTGTCGATATTCGAGAATACGTACGCACCCTGCGCACCGCGATACCAGTTGTCACGGGCATTCGCGAGGTTCAGGTTGGTGTACCAGATTTCCACATGATCGTCCTTGCTCGGGCGAGCTTGGAAGTTCACCGAGGGGCTCATCATGTTCTTCCAGGCTTGGACATCCATGTAACCCATGTGGATGTGGTTCGTCGGGAAGAAGTTTTCAAACGTGTTGGCCGTTCCGCAAGACCCTGATGCGGCACCACCCTGACCGCAATTGTTGCGGCCATCGCCTGAGGCGTAGTCGAAGTTGAACGCCAAGCGCGGCTTCCAGGCCATTTCGTACGCCGTGTAGCCGATCCAGTTTCTGGTCGCCCAGGCATTGATGCTCAAGCAACGGCCGCTGCTTTGACAACCACCCGCTCCGCCAGCCAACGCGCTGCCGGCTCCGTTATCACCCATGGAACCGAACTGATACACTATTTCGTTGGTCGCATCGAAATTGCCCTTGCGCATTTCGATCCGGTTACCCACCGTGTGGCGGACTTGGTTCGCATGCTTCGGCGCACCCTGGCCAAATGCGACATCGGTAGTCACTTGACCGGAAGCCAAGCCGTTCCGATAGAAAATGTAATAGGGTTCGATCAGGAAACCCGGGACGGCCTTAATTTGGTTGTAGAAAATCACCATGTCGCCGTCAGCAGAGGCAGAGTTGGTCGTGCCGGCAATATTGTTGCCCAAACTGCCGACCGGGGCAGCCTGACCAAGATCAGACTCTGAAGTCTTGAACCAGCCCAAATAGGTATCGATGGACTTGGTGCTGTACTGCAACATCACACCGTCATGGGAATAACCGGTGTTGGCCCAATCGAAGTGACCGAACAATGAATGGTTACCGAAGACAATATACTGGCGTCCGGCCTTCAGGCTAAGGCCCTGGACTCCGGCGAAGTTCCGAACCAACATATAGGCAGCGCGGACACCGAGGCGCCCGTTATTGCCGCCGCCGTTGGCAGTCGATCCATTGTGGTTGAGCGCATCCACGCCAGCCGCACCGTTCGTGCCTGCGACTGTTCCGTTGCCACCCCAGGTGGCCGAGTCGATCAATTCCATATAGAAATTCACGTCCGGCGAGAGGTCGTACCCGATACCCAACCGCACCCACTGTTGGACATACGAGTCGTTCGCCCGTCCTCTGGTACCGTTTGCTCCCGGTGAACCGGTGGCTCCAAACGTGTTACAAGCACCGGCCACTGAGCCAAATGTGTTGCCGAAGCAAGCCGCGTTACGCATTTCCGGCCGCACGCGGACATCCGCGCGGATCCAGAAATTCTTGAGATCGAAATTCTTTCCGATCTTCGGATCGTAGAGTTCGTACGCTTCCTTTTGCGGAATCGCACGGGGGATGGCAGGAAGATTCGTGATCTTCTCGCCTTCGGGCAGTTCAAACGACGCTTGGGCCGGGACTGCCGTGACCGACATACCCGCCGCCATTACGGCCGCGCTGAAGAAGGTGGCCATACTGGCCAGCCTGGTCCGTCCTTGGATGCTTCTCATAGCGTTCCTCCTGTGAATTGGATAACAGCCCCTGTTGGCTCCACTCCCACAGACAGGCTGCCGACTTGAGATCCAACTACTTCCACTACGACGATGTCCTAGCACCGACTCCGGCCGATATCGCGATGGCCAAATCCGTTCGCTTCCGTCATTGCTCTACGTATGTAGTTACCACAGCATCAATTTTTCGCCTTGCAATTTCTCACTTTCAGTCAGACGTCGCGCGTTCCGCTTTCTCCGGTCCCCAAAGACTCCGATGCCTCGGGGTTACGCCTGTCCGGACTGGCTGATGGACTTGGCCCCGTCCTCCGCCTGCTTGCCGGCTGCGTTGATTTCCTCTTCCGCCTCTTTCATCGACGCCTGGAAATCCTGCTCGACCATCTTCACTTCCTGCTGAATCATGTTGATCTCGGGCTCCACCGACTTCCGCAGATCTTCGGCCGTCTCCTTGAACCCCTTGACGGCCTTCCCGACCTGACGCCCGACTTCAGGCAACTGCTTGGGCCCAAATAACAGAAACGCGATCACCAGGATAATTAAGACTTCGCCGGCGCCTAATCCAAACATCTGGGAAACCTGTGACGCGCGACGGATGACCGGGCACGCGTCTATTTCTGGTTAATCCGTTTTTTCTCACCATGCCCGTCACGCGTGACTCGTCACCCGTTCCGTCTGCGTTATCCCTGCTTCGTCTGTCCGGGCTGCGCGACCGGCGCGGCCTGCGGCTGCTGTGGCGCCGCTTCCGGCTGGCCCATCACATGCGCCTGCACTTGCGGTGGCGCCATCGAAGGCTGCTCGCCCGGCGTCACATCAATCGCATCGGCTTCGTGCACTGATTTTTTAAATCCCTTGATCGCTTTGCCAAGTCCCTCGCCCAGTTGCGGCAATTTACCCGCGCCGAAGATGATCAACACGATGATCAAGATCAGCATCAATTCCATCCAGCCGAAGGAGCCAAACATGTCTTACCTCGCGATGCGCACGCTGTCCGTCTAATTTTATCGACGCTCTCCCAGATCCCGTACGAAAGATGGGAGAGATACCTAAATCGCGGGGAAGGCTATAGAAAACTCAATGGCAAGTCAAGGGAAAACTCATGGAACGGGCTCTGGGAGAGAGGCGGACGGGAAGAGAAAAGGGAGCCGAGGACCGGAATGTTTCGCGTCAGCCTAGCCCTCCTTACGGAAGAAGGGCTAGGGAAAGGCCTGACGGGAATTCTCGTTACCGGCAGAGAAAATGAAGATACTCAATCGGGCTGGGCGGCGCGGTGAGCGCCACGTTCAGCGTATCGGGATCGTAGCCGACGGTTTCCAAATCTCGTGACGTCGCGGACAATTCTTCCTCAGTCAGATAGGCCACGGTGTCCGGCACCCCCGTGCGCTTGAGCGAAAGCAGCATCCCGTTCAACGTTTCCCGTTCGTCCCTCGGCATGTTCTGCTGCAATGGAAACTCCAGCATGCGGCTATAGGGGCTTTCGTAAGCTTCGTTCAATGCCTTGATAGTCTTCAGCACCAGACGATCCTGCTCCCACGGCTGCAACTTCGGTCCCGCGGATGGATGGGTCGCCAGAAGATCCATGAGCGTAATGACATTGGTATTCAACGACCGGCCGATAAACTCCCGCTGCGGCTCGATGGTGACTCCGCCTAGCCCCAGATGTTTCGCCATCACCTCGACCAGCGCAAAATTAATCATGAAGCTGTACTGCCCGCCGAACTGGCCATAGCAGGGCTTGTCCGGATCGTTGAGCACCTGCATATCCGCCGTGCCGGCATCGAACGCACTGAACCCGATCGCGCCGGGAGCCAGCAAGCGCTTGGCTTCCTTCAAGGTCGCAAAGGCCCCCAGATTGATTGGAACCAGCACCTGTTCATCGATGGTCTTCAGAAATTCGGTGATCGTCTTGCGATAGGGCACATCTTTCCACTCCACCTTCCGGTATTCCTTCTCCCAAACCAAATCGTCGAGGAAGGGCGGAAAGGTCTTGAGCGTTTCGATGTCTTTAGCTTCGAAGGCCCGGACAAAGCCCGACCAATCCTGAATAGTGGCATGGAGCGATTCGCTCAGGTTGGGACGGAGGAACTCTTCTTCGATCTCACCGGCGTTCTTCGCCATGAGCTTGGTCGGCAGATCATTCCACAATTCATTGCAAATAATTCGATCGACGGATTGGTCAGCCGCACCGGACACATGATCGACGGTGGCCAGCTGAGCCTCCACGCGATCGTTGTGCGGCGCGAGATCCGGATGCGCCAATGCCCGATCCAGAACCGACTGCTCCCAATCGACCAGGACATACGTGACGCGCGGATAGACCTGCCCAGCCTTGTCGATCACTTTCAGGTGGCTCAAGAAACAGGCGGCGAGATTGCCGTTTCCCGGGCCCCATTCATGCACAATGAGCGGAGCTGTCGCGGCCCCTTTGGCTTTGTCCCGCTTCATCACCTTCTCGAAGTAATCCGCGGCCAACGCATGCGCTAATCGATAGTCCGCCGACGCGAACGTCTGGTAATAGGTCCGCAACTGGTCGCCCCGAAGGCGATAGAACAGCGTATTGAGATGGGCTTGCCACTGATCGAGCGGCTTGTAGTCCCCGATCAACTGCGGCAAGGCATCGGCGTCTTGTAACGTGCTCATGTGGTTCCAGTCCTTGGCAAAAGTCAGATTTGTAACAGACGCGTGAGGATCGTCACAATGTGAGCGTGAGATGAACGCATCACTCCTCCAGCGGCGTCTTGGAACGCGCTCACGCATTCCAGCCCCCGGTAAAGAATCGCGATTGTAACAGACGGCTCGAAAGCGCCGCAATCGGGGAAATGCGGCCTCGTCGCGGTCGATTTCCCCTCCTTCGTAAGGAAGGGCCAGGGGAGAAATTAGAAGAGAGTCCAGGCGTGACCTTGACTCGCACTATTGAGGAGGTGTACCAGACCTTGCATATGAGCCGCCTCCTTCTCATTACCCTGACTACCCTACTCGCTGCACCGGCCTCCAACTGGGCCGGGGAACTGCCGATCACCAAGAATCTCCCCATCCCAGAGTTTCAGAATCGGCCGGAAGATACCAAGCCGTACGACTTCGATGCCCCCCCGCAGGGAATGTTTCGTTCCATTACGATGGCCGAGGGATTTGAGGAAGAACTGGGCTTTCGCCAGACGCATGAAATAGTCCCAGTGAAGCCGACCGAACGATTTGCCGCTGAGACACCGGCCATCTTCATCGTCTTCGCTCTCCATCAGCATTACCAAGCATTCAAGGTATTCGGCCAGTGCTTCCCCGAAGGGATACCCGGCGTCAAACCGGACACGATCGTCAGTGAGGACGCCATGCACATGGCCTTGGAAGATGAGAGCGGGTATTTAAAACTACTCCCGCCGAACGAACGCTGGACGCCGGGGCGTTACAAAGTCGAAATCCACGCCGGCGAACAGGTGAGCGAGATGAGCCTCATCGGCACGATGCGGTTTACGATCGTCAAATAATGCGCGACGGGCGCGGCCCGCGCGACGATGCGAGTGCGGACAACGCCGCTAGACCGGCCTGGATTTCGCGCATACCCCGCTCGTCTCACGGCCTCTTTATTGACGGCCGGACGACGGGCGTATATAAGCATTGAGAGATTCCTGACGGTGATGGGGTTCACCGGAACCGCCTGCGGTTTTCACCCGGGCTGATAACTCCTACGCACCCTCTGGTAGGAGCTGTCGTCATGGCCACACCGGACCCTGCATTTCCTCAATATCAACTCCGCAATATCCTCGACGACATCCTCATCCAATTGGGGTTGCTCATCCGCCTCGAATGGAAGATGCTCAGCCTCCTCTTTTCGTATGCCGTGGCAATCGGCATGTTCCTGCTCTGCGTGCCGATCGCTGTGCAGGAGTTGGTCAGCACCTTTTCCTTTGCCGTCGAGCCGGCCATGATCTTCACGCTAGCCCTCGTCGTGGGCTGCGCCCTGACTGGGGCCGCGGCCTTCCGAGTCGTCCAAGCACGCGGCGCCGAAACGCTCCAGCAGCGGATCTATACCCGAATCGCCATCGCCTTTACCGACACCCTGCCGCGGCTGAAAGAAGACTCGTTTCTCCCCCAGCATGCGCACCGCTTCATAGAAGCCGACCTGCTGACCCGCGCCCTGGTCGCCATGATCTCCGACCTCTTCAACGTCGCCGTCGTGGGCACAATCGGCATGTCGATGCTCATCTTGTTCCACCCCTATTTCCTGCTCTACAACGTCACGCTGATCGTGGGTTTCGTCGCGCTGCTCACGCTGTTCGGACGGGGCGGCTTCCTGATCACGCTCGAAATGTCGCGGCTGAATTATGAGATCTACCACTGGATGCAAAATATCGCCGCCAATCTCCCTCACCTGCGTGCCGCCGGACACAGCCCGTTCCTAATGCAGAAAACGGACGCCTTGACCAAGGCCTACGTGCGCGTGCGGCAGCGCCGCTCCGACCTGCTGACCGGCCGCCAGTACAAAGCGGCGGCGTTCTGGCAAGTCGCCGGCCACACCGGCATGATCGCCACCGCCGGCCTACTTGTCTCGGCCGGCCAATTGACCGTGGGCCAGTTTGCCGCCGCGGAATTGCAAGCAGGCTTACTCCTCCTGAGCATGGACACGCTGGCGCGCCGCATGGTGCACATGTTCTTCGCCTTCGTAGCCTTCCGGGAAATGAACGCCTTTTTTTCGCTGCCCCAGGACGAGCCCGGCGCCAAGGCCACTGTCCCGGCAGGACACTTCGGGTGGGAAGGAATCTCGGTCATCGCGCGCAATCTTTCCTTCGCCCATCCGAATGCGACCCCACTGTTCGAGCATCTGAATTTGGACGTAGTCGCCGGGGAAAAGATCGCCCTGCTCTGCCGGTCTAACGTGCAAAAAACCGCCGTGGCCAAGGTCCTGGCCGGTCTGCTCCCGCCCACCGGCGGCGTGGTGAGGTACAACGATATCAATCTGGTCGAAGTGAGCCTGGAGTCGATCGATCCCTATCGCAGCTTGATGCTGGACTCGCTGCCCACGCTGCTCGAAGGGACGATCGAGGACAATCTAACGCTGGGCCGCCCCGCCATTTCCCATAACGATATTCTGTGGGCGCTCCGTTTCGTGGGACTCGACGAAGAGATCGAACACTTTTCGGACGGCCTGGCCACGCACGTGACGGGCCACCGCGATCAATTCACGTTGAGCCAGACGCTGTGCCTCCTGCTCGCCCGCGCCATTGTCATCCGGCCGCAGGTCCTGATCATCGACGGCACCCTGCACAACATGAATCCCTCCCTGCGCGAAACGATTTTGCGTCGGCTGTGCGCCCAGGACGAACCCTGGTCGGTTATCTTCGCGACCACCGATCCGGCGGTTGCCTCCTATGTCGATCGCCGCATCACGGTCGAATGACCGGTGAGGCTATGCCACGGCCCTCGTTTGACGGTCTCCGGACCATTCGTTAGAATGCCGGCGTGACGATGTTGCGACACTCATCAAGACCGCGCGGCGCCTCATGAGCCCAACACCTCATCTGTGGCCTTCCGTTGTCATGCCCATCAAGGATGAACGGGACAATCTCACCCCGCTCACGAAACAGATGATCACGGCGCGTGTGGAATCCACTATAGTCCTGTGCCCCCGTTCGTGCAGGAGCCGCCACGCACGATGACCAATTCCACTCGCCCATGGGCCTCCGTCGTCATTCCCATCAAGGATGAACGAGACAATCTCACGCCGCTGACCGAACAGGTGCTCAAGGTTCTGTCGGCGCGCGAAGAATCCAAAACCGCGCCGTTTGAGCTGGTGTACGTCGACGACGGCAGCAGCGACGGCAGCAGCGAACTGCTGGACCAGCTAAAACAAACCTATCCGGCCGTCCGCGTCCTGCACTTCGACCGCAACTACGGGCAGTCTTCCGCCTTCGACGCCGGATTCAAATATTCCACCGGTGACCTGGTCATAACACTGGACGGCGATCTGCAAAATGATCCCGCCGATATCGACAAGATGCTGCCCCTTTTACAGAAATTCGATCTGGTGTGCGGGTGGCGCACCAGCCGCAACGATAATCTCGTCAGAAAGCTCTCCTCGCGCATCGCGAACGCCGTGCGCAGCGCCGTGACCGGCGACCGCGTGCACGATACCGGCTGTTCCTTGAAAATTTTCCGGCGCGCCGTCGTGGACAAGCTGCAGCTCTTCACCGGCATGCACCGGTTTTTCCCGGCCTTAGCCCTCATGCACGGCTTCACCGTCACCGAAATTCCGGTCAGCCACCATCCCCGAGCGCATGGCATTTCCAAATACGGCGTCGGCAACCGGCTCTTCAAGAGCCTCTACGATCTGATCGCCGTGCGCTGGATGCAACATCGCTGTTTACGGTACACACTACGTCACTAACTCGCAGTCCTCTTTCTATGATCACAACTGAAACCATCTGGATCGTCACGGGATTTCTCGGCCAGGGCCTGTTCTTCGGCCGCTGGATCGTACAATGGCTCGCCTCGGAACGGAGCGCGTCCAGCAAAGTGCCGGTCTCCTTCTGGTACTTGAGTCTCGTCGGAGGCCTCATCACGCTGGCCTATGCTATCTATCGGAAAGATCCTGTCTTCATTGCCGGGCAGAGCATCGGCGCCGTCGTCTACGTGCGCAATCTCATGCTGATCTATCGCCCGAAACACACCGACCCCGCCAAGAGTGATCAGGGATGAGTGAGTCCTCTTCGCAGATACCCGGACCTTCGTCCGAACATGCCTCGCCCGTCATTCGTCATATCGGGTTACTACTGGCCCTCTGCGGCATCTTATTCTTTTGGAATCTGGGCGCCCTTGGCCTGACCGATCGCGACGAAGGGCGCAACGCCGAAGCCGGGCGAGAAATGCTCGAAACCGGCGACTGGATGAGCCCCACCTTCAACTACGAACCCCGCTACGCGAAACCTGTACTCGTCTACTGGCTGATGAGCGCCTCGTACAAGACGTTCGGCGTCAGCGAATTCGCCGCGCGATTCCCATCGGCCTTCTTCGGGCTCGGCCTGGTCCTGATGACCTATCTGTTTCTCACGCGCCTACGCGACTCGAATACGGGTTTACTTGCCGCATTGATGCTGGCGCTGAATCTCCAGATGATCGGGCTCAATCGCATGGCCCTGACCGACAGTGTGTTGATTTTTTTCACCACGCTCTCACTCTTCGCCTTCTGGCTGGGATTTCAGACCACGCGCGAGCGACGCCCCTGGATGTGGGTCTATTATGCCGCCATGGGCATTGCGACGCTGGCGAAGGGACCGGTGGGGTTCCTGGTTCCTCTGATCGTCGTGGCGCTCTATCTGTCACTCACGAAACAGTGGCGATCCTTCTGGCAAGAGGGACGACCGCTCGCAGGCACGGCGCTGACAATCCTGATCGCGCTGCCCTGGTACGCGGGCATGTGGTGGCTCCACGGCAGCGAGTACACGGCCTCCGCGCAAGCCAATACCGTCGGGCGCTTTCTCAAGCCGATGGAGGGACACAGCTTCGGATTCTTGTTCTACCTTCCAGTGTTGCTGCTCGGCTTTTTCCCCTGGAGCGGCTGGCTGATTTTTGCCTGGCCGCAGACCTACAAGAATTGGCGCGCAGAACGTAAGGCCTTAGGCGTGACGCACGAGACGCCTGGCGAGGGAACAGATCCATCACCCGTGATCCCTGCTCCCTTACAGTCTGACAAACTAGACTGGTTCGCCGCCGCCTGGATCTTCGCGACCTTGGTGTTTTTCACGCTCTCTTCGACGAGACTTCCCCATTACATCGGCCCGCTCTTTCCCGCTGCCGCGATGCTGACCGCCTCCTATTGGTCTCGTTGCGTGAGAGAACCGTCGACCAGAGGCGGCAATGCGTCCGTTCATGTCGTGATGTGGCTGGGATTTCTTCTGGCGGGAGCCATGGCCTGCCTGCCTTGGATTTACGACACGATACTGGCGGGCAAACTCACGAAAGAATACCCATTGGCCACGCAGCTCACTCTGGGCAGCGGACCCTATGTCGCCGCCACCGTCCTGCTGGTGGGCATGGGGCTGGTGGGATTGTTCGGTCTGTCTGAAACCAGGCGCGGCGCGGCCTTCTGGGCGGCCGGCGGATCGCTGTTCGGCGTGGTGCTCGTGTTGATGGTCTTCGTCCTGCCGGCGGCAAATCGCTATTTTGTCGCGCCGCAGCAAGAGCTGGCCTACGCGGCCGGATTGAACCTGGCGCCGGGCGAACAACTGATCGCTTACGGAGCAACGCGACCTTCAACAGCCTTTTATGCCAGACGCAAAGTACTCTTCGTGGGGTCGGGTGAAGAAGAGACCCTCCGCCGAGCCCTGGGCCAGCCGGGCCGCACGATGATTCTGCTGCCGGAATCGTTTGTGGACAAACTGCCGGGGGATCTCAAAAACTACCAGCCGATCTTAAAGCGCTACGGCTATCTGCTCTTAGCCAGTGAGCCGATGGTGAACATTCCAGAGGGTCTCCTTCCTCCACCGCCTGCGCTCGAACCCAAGATCTTCGGTCATTGAGAAGACGGAACGGGTGGAGAACACACACCTGCCCATCATTCATGGATCACGGTTTCACAACAGCGGCAGAACACCTCGACCCGCCACGAGGATGGCCAGACTCAGCAGGACCGCTCCGATCAACTCGCACTCTCTGAGCACGGGAATCCAGCAAGATTCTTCCATCGCATTCGGGGCCTGATCTCCGCGGAGCCAGAGCGCGACGCAGAGCAATCCGGTTGACGCCATGACAATGGGTGCCGTGGACATCAGCGATAAGCCAAGCGCCATCGCCAAGATCGGCCCTTGCGTTGAACTTGTTGTCAACGCCACGCGGCTCGGCCACCGCTTGCGGAGGTACGCCACGAAGCCGACCGCGACCAGCAAGGCACCGACCCCGATGAGAAACAGGCTCTCCGGCCCGGACTCGACCGGATACGTCAATGACCAGAAGAGTGCAAAGCCCCAGACCGTTCCGATTGCAGCATGATAGAGAGCGGATTCAACCGACCGAATCCAGTCCTTCCACGGAGCGGCCGCCACCATCCCGCTTACCGTTCCCAATACCCACCCGCCGAACACATCGCTGGGGAAATGCGATCCGCGCAACACACGGCTGAGCGCGACGAATGCCGCGACGCTCATGCACAGAACCGCCAGCGACGGAACGCGGCGGCTCAAGACCACCGCGAGCGCAACGGTCGCCGTCGTATGGCCGGACGGAAACGAGTCAAACCCGGAGGCCAGTGACGGCGCGATGGACCAATCTCCCGATGCAGAGAATTTCGGCCGTGGCCGACCGACAAGATGCTTCACCGTATGAACGAGCACCGTGGCCAGCCCATGCGCCCACAGCGTTTGTACACCGATCGCAAGCCCACGCGAAGCCGGCAACATCCATCCCACAGCCAGCAGGATCGCGCTGACGATCAGCAACTGCCGCCCATCTCCGATCCAGTTGCCGGCATGGCTCACGAACGCCATCCAGGGAACCGTCAGCGTCCCGCCGCCCTCCGGCGTGGTGATCGTACGCAGATAGCGCGCCGTCGGACCGTCGAGCTGGCGCAGGCCCCAAAAGACACAGGCTAGAGCCGCACAGAGACTGGCCAGAGACACGAGCGACGAGACTCGCGGCTCCTGACCCGCAGGAGGAACTGGATCAGCATTATCCATGAGACCGATCACTCGCCACGTATCGCTGCCTTACGGCACCCAATCTGCCAGGAAGACATTGAACTCGCCCGGCTGCTTCGCGTTGCGGTCGGATACCCACACCACGCGTTTGCCGTCCGGCGAGAACATCGGAAAGCTGTTGAACTGTCCGTCGAACGTCAGGCGTTCCAATCCGGCGCCGTCGTCGCCCACGAGATACAGATGAAAGCTGGGCCGGCCGCCCTCGCCGCGAGTTTCAACGTTGGAAGAGAAAATAATCCGCTTTCCGTCCGGGTGGAAAAACGGTGAGAAATTCGATGCGCCGTTCGACGTCACTTGGTACTTGCCGCTGCCGTCGGCATTCATGATGAACAGTTCCAGTTGGCCCGGCTCCACCAGCCGCTGCCCCAGCAACTCTTTGTAGTGCGCGATCTCGGCCGGATCCGTGGGATGGGACGCCCGATAGACAATGCGTTTGCTGTCCGGAGAAAAGAATGCTCCGCCGTCGTAACCGACATCGTCGGTCAAGCGGCGATGGTGAGACCCATCGAGGTCCATGACATAAATATCCAAATCGCCGTCTCTAACTGAGGTCCACACGATGCTCTTGCCGTCCGGCGAGACCGTGGCTTCCGCGTCGTAGCCGGGCGTATTGGTCAGCCGTTGCATCTCTTGCCCGTCGATGCGGGCGGCAAACAGATCATAGTCGTCGAGCGCCCAGCGATA
Organism: Nitrospira lenta; assembly: GCF_900403705.1. Lineage (NCBI taxonomy): Bacteria > Pseudomonadati > Nitrospirota > Nitrospiria > Nitrospirales > Nitrospiraceae > Nitrospira > Nitrospira lenta. Next base: position 515,087 of record NZ_OUNR01000012.1, on the reverse strand, counting down.
GGGGCCTTCGCGCTTCGGTTTAGGCGGACAGTTCGGCCCGTGCAGATGGGTGGAGGAGTAGAGCACCCGCCGATCGCCCGGAAAGAAGTAGCCGCAGGTCGTGGCGCCCGACCCGGTGCTGACCAGGCGGACACTCTCGCTCTCCAGATCCATCACATACATCTGGTAGCAGCCAAGGGGGATGTCGCCCGGTTTCAGGGTGGCCGCGTAGGTGTCTTTCATCCAGTTGTTGGTCGACTGGAAAATGAGCTTATTCCCCGTGAAGGAAAAATAGGCTTCGGCATTTTGCCGGCCGAAGGTGAGCTGCTTCACATTCTTGAAATGCCGCTCGGCACTACTTGATCCTGACACGGCGGCCTTAGCGGCCGGCGCGCTTTTCGCTCGATCGGCAGTCAGTCCAAGCTGAGGCCACAAGACCATGGTGATCGCAACTACGATCAGACTGCGCATTCGATTACCGCTGTTCATCACGTCGAACCTCCTTCATTCCCTGAAACGCCTGCCACATATCTCGTTGTGTCACGGTGCCTTCGTCGAAGACCACCGCGCTCTGCCATCCATAAAAGAAGAGGAGCCGCGCCACCTTCGCCGCTGCCGCCGGATCCATCGCATACAACAGGGTCACAACCGAACCGGGTGCCTCTGGCCGATGGCAGGATAACAGCACCGCCATGCGCCGGCCTTCGTAGGCGGTTCCGGCAATGCGAAATCCGTCCGGTCCCACTGTCGCCAGATCTCCGCACGCCTTCGCGAGCAACGATTGCACCTGCGCGTGACGGTCTGCCGTCGCCACGACCAACACCGATCCTGACGGAGGCAAGGCCACGATGTCCATCGGCAAGATGGCGGTCGTGCGCTTGGTTGGATCCTGCGCATCTTGCGCCTTGATCCGCGCGACCAGTTCCTTGAACGGCGTTGCACTGTCAGGAAACAGCGGCAGCACCGCTTTTCGCTGATCAGTCACAAACAGATTCAGCACGGGGGCCATTTGCTCCCGCTTCAATCGTTGCAGACTCATGAACTCGGGATCGATCGACACATTCAGCGGCTCAGCCGGCACCACCAACTCGATGTCGCGTTGCTCGGCAGCCAAGGCCACCGGCACCGAGGTTGTCGATCCGTTCATCGCGATGGCCAGCGGTAGAATGAACCGGAACGCCCCGCCTTCCCGAGTGAGTCTGACGCGCAACGTGTACGCCCCTGGCTGCTGCTGACTGGGAGAGGCCGCCGCCTCGACAATGGCGACGGCGGGCGCGCCAGGCCGCTCGATCCATTGCTCAAAGAACCACCGCAACTCTCGTCCACTGGACTGGGTAAAGATCCGTTCGAGATCCCGCCAGTCGGCATGCCGCCCTGAATACTCTGCGATCAACTGCTTCACTGCGCGCCAGAATGCCTCATCGCCAATCTCCATGCGAAGCTGGTGAAACACCATCGCCGCCTTTTGGTAACCGATGGCGTTGTCTTTCTCATCGCTCTTCCGTTGAAACTCGGCGATGGGATAATCCTGCTGCGGAGTCACATAGAGACTGTAGCCTTGCAACATCAATCGCCGCTGCTCGCGCGCTTGCCGATCATCGTGGATTAGCTCATGCCAATAATAATTCGTCAGGTATGTCGTCAGCCCCTCGACCCAATTGCCACTCTCGGGACGATTCCACACCGCATTGCCGATCCAGGAATGGACGATCTCGTGCCCTAAGGCATAGGGCTGAGTATAGTGACGCTTGATGCTGCCGCTCCCCAGCAAGGTAAAGGATGGCATCCCCAAGCCGCTCGCAAAAAAGTTCTCCACCACGGCAAACTGCTCGAAGGGGAACGGCCCCAACAGCGGAACATAGGCGTCAAGATATTTGACGGTCGCATCCAAATATTCGTCCGCCAGCGCCGCATCGTCGGGAAACAGATAGGTCGCCAGCTGAACGGCTTGTCCAGTTGCGCTCTTCCAATCCCGCGTCTTCACCATGAACCGGTTGGCCACCAGCGTAAGCGCTTCGGTGACTCCCGACGTCCAGGTTTGCAGGCTGACGCACGAACCATCAGAGCGGGGCTGTGAGCAATCCTGCTCCGTACCTCCATGCCCCTGACTCACCGTGGTCCATCCACTTGGCATCTCAACCGTCAACGCATAGGATGCGAGCGAGCCGGTCAAATCGGGATACCAGCCTGTTTCGCTGCTCATGTAGACACCCTCCGGACCGATATGCCCGGACGTCTCACTCGGCGTCACGAATCGCAGATGCCGTGGTTCACGCGGCAGATCATCAATGGCTCCGCGATAGCGCCATTCCAGCGTGACCTCTTCATGTCTCTGGTCGGGCAGCGAGACCAGGAGGGAGCGGAGATGGGAATCAATTGCCGCATCGCCCAACGACGTCGGGACAGGTGTCAGGCGCTCTTCTGTCCCCACCCTGGTCACAAGCGCCACCGTCTCAAGACGCAACGATTTGGCTAAGGTGAAGTCCAGCGTCGGCTGAGAACCACCCACCCGCACGACCATCCGATCGATCACGGTCAGCTGGTGCTGGTCAGGGTCGATGCTCGCACGAAGTGCGTGCCGGACAATGGTAGACGGAGACGAAGGGAGTTCGCCGGCCCACCCCTGTGACAGGGGCAGGAACAGCGACAATCCGATGAGACAAGTGATGTAACTGAGGCGCGAGCTTCCGACTGGCATCGGAAGGGTTTTAGCACTCGCGACAGACGAGCACAAGCTGAATGGCGGTCAATAGGCGATCGAGAGCGATGGGCTTGCCCAGTACTTCTTGCGGACCCAGCGACCAGGCTTCTTCCAACATCTCTTCGTTGTGGCTCCCAGTCATGATGATCACGCCACCGGCATACTCTTTCTCCCGGAGCGTTTTCAGGACATCAATCCCGGACAGCCCGGGCATCACCATATCGAGCAACAGCAGATCCGGCGGCGCTTCTTCGACGACTCGCAACGCTTCATATCCATCCTTCACACCCAATGTCCGGTACCCGCGCAGACTGAGGAACTGTACGAGCAAATCGCGCACCAGCGGATCGTCATCGACGACCATCACCGACTCCGCTGTCTCTTGCCCGGCGAACGAGGGAATCGGGGAGACCGGCGTCGAATTGGCCTTGACCGGCATCTGAGACACCCGGTGCACCGCTTCGACCAAAATATCGAGCGACAGCCCGCGCCGGATAAAGTCGGTGACGCGCAGGGAACGGGCCTGATTCTCCTGCACTTCCGTGGCTCCGCCGCCGAGAATAATGACCGGCGCCTCGGGATCGATCGCCCGAATCTCTTTCAAGACCGTCAGTCCGTCTATCTCCGGCATGCGCAGATCGAGCAACGTAATGCGCGGGGTATGTTTGCGAAACAGATTCAGCCCTTCACGCCCGCTGGTCGTGGTGATCACTTGATACCCATGCCGCATGAACACGGCCTGCAGGAGATCACAGTTCATCTGGTCATCGTCGACGATTAAGATCTTGATCATTCGAAATCTCTGCCTCTGACACGGGTGAATGCTATTGGCAACAATATCCAGAGCGGTACGTCATCACCATAGCACAGGGGGTTCGGAGCGAAAAGAAAATGGCGGGTTATGACCGAGCAGCCGGTTGGCCGAATAACGCGGCAATGAAGGCTTCCTGATTGAAGTCCTGCAGATCTTCGACTGCCTCTCCCACACCGATCAAACGGACGGGAAGCTTCAGCTCGTCGGCAATGGCTACCACGATCCCACCGCGCGCCGTCCCATCGAGCTTGGTGAGAACCAGCCCCGTCACGCCGACGACTTCCTTGAACTGTCGCGCTTGCGCTAACGCGTTCTGTCCGACCGTCGCATCCAGCACCAGCAGAATTTCATGCGGCGCCCCTGGCAGCGCCTGGCCGATCACCCGAAGGATCTTCCGCAATTCTTCCATCAAATTAGATTTTGTATGCAGCCGACCGGCCGTATCGATGAGGACCACATCGGCCGCGCGCGCCTTGGCGGCCACGATGCCGTCGAACGCCACGGCCGCCGGATCCGCCCCATGGCGATGCCGGATCACGTCCACACCAACCCGATCCGCCCACACTTGCAACTGATCGATTGCCGCCGCACGAAAGGTATCGCCGGCGACGAGCAGAGGGCGGCGCCCCCCCTGCACCAATCGTTGCGCTATCTTGGCAATGGTCGTCGTTTTCCCGACGCCATTCACCCCGACCATCAACACCACAAAAGGCTTCGGCCCCTTCTCAATCAGCTGTTCCAGCGATGCCCCTTGCACCGGCGCCAGAACATCGTACAGGGTCCGGCTCAACACATTCTGCAAGGCCTCAGAGTTGGCTGCATCCGCTCCTCTGGCATGTTCCCGCACATGGGTCATTAACCGGTCGACCACCCGCACACCCAAGTCTGCCGTGAGCAACGCGGCCTCCAACTCCTCCAGCATCGCCGGATCAGGCGTACGCCCCAAGACTCGATCCAGTGATTGCCGAACGACCTGCCGCGTCTTGCTGAGACCATCACTCAGCCGCTGAAACCATCCCATCGCTACCGTCTCCTCGTCGTCGTTACGCCAGCACGAATCCGACTCACCAGCGGCACTGTCGCTAACGTCGGAATCGGCCGCAGGACTCGTAACACGGCTTGCTCCCGCCGCTTCATGCGGCGCGCCTCCGCGTCGCTCCGCTCATGATCGTAGCCGCAGAGGTGCAATACTCCATGAACCAGTAACCAGGCCAATTCCTCACTAAGAGATCGACCGCCTTCTTTCGCTTGTCGCTGCGCCGTCGGCACCGAGATCACGACATCGCCGAGCAGAGCCGACACCGGGCTGCCCGACTCGCGCATGGCAAACGCCAGGACATCGGTCGTGCGATCCTTCTTCCGATACTGGTGGTTCAACCGGCGCATCCGTGCATCGCCTACCAAATCGATACTGAGCTCTGACTGCTTTTCCCCGACCACGACAAGCACATGCTCTGCCAGACGCTTCAGTGCCGCCTGGCGTACCTTCACGCGAGTCAGCCGCACACGCAAATACACAGTCATTAGCGCAGACTCTTCATGAATGTTGTCGTGAAATAGTAACAATGGATAGACATGAAGAATTCGCGCGGCTAGTGGGATTGGCCTGAGGAGCCTCGAGGCGGTGAACCAGAGGAAGACCACTTATTGGGCCCGGACGGCGATACATGCGGCGCGGCCGGCCCCTTAGACAGCCTGGGATCGCCACCAGTTGCAGACTGATGTCGATCATAGGCCTTGACAATGTCCTGCACCAGTCGATGACGAACCACATCCTTCTCATCGAAATACACGAACGCGATCCCGTCGATATCTCGCAAGATTTCTTTCACTTCGATGAGACCGGACACCCGCTCGGACGGCAGATCGATCTGCGTAATATCTCCGGTCACAACCACCTTGGAATGAAACCCCAATCTGGTGAGGAACATTTTCATCTGTTCCGCCGTGGCATTCTGAGCTTCGTCCAAAATCACGAATGAGTCATTCAGGGTACGCCCACGCATAAACGCCAACGGTGCAATCTCGATATCCCCCCGTTCAATCATGCGATTGGCTCGCTCCATATCCATCATGTCGAACAACGCATCGTAGAGCGGGCGCAAATAGGGATTCACCTTCGCAAACATATCGCCGGGGAGAAAGCCGAGCTTCTCGCCGGCTTCGACTGCAGGCCGCGCCAGAATGATGCGGCTTACTTCTTTCTTCATCAAGGCACTGACCGCCATCGCCATGGCCAGATACGTCTTGCCCGTACCGGCAGGCCCGATCGCAATCACAATATCGTGTGTCTCGATCGCCTCAATGTAGGACTTTTGCGTGGGGGATTTGGGACCAACGAAGCGCTTCTTCGTGACGATCGTCGTGGCGTTGGTCAGCACCTCTTTAATGGAGGCATCCGGTGTCTGACGCAACGCCGTCAGTGCATGCGTCACATCGTCGACTTGAAGCACGAGTCCTTCGTTGGTGAGATTCGCGAGTTCGAAGAGGATTCGTTCAGCTTGGCGAGTCGCGTCTGGAAGACCATCGAGGGTGACTTCTTCACCGCGCGCGGACAGCCGCACGCCGAGATCCTCCTCAATAAGCTTGAGGTGCCGGTCGTGGTGACCAAAGAGGGCGGCAGTGTTAGTGCCTTCTCGTAGTTTTAGTTTACGCACGAATGCAGGGTCGTCTCCCTCCTAGGACATCAGCTAGGCTGATTCTAGCAGAGAGAGAAAAGACGAGACAAGCAGTTCAGTGAATCAGACGCCAGCAGGCTTGGCGGGGGCGGCTTCTCTTGCAAATGTTAAGTCAAATTCTTGATAAGCGACAGAGCCCTGCCCATCCTTTGCAAGCACCTTAACGTGAACAGCACCAACTTGCTCAGCCGATATTGCCCAGATGAGACGACCCGTCGTTTCATCGATGGTCATGCCTGCCGGCGCCTGCTCTAACTGAAATGAAATCTTATCACCGTCCTCATCAACAGCCTTAACAAGATATTCATACCCCCCTGCACCCGGAGGCGCAGGAGGAGTCGAAACGATTTGAGGAGGATGGTTGTTTAACAGAAGGGGCACGGAGCGAAGCGATTTCCCAGTTGCTTCTGAGTCCTGCGGGAGAACCTCTACAACTACAGGCACCCGTGGATTAAGACCCTTGATGGAGAGCGAAGGCTCTTCGCCTTCCTTGATGACCTTATCCTCCTGAAACCATCTATAGGTGAGATCTATCCGATCATGATCGAGATCACTGACCTCAACCTGCGACTCAACTCGTACGCCGTTATCTGCAAGCCGCAACGTCACGGCTGAAATCGTGGGAGCCGTGTTTCCAACAAGTACTCCTGCCGTCCTGTAAGGCTGGCCCTTCTGCACAGAGTCGACAGGAATGATCTCCACACTAACCCGCTGACCTCGCCGAAGCCCTTCCGATGGCAGCGTCGGATTCGTTTGCCCCGCCACAGGAGCTTCATTCACATACCATTGATAATGGTATGTGACCGCTTCTCGCTCTGGGTCCTCCGCTTGAATCTGCACCGAAACAGGAACTGCCAATGATAGCGGGGCATCAAGAATTTTTGCCGAGATCACAACTGGGGGTTGATTTCCCTTTGATTGAGCCGTGGCATAAGGCACATCGCCCGCACTACCACCGCTACAGGCAGCGCCAAGTAAAAGGCTCAGGGCCCCAATCCCTATGATCAATCGCTGTTGACTTTCAGCGCGCATATCTCCTCAATACTTGCTTTCCACACAAGACATTTTCAGCCTCATATTCATGACAAAGCTCACGGCAACTTAGTCCCGCTGATGGATCCAATTAACAAAACGGCTGTAGTTTCCTTCAAGCTCTAGCCCCGTCGACGTAAAAGCTCCCGTAGAGCTTTGGCCTTTCGCGCTACACACCTGTCCACAATGTATGGTCACGGCTGAGAGCAAACCATCGATACTGCCAAACTTGCCGTTTACCACGGTATTTCCACCCGAAGTCGTGGTTCCAATTACTGGCACCGTAGAGGCCGTCCCCGTTCTATAGTACAGCACATAGAGATAGCTTATCCCGTCAGAGGCGCAGAAGTTATTCGTCGGAGCAAAGGTCGGAAAGAAGATCGAGCCGGCAATCAACGTCGGATTGACCACCGACCGCTCAGAGGCATAATTTGTCGCAAGCCCGCTCACTGAATCGATCAACGTCACAGGGCCTGGCAGATTCACCCTCCACCCATCTTTACTCTGTACTAAGCCCATCATGGAGGTCGTGCCCGTCCCGTTAAATGAGGTCACTCCGGGATTCGTGGGGTCCGTGACTTGATTGGTACCCCCGCTGCAAATGAGACAGATGACCGCGTTGGTTACATCGACAAGGTCATCATCGTAACAACTAGTGATGCTGGTTTCCGTGCACGTTCCGCTTAATACCGAATCCTTGATACCAAACAAGCGCTGTATCGTGCTGTCAACTTTGTCTGTATTGCCGAAGTATCGCCCCGTCCCAAAGAGCACCCAGACCTTATCGGCATCATCGACCGCCACCACCGGTGAAGAGGCCGTTGGCCCCATCTCTTTGGTCGTATAACTTGTCGCATCCCAAAATGTATCCAGCACTTCCGTCGGCGCACGATTAGCCCCATTGGCTACCCCCCAACTAGTCGGAACACAAGGAGCAGTAGGACACCCCATAGTCAGGCGATACATCTTCCCTCGCCAAGGCAACGATCCGTCGTGAAGAGTCCGTGCAGCATAGGCGACGTCCGTCCTCCAATCCCCATCTTTATCGACGGCTACGACGTGCCCCATGAAGGATCGATAGGTTCCCACCGGCATTGTCGTCAAACTCCCGCCCACCGCAACTTTCGGCCCGAATTTCAGATCAACGGCGTAGAGGCTGGCAGTTTGCGTTGGAGTGGACGGCAAATCGGCTTGATATCCGTTCGGGCCAGACCCAAAGAGCACATACCATTTCTCATTGGTAGGATCGATTGATGAATTCGTGGTCGGATTCATGCGCGCCACGGCCGGATAACTCGTGGTCAGACCGAGTCCACTATCGGTGAATACCCACAACAGCTTAGGATCCACTTCAGGATTGGTCACATCCAACGCAAAATACGCGCTATAGAAGTTTCGCGAGACCCCACCGATCGTAGCAGTCATCGGAGCAGCACCGGACCCCGATGCGCATTGCCCGCAACTGCCACCCATCCGGAATCCTCCAATGAGAATCGTCCCCCATCCACCAGGATGGTCGGCATCAGGCGTGAAGACACGTGCCTCCGTAATCGTGGGCTTCAGATCCACATAGTACACATGGGTGTAATCTGTCCGAGCCAACCACTGCAACTGCGGTAAGAGCTGGTGTGGAATAAATGACCACAATTCAGCGCCTAAGTTCGGGCCGCTGGAATTGTCCGTCGGATTTTTCGTATACCAGCCATGCTCAACCGTTGAGCCCGTTGCTGGATTATCTCCCTTGTGATAGTAGCCTCCGTTGAACGCATGGAGCATGCCGTCGTTCGCTCCCACATAGACGACCTGCCGTCTTGTGCGATACTTCGTATAGAACGCGGTGTACGTAGAATCTCCATAGGCCAGGTCATAGCGAGATTTAGGCGCGGCGACAACCGTTGGAGTCGAATGGATGGGATCTCCAAGCCTCCAGACTTTGAAGTTCCCGCTTCCAACAGGAACCTCTAACATTCTCGTCCGCAATCCCGTTACTTCATCGCCTCGGATGAAATTAATCAGATTCATGGCATTGCTCGACCCTGAACAAGCATCTCCTGCATATCTGAGATAGTCCCGTAGAGCCGCACAGTTGGCCGGCGTAAAAGCAATTTGCTCGCCGGCATCGACTACCCCATCGTTATCAGGGTCGACCCACGTTAAAATTTTCCGAGAAGCTGATGTTCCTAACGCCAGCTCCTTCCCCGCCTCCCATATCGGCAATATCGTTCGAAGCTCGCCAGTAAATACCGGTGTGGCACTATCCGCGACGCCATCGGAATTCATGTCGACGAACTTATGAACCATCACCTTTTGGTAGTTCGGACTTGTTGGGTCATTGATATACTGGCTCTCGACAATCCGATCGATGTCGTAGGTCAGCACACCATCCTGATTAGTATCTTCGCGGAAGTTTCCGTAGGTATCGACAAACAAGGCATGGGCATACCCCGTCCATTTCACATTCGCGCCAGCCTGACCCACATCGGTCGTGTAAAAATAGGCCTGATAGATGGATCCTTCACCCGTCGAGGATGTCGCCAGCACTGAAATCGACGTACCCGACGCACTTTTACGGATAATCGCTGTAATTGCAGCCATCAGGCGATCTTGCAGATCGTCCACGTTGGAGGACTCAAAATAGTTATCCGGAATTCCGTCGGTTCCAGGCGCGCCCGTCGCGTTGATGACCTTATCCCACTCCGAGGTCACGTCGGGAAGGTTATTTCCATTGGTGTCTTCAAATCCACCAAGCCTTGCCGCATGCATCAGGATTTCACGGCCGGCAATGTTCCCAAAGGCAAAGAAGGTATAGAGCGTCACGTTCTGAAAACCAGGTAGACAGTGGCCGGTTACGCCGAGCACAGCTATTGATCCATCCGCAGCCCCGCTGCAGGGGCGCAAATCATTCGTGTGTGCCCAGTAGGCCACATCGTCCAAATAGTGATTGCCGCTGTTGGCATAATCGGTTTTGTGCTCGCCCAAAAGCGTCGCCGCCGGTGTCGCCTGATTCGTATTACAAGTCCCATTCGGCGCATGAATAGTAGCGTTTCCACCTACACAATGCTGCCCATGTTGTCCATGCGCATAATCCCTGAGCCCAGTTGGGATGTTCGTATCTTGAGTAGGCTCTCCATCTGTGACGAGAATCACAAACGTCTTGCAGCAGGTGACCTGGGTCGATGTCGAAGCCCAAGGCGGCGTATGGTTGCTCCCGAAGAAAAACGGATCGCGACCGCACGCATTGGCGATGTACCCAACCGGGCAGACTTCCGTACCGGTCAGAGCCGAAATCTCCGATGTTCCGATGGAACCAACCCCATTGGTGGCAAAGGCCCCACCATTGGAAATGCCGCCGGAAAAGGCGATGGGGAACACGTAGGATCCGGGGACGTATGTGGAATTGATCTGGGCGACGTATCGAACGGTCTCGTAGAGCGATTCGGAGAGAGGCGTCCAGGTTGAAGGAAACGATTCTTGCACCGCATCAACCATTGCCGCAACGTTGGTATTAAACGTTTCAACCGTACCGCCGCCGAAATCTATCGACTGGCGTGCCCCCACTCCCACGAGCATCCTTGCACCATCGCCGGCCGGCTTGAACTCGAATAAGCCGAATCTCGCCTGAGCGCCGATCTGCTGAATCACGCCGGTCGGTTCAACGCTGTACCCGACCTTTAGTTCATATTTCCTCTGGCTATAGCTGTCTCCACAGTTGGTGTTGAACGTATTGTCATTATCGACACAGAAATAGGCGGCATCGGTCCCAATATAGAGCGTCCCCGGGGTCCCGCCGTAGTCAGCCGAGGGCATCCTGCCGACATAGGTGTTGACCCCGGCACCACCGCCATACGCAATCGAGGCCATCTCCGTATTGATACCGGCTGCTTGCGCCCGAACAGTCTTGAGTGCCGGCGTGCCGTTAGTCGGGCAAGTGCCGTCGGCCGCGCGTGCGACCAAACAATCTCCTCCGATCATTGCTTTTTTCAGCGCATCGAATCGCCTAAATGTTGCCCAGTTCAAAAAATTTCCGTCCCACTGAGTTGTGGTGCAAGCCGTCGCCAGCGCCGCCTTGGTCGCGCTGAATTCAAACCGCGTATCAGTCGTGTCATAGGTGTAACAGGTAAGGGAGTCGAAGTAGCCTGAATACGTAGCGGTATTGGTAAATACTTGATCGGCGACATCCACGCAATCCCCGTCATCATTCCGATCGCACGCGAGGCCGCTCATACTGCCGGAATTATCAAGCAGCAAGATGATGTTCGGAAGGACCTGGTCGCTGACAAACGGAGGGACCGCATAGTATTGATCCATCGTTTGAGCAGAGCCGGTGCTCGCCCCCATCAGAGAAAGAAACCATGCCAACATGGCAATGGCGGCTCCACGAAGTGCAATATTCCGGCGTTTCATGGCATCCTCCATTTTCAACCCCTGCGACGTCTCGTCCAACATTGCGATCCCCAAGATGATTATTCGGGCAAAACCAGCAGCATCCAATCGATTTTGTCAGTCGTTCCCTTTTGAATGTGATATTTCACATCGATATCGACTCTCAAGGCCGCAGGCTGCAACGGATCGCCATGCCGGTCAACGAGCACGGCTTCCGGAGCGAGGCCGACCGTCCGTCCATCGATTTGAAATGTCGTCTCATAAACCGATGTAACTTTCCCAGTCGGATAGCTCGCCGCAGCAGCTGGTAACGGCTCGTCGGCATAGCTCGATGCAGGAGCTGTCACACCTGCAATACTCATCAGCAGCACCCAGCCCCCTATAGCCACCAGATATCGCCGCAGCATCAAAGAACTTCCCTTGCGCTTTGTTACAGTCATGGCTCCTATGCCTCCTCAAATCTGCAAACCACGAATGCTACGCCCGCGCGCGCTCTTAGCCATTATGTATTCCCTCTCTTCTGACACCCGACACCCTTGCTATAGCAGGCAAAGGTTGCGATCACCCGGCTCATAGCTCCAGTCGAGGCATTGGCCGCCACACAATCCACGCGATAGAAAAAATCCCGGACAGATTCTTCTGGATCAGCGATATTACTATCGGCCCGTTGTTTGCCATACAGGAAATCAATATCACCATTCACGATATAGTTATTCACATTCATCGTAAGATTCGGCGCATTGCCGGCTCCGACCGGCACATCGGTACTATTTCGAATTGTTCCGTTTATCTCCTGCGAAAAGACGAGCTTATTGAGCGCAGGCACCGGCCCTAGTGGCGCGATCAAAACCAGCGCGTCGTCGTCCATCTCCGGGTCGTCCATTGTCAACCGAATGGCGCGAACGGCTGTCCCCACACAAGACTCTGCCGCACCGGCCCCCTCCTCGACCACGCGAAGAGAACCGGCCATCGAGTTTTCAAGCCCGCTCATGGTTAACGCAGCCACACCCAGAGAACCGGTGATCAACAGCAATAGCATGACTGTCATGAACGAGGTCCCGCGCTCATTGCTGCACAGCCAGTCTTCTCTCAAAACTTCATGCCAATTCAACATACTTAGAACCTTTGGTTACGGAGTTCGACGGTCCGAGTCAGGATACGACGACGAAACTGGAAATACGCCGCTTGCTGTGCGGGAGTGGTGTTGTCCCCAAGCGCAAAGACACCGGTTGCATGATTGTGATCACTGACAACCGGAATCACGGTGCTGTGCACCGGGGTTGAATTGGCTTCCCCTATACCTTGATCGACTCGGGTTTCGCGGGCCACGATGTTGACTTGCACCAAGCGAATTTTCCTCGGGGTCATATAGGTGCCATAGGGTCCAGCCGTACCGAACCAATTCCGATTGGTAATGAAATCGGCCTGATCGAACTGATTGGACAGATCCAAATCATCCGGGTGCAAGTCGGGAATCGCCGTATTCACCCGAGGATCACAGCCGTCGCAGGCATAGGCCAGCTGAAGATCTTCCACGCCGTCCATGATGGGAATGCAGCCTGAATTTTTCTGGTTACAGTTCGGCGGTCCACCCGGTCCCACCAGCGCGATCGGAACAGCCCCACGCACCAGACATGGCGCAGCCCCCTGGCAAAGGTTCAGCGCGTCAGGCGGAGGAATCACTTGATAGGTAATGCATTGCAACAGATAGACTTGAGCACCCCCACCGAATGCAATGGGCCCGGGAATAGCCGGATTCAGTGTCAGCCCTCCGGCATTCACCGCCTGAATGACCGAACCATAAACTCCTCCGATCGATACCGGCATTCCAAGAAGAGCAGCCGCGCCGCCAGGAATCACGTTGGCCATCGCGGTCGTCGCGTTGGCTGGCATCGGTATATTCGTAATCAATCCGCCTAACCCACCGATAATCCCCCCGGGCGGAAGGAAAACCTGCCAAAGTGGCCCCACAGCCATGATCGAATTCGTCATCGGAACCACCATGGAGATGGTGTCAGATCCGAAGTCTGCCCCTAGAGGATTGTTGTCGCCAGGAATCAGAGCCGCTGCTGTGCCATTGACATGACATCCACCGACAGCAGTTGTTAGCCCTCGCATCCCAAATCCGGCCAGCTTCAGATCTGCCGTGATCATGTCGAGAGCGGTTCGCGCCGTCGCCTGGGTTTGTCCGATCTGTCCGGTAGTACGGGCGCTCTTTTGGCTCACAACAAGCGCGCTGAACCCCGCCGCCACAATAGCAGTGGTCATCATCGTGGCAACCATGACTTCTGTAAGCGTAAAGCCCCTCTGGCCTTGCTCATGCCTACCCAACAATCGTCTCACAAGTACCCCCTGCACTCTCACTTTATACATACCCACTTGGCGCCTCTATTCCGGCTCAATCACTGTCTGAAAGGCCACCGTACGCACACGTTGCGTTGAGGTACGTTCGGTCCATTGAAGCCGCACCGTCACTTGGACGGCACTTGAATCTTTTTGGGCAGGCAACACCGGTAGGACTTGGACGGTGCCCCGTGGATTCAACAAGTTCGAGGCCAAGACCAACGTTCGCCACTGCACACAGTCGCCCTGAATCCCTCTCGTGGCAGGGGGCGTAGGATCGGTCGAGGAGAACGGCAAGGCCGGTCTAGGAGCGGGAATACCACCTGCCAAACAGTTTCCAGCCCCAGCGGTATCCAAATTATTATAGGCCCAAGAATACTGCCGATTGCCTTGAATGCGCTCCATCATGTCCGCTGCAACATTAGTCATGACGGAAAGGTCGTTGGCGTCGACGTTTTTAGTAAACGATATGCCCTGCATGGCTGCCATGCCCATCACTCCCACTCCGAGAATAGCAGCCGAGACGAGCACCTCTACAAGCGTGAACCCCTTTTCGTTGCATGCCTTCATGATGATTTCGCCTGCTCCTTTGTTCATGATGTGGCGTTCAGCACACAGGGGTTGATGGCCTGCCGACACCACGTCACCTTCCCCGAAGGCGCGAGCGAGATCGTATAAATCAGACTGGGATTGCGTACGCTTTGCAACTGAATCGTCTGAACCGCCAAAGGCGACGTGCTTAGTCCTCTTGGCGTATACCCGATCGGATTGACCGGCAACGGCAAGACAAGTTTCACATTGAGAGGAAACGTTTCAGCTCCAAGGGGCGCCGTAAACGTCACCCGATCTTGACCCAATGGAATATTGACCGGCATGGCCACGATCATGGCGTTCCGACTGATGGCAGCAGTGCGAGCCATGAGAAGGCGGTTATACAGCGTCGTGGTCGTTTGATAGAGCTCGTACTTGGCATACATGAATGTCAGATTGGGAACGGCCAGTGCGGCAGCAATTCCAACAATGACGACCACGATCATGATTTCAAGAAGAGTAAATCCTCCTTCTTGTAAACGGATCTTGCTCAGTCTGTTTGGTCTAGAGTGAATCATGGCACCCACAACCGAGCAAGGGGCATGCCGTTACTCAGACACGTTCACCACGGCTTAACCAGTTGATTTATAAATACTTGTTCAGAATAAGCTTGATCCTATGATGGGCGCTTTCGCGCAATGTGCCGACAAATTTTGGCCGGGACTCTCACAATCTCGTGCTCGTCGCTACGATTTGAGGTAGGGAAACTCATGAGCACCCCAACGGTCACTGCATATAGTGATGGCTGATTGAAGGGGCTGGAGATGCGACACATACAGGCCGCCAAAAGAGAGTAATCAGCGATAAGAAGACAACGTGATGATGAGGGATGTGGCCCGTTGGGATAACAGACGCAAAAAGAGCTGACTCGGATTTTTATTTCACGGCCACGGCACGAACTTGCCTATAGGTGGTGGCACCTTCGAAGATTTTCTGAATCCCATGTTGAAGTAGCGTCACCATGCCCTCACGCCTCGCGACGGTGGCCATCTCCGCCGTTCGAGCCCGAGACTGAATACACCGCTTCACCTCGTCGGAACCGACCAGCAATTCATGCAGCGCCATTCGGCCTTTGAATCCACTCTGATTGCACCGCTCGCATCCACGTGCGCGATAGAGATACAGCTCCGGCGAATGCGTGACGCCGACTCGATCCCAGTCAGCCACTCCATAGGCCTGAACCAAGTCGCTAAACTCCTGCCGATCCGGATGGTACGGCTCTTTGCAATGCACACAGAGGCGCTTGCACAATCGTTGCGCCAGTACGCCTAACATCGCATCGGCAAAGTTGAACGCATCGCACCCCATGTCCAACAGACGCGTCACGGTCTCGACGGCACTGTTGGTGTGCAACGTGCTCATGACCAGATGACCAGTCAGCGATGCCTCAATCGCGATATCCGCTGTTTCTTTGTCGCGCATCTCCCCGATCATGATGACATCCGGATCGGCGCGCAGAAACGCCCGCATGGCCGCAGCAAAGGTGAAGCCTATCTTGGGATGCACCTGTACTTGACGGAGCCCCTCCTGGGTCAGCTCGATCGGATCCTCAGCCGTCACAATCTTACGGGCATCGGTATTCACCTGCTTCAACAGAGCATGCAGTGTGGTCGTTTTCCCGGATCCGGTCGGACCTACGCAGAGAAGAATGCCCTGCGGACACTCAGCCAACTCCTTCACGCACTGCAAAACGCCCGGCATAAACTCCATGGCCTCCAGTGGCATCGGTGTTTTTGCGGTCAGGAGTCGCAACGTCACATCTTCGTTCTCGCCTGCTGTAGGAAGCGTCGCCACACGCAACTCAAGGTCTCGATCTTTTGCGAGACGATAGCGAATCTTGCCGTCCTGAGGTTTACGCCGCTCTGCAATATCGAGATTGGCCATGATTTTGATGCGTGACACCACCGCGCGCCTGTAGCCGGAGGGAATCTTCATGTAGGGAAAGCAGATCCCGTCAACACGAAAGCGGACAACGGTGTCACGTCCGGTCGAATAGGGCTCGATATGAATATCCGAAGCCCCCAGCCGATCTGCCTCCGCGATCAATTGGTTAGCCAATCGTACAATAGCGGAATCGTGCTCCGTAATCTGCTGAGCGGTGCCGTCGGTTTCACTCCAAACCTCATGCACAAGTTCGCCGAGAATGTCGGCGATCGCCCCGCGAGCTGACTGCTCAGTGGCCAGAAGCAACCACTTTTCGAGATCGCGCCGCAGTCCAACCACGACTCGAATCGTCAACCGGGGAAACGCCCGCCGGATATCCGGATCTTTATCGAGATCCTGCGGATCCGTCCGCAGAATCTCCACCACCGTTCCTTGCCGCTTGATCGGCACCCAGGCGCTTTTCCGAAGGTACTCAATGCGAAGATTTTTGAGGAGCGCCACCTCTAGGACGGCGCGTTCATCATACGCAAGAAACGGACAGCTATAATACTCGCTGAGCACGGCACCAAAGTCAGACTTGGCAACGTGATGGGTGTCGAGAAGGAGCGCTTCTAGGTCGACGCCTTCCGCCTGTATCGCCTCAAGCGCGGCTTCTGCCTCATCTCGACTGAGCACACCGCGAGTCTCCAACAGCGCAAGGAGACGGCGCTCCCGATCCATGCGAGCAGACGAAGACTTGCGCAACGGACGTTGAACGATCTCAGGGGAAACCACCTCAGAAATTTTTCCGCTTGGACTCTCCATCAGCTCTTTCCCTTTCGCCTCTCCTTCGTCATTCATATCGGACCATCCAGGTCCCGGGCGCTCGCATGACAACCGGAACCCCACGAAACAGTCCTCGCCCCATCTCATGGTCGTACCACAGCTCCAGGGTCATACCAGGACGAGCAGTCGCAATCGTACCTTCCGCCGCTACAGCCCCAAAGACCCGCATGGAGCGATCGAGAGTGATATTCCCGGCGGCATAGAGCACCCCGTTCAAATGAATATCCGAGAGTTGAACGGCAGTCCTGCTCCCAGCCACCCCGTTGCCTGCCGCAGGAGGGCTCAATATAGAGAGGGGCTGCCCAGACCCAGCAGGCCCTGCCACAACATGGCCTTGTACAACAAGGACCGCTTCAAGATAGCCCACGCTCAACCGCACCACCCCAAGATTGTCAGCCCGTGGAGCCTTCTGATCCAGCGTGTCGATAAAGATGAGCCCACGAGCCTCGCCAACACTGCGTGACCGAAGATACTCGTCTGGCAGCACACCATGGCCCGGCTCTACTGCCCCACCCGCATACAGAAGGCCATCCCGATCGATTGCCAAATAGGTGCCATGTTGTTTGGCCAGTTGCTTAAGCTGTTCGTACCCCCAGTGATCTCGCCGCACCCCGGGAGCCGGATACCGATTCGCATGGACATTGAGGGGAAGCACGCCATTACTGCTCTGGCCCGGTGAAAGTTGCATGAGATGAACCGGTCCCCCTATCCACATCGATAGCCATCGGTCTTCGCGATGAGACATATCGCGATAACTCACGGCTGTCACCGGTGCGCTGTCACTCTGTGAGGGGAGGTCTTCTACCCGCTGCACAGCCAGATCACCGCCGACGATCAGATCTCCCCAATGCACCAGCGCGCCTGACTCCGGCGCGATCTGCGGCAGGCCAAGATTTCCTCCAACCTGGATCCCCGCTCGCAGGGCCGGAATTTCAAGAGCGCCAAGTTGTATCGAGACAGCATGTCTCGTGGATGAACTCGCCGTCGTGACCGTCGCGTCTACCGTACAGAGCAACCCGGGCGTGCTCGGTGCATAAACCTTCACCTCTTGCACAGAACCAAGATCCTTCAGAAGTCGAAACATTCCTGCACCTGCATCGTTCAACAGTTGTTGGTCTACACCTCGTGAAGCATCAAGCAGCAGATCAGGGTGATCGACGGTCCCGATAAATTGAGACCGGCCGGCCTGGTCAAAAAATGAGGGGCTTCCATCTGAAGTCGATTGCAGCTTGGTCAGAAGTGCCGCCAATGTCGATGGGCTGGTGTGCGGACTATGAAACCAGGCAATGACCAGATCCTGTGCCGCATCGGCAACAGCCTGGGCCACGGCAACATCGGCTGCGCCCGAGGCACTGGACGCCTCTTGCCCTGCCAGATCGAGCAGCGCCGCGCCCACCAACGCCAGTACCAACGCAAGAATGATGACCCCTAACAGCGCGATCCCCTGTTCAGGTGATGCGTGTGGTTGAACCGTCTTCATGGCCTCTGACTCCTTTCATCAAATGCGCTAGGAGCGCACCGTGACGTCTCGAATAACCTTGGGGTCACCGCCAATCATCGAGAGTTCCACTGCAACACGAATAATCCGGCCGATTCCTGCGCCAGCCTTCCCCCACTCATCCCAGTACGACAAACGCACCGACTGCAAATCGCCGATCAACACTCCGGCGCCTCCATCAATCTGCCGCATCAGCTGCGTACGATCTCGGTCATCAACCCGGGTGTAGTACGCCACCCGATTACGCACCTCGACCGACGCACCCGGAGGATAGGCTCCTCCAACCGGATCACTCAGCAAGAGTTGGCTGCGCTGGCCCGGGCTCCCCAGTCGGTGGGATTCGCACCGACTCATTCCACAAAGCACCACCGTTTTCCCCGCTTCCCACCCACTGCCGCTCTGCACCGGCAACAGGGTTTGACCAGCCACGAGAGGAGCCGTGGTCACCGTCCGCAACCCATGGATGTTGGCGGAAAACTCAAATCGATCAGACCTGGCAACGGCAATGGTCGACGACGAAGCCATGCGGACTTCCTGCTCAAACACTTCCAGCCCCAACCGCATTTCTTGCTGGGCGGCCAGGATGCGTTGCTGTCGAACGGCCTGAGCCTGCACAAGGTTGAACGCCTCCAGACTTCCTGCCAATACCACCGTCCCGATCGCTAGGGCCACCATCAGTTCTGATAAACACACCCCGGACGATGAGATCAGACCTTTCAGCCACGCAGGATATCGACTCGATCCACTCATCGGGATCCTGTAAATGCCGGATTGGCCCGCACGGTTCCCACCTCCACCATCCGCACGGCACCAAGTCCTGGATAGGATGCTGCCGCCCGAATCGTCACCAATCCGGCAGTACCGAGTGGCCCGAGACGGTCCATCGCCACCGTCCATTTCAAAGTCACTCCGTCATGCTCCCACTGGGCCGAATAGATGCCGTCTCCGGCCGAGACATCGGCCCCTTGCCCGTCATCCGCCATCATCACATCCATGCGGCCATCGTGGTCGAGATCATCCTCCAGGAGCGTCTCCCACCGCACGGACCGTTTCGCTTCCAAGCGCCCCTGCGCCAGCACCAACGCCCTCGTCTTCATCACCCCCTGTTGAACCAGCCTGGCAGACACCTGGAGCGCCGCCATCCCGCCCATCACAACAATCATCGAAATACTCATGGCAACCATCGACTCCACCAGACTGAAACCTCCGTCGTGATGCCGCCTCATCGAATCGAGACCCTGCCCGTAAGACTCACGGTGATCGTCCGCGCATGCCCCTGGCCGTTGTGGAATTGTATTGTGGTGGCGGTCGCAGAACGCCCGCTCGGATGGAACACAACATCCGGCCCCGCACTCGGCTCGTCGATCTCGAGCCCTTTGTGCTGATACGACAACTGGTGGTGCGGCACGCGATCGTGACCGACCTCAGCAACGATCGCCTGGCGGTCTTGATCGAACACCAGCCGGACACGGTCTCGCTTCGTGATCGCCCATTGCCTCGCCCAGCGGAGTTCAGATGAGACCTGCTGCGCAAACACGTCAGCCTGCACGCGCGCGTTCAGCAGCATCAGATTGGGAATGGCCAACGCCGACACGAGGCCGACAATCGCCATCGACGTCAGCGCCTCGGTGAGGCTGAAGCCTCTCTCACTCTTCACAACTGATATTCTGTTTGCGCTGCATCGGTTCATACTCAGGGGGCATATCAAGAGCCATACCTACAGCGCACAGCTCTGCATTTCGACATGAGCCGATAGGAGCTGGATACCGATCCCTTTGAAACTCACGGGGAAATCATCGGACAATGGAAGGAAAGTCACACGGTATAGGAATCGAGATATGCCACACGCAGCGCATAGCCGCGTGACCGGGTGGATACACCGAGAAAGGATTAGATACAGAGGAGAGCGAACAGTGTGAATTCAAGAGGTGAGATTAGCCTGCCAATAACCCTTGGTACCACTCCAGAATGGGGGTTCCAAAGAAGAGGGCGCTCACTGCGCCCAGAACCAGGAACGGGCCAAAGGGAATATACTCCTCACGCGTGATCACCCGCGCCGCAAGTAGCGACAGGCCAACGACCGACCCGACCAGAGATCCAACCATGATCGTCAGTAATACCAACTTCCATCCCAGAAATGCCCCGATCATTGCCAACAATTTGATATCCCCGCCGCCCATCCCTTCCTTGCCGAATAGATACGGGCTGGCCCAGGCGAGTATCCACAGAATTCCACCGCCGACCAACAGGCCCAGGAGGCTATTCAGCAATCCCAAGGGCAAGACGGTTGCGGCGCTCACTAGGCCTACAACAATCCCAGGAAAAGTGACCGCATTGGGGATAATCTTATGGGACAAGTCCGTACCCGCCACCACGAGCAAAGCAGAAAACAAGATGGCATAGACCATCGCCACCATCGTAGGCCCGAAGAACCAAAGTAGGGCCAGATACCCAACCATATTCAAGGCTTCTACGACTGGATAGTGGAGCGGAATACTGACGGAACAGGCGCGACATCGACCGGCCAGCATCAGATAGCCCAGAATCGGCACGTTGTCGTACCAAGCAATCGGCTTGGAGCAAGCTGGACAATGGGATCCCGGCCACACAATAGATTCATGGCGAGGCAATCGGTAAATGCACACATTGAGAAAACTCCCAATGAGTGCGCCCAAGAGTCCCACTACGAAATACAGCTGCCACATACCGCGCCAGGCCTCTATTGAAACCGAGAAGAAGCTCAATTTCTCTCTAGCTTGTTACGAATACTCTGGTTTCCGTACTCAGTAACCCTACTAGGGCCATTGTGCTTGCATTTACACTTGTTACGAACGCCTCTATAATTTTCCCCGCATTACATCTGCGGCGCAGACGCGCGAATCCAGTATACCTCAAGCTTCGGCGATTCAAAGGAGAACCGACGATTATGGCCAAAGCAACGACCAAGCCTCGGGTTCGCAAATCCCTTGCAGACCTTGAGCCTCCTCCTCGCAAGAAACGGCCGGAGTCGCTCACCGCACGTGAGCAGGAAATTCTGGAATTGATCTGGGCTGGATTTAAGAATAAGGAAATCGGCACCAAGCTCAAGATCAGCGTGAAAACGGTGGAGGCCCACCGCGCCAACATGATGAAGAAGATGCGGGTATCCAACACCGCCCAACTGCTGAAGAACGCCATTCAAGGCGGCGTGCTGAAGATCCGCTAACGTGGCCGGGTTGGTACGGGCACCGCGCGCTGCCGCACCGCTTCAAAGAGCGTCACCGCCGCAGAAGCTGAGACATTCAGCGACTGCACATGCCCCTTCATCGGAATGCGAATCCGTTCATCGCAATGCTGTAATACGCCGGGACGAATCCCCGCACCCTCTCCCCCAAAAACCAACCCGACAGGGCCTCGAAAATCCACCTCGGTAAACAGCTTCGTCGCCGCCGGATCCAGGCCGTAAATCCACACCCCCGCCGCTTTCAAGGACTCCAACAATCGACTCGTATTCGTCACGCGCGCAACAGGAATATGGTCGATCGCCCCGGCCGACACTTTCGCCACCACCGAAGTCAGCCCAGCCGCCCGCCGCTCGGGAATAAACACGCCATGCACACCAGCGCCCTCGGCAGTACGAAGCACGGCGCCGAGATTATGCGGATCCTCCACACCATCGAGAATCACTAGTAACGGCGGCTCATTCCGTTTGGCAGCGCCGGCAAGAATGGATTCTTCTGTCTGGTAGGCCTTCGCTGCGGCAAAGGCCACAATCCCCTGGTGTCGACCACCGGGAGCCAGCCGATCAAGAGACGCCAGCGGCTGGATATGAACCGGCACATGCAGCGCCCGCGCTAACTGCACTAGCTCGGCAAACTGTTTATCAGTCCGAATCACATGCAGCCGCTGCAACGGCCTGCTACCGGCCTTCAGCGCTTCCCGGACCGCATGGAGACCATAGAGAAGCTCCTGGCTGTCATCGCTTCCATCGGCTGGTGCCATCGGGCTTGTCTTCGATGATGATGCCTTGGGCTGCCAGTTCCGCTCGAATGGCGTCGGCGCGTGCGAAGTCCTTCCGCTTCTTGGCTTCCGTTCGTTCGGCAATTTGTCTCTCAATCTCGACCTCACCCGCAGGGGAACCATGTCCCCCGGTTTCGACGTTGAACAGCCACTGATCTAACTGGAACAATGCCAACACTCGGCCCAGCGATCGAAAGGCCTCTCTGGCCCTGCATCGCGCATCCGTCGACAAACCCTCGGCCAGTAGTTTGTTCAGATCACTGCGCAGTCCCTGCAACGCCGCAAGAGCCACTGGCGTATTAAGATCGTCGTCCATAGCGGACTGAAATGCGGCCGTGCATCGTTCAATTGCTGTATTCAATCCGGCATCTCCTGACGCCTTCCCGCCCGTCTCAGCCAGCCGCGCAAAGAGATCGTAGAACCCATTCACGGTACTCTTCGCTTCTTTCAACGCTTGATCGGAGAAATCCAACGGACCTCGGTATTGTGTCGCCAATAAGAAATACCGCAACATCTCTCCGGTTTCCGCTTCCGGCCACTCCGACTTTTCAAAGATCTCCCGGATGGTGAAGAAGTTCCCCAACGACTTGGACATCTTCTCCTGATTGATCTGCACAAACCCGTTGTGCATCCAATAGCGGGCAAACTCTTTCCCCGTCGCGCCGCACGATTGGGCAATCTCATTCTCATGGTGCGGAAAAATCAGATCCATTCCGCCGCCGTGGATATCGAACGTCTCGCCCAGGTGGCGAATCGCCATGGCGGAACACTCAATGTGCCACCCCGGCCGTCCCTCGCCCCACGGGCTCGGCCATGCCGGCTCGCCAGGCTTGGCGCTTTTCCATAGCGCGAAATCCATCGGATGTCGCTTTCGTTCATCCACACCCACCCGCGCCCCGGATTGGAGATCCTCCATCTTTCGCTTAGACAAACGTCCGTACTCTCCGTATTTGGCAACCTCGAAGTAGACGTCTCCATCCACTTGATAGGCCAAGCCCTTCGCGATCAGGGTTTCGGTCAGCCGGACGATGTCGGCCATATGCTCCGTCGCTTTCGGTTCGATCGTCGCGGGCCGCACGCCCAATCGCTTCATATCATCATAATAGGCCTGAATATATTTCTCCGTGATCGTGTCACAGCCGACACCCTGCTCATTGGCGCGCTTGATGATCTTGTCATCGACGTCTGTGAAATTCTTGGCAAACTCGACACGAAGTCCGGAATACTCCAAATACCGCCGAACCACATCGAACACCAGCGCACTGCGCGCATGACCGATGTGGCAATAGTCATACACCGTCACCCCGCAGACATACATGCGCGCGGTGCCGGGCACGAGCGGCTCAAACGCGTCCTTCTTTCCCGTCAGCGTATTGTAAATCTTGAGCATGCGATCAACCTATGGCTGTGGCGCGCGCCGCTTCGGCCAGTGCGACCAAACGAACAGTCCGATAATGACGACCAGAATCACGCCGATCACAATATCGAACCGATGGAAATAGTCACGCAGCTCTTCCCAGCGCTCTCCCATCTTCAACCCGATATAGGCAAGAAGATAGCACCAGGGCAACGCGCCAAGAAATGTGAACAGCACAAACCGAGGGAAATTCATCCGCGCGATACCGGCCGGTAACGAAATGAACGTACGCACCACCGGAAGCATTCGGCTGAAAAAGACCGCGGCTTCCCCGTATTTCAGGAACCAGCGATCGGCGATATCGAGATCTCGGTGCGACACAAGAAAGTACCGACCATAGCGCTCCACAAACGGGCGCCCCCCCCACACTCCGGCATAGTATGCGGCAATCGACCCGACGACATTCCCAATCGCCCCGGCTAGTGTCACCCCGAGCATCGTGAACTGCCCGGACAAGACCAGATAGCCTGAAAACGGCATAATAATCTCACTGGGCAATGGGATGCAGGCACTCTCCACCGCCATAGTGAACAAAATCCCGGCATAGCCGAATCGGGAAATGCAGGCGATGACAAAGCGGCTCAGCTCACCGATAATCGCTTCAATGAGATCTCCGATCATCAATCACCCCTTCCGTTGTGAAGCCGAACGTGCGCGCGGCTTGGCACGCACCGACTTATCCTGGATCATCGGCTCCCAGGCTCGAAAATGATCAAGCACTGCATAGTTGGTGCAATCCAAGTGAATCGGCGTCACCGACACCCGCCCCTCTTCGAGCGCTTCGTGATCAGCATTCTGGCTCCGGCTCCAGGATACCCGCGTGCCGGCGATCCAGAAATATTTCCTGCCATGCGGATCGAGTTTCTCGATAATGGGATTGTCAAAGCGCCGGCGACTGAGACAGGTCACCCGTACTCCCTTGATGGAGCGCAACGCACGATTCGGCACATTCACATTCAACAACGTTTCATCGGGCAGTCCTTGCTCCAACACGAGCCGAACGATGCGCGCCGCATAGTCGGCGGCAACGGGAAACCGAAAGGTCTCTCGTCCCTCCTGCGACACAGCAATCGATGGAATGCCAAGGATCGCCCCCTCCATCGCCGCAGAGACGGTTCCCGAATAGAGCACGTCGTCCCCAAGATTGACGCCCTTATTGATTCCGGACACCACAATGGCAGGAGGCTTCGGCAGCACTTTCAGCAGCGCCAAGTTCACACAATCCACCGGCGTGCCGTTCACGGAAAATGTGCGCGGCGCCAAGCGATGCAGGCGGAGCGGCTTATGCAATGTCACGGCATGGGCCACAGCAGTACGCTCCCGATCCGGCGCCACCACCCACACTTCACCGATCGCTTTGAGCGCATCGGCCAATATCGTCAGACCAGGCGAATCGATTCCGTCGTCATTCGTGACTAAAATTCGCATGTGCTTCCAGTCATAAAAAAAGCTGCACGCGGCAGCTTTTTCTCCATCCCTGTGGCCGACCGAGGAGCCGCGCCACTATCGCTGCCTCGTGCTCAGCCTCCAAGGGGCCATGGAAAAGATTGGTCGGGGCGGCGGGATTTGAACCCACGACCACTCGCACCCCAAGCGAGTACGCTACCGGGCTGCGCTACGCCCCGACATCTTCTCTGTATGATGATTCGATCTCTATTGTCGCTTGTACAACTCCGGAAAGGCAATGGGGATGTTACGGAAGACTTACGGTGAATGCGCGTCGATAATTTTCACAATGGCCTGGAGATCCCCGCGCAGCTTCTTGGCCAACTCTTGGGGGGTGAGCTTCCGAGAAGCCGCCCGCCCACGCCTGGCCCAATACCGCTTCACTCCTTCCAGCGTGTGCCCTTCTTCATACAGCATCCGCTTAATTTCAAGGACCGTCTCAATGTCCCGGCGAATATACAGACGCTGGTTTCCACGACTCTTCTTCGGGCTCAGGAACTTAAACTCAGACTCCCAAAAACGTAGCACGTAAGCCGGGAGCTTCGTCAGTTGACTCACCTCCCCGATTTTATAAAAAACTTTACTCCCCAGCCTGGGTTCAATCCCCATGACCGGCCCTCATCCTGTGGTCGCGATGCGGGGCTCGCGATAGCTATGAATTGACGTACTTCTTAAAGACTTGGCTTGGGCGGAATGTGACAACGCGACGCGGGGTAATCCCAATTTCTTCTCCTGTGCGAGGATTGCGCCCCTTGCGAGAACCTTTGCTGCGAACGACGAAATTGCCGAACCCCGCAATCTTGACTGATTCCCCTTTTTGCAGCACCGACTTGAGAAGGTTGAGCACAAGTTCAACGATATCGGCCGCCTCATTTTTCGAAATTCCAACCTGCTTGAAGATCTCGTTTGCGATATCAGCCTTTCTCATGCCCCCTCCGTAACCGCTGCGCATTTCCATCACGCAACCTCCGATGAAGCTGCACTCTAAAGACGGAAAGTTCTGCTTAAGTTACGTGAGGTTACGAGTTCTGTCAAGAATAAACATCGGCGGGGATGCGGCAGGAGCTCTGCTATGGCTTCGCCAGAAGCTTGTACTCAATGCTGTCGGCGAGGGCTTGCCAGGTGGCCTCGATGATGTTCTCGGATACTCCGACGGTTCCCCACTTATCTTTATGGTCGCCGGATTCGATCAGCACCCGCACCTTTGACTCCGTGCCTTTATTAGCCGCGAGTACGCGCACTTTGTAATCGAGTAATTTCACTTCTTGCAATTGCGGATAGAATTTTTCCAAGGCCTTACGCAGCGCATGGTCCAGCGCATTCACCGGTCCGGCTCCGACCGCTGCGGTGTGCTCAACCACGCCGCCAACCTTGATCATGACGGTCGCCTCTGAAAGGGGCGCGCCGTCTTCCTGTTTCTTTTCCACAATCACGCGGAATCCCAACAGCTGGAACGCCGGCTTATGAGTTCCCATCGCCTTGCGCATCAGCAGCTCAAACGAACCCTCGGCGCCTTCAAACTGATAGCCTTCGTTTTCACGCGCTTTGAGCGTATCCATCAGCTCTTGCACCTTCGCATGATCCTTTGACAGCTTGATGCCGTAGGCTTCGATCTTGTCTAACAGGCCGCTCCGTCCCGCATAGTCCGACACCAGCACGCGCTGGCGATTCCCCACCCTCGTCGGATCGACGTGCTCATAGGTCAATGCGTTCTTCAGCACCGCATGAATGTGGACGCCGCCTTTGTGGGCAAACGCCGAATCGCCCACATAGGGCTGGTGCTTGTTGGGCATCAAGTTCGCGATTTCCGTGACGAATCCCGACACATCTTTCAAATGACTGAGCCGGTCGCCGAGCGCCGGTCGCCGCATCTTCAACTCGAGATTCGGAATGATGGAACACAGGTTGGCATTTCCGCAGCGCTCACCGATCCCATTGATCGTTCCCTGCACCTGAATGATGCCGGTCTCGATCGCCACCAGTGAGTTCGCCACCGCCATTTCACAATCGTTGTGGGCATGGATGCCCAACGGCACCGTGATTTCCTGGCGCACCACTTCACAGATGGCCCGGATCTCCCACGGCATCGCCCCGCCGTTTGTATCGCAGAGAATGACGCGTTCAGCCCCTGCCTCCACCGCCTTGCGAATCGTATTCAGCGCATACTCCGGATTCGTCTTGTAGCCGTCGAAGAAATGCTCGGCATCGTAAAACACCCGGCGGCCCTTACTTTTCAGATGCGCAATGGAATCGCCGATCAATTCGAGATTTTTCGCCAGTGAGATCCCCAGCGCATCGGTCACGTGCAACGACCAGGTTTTCCCAAACAGCGTGATGGTCTTGGTTTCCGCTGCGAGGAGGGCCTGCAGATTCTGGTCTTTCTGAACGGAATTACTGGCCTTGCGCGTCGATCCAAAGGCAATGACCGAGGCATGCTTGAGCGGGATCGTCTTCATGATCCGGAAAAACTCGATGTCCTTCGGATTGGCGCCCGGCCAGCCGCCCTCAATATAGTGCACGCCCAGTTCGTCTAACTTTTGAGCGACACGAACTTTGTCTTCCGCGGAAAAGCTGACGTCTTCAGCCTGCGCACCGTCGCGAAGCGTCGTATCGTACACTTCCAGCGCGGCGGCGCGGTCGACGGTGAGAACCGGAATGACGACCGGCTCCTCCGGTAGAGTGCGACGAGAAGAACGAGTCTGTGAGGATTTTCGAGCCATTGTTCAAAAGAGTAGCAGGAGTGGGAAGGATCTGTCGAGTCGAGCCGGGACGAACCAGATTCGCTTACTTCGCCGACTGCTCTCCTTGCACAACCCGATCGAGCCCGAACGCGGTGTGTAACGAGCGCATCGCGAGCTCCAAATACTTCTCGGCAATCACGCAGGAAATTTTGATCTCCGAAGTGCTGATCATCATGATATTGACGCCCTCACGGGATAACACCTCGAACATCTTCGCAGCGACACCCGAATGCGAGCGCATGCCCACCCCGATGAGCGAGACTTTGGCAATCGCTTCGGTGATCGCCACGCTTCTGGCCCCGACATCGTTGGCCACCGCTTGTAGCAACGGAGTCGCAGCGCGCAAATCCGCCCGAGGCACAGTGAACGACAAGTCCGTCAACGCATCCTGACTGACGTTCTGAATGATCATATCGACGTTGATGTTGGCCTGGGCCACAGGCCCGAAAATTTTTGCCGCGATGCCGGGCTTGTCGGGCACGCCGACCATTGTGATTTTTGCCTGATTCCGGTCTCCCGTGACTCCGGCCACCGCGACTGCCTCCATATCCGCATCTTCACGTGTCACGAGAGTCCCCTTTCCTTCCTTAAAACTCGAATTCACCTCAACCGGGACGTTGAATTTCGCGGCGAACTCCACTGACCTGGCCTGCAACACCTTGGCGCCGAGACTGGCCATTTCCAACATTTCTTCGTATGAAATCTTGTCGATCCGCCGCGCCGCTGGCACCACATTGGGATCTGAGGTGTAGACCCCATCCACATCGGTAAAGATGACGCATCGATCGGCTTTCAACGCCGCAGCCAACGCTACCGCAGACAGATCCGATCCGCCGCGTCCCAGCGTCGTGACATCCGACTGTTCGTTGATTCCCTGAAACCCCGCCACCACGGGAATGATACCTTTTGCCAACGCTTCGCGAAGCCGGTCGGCTGAAACCCGTGCAATCCTGGCCTTGGTATGGACACTGTTGGTGATAATGCCGACTTGCCGTCCCGTATAGGACCGGGCATTCAGTCCGCGACTACGAAGATCCATCGCCAAGAGCGCCACGGTCACACGCTCACCCGTGGACAGCAACATGTCCATTTCACGATCATCGGGCGTGGCGGACGCCTCATGCGCAAGCTTGATCAATCGATCCGTCTCACCGCTCATCGCAGACAACACGACGACCACCTGGTCTCCGGCACGATGCGACTGCGCGACCCGCTCTGCGACCCGATGGATGCGTTCAATCGTACCGACCGACGTCCCGCCGTATTTCTGAACCAGTAACGCCACCGACTTACCCCTTGGCAAACAGCTTACATACAAACTGATTGGCCTCACGGACTGGCGCCGGCACATCCGTCTCGGTCACCCGATGGATCCATTCAATCGTACCAACCGACGTCCCGCCGTATTTCTGAACAATCAACGCCACTGACTTACCCTTTGGCAAACAGCTTGATCACAAACTTGCTGGCATCACGGACCGGCGCCTTGGAGGCCTGCGCATCAGCCTCGGTGAATCGACGACCTCCTGAGGCTCCATCCGTGCCTGGCCCCTCGCCAAACACCGCGAACGCCTGGCCCTGCACCCCTTCACCGTGATCGCACAACGCAAGAAATCGATATGGGCCTTGCTTCTCAAGCCCTTTCAGGATCGGTCCGACGAGGTCCCGGTCAAACTCTTCGATGGCCCGCACGGTCGCATTCACATCGCTGCCATGCACCACTTCATCAGGCAAGGAAGCATGGACATAGACAAAGTCCTTCTTGGCAAACTCATCGAGTACCGTCGCGGCCATCGCCTTAAAGGGTTCGTCGCCAATTTCTGGAGCATCCGACGCGTCCAACCCGGCACACAGCCCGACTCCCCGATGGACCGCACTGGAGGCCACGACCGCACCGGTCACCTGAAATCGTTCAGCCAGACTGGGCCACGGGATGGCTCGTCCTTCTCCCCATAACCAGATACAATTGGCCGGATTTTTCCCCGATGCTAATCGCTCCGCATTGACCGGATGATCGCGCAAAATGAGATGGGACGCTTCCATCAGCTCTCGCAGAATATTTGCGCCGTCTCCTGTCGGAAGCGCATCCCCGATCACGCGACCTCTCACCGACTGTGGATCGACACACACGGCCCGCGGCTTGCCTTTCATCCACACCATGACATGACGATGGCCCGTACCGGGGTAGAACTGCATTGTCTCAGAGCCCAGCTGCTCGTTGATCGCCTCGATCAATTCGCGCGCCTCATCAGTTTCGATGAGACCAGCCGTCGCATCGTCCAGCACGACATGTGCGCTTAACTTCTTGATGTCTGCGCCGACTTTTCCGCCTTCCGGCTTCACCGTGACCATCGTACAGCGATAGACCACGTCTTGCTCCGTCACAGAGACACCGAGACTCGCGGCTTCGAGCGGACCGGGACCTTGATAGTACTTCTTGGGGTCGTACCCGAGAATCGCGGTCCCGTTAAGACCGCTGCCATGACGATTCCCCTCCGCGGGATTCGTAACCAACCCGAGTTCGCCGATCCGTGCCAATCGATCAAGATGAGGCGTGGCAGCCGCCTGAAGCGGCGTGCGTCCCCCCAATGCATCCTGCGCATGACCCGCTAACCCGCCAGCATGGAGAATCAGATACTTCATTGAGATCAGACCCTCATCGTGCATTTAATAACCGGGCAACATCCGAAGATATCGCCTTGACAGTCAACGGCGGTTTGGACACGCTGATCGCCGTATCGGCATCTTTCAATCCATGCCCGGTCAGCGTACACACCACCGTCTCCCCTTCCCGCAATTTGCCCGCGCGGCCCAGCTTCGTGACACCGGCCACCGATGCGGCGGACGCCGGCTCACAGAACACCCCTTCCGTCGCCGCCACGAGCGTATAGGCTTGAAGAATTTCTTCATCGGTGACCAGATCAATCGCCCCGGATGATTCCTCTACTGCGGTCGACGCCGCGGCCCAGCTCGCCGGATTCCCGATTCGAATCGCGGTGGCAATCGTTTGCGGCTCTTCAACCACCCGGCCCAATACCATCGGGGCGGCTCCCGCCGCCTGAAATCCCATCATGCGCGGCAATTTGGTCGTCTGATTCGCGGCCCGATATTCTCGATAACCTTTCCAATAAGCCGTGATGTTCCCGGCATTCCCGACCGGCAGCACGTGAAGATGCGGCGCATCCCCCAACTGATCACACACTTCAAACGCGGCCGTCTTTTGGCCTTCGATTCGAAAGGGATTAATGGAGTTGACCAGCTCAATATGGTGCGCGGCCGAAAGATCTTTGACGATCGTGAGCGCCTGGTCGAAATTGCCTTCGATCTGGATAACCGTCGCCTGGTGCATCATGGCTTGCGACAGTTTCCCGAGCGCAATTTTACCCGCTGGGATCAGCACATAGACGGCCAGCCCGGCCCGGGCGCCATAGGCAGCGGCGGACGCGGAGGTATTGCCGGTCGAGGCGCACATGACCGCGCGCGCCCCCTGCTCCACCGCCTTCGAGATCGCCATCGTCATCCCGCGATCTTTGAATGAACCGGTGGGATTCGCGCCCTCGAATTTCAAGTAGAGATCGACGCCCGGGGCAATAGCCTTCGCCAAACGTTCCGCGCGAATGAGCGGCGTATTGCCCTCTCCCAAGCTGATGATCGGCGTCGCCCCCGTCACCGGAAGAAACTTTCGATATTCCTCAATAATGCCGCGCCAACGAGCCATCCGACTACTCATCCTTCCCTTCCACGCGGATCAGCGTGGCGGGCTCAGAAATAAAAGCCTGGCGATTGATCTCACACATCGCCTTCTGCACATCCCGCTCCTTCGCCATATGTGTCTTGATGACCACCGGAACCGTCTGTCCTTCGCGACGGCCCTGCTGGAGCATCGACGAGATACTGATCTCACAGCGGCCCAGTTCTCCGGCAATCTGCGCCAACACACCCGGTCGATCTAGCACCATAAATCGAAGATAGTAGAGCGAGCTGATTTCGTCCATGGGCTTGAGACGGATCGGCCGGCGCTGGTCTTGCTGAAACGAAGCCGGCGGAACCAGCCCGGCGGCGCCCTTCAGCACATTGCGCCCGATTGCAATCACGTCGCTCACCACCGCACTGCCGGTCGGCAGCGAGCCTGCGCCTCGGCCATGGAGGATCACGTCGCCCACCGCATCACCGACGAGATGGATCGCATTGTAGACCCCCTCAACTTTGGCGATCGGCGAATCGGACGGCACCATGGTCGGATGCACCCGCGCTTCAACAGCTCCGTTATGAAGCTTCGCGATCCCCAAGAGCTTGATCGTATAACCAAACTCCCTCGCGTACGCGATGTCCTGCTCCGTGATATTGGTGATCCCCTCGGTATAGATTTCTTTGAAATTGATCGGCGTTCCAAACGCCAGATTCGCCAGAATGGCAAGCTTGTGGGCCGAGTCAATTCCGGCCACATCAAACGTGGGATCCGCTTCCGCATATCCAGCTTGCTGAGCCTCTTTGAGCACCGCGTCGAAACTGTGCCCCTCTCGCGTCATCCGGGAGAGAATATAATTCGACGTCCCGTTGATAATGCCGTAGATCGATTCGATACGATTCGCCGCCAGTCCTTCGGTCAACGCCCGAATGATCGGAATGCCACCGCCCACACTGGCTTCGAAGCCAAGATCCACATGCTGCGACTCCGCCGCCGCGAAAATTTCTTCTCCGTGCAATGCCAAGAGCGCTTTGTTGGCCGTGACCACATGTTTGCCGGCCGCAATGGCGTCGAGCATCACGCGCTTGGCAAAATCGTACCCGCCGACCAGCTCAATGACGATATCGATCGCCGGATCGGCAAGAATCTGTTTCACATCCGTCGTCAATACGCCAGGCGGCACCGCCACTCCGCGATCGCGGGTGATGTCGAGATCGGCGATCCGCAGCAGCTCGACCGGAACGCCGACCCGCCGACGGATCAGAGCCGCGTTTTCGAACAAGACTTTCGCGACGCCGGTTCCAACGGTACCGAATCCGATCAAGCCGACACCGATGCGGGTTTTCATTCCTCTGACCCTTCGAGCTTCAACACCTTCTTGATCCCCCGAACCGCCTGCCTGGTTCGATGTTCGTTCTCGACCAGCCCGAATCGCACATACTCATCGCCCCCCTCACCGAATCCGATCCCGGGGGAGACCGCCACCTTCGCTTCACGCAACAACAACTTCGAGAACTCCAACGACCCCATGTGCCGATAGGCCTGCGGAATCTGCGCCCACACAAACATCGTCGCCAGCGGTTTGGTCACCTGCCACCCGATCCGGTTCAAGCCTCCTACCAGCACATCCCGTCGTTTCTGATAGCGTGATACGGTCTCTTTAACGCAGTCCTGAGGCCCATTCAACGCGATGACACTGGCAATCTGGACCGGCTGAAAAATACCGTAATCGAGATAGCTCTTGATCTTGGCTAAGGCTCCGACCACTTCTCGATTGCCGACACAAAATCCCACGCGCCATCCGGGCATGTTGTAGGCCTTTGACAGCGTATAAAACTCGACTCCGACATCCTTCGCGCCTGGGACCTGGAGAAAACTCGGCGCCTTATAGCCATCAAACACCAGGTCGGCATAGGCCAGATCGTGAATGACGATTACATTGTGTTCTTTGGCAAACGCGACAATCTTCTTAAAAAACGAGATGTCGACCACGGCAGTCGTGGGGTTGTGCGGGAAGTTGATGACCAGGATCTTCGGACGCGGCATCGTCTGCCGATAGACCCGTTGCAAGTCTTCGAAAAAATCGCTGTCCTGCCGCAGTTCGATCCCACGGACCTCGCCCCCGGCAATGATGAAGCTGTACATATGGATGGGGTACGTCGGCGTGGGCGTGAGGACCACGTCACCGGGACCGATCATCGCCAACGCAAGATGAGCCAGCCCTTCCTTCGAGCCGATCGTCACAATCGCTTCGGTCTCAGGATCTAACTCGACATTGTAGTTTCGCTTGTACCAGCCGCAAATTGCGTGACGCAGCTTCGTGATGCCACGCGACGCCGAGTAGCGATGATTCTTACTTTTGCGGGCGGCTTCAATCAGCTTGTCGACAATGTGGGGCGGAGTCGGCTGGTCGGGATTGCCCATCCCGAAATCGATGACATCCTCTCCGCGTTGACGAGCTTCTAACTTGAGGCTCTGCACCTGAGCAAATACATATGGCGGAAGTCGCTGTAGCCGATAAAACCCATCACCCAAACCCATGACGGTCCTCTACCTCTTAAAATTCTGGTCTCCTTCGAGCTGCTCCTCAGTGAATAGAGGAATGAACAGGCTGGAAGAAGCGCCTATTCTAATTGAGGGCCTCTGTCGAGTCAATTTACCTTGTGATTCTGTGGGGTTCGGTTTCAGCAAACATTCAAGCCTCACACGGAGCGGCTCACACCTGTCAACCTTGCTCCATCCCTCGCCATCTGCTATTAATGCGTCACGTTTCCCCCGTCACTCATTCCTTTCCTGTAGGTCTCACGCAGGCTGGAGGTGTCATGGCCAGACTGGGCGTCAATATTGACCATATCGCGACTCTTCGCCAAGCCCGTGGCGGGACCGATCCGGATCCCTTAGCCGCAGCGGTCCTCGTGGAACTCGCCGGAGCCGATGGCCTCGTCGTACACTTACGCGAAGATCGACGACACATTCAGGACCGCGACCTCACGCTCTTGCGGGAGATCGTCCGGACCAAGCTGGATCTGGAAATGGCCGCCGATGACGCCATGGTCAAGATCGCCCTGACCGTAAAACCAGACTTGGTCACCCTGGTCCCGGAAAAACGGCAGGAGCTCACAACCGAGGGCGGCCTGGATGTAGCCGGGTTAAAAGAGCGTATACAAACCACCGTTGCCATGCTGCACGATGCCGGGATCCCCGTCAGTCTCTTTATCGAACCGGACCTCAACCAGATCAAAGCGGCGCACAAGATTGCAGCCGACTTCGTCGAGCTCCACACCGGGCGCTATGCCAATGCCACCAAGTCGAAAGAGGCCGATGCGGAATTCGAGGCCATCACCCAAGCCGCCAAGCTCGCCTACAAGCTCGGCATGGGTGTCAACGCCGGACACGGCCTCAATTATCGCAATGTCGCGCGCCTGACCCATATTCCGGAAATCGTGGAGTACAACATCGGGCACAGTATCATCGCCCGCGCCGTCCTCGTCGGCCTCGACCAGGCAGTCAAAGAAATGAAAGCGCTGCTCAGCTAGCCTGCCTGTTGACGCCGTTCACTGTCACTCGAGCCGTCAACGATCTCATGACGCCACACGTATCGATCCCATCGCGCCAGGCGCTGCCAGTCTCACCGCAACTGTGCGGGGCTATGAGATGAAGTACCCCGCAATGAGGCTTATCGTCACCGCCGCACAAATGCAGGCGCTGGACCGCCGGACGATCGAGGAAGCCGGCGTGCCCGGCACGATGTTGATGGAACGGGCCGGAGCCGGTGTCGTCACCAGCCTTGAGCAACAGCTCGGCCCCCTGCGTGGGAAACTCATCACAATTCTCTGCGGGAAAGGCAATAACGGCGGCGATGGATTCGTCGTGGCGCGCCTGCTGCACAAGCAACGGGCCAAGGTCCACGTGTTCACCTTGGCTCCGGCCGCGGATCTGAGCCGCGACGCTGCACGCATGTACCGGCAACTTATCCGGACCGCCGGCAAAGCGATCGTGAAACCGTTTTCCTCAACCAGTCAGCTTCAGACAATACTCAGCGACAGCGACGCAATCATCGACGCCTTATTAGGAACAGGCCTGGCCACGCCGGTTACAGGACGATATGCAGAAGCTATCGACGGCATCAATCAGGCACAGCGCCTGACCGTGGCCGTGGATCTGCCCTCCGGCATCCACGCCGATACCGGCGCAGTATTAGGCCGCGCCGTGAAGGCTGATCTGACCGTAACCTTCGGACTGCCAAAGCTGGGCCTATTCCAGAATCAAGGTATCGATCACGCCGGACGTGTGGAGATTGTCGACATCGGAATTCCACCAGCCTATGTCGATGCCGTGGAAAGCCGGATTCGATTGATCACCGCCCCGTTTGTTCGGACCGTCGTACCTCCCCGTCGCCTCTCCAGTCACAAAGGCACGTTCGGCCATGCCGGCATCATCGCTGGATCAGTCGGCAAGACCGGGGCGGCCGCGATGGCGGCACAAGCGGCCTTGCGAATAGGGGCCGGGTTGGTAACCGTGGCCATCCCGGCGAGCGTCAACGATGTCCTGGAGGCCAAGCTCTTGGAAGTCATGACGATCCCGATGCCTGAGACCACCGCGCGCACATTGTCCCGCGCTGCGCTGGACCGGCTGAAAGACTTCATCAACACGAGAACAGCGGTCGCGATCGGTCCGGGACTCTCAACCCATCCTGAAACTGTTGCGCTAGTGCAAGCGCTTGTCCGGCAACTGGATCGACCGAGCGTCCTTGATGCCGATGCATTGAATGCACTGGCCGGTCGCGCCGCGCTCTTAGCCGAATGTGCAATTCCTCCCATTCTGACGCCGCATCCCGGCGAAATGGCCAGGCTAGTGACCAAATCCTCGGCTCAATCGGTCAACGAGGACCGGATCGGCACGGCCACACGCTTTGCCCAAGCACATCGCTGCTACCTCGTGCTCAAAGGGGCCAGAACCGTGATTGCCGGACCTGACGGCATGGCAGCCATTTGTCCCACCGGTAATCCCGGCATGGCCACGGCTGGAACCGGCGATGTCTTAACCGGTATGATCACAGGATTACTCGCCCAGGGAGTCGCCTCATGGGAGGCCGCGTGCGCCGCTACCTATGTGCACGGACTTGCCGGGGACCTGGCTGCCGAAACAATCGGGCAAACCAGTTTAATCGCCAGAGATATCATTGACCATATTCCTTATGCGCTCACGAACATCGGCTCAGCGTAACCAGCCCACGACTGCCGTACCTCGGAAGGCCCGCACAGCCACACAGCCACGTCCTGTGTCGCCTGCGCTCTGGACGGTGCCGCTTCCCTCGCGCATTGCCACAGAAGCATTTGGCCGGATCATCGGGCAATCACTGGCGGGCGGCGAAACGCTGGCTCTCTCCGGAGAACTCGGCGCCGGGAAGACGGCTCTCGTGCGTGGAATTGCCGCAGGCCTGGGCATGCCGCCGAATCAGGTGACCAGCCCGACCTTCGTCTTGATCCACGAATACGCGGGACGGCTTCCGCTCATTCATGTGGATCTCTACCGACTCCGGAGCGCGGCGGAAGCCGAGGGGATCGGGCTGCAAGAATACTTTCAGGGGAACATCGTCACAGCGATCGAATGGGCCGATAAGTTTCCGGACTTATTGCCGAGTGATCGATTTGAACTCACACTGCAGCACAACACACCCACGACGAGAACTGCGCGGATGATCGCCCATGGGCCACGCGCCGGCACATTGTTCGCCGCCCTCAAACAGGCCGTTCGACAACATCGGCGCGCGGCTGCATCCACATCATCGCCCAAAATCTCCACCCGGAGAGGGAGACCCCGCACATCATGATTCGGCTCATCCTTGTCGGTATTCTGCTGCTTCTCTCCCTGGCGTTCTTTCTCCAGAATCAGGAGCAGGAAGTCACCTTGCGGTACTTCTTCGGTTTACTGGAAGCCTCTACCCCGATCTACAAACCGATCCTCACGGCCTTCGCTGTCGGCCTGCTCGTGTCAGGCATTCTGTTATTCCCCCCGTGGGTGCGCAGCCGAATCGACCTCCGGCGAAAAACCAAGGCACTGCAAGATGCCGAAGTGGATCTGGAGCGTGCACGCCAATCACTTGAAAAATTAACCGGCCGTTCGAATTCGACCACCGAGCCCGCGCGAGATCTCGTCGATGAGTGAGCACGACGCCAGTCCGCTGATGCGGCAATACCGGGAGATCAAGCGCGGCTACGAACATGCCATCTTGTTTTTCCGGGTGGGCGATTTCTACGAAATGTTTTATCAGGATGCGCAGGAAGCGTCGCGCATTCTTTCTATCGCCCTGACCTCGCGCGATAAGAACAGTCCGAATCCAGTCCCGCTCTGCGGCGTGCCATACCACGCCGCGACCGGCTATATCGCCAAACTGCTGAAGGCCGGACGCACGGTCGCCCTATGCGAGCAGGTCGAGGACCCTAAGCTCGCCAAAGGGCTGGTACGCCGCGAAGTCGTCCGGCTATACACGCCAGGCACACTCGTCGAAACCGAGTTTCTTTCTCCGGTCGAATCAAACTTTCTCGCAGCAGTTGCCATCAGTCCAACGGCAAAGCCACAACCCGTGATCGGATTGGCAATGCTCGAAGTCTCCACCGGAGAATTCTGGATTGCCGAATTTCAGGGGGATCAGGCTCAGACGCAAACGTTGGATGAGCTGGCCCGCCTGGACCCCCGTGAAATTCTGTTTGCGCCGACGGCCAGACGGGAAGACCGTACCTGGCTCGATCAGATGAAAGGCATCCGTCTGTGCGAGCGTGACCCATCGACGTTTGAACCGGAACGAGCCGCTCGCCTACTGCAAGAACAGTTTCACGTTCACTCGCTGGATGTATTCGGTTGTCAGGGTCTGACGATGGGAATCGGCGCGGCCGGCGCAGTCCTGAGCTACTTCCGCGACACCCAACCAACAGCGCCGCTGGATTACATTCGTCGTCCGCGCGTCCGTCGAGTCTCGGACGCAATGCATTTGGACAGCGTCACCATTCGCAATCTTGAACTGCTCAAACCGATGGGGGCGTTAGACGATAGTCTCAGCGGGAAACCTGCCACACTGCTTTCCGTGCTTGATCGAACCGTCACCGCCATGGGCAGCCGCCTGCTTCGCCAATGGTTAGTCCGGCCACTGATTCAGAGTGATTCAATCCAAGCCCGACTCGATGCCGTCGGAGAATTGAAAGACCGGATTGCGGCACGCGTGGCCTTGCGCGCAGCACTCAGAACGGTACAGGACCTTTCACGCCTGAGCGGCCGCATCGTTCTAGGCGTGGCTGGCCCCCGTGAACTTCTGGCGTTGAAGGACTCCCTCGCCGCCCTTCCTGAAATCGCCACACAGCTGGCTTCACTCGTAAGCCTCCATCTCACCGAAGCACGCGAAGCATGGGATGACGGGCGCGATCTCGCCGCCCTGATTGAACAGGCGCTTCAACCGGAGGCGCCGATGTCGCTTCGCGATGGAGGCGTGATCCGCGACGGATACCACGCTGACGTGGACGAACTGCGAAAAGTCAACACCGAAGGCAAACACTGGATTGCCGCATTGGAGGCAAAAGAACGGGAACGGACCGGCATCGAATCCCTGAAAGTACGTTACAATCAGGTATTCG
This sequence comes from Nitrospira lenta, assembly GCF_900403705.1. Classification (NCBI taxonomy): domain Bacteria; kingdom Pseudomonadati; phylum Nitrospirota; class Nitrospiria; order Nitrospirales; family Nitrospiraceae; genus Nitrospira; species Nitrospira lenta. Next base: position 475,440 of record NZ_OUNR01000012.1, on the reverse strand, counting down.
GCTATTACATCGAGATCACCAAGGCGAACTTGGCCCGCGTGCCGGCGGACTTTATCCGCAAGCAAACACTGGTCAACGCCGAACGGTTCATGACCCCCGAGTTGAAAGAACTTGAAGAGCGCGTGACAGGCGCCGAAGTGAAGCTGTTGGCTCTGGAACAGGAGCTGTTTGCGCAACTGCGTGCCACACTCGCTGGCCATGCCGGCCGCCTGCAAGAGATGGCCGGGAAACTTGCCTTGATCGATGTCCTGGCCGGGCTGGCTGAAACCGCCGCATTGAATCAATATACGAAACCCGTCATCAACGATGGCGGGTTGATTGACATTCGAGGCGGCCGGCATCCCGTCGTGGAGCGGCTGACTGAAGAGATGACCTTCGTACCGAATGATACGGTACTGAATCTGGACTCACAGCGCCTTCAGATCCTGACAGGACCGAATATGGCAGGGAAAAGCACGTTTCTTCGCCAGGTCGCCTTGATTGTGCTGCTCGCGCAAATCGGCAGTTTCGTCCCGGCTACTGCGGCGACGATCGGCGTAGTCGATCGGATCTTCACCCGCGTCGGAGCCTCAGATAATCTAGCCAGCGGTCACAGCACCTTCATGGTAGAGATGGTGGAAACCGCCACGATCCTTCACAGCGCGACCGTGCGGAGTTTGATCCTGCTTGATGAAATCGGCCGAGGCACTAGCACCTATGATGGACTCAGTATTGCCTGGGCCGTCGCGGAATACATCCACGATCGCAGGACGCTCGGAGCGCGGACGTTGTTCGCCACGCATTATCATGAGATGACCCAATTAGAACAACAGCGCGACGGGATCAAGAATTTCCGAGTGGCGGTGCAGGAGCGTGACGGCGACGTGGTTTTCCTCCGAAAAATTGTTGCCGGAGGAGCGGACCGCAGCTACGGCATCTACGTCGCGAAATTAGCAGGGCTTCCGCCATCCGTCATCACCAGAGCCCAAGATGTTCTTGTGCAGCTGGAGCGACCGGAAGCGGCTCAGATCGCAGAGTCAGATCTCCGTACAGAGCCTGCTGCCGCACCGTTGCCACAACCGCATCCCCTCGTCGAGGAGGTTCGACAGATCGATTTATTTTCAATGACGCCTCTGGACGCTCTCAACCGGCTTGCAGACCTACAGCGAAAAGTAACGCCTTCGTCTAAAGACGCCCCGCTCTGATCTGTTCTGAACATCTCACCTCCCGGATGCGATTTTCTCGAAACAGAATAGGGCCTCGACCAGGCGGTGAATCTCATCCTCATTGCCCTAAGGTTACCTCTCGGGAAAAATAGAATGAGGAAGTTATGGTACGTCGATGAATAAAATGAAAAAGGCGGCCGCCCCGTGAAGAGCGACCGCCTTTTCTTATGAACAGAGACCTAAATTAGTGTCCGCTGCTTGGCAAGTTGTACTTGGCTTCCCAAGGGATCAAACCGCCATACGTATGTCCACCAGGGATCATCACATCGTAGAGCTGCGGAATGCTGGCTCCATCCGGAGACTTCGGCGAAGTGTTGAGCTGTTGCATCGCTGCGGCACAACTGGCATCAGCTAAGCTTTTTTGCTCACACTCTTTCAAACGGAGCGCAGAGATAGGCCGAGTCTTGTCAGGAGTACCGGCGTTCTCCTGAAGCTTCTTCACGGACGAGATCACACGATGATTCTGTTCGGTCTCCGTGACGACAAACTCGACCAGATCAGTCGTGCTGCCAGGAGGCACTTCTTTTGCTGCCGCTGGTCCAGAGTGCGGACGGCCCATTTTCTTCAACTCTTCCCATGCACCCTTATCAGCGTAGAACTTGAGGTTCTTGCCTGGGTGAACCTTCTGCCAGAACAAACCGCTCTCAGCGTTACCGCCGAATACCGCGACATTGATCCATACCGCCTCATCGTAGGGATCGAGAATAATCACCCGCCCCTGCAATGTGGTGGGCTTGCTGAGATCACCCCACTCAAATCGCTCTTGAAATGCTTCGATGGCCAGTGCGCTGGAAGCCATGCCGACTACCAGGGCAACAGCTGCCATCACGGCCCCGCCTTGCTTCTGAAGCTTCATAATCGAATCCTCCTTCAACAACATGAAAGAATAAAGCGTAATGAAATCGATTACTTAAGAACCTTGAATCCTGTAATGGTCCGACCATCCAGGGTCACTTCCATGGCCACGAGTTCCTGCGCAGCCTTGATGATCTGATCCATCAACGCTTTGTCCTTCACCGACAAACGCACCGTCGTAGCAGCATGATACCAGCCGGCATAGGCATTATTTTTATCGGTCCCGCCGACAAATCCCCAACCGCAGCAGGTAACCAAAGGATCCGGAGGCTTGACATCCATCATGGTTGATGAACGGCCAGCCGGGGTTCCTGAAGCAGGATCACCCGTGTTCCAATACTGAATACCGAACAGCAACTCACTATCAGGATTGTCAGCCCACTGAGACCACACGCGGCCCTGAAGCGTCTTGGCGGCATCGCCCTTCATGACTTTTCCACCGACCACGTCGGTAGCAGGACCACCTCCAGCTGGAGCATCGGCGGCTACGGCAAATCCGGCCGGTAGCAAGCCAGCCACTGAGAACACTGCAACGGCGGCTAGAACTAAGACCCTCTTCATACCTAGTCCCTCCTTCATAAAAAATAAAAACGACAACCCAATGAACTTTCACTTTGAAAGCGATGAATGCGTCTGCTACCGAATGACCAGCGGTCACTACGCTGAGAAAAAGTGTTCGGCTGGCCCCTTCTCTTTTTCTCTTTCGCGGTTGTTCCCCGTTTAAAATTTCAGGTTCACTAGACCGGCGCAATCGTACTGAAACGGTCAATTAGTGTCAAGAAAATGTTTACCTCTCTAATAAAATTTTAATCCACAGATAAATAATCAATAAAACAATACGTTACATAAAATAACCAAGCCAGTTTGCACGGCCTTCACCGCAGCTCTATTAAAAAATTCTCATCTCGAAAGCTGGAGTTGGCGCGCAGACAAAGGCCCAAGGCCCGTGACCGCCATTGCCTGTTCGTCGAGAAGTTCCTGTGCGACTCGCTCCATCTGCTTGGAGGTCACGGCATCGATGGCCCGCGTCATGTCATCGAGTGACGTGCGCTTGCCTTTGATCATTTCGTCCTTGGCCAGCTTGTTCATCCGACTATGCGAACTCTCCAGGCTGAGCATCAGACTACCCTTCATTTGATCCTTCGTTCGCTTCAACTCATCCCGAGTAATGCTGTTGGCAGCCATGCGGCGAATCTCCCGACGAATGACATCAAGCACCCGCTCGACTTCTTTCTGGCGCGTTCCCGCATACACAGTAATGGTCCCGCCGTCTGAATAGCCGGAGAGAAAAGAATAGATCGAATAGGCAAGCCCCCGCTTTTCCCTGACTTCCTGAAACAGACGTGAACTTACGCTCCCGCCCAGTACGCTGTTCAAGACATAAGCCGCGTATCGGTCAGGATGGCCGGCTGAAATTCCCTTCATGCCGATGCAAAGATGGACCTGCTCTAGCTGCTTCCGCTGCATCACCACGCCACCGAGAAGATCCGGCGCACGGCGCACATGAGACTGCTGCGATGACGGACGACGACGGCCGAACTCACGCGCAATGGTCCGCTCCAGCGCGCGCTGGTCAAAACTTCCCGCCACTGCGACGACAATCTCCTGGGGCTGATACCGCGCGTCGACATAGTCGAGAAGATCCTGCCGCCGCAATGCTCCGATCGTCGTGGCCCGCCCAAGTATCGGACGACCCAACGGATGACGGCCCATGACCTGGCCCGTATGGAGCTCCTGGACAAGATCCTCCGGATCATCCTGCACCATGCGGATTTCTTCCAGCACAACCTGTTTTTCTTTTTCAATATCCTTCGGAGCGAATTTGGAGCGATGCAAGAGATCGGAAAGCAGGTCGAGGGCCTTCGGCAGATGCTGGTCGAGAACTTTCACATAGAACGTGGTGGTCTCACGCGTGGTAAAGGCGTTCATCTCGCCGCCCAGTGCATCAATCTCGCGGGAGATATCGGTAGCCGACCGGCTGGTCGTCCCCTTGAAAAACATGTGTTCGATGAAGTGAGAATATCCGGCTTGCGCCGGCTGTTCATCACGCGAACCGGCATTGACCCAAATGCCGACGGTGACTGACTTGAGAGTGGGGATCCGCTCGGTCACCAAGCGGACCCCGTTCTCCAGAATGAGTTTACGATACACGAGGCTTACTCGGCCGCTGGTTCCTGTGAGCCCCCTGTCGGCGCTGGCATGGTCTCTTTCCGGCTCAACCGGATCTTGCCCTGCCGGTCGATCTCCAAGACCTTCACCATAATCTGATCGCCTTCTGCGACTTCGTCGGCAACGGCTTTCACACGATGGTGCGCCAACTGAGAAATGTGCACCAGGCCATCGGTGCCTGGCAACACTTCGACGAATGCGCCGAAGTCCATAATCTTGCGAACCGTACCCATATAAATCTTGCCGATTTCAACTTCCTCGGTCAGCCGGTTGATCATATCCTTCGCCTTCTGCAGCGAGGCCTCGTCGGCAGATGCAATGGTGACAATGCCAGTGTCTTCGATATTGATCTTGACGCCGCAATCAGCCTGGATGGCGCGGATGGTTTTCCCGCCCTGACCGATAATGTCACGGATCTTATCCTGCTTAACCTTGACCGTATAGATACGCGGAGCAAATGGCGAGAGGTTCGTACGATGCGTGGTCAACGCTGAGGCCATCCGCTCAAGGATATGAATGCGTCCAGAACGGGCCTGTTCCAGCGCCTGCTGCATCAAGGCCATCGTGATCCCGCCGATCTTGATGTCCATCTGCAAGGCCGTCACGCCATTCTTCGTTCCGCAGACTTTAAAGTCCATATCGCCCAAATGATCTTCGAGGCCAAGGATATCGGAGAGAATGATGACTCCATCCCCTTCCTTAATCAGGCCCATCGCGATACCCGCCACCGGCTCCTTGATGGGAATGCCGGCATCCAGCATCGCCAGGGTGCCGCCGCAGACGGTCGCCATCGACGATGATCCGTTGGACTCCAGAATTTCAGAGACGATGCGGAGCGTATAGGGAAACACGTCTTTCCCGGGAATGACCGGTTTCAGCGCCCGCTCTGCCAAGGCCCCGTGACCAACCTCGCGCCGACCCGGCGTCCGAAGCGGCCGCGCCTCGCCGACACTGAATGGCGGGAAATTGTAATGCAGCATGAAGGTACGGGTGTACTCGCCTTCCAGCGCATCGATACGCTGCTCGTCATCCGTCGTCCCCAACGTCACGACTGCAAGACTCTGTGTTTCGCCGCGCGTGAAAATGGCGGACCCGTGCGCGCGAGGCAAGGCCCCGACTTCGCAGGTGATCGGCCGGATATCCGCCGGGCCGCGCCCGTCAGCCCGTGAGCGCTTTTCGAGAATCATGTTCCGGACTTCGGTGTATTCCAATCCGTGGAAGACGATCTTGACGTGGCGCTCGGTAGTGGGCACATCGGGATTCTTGAGTTTTTCGACGGCCTCGGCCATGACTTGATCCAACCGCTCCTGACGCGCGGCCTTGTTCGGGATCATGATCGCATCGCGAATCGGCTGCGCGACCATCGCCTTCACTTTGGCAGCCAGGGCCGGATCGATCGCTTCGACTTTCACTTCGCGCTTTTTGCTCCCGACCAGCTTGGCCAGCTCGGAAATCTTTGCGACGATTTTCTTAATCTCGGCATGGGCCAAGGCCAATGCTTCCAGCATCGTGGCCTCGGGCAATTCATTGGCACCCGCTTCGACCATCATGATGGCATCCGCCGTACCAGCCACCACCAAATGGAGATCGCTGACCTCCAAGGTCTCCAGATCGGGATTCACGACAAATTGGCCATTTACCCGGCCAATCTTCACGCCGGCTACCGGTCCCGCGAACGGGATATTCGAAATCGATAAGGCCGCGGAGGCCGCTGTAATGCCGACCACATCGGTCGCGCCAGTTTTATCTGCGGACAAGACGGAGGCAATGACCTGAGTTTCAAAGTAGTAGCCTTCGGGGAAGAGCGGGCGCAGCGGGCGATCGATCAAGCGGCTGGTCAGGACTTCCTTTTCAGCCGGACGCCCCTCACGCTTGAAATATCCTCCCGGGATCTTTCCAGCGGCATAGGCTTTTTCAATATAATCGACGGTGAGGGGTAGAAAATCGATACCGGGCTTGGCGTTCTGTGACGCTACCGCCGTCGCCAATATGACCGTGTCCCCGTACGTGGCCCAAATCGAGCCGTCGGCCTGCTTGGCCACTCGACCGGTTTCAAGCCGCAAGGTGCGACCTGCAATCTCCAATTCAACAACGTGTACCATCTATGGTGTCCTCCAGGTTGGGTCCCACAGATGCCCACAGAGATACGCTCGCACGCGAGCGCATCTCCGTGTTCACCTGTGTGACATACGTTCCGCGCTGTCGCACTCCCTGTGCGACAGCGGCTTGCGTCCGTCTCTCTTCCGACTACTTGCGAATACCGAGTCGTTCAATGACTGCGCGATAGCGCGCTTCATCGACGCCACGCAGATAGTCGAGCAACCGACGCCGCCGTCCGACCAGCTGCAAGAGACCACGCCGTGAATGGTGATCCTTCTTGTGCAGCTTGAAATGCTCGGTCAAATAGGTAATCCGGTTGGTCAGCACCGCGATCTGAACTTCGGGAGAGCCCGAATCCGTATCGTGCTGGCGATACTGCTTGATCAACTCTGTTTTTGCTTCCTTCAACAAGGCCATGACTCGTACTCCTCCTGCCCTTTAATTGAGTGATTCACTGTCCACTAACACTTTGTCAATTCTGACCGACCCTTTACCCTGCCCGTCATACGTCCCAATCGCCAACAGCCGTCCCTGCTCATCCTTCAAGCGAAGGGGCGACAAGGTTGGCGGCAGATCCTGCGGCAGCCCAATTGGCGCTCCGTGCAACACGCGCGTGGCTTGCTCCGTCGTCACCGTCACGAGCGGAAGCTGCGCCAACACCTGATCCAGCGTCAGCAGAACGGATTCCATCGACCCGATCGCCACATGAGCGGCAATCTGCTCGACGGTCAGCGCCTGCTCCACCGCCAGCGATCCGACGCGCGTACGTTCGAGCGACAACAGATGTCCGCCGACGCCCAGCGCCTGCCCCATATCGGTGCACAGCGTACGAATATATGTCCCCTTCGAACACACGACTCGCAAGGCAATGTCACGTCCGTCGACGGCCGTCACTTCGAGCTCATGAATGACGATGTCCCGCTCTGCCCGCTCAACGGTTTCGCCTGCACGCGCCGACTTATACAACGGTCGCCCGGCCACCTTCACCGCCGAATACATCGGGGGCATTTGCTTTTGCGGCCCGCGAAATCGAGCGACCACGCCGTTAAGAGCGTCAGCACTCACGCCCGCTGTGTCAACCCGCTGAAGCACCGTTCCGGTCGCGTCTTGCGTATCCGTTGTTTCGCCCAACCGCAAGACCGCACGATACTCTTTGTCCCAACCCACCAGATATTCCGCGACGCGCGTGGCCTTCCCGATCAGTAACGGCAATACCCCTGTCGCCGCGGGATCCAGCGTGCCAGCATGGCCGACCTTGATTCCGCCCAACAGGCCGCGCACTTTCGCCACGACGTCATGAGACGTCCACCCGGCCTCTTTGTTGACGATGAGCACGCCATCGCCCACACGAGTCTGTTGCCGCCCGCCCGTCACCAGCGCCATCACTTGGTTCTCATCGGAGGAATAATCAACTCCGCCGGACCTGACGTGCCATCGGCCGTGTCTTGGGCCGTCTCATGCGGCTGCAACTCATCGAGCAGTTTCATCACTCGGTCGCCGCGCGGGCCCGTCTCATCTCGCTTGAACACGATCTCCGGCAAATAGCGCAGCGCCAATCGCCGGCCCAGCTCGGCACGAACAAAGCCACTGGCCTTCGACAATCCGGCGAACACATCGCGCTCAGCCTGCTCTTTCTCCATTGTCGTAACGAAGATATAGGCGATCCGTAAATCCGCCGTCAGTTCGACATCGGTCACCGTGACCGACCGCACGCGCGGATCCTTGATCTTGCGCATCAAGATATCTGCCACTTCCATACGAATCTGATCGGCCACTCGGTCTGATCGTTTATATGTGGCTTTGGACATCGCCCACCTGTCGCACGCTCGCCATTCCTGCCTGATTCTTCCTGCTCTCACCCGCATGCGCGCTACAATAGCTCCCGATGCACACGGACCAGTTCAATGGTTGGCATACTCTTGATGACGTTGAGCGCCTGCTCCATAACCTGCTCGGCATGACTCCCGTCATTCGCCACACAGGCCATCCCGAGCACCGCTTTTTGCCAGAGGTCTTGCCCGTCCACTTCGGCGATGGAGAGGTTGAACTTGCCGCGCAAGCGATCCTTCACGCTATGCAGAACCTGTCGCTTATCCTTGAGCGACTGACTCTCCGGAATCCACAGCTCGACGGTGCAGACGCCTACAACCATCCCAGTCACGCACACCACACCGACCGGCTCTGCGACTTAGAGCTTCCCCGCGATCTTATCGATCGTATAGGCCTCGATCACGTCGCCGGCCTTGATGTCATTAAAGTTCTCGATGCTGATACCGCACTCGTATCCCTGCTGAACTTCGCGTACGTCATCCTTGAACCGGCGCAGCGATCCGAGGCGTCCTTCGAAGACCACCACGTTGTCGCGAATCAGTCGGACACCCACCGCCGCTCGAGAAATCGTGCCATCGACGACGTAGGAACCGGCCACGACACCGGCCTTGGGAATCGTGAACACCTGGCGCACTTCCGCCCGGCCCAACGACCGCTCTTTGAGCGTGGGATCAAGCAACCCTTCCATTGCCGCTTTAATGTCGGACAGCGCTTCATAAATAATCGTGTACAAACGAACGTCGACCCCTTGTTGCTCAGCTAGATTCGCAGCCTTCGGTTCAGGGCGGACGTTGAATCCGATAATAATCGCGCGCGAGGCAGCGGCCAGGAGCACATCGGACTCCGTAATTCCACCGACGCCGTTGTGAATAACCCGGATCCTGACGGCAGGCGTGGGAAGCTTTTCAACTGCCGCAGCCAGCGCCTCGGATGAACCTTGCACATCCGCCTTAATGACAATGGCGAGTTCCTTGGCGGACCCCTCTTTAATTCTGGCAAAGAGATCGTCGAGCGAGACTTTCGTCTGACCCGCGAGATCCGCCGAGCGCTGCTTCTGCGCCCGCTCATCGGCAATTTCTCGCGCCACTCGCTCGTCGGAAACCACTTGGAAGACATCGCCAGCGGAAGGCACGCCAGGCAACCCAATCACCTCAACGGGGATCGACGGTGTCGCCTGCTGCGTCTTGACGCCCCGGTCGTTGAGGAGCGCACGGACGCGGCCACTGAATGTTCCGACAACAAACACATCGCCCACCTTGAGGGTGCCGTTCTGCACTAAGACCGTTGCAACAGGGCCACGGCCCCGCTCCAGCTTGGCTTCCACAACCGTTCCCTTGGCCTGACGGTGAGGATCGGCCTTCAGCTCCAGCACTTCCGACTGCAACAAAATCATTTCCAGTAACGTATCAAGACCGGTCTTCTGCTTGGCGGACACCTCCACCATGATGGTGTCGCCACCCCAAGCCTCTGAAATCAATCCGTACTCGGACAGCGCATTCCGCACCCGGTCCGGGTTGGCCTCGGGCTTGTCGATCTTATTCATGGCCACAATCAGCGGCACCCCGGCGGCCTTTGCGTGGTTGATGGCTTCGATGGTCTGCGGCATCACACCGTCGTCAGCAGCCACCACGAGAATGACGATGTCCGTCACCTTCGCTCCACGCGACCGCATCGCGGTAAAGGCTTCATGGCCTGGCGTATCCAGGAATGTGACCTGCTTCCCATGGACCGAGACGGTATAGGCACCGATGTGCTGCGTAATCCCGCCCGCTTCGCCCTCGGCCACCTTCGTTTGCCTGATCGCATCCAGGAGAGAGGTTTTCCCGTGGTCGACATGGCCCATGATGGTGACGACCGGAGGCCTGGGCTCCAGGCGCTCATCGCCTTCCCCCGCTTGCACCACAGCCTCCAGGAGTTCATCGCCGGCCTTCTCGACGGAGATTTCCACTTTGACGCCGGCTTCCTCGGCAATCATCGAGGCCACATCCATATTCATCGGCTGATTGAAGGTGAGCATCTGCCCCATCTCCATCAGCTTTCGCACAATGTCTGCCGGACGCTGCCCGATCAGCTCCGCAAATTCTTTGACTGTCGTCCCCAGCGTAACCTTAACGCTCTTTCTGCGCGGCTTGGTAATTTCAGATGGAGCGCTATGATGGAGGTGCCGAGAGCGATCATCGCGGCGCGGCACAGTCGGAATGGCACGAAGATCCTGCCACCGTGCGGCATCTTCACGATGCTTCACATCCGGCTCTTCCTTGGGCCGACCGGTCTTTTTGGCCTTCTTGAGTTTTTCCTTGAGCCCTTCCGCTTCAATCGCCTCAAGCGCCTGGCTCTTCTTTTTAGCTGCGAGCGCTTCCGGCGTCAGCACAGCTCCTGGCGCAGCGCCAGGCAAAACGGCCGCGGGCTTGACCACAACCTTCTCGACCGGAGCAGGCGGAGGCTGCGCGAGGATCGTTCCGATTTCCGGCAACTCCGGCAAGACCACAGGTGGAGGAGGAGGCGGTTCACTCACCACCGGATGCGCAACAGGCGGTGCCGCCACGGCGGATGGCTCAGCCTCACTCGGCGGGGGAGCGACCAGAGCACTGGCCTCAACCGGCTCATCGTCCTTCTTGCGCTTGATGAGAATGCGCCGCTTGTCCGCCTTTGCCGGCTCCTCAACAATTGCCGCCTTTGACGCCTTGGCGCCGTGCCCACTCTCGTGCTTTACCTCGGTGTCACGTGTTTTTCCGACCACATCGTCGCCTGACGCCTTCCCACTCGCCTTGGCCCCTTTGGCTTTCTGGCTGAGTTTGTCCAGAGCTTTTTGCACCGTGTCGTCATCGAGCGCACTGCTGTGAGAGGCGACAGGCACACCCATCTTCTTGAGTTCAGGGATGAGGTCTTTATTCTCCATCCCCAGCTTCTTCGCTAATTCATAGACACGCATTGCAGACACTGGTTGAACTCGATTCTAGTTCGATTCGTTTTCTTCAGCCCTGGCGGCTTGCCGGGCCTCTTCCTGCAATCGCTGCGCTTCAGCCTCATCGGCCATCGCCGCTTTAATTTCCTTGTCGCGCTCTACTTTTTCTTTTTCGTACTCCGTCGCGCTGATGATATCGATCTTCCACCCGGTCAACCGAGCCGCCAACCGCACGTTCTGCCCGTTCTTCCCGATTGCCAACGACAGCTGTGAATCAGCCACCACGACCAGCGCCGACTTCTTCTCGTCGTCGATGCCGACTTTTTCAATCGTGGCCGGATTCAGCGCCTCCGCAATAAACACGCGCGGGTCCTGCGTCCAGGTGATGATATCAATCTTCTCGCCGCGCAACTCACGAACTACCGCCTGCACACGCGATCCCTTAATACCGACACAGGCGCCGACCGGATCCACCGCCTTCTCACGCGAGGTGACCGCGATCTTCGTGCGATCGCCAGGCTCTCTGACGATCGACTTGATCTCCACGATCTTTTCCATGACTTCCGGCACTTCCAACTCAAACAGCTTCGAGACGAATTGGGGATGGCTCCGCGTCAGAATGACCTGCACATCTTTCGGCGTCCGACGGACTTCCAACAGCATCGCCTTGACCCGGTCGCCACGCCGATACGTCTCGCGTGGGATCTGCTCCTGAATCGGCAAGACGGCTTCGGTCTTACCAAGATCTACCAGATAATTCCGGCGTTCCATGCCGAGGATAATGCCATTGACGAGGTCGCCCTGCCTGGTCGAGTATTCTTTCTGAACGGCTTCCCACTCGGCTTCGCGCACCTTTTGAAAAATAACCTGCTTCGCCGTCTGCGCCGCGATCCGACCGAGCTCGTCCATTTCGATGAGCGAGCCGATCTCGTCTCCCACTTCCGCTTCACTATCAAGTTGGCGCGCTTCCTGAAGCGAGATTTCCGCCTTCGGATTGCTCACGTGATCGACGATCGTCTTCTTCGAGACTACGGAAATCTCGCCGGTCTTGGAGTCGATCTCGACTTGAATGTTCTCCGCCTGCCCGAAGCGCTTTTTGGCGGCAGTCTGGAGAGCGGACTCGATGGCCCCAATAACGCGGGATTTGTCGATGCCTTTCTGGCGTCCAATCTCATCGATGACTGCGATTAATTCTCGGTTCATAAATTTAGACTCCTGCTCGACCGTGCGGGACTGCAACCACTCCTGGCCATCGACTACATCTCAATCACTAGCCGGGCCTCCGCGATAGAGTGGCGATCCAGTTTCACTGTGTCCGTCGTGGCGGCTTTCGACGCGATCGACAAAACGACCAAGTCCTCATCCGCCTCCACCAATTCTCCGATAATACGCCATTGGCCGTCACGCGGCTGCTTCAGCTTGACGCTCACCCGCTTCCCGACCGCACGCTGATAGTCTTGGAGCCGCTTGAACGGGCGGTCAAGCCCGGGTGATGACACTTCTAGCGTATAGGTATGTGGAAATGGATCGGCAACATCCAGTGCGGGACCTACGGCCAAATGGGCCCGCTCACAATCAGAAACGGTCACACCGCCTGGCTTGTCGATCAGCACTCGGACAACGGATCGGGAACCTTGCCCGACACACACCACGTCCACTAATTCCAACCCTAGTGTCCAGAGAATCGGAGAAAGAATGTCCTGAATCCGATCAATGGAAGACCGGGATCCATGCTCCGGAATGCTCAACGCGATATCCTCTGACACTGCGTACATCTGCCCAAACAAAAAAGTGGGCCTGAGCCCACTTCCAGCGACGGCACATTAACATGGCCCCCCCCTCAAAGCAAGGGGGATTCCCCCGTCAAGGCCGCCCAGCGAGAGGCCAGCGCCTTTACAACCGGCCCAGGTCGACCGGTGCCGATCGTCCGCCCATCCACCTGAACCACCGCGAGGACTTCCACGGTCGTCCCGGTGAGAAACACTTCATCGGCGGTATAGAGAGACTCCACCGTCAGGAACTCTTCGCGTATCGGAATCCCAGCAGCCCTTGCCAACTCCAAAACGACCGTGCGGGTCACCCCTGAGAGAATGCGCGGGCCTTCAGGAGCAGTCACCACGGCTCCCGATTGAACCACCATCACATTACTCACCGACCCTTCCGTGACCAGCCCCTCTTTCACCAGGATGGCCTCAAACACGCCGGCCCGCTTGGCCTCTTCCCGAGCCAATACATTCGCCAATAAATTCACACTCTTAATGTCACAACGCCCCCAGCGCAAATCCTCACAGGTCTTGGTAATGACGCCGGTCTCTCTGGTCTTCGCCGGAAACGAGGCCAGCTCACGAATCGTCATCACCACTGTCGGAGCCACGTTTGGCGGAAACACGTGATCTCTCGCCGCGACCCCGCGGGTAATCTGGAGATAGACCTTCGCTTCAGCATATCCAGCCGCCCGAATACCCTGCTGAATCCATTCGGTCCACTGCGCTCTCGTATAGGGCTGAATCAGACTCAGTTCATGCGCACTACGGTCAAGCCGGTTGAGGTGCGCATCCAACTCAAAGGGGCGGCCGCGATAGGTCCTGATGACTTCATACACGCCGTCGCCGAACTGGAACCCACGATCTTCGATCGGTACGGTGGCCTCATGCCAGGGAAGGAATCGCCCATTGATAAATGCAATATCCGGCACGACAATTAGCCTTTCCCAACCGGTGCGACCTGGATCAGAAATACCCGACGATCTTCCGACGTGAATTTCCACCCCATGCGTTTCTCAAACAGTATTTCATGAGCCCCAGGCAGCATCCCCTGAAATTCGAACGTGCGCTGACCATTTTCAACCGCGTTATTACTGGCGATTCGGAGAAACTGATCATCCACAAGGGTCAACGCCTTGGTGTTGTAGCTCGGAACCCATTGCTCACCGCGGGTACGGTCTTCCCACAAATGAATAGTAAATACCTGCCCGATGACGGCTTCGATGGTACGCCTCTCTTGCCCTTCCGAGGGACCCGCCATATCCTGTCCTACACTATTCATGACTGCCCATCAGCGCCATAGGCCACCGCCCCCTCAATCCACCTCGATGCCTTTTATGCCTTTCGACGGGGGCCGATAAAAATATCGCCTCCCTCGACACGAACGTCGTAACTCCCGATACAATACCCACCGCCGTCGGTTCCCTGCCCACTTCGAATATCGAACGCCAGATCGTGCCAGGGACAGGCCACCACATATCCTTTCAAACGACCTTCGTTCAGCGGCCCACCTTCATGCGGACACAGATTATGAATCGCGAAGAACTTGCCGTCGACATTGAACAAGGCAATCGCCTTGTCATTGACCTTGACGACTTTCGATTGCCCTGGAGCGACCTCGTTCAATCCTGCGACTCGTTGGAACCCCTCCATATCCGTCCCCTAATTATTTTCCAGAAACTGCACCGCGTATGCCCTCACCAGCACAGCACGCAGCTACATCCGAAGGAAATACTTCAACTCGTCCCCATTCGCAACCCCAAACCGTTTGATCAATCCAGGTTCCGTTTGTAACACATATCGCGCTGGCTCCGGCGGCGGACCGAAGAACGGACAGGGGTCCTTTTCGCAGGGACTCGCTCCCTCAACAGTATGCACCACATGATGGCTCTCATCCACCCAGATCATATCCACCGGAAATCGAAACTCCTTGGTCCGAACCCGATGGAGCCCGTTGGACTCAAAGATATAGAGCATCCCCGTGTTGGGCGGCAACTGCTCACGGAACGCAAGCCCGAACAGCAGCTTTTCCGGCGTCTCTGCAACTTCCGCTTCGATCGTTTCGCCACGAGGGAAGGTCACCACAATGACATCGGTGTCCTTCTGCGGCACCAGAAACATGGACACGCTCATTAAGAGAATCGCCAGCAGGATCATCATGATGATCCGCTTTTTTTTCTGCTCTCGATCGCTCCCTTGAGACTGCGTCAAACCCATAACGTTCGCCTTCGGTGTCAATAAATATTCGCACGCCTGACTGGGTCTCATGGGCCATATTCCCGTGAATTCTAGGCCTTCTGACCGGAAGCCATTCTGTTGACTTAGAAAAGAATCACAGAATAGAATGGCCTCCACACAGCGCACGCACTATGGTCGGGGCGGCGCGATCTTGTCAATATTGTTTGTTGTCTCAGAAGTGAGAAGGAGGCGTGGGTCATGGCACTGCTGATTACCGACGAATGCATTTCCTGTGGGGCTTGCCTGCCTGAATGTCCCAACGAGGCGATTTTCGAAACCCGGAGCGATGCGGAGGGCAAGGGCCATCACGTTGGCGACGGTCAGGGCGTAGGGGACAACATCTACATCATCACCCACGATCGCTGCACGGAATGCGTCGGGCACTTCGATGAACCACAGTGCGCAGCGGTCTGCCCGGTCGACAATTGCTGCATCTCCGATCCGGCCTATCCTGAGACAACGGACGTCTTAATGGAAAAGGCCAAAACGTTGAACCCTGACAAGGCCATCGACAAGAGCAAGATCTGGAGCGGCGTCCGGAACTGATCTCTCGTTGCTTGCGAGCCAATCTGATAAAAGGCCTCGTCCTCTCAAGGGGGGACGAGGCCTTCTTATTCCATCCAGCTATTTCTCGATTCATCACCCTATTTATCCCCATCCATACATCTGGAAATTGTGATCGTTCCGAGCGTAGAGTAGTCGTGTAGCCAGGGTCCTTTCCTCGGCTATCAGCCTCTCACTCACACCCTTGGAGGTGTCGTCATGCGCCAGCTCTGGTTACTGAGCACCCTAGCCCTCACACTCTTTACCCCCAACATCAGCAGTGCCAGCACAAGCGAGCTCGGGACGATCATTGAAAGTTTTATCGTCCATCACTTTCCTGACGCTACCAGCCATATCTGGATTGTCAACGGTACGGAATGGGACGGAGATGAAATGGTCGTAGACATTCGCACCATGGTCCTTGAGAAGCAGATGCCTGCACCGGTTGAAAACCGGTACCTACTGCTCATCCGAGAGGGAAAACTGGCTGCAGCTCAACGCGTGCCGCTTGAGGATGGTGCGGACTGCCTGCGTGAAGAAACCTAACTGTGCGGATACAAATCAGTAAAACAAAACGGCCTCCGGGGAAGATCCCCGGAGGCCGTTTCACGAATCGATGGTCGATGCAAATTACTTCAGCATCACCAATTTGCCACCGACATGCGCCGGATGGAGCTGACAGCGATACTGAAGAACGTTGCCCGCCGCATAAAACAGATCGCTCGTCGGCACACCGATATACTTGGTCTCTCCAGGCTTGAGCACCAAGGTCGTGTTCAAGGTCCAGGGACCGGACTGGTTCACAGCAGCCGTGAGTTGAAAGCCATGGTCTGCAGTCGAATTGTTCGTCACTTTCAAAAGCACTGGGGCTCCAGCGCGATTTTTGAAGTCAATCACCGTCGTCGGCGGATACCAGGTCTTCATATTGCCAATTTCGATGGCATAGAATGACGCATCCACGTCAAGTTCCTTGAATGGCTGGCCTACGACCGATCCCGTTTCGAGATCGCCGATCTCAACGCCACCGGCTTGGAGTGCGAATGCAGCCGAGGCTCCAGCGACGCTCAACCCGAGGCCAAAGAGGACCGATAACATCGTCTTGCCCATGACCTACCTCCTTAAAAAGAAGAAGAGATGTGATTAGGTTGGTAAATAACTTCCGCCAAGCTCTGATAGCCTTGACTGATCCGATGCCGTCCGACACTCACACATACACCCTATGCCAACATGTGCTACATCACGAGGCGCAACTTATAGCATAGGGCTCAAAATGGAAGCAAGCAGCTTCTCTGGATAGAACGCAACGATGGCTCTATTTGCAATTCGCTTGAAAGCTTAAATAAATTCGATGCTTATATAAGATTTCTCTGTCTACCGTGCGTCCGGCGCATCTTTCCCTATCAGAACATCATAGGGAGCGAAATCGTCGGTCAATTCAAATCCCATTGGCCATGGATCAGTCCGATGAGAAGCAAGCAACGCAACGGCCTCGCCGGGCAGCTGTCGATTCATAGCCATCGCTGTCACTTTTTCGATGAAGGCTTCATGGCCATGCTCCGTGACCGGACTTCCTGCAAAAAAAATCAAATTCTCCGCTTTGGTCTGGCCGCTCTTCCACGGCCCTTTAACCGCAAATGTTTCAATCACAGGAAACTCCCGGCGCATTGTTTGGACGACAGCCGCCGCTCGTGCGTTATCGAGCTCTTCTCCGGATGACGCTAAATTCAACGCCACCACTCCATCCGGCTTCAGATGCGTTCGCACCGCCGCATAGAATTCCTTTGTGGTCAGATGAAATGGAATCATGTGACGGGCAAAGGCATCGATCCAAATTACATCGTAGAGGTGATCGGTGGTATTCAGGAACGCCCGCCCGTCCTTAACCCGCACATGGTGATTGGCTGGAGGACGATACTCAAAGTAGTCCTCGGCCATCCGCACCACGACCGGATCGAACTCGATGATGTCCATCTCCAGATCAGGCCAATAGTGCGCCAGCCACTTGGCCAGCGAGCCACCGCCATGGCCCAAAATCAATCCACGGCGCGGCTGATCGACCAACGCCAATGATGCAACCATGAGCTGGCTGTAGGGCAGAAACAACGGAAGCGGATCGGCCTTCCACATCACTGCATGAAAGGTACGATCAAGCACGAGATACCGAAACAACTGGTCATCCCGCACCCGCACTTGCTGATAGGGACTATCCTCCTGATGAACCGGCGGATTCAATTTCTGAATAGGATGGAGTGCCAGTGCGACAAATAGACCACTGCACGCCACCCCGAATAATTTCCCGATTAATCCCACCTTGGCTCCGCGCCAAAGCCACAATAGCCCCAGCGCGACTTGAATGGTTCCCAGCCACGCCACGAGCGCCTGGCTCCCAATCCACGAAAGGAGAAAGAACGCAGTCCCCCAGGTCCCAATCAAACTCCCTACGGTTGACAAGGCAATCATGCGGCCCGTGTGACGCCCTAAATGCCCCATATCAGAGACGGCCAACCGCAACATCGCCGGCAAAACTCCGCTCAATCCAAACGCAGGCGGTGCCAGAAGGATCGTGGCGGCCAGGCACGGGCCCCACCGTGGATCCTGTATCCAGGCATCCACTTGAAAGAGAATCGGTTGGCTGGCCCAGGCAACGAGAAAAGTCCAGGACCCTGAAAAGAGCAGCAGCCCCGCGAGTACGCTTCCCCCCGCATACCGATCCGATGCCCATCCACCGAAGGCATAGCCGCTGCTCATCGCAGCAAGAATGACTCCGATCAGCGCACCCCAGACGAACAAGGAATTCCCAAAAACAGGCGCGAGCAAACGGCTGCCGAGAATTTCAAGCGCCATCACGACCGCTCCGGTGATCAGCGCGGTGGAAAGGAGGAACGCACGCGAGATTGGAGGACTTCCTTCAGCAGTCATGCAAGAGGCAGCACAGGTAGGTGTCGACCAGGACTAAGGAGGCAAAACCCCGCGAGAATCATTGAGGGCCCCAATTCTTGAAATACAGCAGCAGATCTCTTACGGAAAGAATTCCAGCCACTTCTCCGCCTTCGACGACCGCCAGATGACGAATACCAGCGCGCGCCATCACGTCGCTAGCCTCATGGGCCGAAGCCGTAATATCGATGGTAATCAGCGGGGCGCTCATGACCGACCGCACAAGAATGTCGGCGGGGACCAGAGACTCCGCCAGGACTTTCCGAACCAGATCCGCCTCACTAATAATCCCAATGTAGCAGATGCCTTCCCGAACCAGGAGCGCCCCGACTTTTGCCACGCGCATTTGTTGCGCAGCATCGCAGGCGGTCGCATTCGGGGAAATCGTTTGGGCGGACGACCGCATCATCACGGCAAGCGGACGCTGCATCCCTAGAGCAGTCACGGCAACAATACTCCATCTCGGTAAACGTATCGGATTCTACTCAACCAATTTTCCAAGAGTCAACGCCGAGAAATCGACCGTGAAGACTAAGTAGCTGATTTTAGCCATTCCATTGCCCACCGTTTGATCCGTTGCTATACTTTGCTCCACCAATACCCTAGCTACCAAGGAGAAATCATCTCATGCATATCAGCGTCATCGGAACCGGTTACGTCGGCCTTGTCACAGGAGCCTGCTTCGCAGAGTTCGGGGTCAACGTCACCTGCATGGATAACGATGCCCGTCGGGTTGAGAAGCTGGAAAAGGGAGAGGTGCCATTTTTCGAGCCGGGCATCACTGAATTGGTGGCCAAAGGAATCAAAGAGGGCCGGCTGAGCTTCACCACAGATGTCGTCAAAGCTGTCGATAAAGCGTTGGTCATCTTTATTGCCGTGGGCACTCCTCCGAAGAGCGATGGATCCGCTGACCTATCCTTTGTGGAGGAAGTCGGCCGTGGCATCGCCACACACATGACCGGCTATAAAGTGATCGTCACCAAATCGACCGTCCCCGTCGGAACCGGCGAGCGACTCCGGGAAGTCATCCGAAAGCACCAGACGAAACCGATTAATTTTGACATCGTCTCCAACCCTGAATTCTTGCGCGAAGGATCCGCGATTGAAGATTTCATGCGTCCGAACCGCGTGGTGCTCGGCGCCGACAGCGATCAAGCCGCAGCCATCATGAAAGATCTCTATCGGCCGCTCTACCTGCTTGAAACGCCCTTTGTCGTCACCGACGTCCCCACAGCGGAAATGATCAAGTACGCCTCAAACGCCTTTCTCGCCGTCAAGATTTCGTTCATCAACGAGATGGCCACGGTCTGTGAACGCGTCGGCGCGGACGTGCAACTGGTTTCCAAGGGCATGGGGCTGGATCATCGAATCGGCGGCAAGTTTCTCCACGCAGGGCCTGGATTCGGTGGGTCCTGCTTCCCCAAGGACCTCGCGGCACTGGTCCAGACCGGTGAGCGCGTGGGCTACCCATTCCAAATTGCGGGTGCAGCCGCCAAAGTGAACTACGAGCAGCACCTCCGAATGGTTGCGAAAATCCGCGAAGCGTGCGGCGGGCTCGCCGGGAAAACCCTCGGGGTGCTCGGACTGTCGTTCAAGCCAAATACGAATGATATGCGGGAGGCCCCGTCTCTGACGATCCTGAAAGAACTTATGAAGGAAGGCGCCACCGTGCGTGCCTACGACCCGGTGTCGATGGAAGAAGCCACCAAGCTCATCCCCGGAATGATTCCATGCAAAGAAACCTACGATGTGGCTGAGAACGCCGACGGGCTCATCATCATGACCGAGTGGAATCAGTTCCGGAACCTTGATTTCGAGCGGCTCAAACAGTCCATGCGGCAGAGGCTGCTGCTGGATCTGCGCAATGTCTACGACTCCGACCGTGTGACGGGACACGGGTTCCGCCACGTATCGGTCGGTCGTCCCACCAGAGAGCCGCGGCCTGCCTAGGCCGCGGTCGGCGGCAGTTTAGGTCAAGCGGGGCAATTCAGCGCCGGTCTCCTGCTTGGCCTTCGGCTTATAGCCCATCCGATCCAGCACTTTCATAATCCGGGTCTTCAACCGATCGTCGGCATCCGTCAACGCTGTCGCCAACGGTTCCACCGCAGGTTTGCCGATCTTCCGAATAATTTCCGTCGCCGATTGCCGGATTTCATCCTCTTCAGACACCAGCAACGGCACCAATGAGGACACCGAAATCCCGCCGAGCTTGATCAGCGAATCATAGGCGCGCTGCCGCACATCACCGACCTCATCCACCAAGGCTTCCACCAGAGGCGTCACCGCGCGGCTGTCCTTAAGCTCGCCCAGGACTTCCGCCGCATACTTCCGATTGAGCCAGTGCGGATCCTTGAGATCCAGCAACATGGCATCGGCTTTGGCCGCATTCGGATCTTTCGAACGAATCCGGAAACTCTTCGCGACGCGCTTGCCACCCTCTTCCACAACCCGGATAGTCGCTCCGTCACCGACCTTGAGCTTCTTGAGATCTTCAAGCGCCTCTTCGGCGACTTCCAGGACCACCGTCTTGCCATCGTAGGCGAGCAATTCAACTTCGAGCTGCTTGGCCTCGGGGTTGATCGCCACCACCCGCTCCGTCACCAGGTTGAAGCCGTCTTTCTTTTCCCCGCCCTTCGGACCGATCTGAATCAACTTTACCGGTGCTTCATCAGCCATAACGTATGTCCTTCTTCTCTAAAAAGGTAGATGAGTCGTTACTGTTTCGCTGTCCAACCCAAGCTCGCAAGTACACCTTCGACGGTTTCTTGCACCATCGTATTTTCATCTTCCAGTAGCGGCAAGAGCGGCTGAATCGCCTCCTTCGCCCCGAGCCGCGCCAGCGATTCCGCCGCATTCCGTCTGACCAGCCAATCTTCGTCCTGCAATGATTCGATTAACGGACCGACTCCGCGGTGATCCCCGATCTTTCCCAATGCCTCTGCCGCATGGCGCCGCACCATCCAATTATTGCCCAAGAGTCCGTCAATCAACGCATCCACCGCGCGTGCATCGCCGATTTTTTTCAACACGCGGGCAACATCTTCCCGCAGGGTATTGTCGCCCAGTACATCGACCAGCCCGGGAACTGCACGCGCATCACCGATTCGCTCCAGCGCCCAGACCGCCGCCGTCCGCACGGCACCATCTTTATCCTTGAGTGCCTTCACGAGCGGCTCAACCGCGCGCGGGTCTTTGAGTTTGCCCAGCCCGGATGCGGCCTGCTCTCGAATCGCCCACTCATCGTCCTGCAGGGCCTCCAAAAGCGCCTCCACTACGGAGGGCCCGATCCGCACCACCGCCGTCGTCGCGGCCTCTCGAATGACCACATCTTCATCGGCCATCAACCCGATCAAACGCGGCACGGCGTCGGACCCCATCTGCCCGAGACTCGCGATCGCGTGATCGCGCAACGCTTCATTCTCATCACGCAATGCTGAAATGAGGAGATCAATCCGATCAGATTCTGTCTCGTTACTCATCCTCGTGATTCCCTTCCTGACCTGTGATATCGGTTCCGCCTAAGGCTTCGAGTTTATCAGCGATCAGCCCGGCATTATAAGCCACCAACCCATCGCGGTCCGTCCGCAGCCGATCAAAGAGCTCCTTGTGGGGACGCAACACTTCCACATCCTTAATCTTGGCCAGCGCCTCCATGGCATACACCC
The DNA here is from genome assembly GCF_900403705.1 of Nitrospira lenta. Lineage (NCBI taxonomy): Bacteria > Pseudomonadati > Nitrospirota > Nitrospiria > Nitrospirales > Nitrospiraceae > Nitrospira > Nitrospira lenta. The sequence goes on along the minus strand of NZ_OUNR01000012.1, from coordinate 453,230 downwards.
GGAGCGGCCGGATCGGAATCGCTTCCAGATAGAGTTGCGTCGGACGGGCGTCGCCGATCAATCCCAGCGCCTTGATCGCCAACTCCTTCACGCCGGTATCCTTGTCGCGCTCCAGCCGCCGCATCAACGGTTCAACCGCCCGCACATCCGCAATCTTTCCCAGCAAGTCGGCCGCCGCTTCACGCACCAGCCAATCGTCATCTTCAAGATATTCGATTAAAATTTCCACGCTCGGCCGCCCGATGCCCAAGAGATAGATCACCGTCGACATCCGCGCTTCTTCGCGTTCACTCGCCCCTTCCACATCCCGAAGCGCGTTGAATGTCTCGTCGATCCGCTCACGAATCGCGCTCAGCTTTTTCAACGTGCTGACCGCAATATCCTGAACCGCCGGCTGCCCCATCGCATCAATGAACGCATCGATAGAGCGGGGATCCAGAAGCTGATCGAGCATCAACGCGGCCGTCACCTGTGCCGATGGATCCGGGTGCTTCAACATATCGCACAGCGGAATGACCGCCGTCGGAATGGCCCCGACCAGATGCGTCATCAGCTGGCGCGCTTCGCCTTCTTGATATTTGGGAAGCAACGCCACTAGAGCCGCAGCGGTGTCGGTATCGAGCACCCCGGCCATCTGCTCTAACGCATTAGCGCCCGCCTTCCGCACCACTTCATCTTCGTCTTCCAGGAGACCGACCAGCGCCACGCCGGCCTGCGGATCTTTGATGCGCGACAACATTGCCGCCACTTCTTTTTTCAGCTCAGGCGTCCCGGTCCGAAGCGCTTCGACCAGCGCTTGCACGGCGCGGGGTCCGCCGGCCACACAGGCCGCCGTCGCCCGCATGCGCCGCCAATCCTCTTCATGGACCAGCTCCGAGACCAGCGTTTCGATCGTTTCCTTGGACATTTATACTTTCAATAGAACCATCGGACACATCATGAATACGGACGCGCTCTATTACGGGACAAGGCGGACTTCTTCGTACGTTGAGTCTCGGCACGACGCGAGAACGCCTGTGGTAGACTTTTTAGCATCCGTCTAGACACGCCCAGCTCGCCAGCCGGCCAACGCCAACGTTTCCTTCACGTGATAGCGCATATTCTCATCGGGATGACCGGTCAACAGTGGAATGAGGAACGGCACCACTTTCGATCCGAATTTCGCTAAGGCCGCCGCCGCCTCAGCCCTCGTGAATGTCGGCTCCAACGCAGCCACCAGCGCGGGAACCGCGGCGTCATCGCCGATCATGCCCAAGGCCCGGGCGGCCGCGGCCTGGGTGATGACCTCTTCGTTCCATTGATCGCCGCAGCCGGCAACCGCCCGCGTTACATCCGGCGGACAGGTACCTGCGACCACGGCAATGAGCACCGGCACCGCCCGCCGGTCACCGATACGTCCCAATGCTTCAACCGCCAGGGTGCGCAATCCCGGCTCCCGCATTGCGGTGAACAAAAACTCGACCGCTAGCGGATCGCCGATTTCACCCAGAGCCCGCACCGTATCTTCTCGAACAGCGGAATCCCGGTCATTGAACAGCAGCGCAAGAAGCGGCTCAACTGCACGGGGCGATTTCGTTTTGCCGAGCGACTCCACCGCGTGGAGTCGAACCAGCCACTCGGTGTGCTGCAACGCCTCCAGCAACGAAGGGATCGCGGCTTCCCCGATCGAAGCCAGGGCGGTCGCGACTTCTTCCCGCACAGCTTTGACTTTATCTTGCAACAGCGGGATCAACGGCTCCACCGCCGCCATATTTTTCACACGCCCCAAGGCCTTCGCCGCATGCATGCGCACGATCCAATCGGCGCTCCGCAACGCGGCCACCAATGGCTCATACACCCGTTCGTCGGCGATCGAGGCGAGAATTCCAGAGGCCGCTTCCTGTACCGATAATTCGCGGGCGACGAGACAGGCGCCTAGGGCCTCTACGGAGGGCGCGCCGATTGCCGTCAGTGCCCCGATCGCCGCTTCCCGCACAGCACGATCAGTATCGCGAAGAATCGCGACTAACGGTTGAACCGCGCGCGGGTCCTTGAAGGTCCCGAGCAAGCCGGCGGCTTCCTCGCGAATAGCCCAATCCTCGTCTTTGAGGGCTGCAATCTGCTCTGCCACGGGATCCCCCACTCTGGACCTCCTGAATCGAGCCGATAACCCTAGCACACGGTTTTTTATAGGGTCAACGGAACCTGCACGCCACTGGCGAGGATAGGGAGGAAGGACGACCGCAGTTCCCGAAGCACTAGCTAGACTTGGCGACGTCGCCTGACGGCCCGAACCGGCCGGTATCGCCCAACGGCCGATCGACGCGGAGATTGTCCGCCTTGCTGGAGCTGATCTGCACTTCTTCCGCAGGAGGCGACCAGCCCAGCGTTTCCAATGTTTCCAGGACGATCAACCGGAGCGCATCTTTGGCCGTCAGTCGAACGGATGCATAGGACAGCACCCGCTCGCCCTCGGCTTCCACTTCGGACGCCTTTGGGTCATAGAGAAACGCAATCAACGGTTCAATGGCCGTGTCCCCGATCACGGTGAGGGCTTGAGCGGCCTTTTCTCGCAACACGCCATCCTTCAACAACATAATGAGATCGGGAATGACTGAGGGATCGCGGAACTGCCCGAGGGCCGTGGCCGCCGCTTCCTTGATGAAGGCATCTTCGCTCACAATACAACCCGGCGTCGGAGTGCCCTCTTGCTTGATGCCCTTTCCCTTCAAGGCATCCAAGACGGCCGGCAAGGCCCGCGGATCGCCGATCATGCCGAGGGACGCAATCGCATGCCGCTTGACGACGCCGTCTTTCATGGCTTCTAACAGGGCATCGATGGCTCGCGAGTCGCCGATCATGCCTAAGGCAATCGTGGCATCCTCACGAACGGCCCGATCCGGATCTTTCAACGTGGCAATCAACGCATCGACGACATTGGCATCGCGAACCCACGTCCGGCCGATTTGATAGTCGGTGGTCATCCCGCCCAGTGCCCGGGCTGCATGGCACCGCACGACGAAATCCTTGTCTTTCAGCGCCTCGACCAGCGGGTTGACCGACGCCTGCCCGATACAGATGAGTGCAGTCCCGGCAGTTTCACGTACGATCTTTGATGAATCCCGGAACAGCTTGATCAACCCCGGAACGGCCTTCGCGTCGCGAATCTTCCCCAGGGCTTCAGCCGCAGCGCTCTTCACCGCACCATCGCGATCGCGACAGACGGCAATGAGAGCATCGACCGCCGACTCGTCACGAATCTCTCCGCAGGTCTTTGCCGCATGTTCCCGAACCCGCCACCGTTCATCTTTCAACGCCGCGATCATGCGATCGACAACCGTCGGGCCCATCTTCGCCGTCGCCTCGACAGCCTGATTGCGCACTTCCATGATGGAATCGTTGAACAGACCGACCAGCGCCTCCAGCGCCTTCGGCCCGCCGATCTTTGCCACGGCACACCCGGCATAGGCCCGCACGGACCAGAAATCGTCACCGCAGGCGCTCACCAGAGGGTCGATGGTCTTGGGATCGCCGAGTTCGGCCAGGGCTTTCGCCGCCTCCTCACGCGTCGCATCATCGACATCTTCGAGCGCTTCCAACAAATCTTCTAGAGATTGCGTCATAGTAGTTATGGCTTCTGTTCGTAATACTGATCGCGCTGCCCCCCGTGGGGATACGTCCGTTTGCACTTGATCACCAGCGTCTGAGTGCCGCGGCCCTCGACACATTGATCCAGGGCCTTCGAAAACTCCACCATCCCGGAGAGATTCACGGCGAAGGGGAAATCGAACGTGAAGGCGATGAATTTGTATTTGCCCGGCTTGAGCTGCAATTCCCGTCGTTCGGACGTCTTCGGCGCATCCAGCGAATCCGGATCAGAGTGATAGATGGATGGCGTCGCGCCCGGGACTTGCCACCACGAGGCCGGCACCAACTGCGTTGCGTCGATTGTGATGGGATGCTCCCTGAGATGAGCCGGCGGCGGGCCGGCTTGCCCACTCAGCGGCCAGGCGCACACCAGCACTCCGAACATCGCCGCCCCTGCGAGGGCGACACCCCATTGACGAGAAAATCGTGTCCTCATAATCGCCCTATTGTTTCTTGGACGAGGCCGCGACCGGCGCGACCGCCGCCGATTGAAAAATTTCTTCGACCGCTTTGCTGTCCCATTCCGTATGGGTCTCAAGTCCGAGCATGCGCATGACCGTCGCTCCGGTATCGATGATCGAGACCGGCTGGTGGATGACCTGCCCATGCTTGATCCCTACTCCTGACGCAATCCACGGCACCATCGGAGTACCCGCCGTAGTAGCCGCTTCACCGCTCAGATCCGTCCCGGGGCCGCTGAGCGCCGTGACCAACACCGTGGTCCGGTTGGAGAGGCCATGCTCTTTGAAGACATCCAACACAGACTTCATCGCACTATCCACTGCCTGCAACGCCTGGCGGTACTCCTTGGAATTCCACCCGTGCGCCACCCCGGCCCGGCCGGCTTCCGGTAAATGCACGACCAACAGATGGGGAACCGAGAGAATCGCATGGCCATAGCCGGAGCCGCTCGTGGCTTTCTGGAAGTACTGCCGAATATAGGACACGATCTTCTCGGAACGGCACTCAGGGCGCAATGCGCCGCATAACTGATAGTCGGTGTACACCTCCGGCCTCGCCAGCTGGTAGAGCGACTCGTCCATATAGAAAATGGCGCTGTCGCGGCCGCCGCTTAAGTCCAGGTAGTCGAACATGCTGGGGGAGCGCGGATAGCCGCGGCTGAATTCGAATACGTTCCAGGTGATGCCGTGCTTTTCGACCGGCATTCCGGTCACAATCGATGCCATCGTCGGCAACCGCAAGGCCGGATTGACCCCTGTGGCGGACCAGGTGACCGCGCCGTCTTTCACCAGTTTACTAATAACCGGCATCGCACCGCCCTTGAGCGAATCCTGGCCAAATCCCTCAAGAACAAACAAAATGACATGCTCAGAATCCCCCTGGACCGGCTCCCTCGCTTGAGGTGTCGACGAGGCATAGGCGCCTCCGGCCCCTCCCAAGATCTCAAGCCCCAGCATAGAGAGACCGACAACGACCGTAAGCAAATAGCGAGATAAACGGTTCATAGACATACGTCGTTTCCTTTCACCCAGTAAGGGGATGCGTACCTTAGCACGCGAATTTTCTGGAAGGCAAGATGGCTGCAGAAGGCGCGGATCGCCTGGCGAAACGGGTTGCCCGGTGTTATGCTGAATTCGTCCGGTCCGCCAGAATTGCGTCAGCTAACGGGGGCCTGGTGCGTCAGTCCTCTTTTATGGAGAGGGTGAAGGCAATGCCGGCTCAGTCAGGACAACAAGCCATCCCCCCGGTCTCGCAGCAGCGTCCTCACATCGTACTGTCCGCACTACTCCTCATCGCAACCCAGCTCTCGATGGCACTCCCTGCACAAGCTGAAATCCGCGTGGTCACGGCTCAGGGTGAGTATCGGATGGGAGACCGCGACACCCGCGAGGACGCGATCCGAATGGCCACGGAATCGGCCAAACGAACCGCGCTCGAACAGGTAGCGACCTATCTCGAAAGCATCACGGTCGTAGACGGCATGGATGTCACCAAGGATGAGATCCGGACCTATACCGCTGGCCTCGTCCTCGTCCTGGATCAGCAAACCAATACGACGATTGACGGGGACGCCATTGTCGTCAAGGTCGATCTAGTCGCCCAAGTCGATACCGAAGAAGTCGGTCATGCGATTGCCGCGCTCCGCGAGAACGAAGACGCGCGGGTCCAGCTGGCGGCATTGAAACAAGAAAACGAACAGCTCCAGCAGGAACTCGAGGCCGCGAACCTGGCCCTGGCAAATGCTTCAACACCCGATCAAACGCAACAAGCATTTCAACAACGGCAAGAAATTCTCAATCGCGTTCAGTCGAATGCGATGGTCTCGCAGGCCTGGACCGACTGGGTGATTGTCTCGCCGGCCGTCTATCCCTACCCCTGGATCGGCCTGGCGCAGACGCATGCGCTTTTAAATGTCGCCCGGGGCCTCTATCCAAACAGCCCTCACGTAGCCGTCGCCCAACAAGTCATCACGACCAGACAGCCACCGACGCCGCCTCAACCACCGATTCCGCCGACGCCCGGCAATGCTCCGTCCCATATGCCGACTCATCAGATTGTTCCCGGCCCCGGATCTCCGGGCGTGCCGCGCACCCTGAATGAAATCACCCATGCCACCCCAACCGCACCGCCAATCAGCAACCAGCCAGGATCCCACAACTTGACTGACGTACACCAACTCAATCCGTTCCTGGCGCCCTCGGCAAACCAACAGCTCCCGCCGCACGCAGCCACGCGTATGCAACAATTCCTGCGGCAGAATGGCAATTTCAGCCAAGCGCCTGGTCTCAATTCCGGCAGTCAGCCCCCCATCGGCCGACACCTTCCCCCGACCATCAACCAGATCCATCCGCCCACATCTCTTCAAGTCCCGCGGGTCCCCTACCAGGTTGCGCCGCCGCGCGCCTCTGGGGGAGGTGGGGGAGGACACCACGGGGGTGGAGGAGGGGGACATGGGGCACGAGGAAAGTAATCCATGATGCGTACAATCGGAAACATCCTGATCGGACTGAGCTTTGGGAGCACGGCACTTCTCCTCCCTCTTCCTAGCACGGCGGCCGAGCCGAACGAGGTCAACACTCGCGCAGAGCGATCATTCGATCAACTCAAGCGGCACCAAGAGCCACAGAGACCGGCTCAATCAGCCAGGGAAATCCACTCGCTCGCTGAAAACAATCCTGACTCCTATTCCTCAGATCGCTATTGGGTCGGCAAAGGCCACGGTGATTTAGCGAAGGGCAAGATCATCTGTCAGCGCGTCTCGGAACTCTCGGCACGGACCGACTTGGCGAAACAAATCCGTGTGATGGTGAAGGAGCACATGGTCGACCGTGTCCGAGAGCGGACAGGCCGGGAGCCCGAACAGGATATTGAGCTGACCCGTGAGGAGCTGGTCCAAGAATACCTGCTGGGGGTGAAGATCATCGATCGCCAGATCGACGAAGAGCATAAAATCTGTACGGCCACCGCCGTGATGCTCAAGAGTCCTCTTCAGCCGAGGCACGCGCCAGACCTCGATTCAGTCCCTCCCGCATCCCAATAAATGCGAACCTCGTTGCACTTCCGCTTCCACTTGCGGTAGATACCTCTTCCCATGCCGAACGAGAATAACTTCCAGCACGACGAGCTCTCGCGAAAGAGCCCCGGCGAACGATTGACGGCCACCGAACTGACCGGCGGCGCGCTACCTGAATCTCCAGCCTGGTTCGAGAGCATGGCCGACTACGGCACGGCGCTCTCACAAGCGCGCGTTCGCGCCATCGTGTTTCTCCATGGCTCGATCCACGGCAGCGATGTGTTCGGCATGCAACGGCTGGACGAAGTCGGCGGGTTGAAACGCGGCTATTCGCGCGGCGTCTCGGGTGTCGATGCCCTGCTTTCAGCCATGCGGGAAGGAGGAAACGGAATCCCGATCCTCTCGGGAGGGCTCAAGCCTCCGTTTTTGAACGATGCGGCGACCGGAAAGATCGTTGATGGACAAGTCGGCGAGGCCGGCAACTTCACCAATGCCTACGTGGCGCTCTTTCAGCAAGCCATCAACAAGCGCCTCCCTCAACCGATCGCCTGCCAGCGCCTACTCTGGGCCTCAGAACATCACCATCTAGGCCGTGCGGCAGCCGCTGTCCGCTTACTCCATGAACTACACACCCTCTGCGAGACGCAGAAACTGGGCAAGGAAGACCGGATCCTCGTGCAGGCCCACGGACAGGCGGGGTTAGTGCTTGCCCTGGCCTCAAATCTGCTCTGCCCAAGCCCTATTACGAAACGGCCGAAGCTCCTGGGCTTACTAACCGCCTTTGCCGATCAATACAACCAAGCCGACCTGGCCGCCACCGCTCGACGCATCGAACCCCTCCTCGCTGACCATTCCTTGCTGAACGGCGCCACCCTCGATGTCGTCACCATGGGCACCCCGGTACGATACGGATGGGACCTCTCAGGAATGGGGCGCCTGTTGCACATCGTCAATCACCGGAATCTCAGAACGGATGGCAAGACCTGGCTTTCCAAAATGGAACTGCCCCAAGTCACGATGGAAATGCCCATCGCCTGGGGCGGAGACTATGTCCAGCAGTTGGCCGTCGCAGGAAGCGATGCCGTCCCGGCGACGGAAGCAGCAAAAACCGTCAACAAAACTATATGGGAAATGGTCGAGCCCTACGATGGGTTCGAACGCTGGTTGGAGTGCGCCCGCCGCGCCGTACGGTTCCCCAGCGAAGGTAGTTGCCTGCTGGTCGACTACAAAGACTGCACGAACTCCACGAATGTCCAAGAGCACTACTACGGTCACGCCGCCTACACGCGATTAAACGCCATGCTCTTCAACACGTCCGAGATCCTTCGATCCCTCTACAAAGACGCCGGGCGCTAACCCTCTCTCAGTTGCACCGCCAGGGGCTCCCACGAAAAGATGCCGTCCAAATAGGCGTGGCCATTCGGGGTCATCGCGACCAGCTCGATGCTTTCATACACGCTGATCGTCGTGCCGCTGCCGGCCGACGCCGACACTTGCATCGTCAACGCCGCGCTCGGCGCCGGTGATGGAATGTCGTGATGGGTCCGCATTTGCGATGGTGCCGCCAGGACGTTCACGAATACCGCCGGCGGCGCTTGACGAAACTCACCGTCGTAGGTCACCCAGAGCCGGGCCGTGGCCGAGACATGGGCATACCATTCGTCACCCACGGCATTAGCTTCGACCCAATTAAAGAGCGTATTCAGCCGCGACATGATCGAAACGGTCGTCGGTTCCAACGAGGCCGGAACCCCCAGCTGCGTGACATACCCAACATGCACATAGCCCAGCGTGTCCCACATTGAGGCATTGGCCCCGACCCGCGCATGGGCTGATTTGTTCGGCATCCCATGCTCCACATAGTGAGGATTCGCACTCAGGCGCAGATACGTGAAGTCTTCGAAAGAACGAATCTGGTCCAGTTTACGGAGCGTTTCATCGCGGCCACCGAACCCGATCGTATTGGGCGCCGACACACTGTCCGCACCGGTAAAAATAAGCTTACTCCAGCCGATCGGCGCAATGCAGGCGGCGCCGGCGGTTCCATTCAGCCTTTCGAGCACCGCCACGCGAGTCTTGATATCGTTGAACACCGATTCGGCGCCCTCTTTCGTTCCACGAACCCGCTCAACCAGCAACGTCTTTTCGAGTTTGCGTTGTTCCTCCAGCTGCCACACGTACGAAGCCGTCTGTTTGTCCAGGTCAAACGCTGTTGCCATCGCATCCCCCTTTTCATAGAACACCCTCTGTGTGAAAACCGAATTCCGCGGAGATCCGCAAGAAAAGTGCCGGGCAGAACCCCGCGAAAGATGGCGATTGCAAAAGACCGCACGAAGCGATCTATCCATCCGGTGCACAGGTTTGAACGAGAGGGAGAATGACCTGGATGAGGATCGACGAGGCGATTAGCGATGCTTAGCGGCGAGCAGCGGAGCAATCTGTTCAGATAATTCCTTCACCAACACACCCATCTTTCCATGCGACGGCTCAAAGTCCACAGGAAGGTCGTAGTGCCGAAGCCGTTCGCTGGCGGTCGGACCGATGGAGGCGATGACGATCCCCTTACAAGCTTCTCTAAACAGAGGGACTTTGCCCTCCTGTTCAAGCAGCTGCATCACCTGATCGATCTGCGCCGCATTCGTGATCAGCATCACGGAGATATCGCCGGCAACCACGTCTGCCAAGACCAGCCTGAGCGGAGTCAGATCTTCCGGAAGTCCCCACTTGTAGACCGGGACGGGAAACACATCGGCGCCGCGGACTCTCAACGCCTCCAGAAAGTCAGGATTGGAACTGCCATATTCCTGCACCGCCACACGCAGCCCTTTGACCGGGCGATATTCATCGAGCGTCGACACGACATCGACCCACGTATTGGGCTCTGGAACAACGAGTGCGGGCGTGATCCCCAGCGCTTTCAACGCCGCCACCGGCTTCGGTCCGCGCGCAACAACGGCCGTTTGTTTGACCCCGACCATGATGGACGACATGGGATGGCGGGCTTTGAGAATGTCGAATAACGCCGTCGTCCCGACGCCGGTCATGAGCACCAGCACATCGACCTGGCCTTCGATGAGCCGAACTCCAAATCGCAGGGCAGTGGGATTATCTTGAATAGGAAGTTCACGGAGGGCGGGGGCCACCGATGGGCGGCCCCCGTATCGTTCAATGAGCCGGGTCATTTCCACGGCCATCCGGCTTTCAAATGCGGCGACGGTAATGCCTGACAACCCCTTCTCACTCATCGGCCACGCTACTTTGTCCCTGCATCCATGGCACAACGGAACCCGGTCGATTCGTTACGGATGGTCGGGTCGCTGTCCACCCGGGTGAAGATGCGGACGGTCGGCGTTTCGTTCTGCCAGCCTGACCCGCGAAGCACGCGTTTGGTCCCGGACTCAGGACCCGTGGGATTTTTCGCCGGACTCTTCTCGTAATACTTGGCGTCGTACCAGTCGTTCACCCATTCCCAGACGTTGCCCGCCACGTCATAGACGCCGAAGGGGCTTTTCCCAAGCTCATAGCTTCCCACCGGCATGAGGGTCTTTTCACCGATCCACTTCTGGTTGAAGTTCAGATGCTTGTTGGTCGGCTCGACATTGCCCCAGGGGAAGCGACGATCGGCAGTCCCCTTGGCCGCCTTCTCCCATTCTGCTTCGGTCGGCAATCGTTTGCCGGCCCACTGGCAATAGGCGTTCGCATCGGCCCAGTCCACATTGACGACGGGCCGGTCGGCGAGCGACTCGGTAATGGTATCGCCCTGCCAGAGATTTCTCGTGGGGTTCGTGGGATTCTGCGGAATACGGTGATTGGTCGCTTTGACGAACTCAAGATAACGGCCGTTAGTCAGTTCAAATTTGTCGATATAGAAATTGTTCACGAATATGTCATGGCGAGGATATTCATCCCGTCCTCCGTCACGATCACCATCCGGGACCCCCATCGGGAATGGGCCTTCAGGTATCAAGACCATCGGGGCGCCATCTTTTCCCTTCGTGTCCTTCTCAAGCCCTCCGGCCACTGTGACCGCCGGCGCTGCAACCAGAACGAGCCCCATAAGCACCATAGAACGTAGAGCATTCATGCCACGATACTCCTTTGTGCAACGATCAATGCGTCATGGTATCACAGCCACACCGCCTTCCACAGGGGCAGAATTTTCGCGATGGATGGTGGACCGCAATACCCTGGGCCACTGCGCCCGCTCCGACACGCAGGAGCAGAATTTCCGTTGACGGGTGAGGCAATGCCTCCCTACTATATGGTCGTTTCAGGTCGATTGATTTGTGAGAACAGGATCGGCTCCATGTCTCTTCCGCTCCATCGAGGACTCCGGCATCTGGCCCTTCGGGTGACCGACCTCCCCACGTCTCGCCGATTCTACGAAGAGTTGCTCGGCATGAAGGTCGTCTGGGAGCCGGATGCCGACAATGTCTACTTCAGTTCAGGGCACGACAATCTGGCGCTCCATCAAATTCCCCAAAACGAACTCAGCGCCTATCGCCCACCCCAGGGCCAATTGCTGGACCACGTCGGCGTGATACTCGACAATCCCCAAACCGTCGACCGGATGTTTACAGAAATTTCTCCGAAGATTGCTCGGCTCGGCGGAACGATCGTCAAACAGCCGAAGCAACACCGGGACGGCAGTTACTCATTTTATTTTTCAGACCCCGACGGCAACGTGATTCAGGCCCTCTACGAACCCACGATCAGCAAGCTCCGCTGGGAAACCGGGACATAGATCATGAGCAGCGTATGGGACCGGCTTCCACGGCAACAATATGTGAGCCTCGCCCCCTGGTGTTGGGTGCAATTGGAAAGCGGAGAAGCGCCCGGTCCGTTCCCCTTCGTGGCCGGCATCGCGCCTGAAGTCGTGGCCAGTCTGCACGAAGCCCATAGTCTATTGTCGAGCTCCATCGATACGGCCATCAGCGACGTGTTCTCGAAGCGCGCCCCGCTGGACGATGCCGATCGGCAGCGGCGGCTGGAAGATGCTTATGCGGAACTGGTGAACTCTCGCCCGTATTTGAAGCAACATATCCGCTGCGGGCGGAAACCCGACGGCACGTTTCAGTGGGAGTTTCCAACCGATCCGACGAAATCAGCGACCGTCACCAACGGCGGCCTGCGCATTTTCCATTCGGTCAAACGGCAGGCCATTCCCATCGGATTCGATCAGCGCCTCCTCGGCCCGGCAGTGGGCAAAGTCCTCGGCATGTTGGACGGCACGCATCAAACCGAAGAAATCAAAACGGTCGTCATGGCCGCACCGCGCGAAGCCCAGCCGCTCTTACTCAAGCTGATTGAGTCCCTGCACCAATACGAGTGCCTGCTCGGCACCGCCCAGCCGACCGTCCGGCAGCGCTGGCTCGACGCCGTGCAGGACCGGGATCTCGTGCATCTCGGACATGCGGCGCTGCTCTACCGCCAGCAATCGCAGATGCTGCTCTTCGATCCCTGGCTGCTCCCCTGGTTTGCGGAATCGTCGGTGCCGTCGTTGTGGGGCGCGTTGCTGCCGAAACCGGCCGCCGTATTTCTCACGCACGACCACGACGATCACGTGGACCCACGGACACTCCTGCATCTTCCCAAAGAAACGCCGATCGTCGTGCCCAGCCGGCGCAACCGCAAGAAACTGCACTACGATTATCTCGGACTCTTACGCGAGATGGGCTTCGGACGAGTGGTTGAACTGGCGCACGGCGAACGCTGGGACTTCGACGGCGGATCTGTCGTGTCGGTGCCGTTTTATGGAGAAGACCCCTGCGATCTCGAAATGCCAAGAAACTGCTATCTGATCCACGACCGCGGGCAAAATATCCTCGTGCATGCCGACAGCGGCCCTACGAACAACGGCCGTTCCGCGCTCAAGGAACAGATCATTCAGCAACTGGTCGAGAAATACGGACCGATCTCGCTCGTGCTCGCATCACAGCAACAACTGCTGGAGGTGCGGAGTTATGCCGCCCATGCCTCGCTGTCTCATCCCGGGAAGTGGCTGGACGTGGGTGAAAACGGCTACCTCACCAATGCCTATCTGTCAGATCTCTGCGCCGCAGCCCAAGCCAAACTCTTTGTCTCCTATGCGACCGGAGGAGCGGACTGGTATCCGGACCACCTCTCGTTCATGTTCAGTCAACGAAATCCTGCCAGAACGGCGCTGCTCACGGCGCATTGGGAACGTCCGGAAAAACTGAAAGACCTTCTCGACGCTCAGGGTTGCGGGTATCATTACGCTCGAGCGCTCGACATCTATCGGGCCAACCAGGACGGTCATGTGGAAGTGGTCTCGTCAGGGGAATCCTTGACACCGCTGGCCTTACACCGTCTGGACCACGGCGATCCCCCGTTCATGAAGTCAGGCGGACGGGCATAAGCACCATCGTGTTAACCACATGTGAAGGAGTGCACGCGAATGGCTGGAGCACCATCCCCAATTCTTGTCACCGGCGTAGCCGGATTCATCGGTTTCCACGTGGCCCAGCGCTTACTGGCGCGCGGCGAACAGGTCATCGGCCTGGATATCGTCAATGACTACTACGATGTCCGCTTGAAGGAAGCACGGCTGGCCCAACTGGCCAATGCCAGCGGCCATCGCTTTCTCAAGTTGAATCTGGCCGACCGAGCAGGGATGAAGGCGCTCTTTGCCGATCACGGAATCAAACGCGTGGTGCATCTGGCCGCCCAGGCCGGCGTCCGCTACTCGCTGATCAACCCCCACGCCTATACCGAGAGCAACATCGAAGGCTTCATGAACATCTTGGAAGGATGCCGGCACGCCAAGGTCGACCATCTGGTATACGCCTCCTCCAGTTCCGTCTACGGCGGGAACACCCATATGCCGTTCTCGATCCACGACAACGTGGACCATCCGGTTTCCCTCTATGCCGCGAGCAAGAAGGCCAATGAGCTGATGGCCCATTGCTACGCGCATCTCTATCGCATCCCCTGCACCGGCCTGCGCTTCTTTACCGTCTATGGCCCCTGGGGACGCCCGGACATGGCTCTGTTCATTTTCACCAAGGCGATTCTGGAAGGAAAACCGATCGAGGTCTTCAACCACGGCAAGATGAGGCGCGATTTCACTTACGTGGACGACATCGTCGAGGGGATCATTCGCACCCTCGATCACCCGGCGACGCCGAATCCGTCGTGGAATGGCGAACAACCGGACCCCGGCACCAGTTCCGCTCCGGCGCGCGTCTATAACATCGGCAACCATCAGCCGGTCGAATTGCTGCATTTCATCGAAGTCTTGGAGAATGCTCTCGGCAAGAAGGCGGAAAAGAAGCTCATGCCCCTGCAGCCCGGCGATGTGCCGGCGACCTATGCGGACATTGACGACCTGGCCAATGATGTGGGGTTCAAACCATCGACACCGATCGAGGAAGGTATCCCTCGATTTGTGAAGTGGTATCGCGAATACTACAAGGCATAAGCCGTTCGATTGTCTGAACAGCCTGTTCGCCCTCGATCCCATCAGCCACGAGCCCTATGGCGCGACGCCGGTTCAAGGATAGGCCGCGCTGAAGACGCTCGTGCACTCTATCGGCGGCACCCTGCGGAAAATCACTATTCCACGCACAGAAAACACACATCTCCCACAACCGAGCAGCGGTCCTGTTTCATGTACAGGGAATCGGGAAAAACGGGAAGCCTGTCGAAGTGAAGGGGGGAAGGGGATTGATCTGTTCGAATTCAATGAAGCCGGCGAGATCCAGACCTTCTGGGCCTACGAGGATCCCGCCATCGTCTTGGCTCAATTGCGTAGCGAAGCCGCCCCGCGCTTACTGGCAGCCGACGGGAATAAACCCTGACCCAAAGATTCTTGCCAACGCGGAATACCGAGTTTGATCATAGAAAGAATAACTGGCACCTCGCTGGTTCTGTCCACTCAGGTCACTGCCGTAGGACGGATCAGAACCAAAGAAAACTCCGCCTCTGGTCTTCTCATTCAACCGGACCCATTCCCAAAACATCCCGCAGATGTCGCCGTGATTTCCTGTTGTTGAGGCATGCCAGTCCTTGGCCCAATCCGGCACATTCTGTGTTCCGTTGGCAGGCCCATATCCCTGAGACACAGGAGCCTGGTAGGGCGGATTGCCGATCGTGCGGGGAATAAGGGGCATGTTCTCCAATGAGGGAACCACCGACAATGGTTTCAGCGGCATTGCCCGGCAGCCGGGTTTTTCTTTATTCGTATAGACCAGTGTTCCATCGGCTTGCGGACATTCCCACGTATGTGACGGTTCCGACGGAGGCGGGGTATCGCTGTGCGCGGGACTCACAGCAGTCAACGCGACCAGCGTCATGACGAAAAATATTTGGTTCACACCCATGGAGCACCTCCGGAAAAAATTATGACCGTGCACCGGACACTCTTCAGCACCACGATGCGAGCCGCGCTCGTACTAGCGACAGCCTACGCAATGGAGGTCACGAGAGTCTATGCCGCTTTGGAGGGGGAAAGGCAGAGCAGGAGCGGGTTTCCCGCGATCAAGTGCGCAAGATTGAACAGCCGGCGCACTCAGGAAAACTGCCGAAGCAGTATGCCGGGATCGACCGCAACCAACGACGGCAGGACTCGATCCGCCTCACGCAATTCATCGGCCTGGTAGGTCGTCGCCAATCCGAGCACGGACATTCCGGCGGCCCGAGCCGCTCGAATACCCGCCTTTGAATCTTCAATGACCAAACACTCATCAGGCCTCAAGAGAGGCCGCACGCCGTCGTTCAATCGCGTCAAGGTCAAGAGATAGATGGCAGGGTCGGGCTTCCCGACCGGACAATCGTCAGCCGACACGATACGTTCAAAGGCCCGTTCGATCGCGGTCCCGTGCAGCGCCCGGTCAATCTGTTCGCGACGGCCGCCGGAAGCGACCGCCAGACGGCACAACGGCCTGGCGGCTTGCACAAACTCAATCACACCGGGAAAGAGCGCCGGCTTCTGCGCAGCCGGATGGCATCGAAACAACTCGGCCTTGCGGTCCTGAATCTGCCTAACCAACTCGGCATCACTCTGGCCCTCACGTGCCGCTATGAGGAGCGCGGTGCAGCTCCGTTCATCCATCCCGAGATAGGTCCCGTAATACTCCGTTGTGGACAGGGCGAGGCCGAATTCGTGGAGCGCCTGACAGAAACACTCCACATGGACCGTCTCATCATCCGCGAGGACTCCGTTAAAATCGAACAGGATGGCGCGAATCATTCAGCTTCTTCTCCTGACATCCCGGACCACTCTACCCACCTCGACGCAGCCCGACAAGAAGCTTTACCTTGTTCGGGACCCTCCGCTGAGGTATTCTCCGCTCTATACCATGGGAATCGTGAGGCGCGATGTGAACGGGATGAGCCGATCTCCCCGCCTGACTCTTCACACTCATTCCTGGCAGGCTTTCGTATGACCGACTACAGCGTCCTCAGCAATCTGCTCGTCATCTTCACGGTGTCCATTGCCGTCGTGTTCGTCTTTCATCAATTCAGGCTCCCGTCCATTGCGGGATTTCTGGTGGCCGGCGCACTGATCGGTCCCCACGGGTTCAATCTGATCTCCGACTCCAGTACCGTTCAAGTGCTGGCGGAAATCGGCGTCGTCCTGTTGCTCTTTACCATCGGCATTGAATTCTCGCTCGTACAGCTGGCGTCGCTGAAGCGCCTGCTCTTCATTGCCGCGCCGATTCAAGTCGGAGGCGTGATCGCCATCGTCTGGGGCGGAGCGATGCTCGCCGGGGTGCCCTGGCAACAAGGCATCTTCTGGGGCTTCCTCATCTCCCTCAGCAGCACCGCTATCGTCTTGAAAGCTCTCGCGGCAAACGGCGAAAGCGAGTCCCTACACGGACGCGCGGCCATCGGCATTCTCGTCTTCCAAGACCTGGCCGTGGTCCCGATGATCCTCCTCGCGCCGATTCTGTCCAGTCCCAGTGAAGGAGCGGCGCTCTCCATTCTGCTCACGCTCGGAAAATCCGTGGTGGTCGTCGGTCTCGTCGTGGCTGCCGCCTGGTATCTCGTACCGAAGCTGCTGGAACACATTGTCCGCAGCCGCAGCCGCGAGTTGTTCCTGCTCACGATCATCGTCCTGTGCCTCGGCATCGCCTGGCTGACGGCGCTCGGCGGCCTGTCGCTAGCCCTCGGCGCCTTCATCGCCGGGCTCGTCATTTCAGAGTCGGAATTCAGCCACCAGGCCATGGCCGAAGTCCTGCCGTTTCGCGACAGCTTCAACAGCCTGTTCTTCGTGTCCATCGGCATCTTAATGGACTGGCGGATCCTGCTGGAATATCCCGCCGTGGTGACCGGCCTCCTCGCCGCCATCCTCGTGATCAAATTTGTGACCGGGGCCGGAGCCGTCCTGGCCGTCGCCGCCCCCCCGCGTTCCGCCGTGATGGCCGGCGTGGCCCTCGCGCAGGTCGGCGAATTCAGTTTCATCCTCGCGCAAGTTGGACAAGAGAACAAATTGCTGACCGGCGTGCCCTATCAAATATTCCTGGCGGTGTCGGTGTGTTCGATGATTATTACTCCGTTCCTCATGCAATGGTCCCCGCACCTCGCCCGCCGGGCTGAAGCGATGCAGCGGCTCCGCCACTGGTTCCCCGGTCGAACGACCGCCCACGTCTTGGAAACGGAAGGGCGGCATCTCCGGATCAAGGATCACGTGATCATCGTGGGATACGGGCTGAACGGGCGAAACCTCGCGCGGGTGCTGAGCGAAACGGAAGTGCCGTATATCGCGCTGGATCTCGACGGCGATACCGTCCAACGGGAAACCACGCATGGACTCCCGCTGTACTACGGCGATGCGACGAACCCGAACGTGCTCCGCCATGTGAAGATCGAAGATGCGCGCGTGTTGGTCGTGGCGATTTCCGATCCCTTCATGGCCCGGCGCACCGTACAGGTGGCCAGAGGGTTGAACCCGAAACTCCACATCGTCGTGCGGACCCGCTACCTGCGGGAACTGGAAGAACTCCATCAGCTCGGCGCCGATGACGTGGTGCCGGAAGAATTTGAGACGTCGATTGAAATCTTCGCGCTGGTGCTCCGCACCTACAATATGCCGCAGGAATTCGTCATGCGGAAGGCCGAGCAGGTGCGCCGGGAAGGGTACGCCCTGTTACGCCGGAGCGATTTGCCGGAACTGGCCCATCATCTTCGCGGGGGAACCCTCAGCGATGTGGAGGTAGAAACCTGCCGGATTGAAGAAGCCTCACCGGCAGCCGGCAAACTGCTTTCCCAACTGTCCCTGCGACCACGGACCGGAGCCTCGGTCATTGCCTGGACCAGAGCGGGAGTGACCGAGTCAAACCCGTCGGAAAAAACCAAACTGCTCCCCGGCGATATTGTGGTGTTACTTGGCTCCCGTGATCAGATCCGCCGGGCAATGGAGTTAATCCTGCCGTCTGAATCCAAAGAACAGTAGCGCCCGCCCGCTGATCTCACTGTCTTCCATCGGATATTGAGCGTGAGGCCCTCTCCGAACGACGGAAACAATCAGCTGCGCCAGCGCAGTGTGACCGGGCCTTTGAGCGGATGATCGAGCGGTTGTCCGGTCTGAAGCGATGCGACATGAGCCGCTTTCAACTTGTGATACCACTTGGCCTGCTGATCAGCATCGCCGACCAGGCGGAACGGCGGCTTGTGCTTGAGCCCGATTGACTGGCGGTCCATCGCCACTTTGTCCTGGGCCAGAAAGCCCTTAGCGAAATACTTGAAAATCGATGAGCCGAACGGCAACCAACGGAAGACGTTCCATGCCGCGCAGAAGTCCATGCGGGTTTCATGTTCCGTAATCGGCGTCATCAGGACCCTGATCGAGACCCACAGCGATCCGCACTGGATCAATTCATACCGCTGATTCGGCAGCACGAAGTCGATCGTGGTGGTGAGCTCTCCCCCGGAAACCCACTTCAATAATTGATACGGCGGGCTATTCTTCGACGGCGCATGGCCGATCATCCGGAATCCGTTTGGGATCGGTTCAAACGTCTTGGCCTTGTCGTGCTGGCTGGCGGGCTTCCGCCACAAACTGCTCTGATGCACATAGGGGCCATGCGCCGGATCCATCAATCCCACCACGCCGTCATCAAGCGTACTGGACAACATCTGCGAATGCTGGAACATCAGATAGGGACTGGATGGAAGCGGATGCCGCATCAGCGGAGGGATCGGCCGGTCCGGATAGCGGCTGTCGCCCATGTAGACCCAGAGATAACCGTCCTGGTCCTGACAGGGATAGGAGGTGACGCAGATTTTCTTGGGGTCGATCGGGGAATCGCTTACGAGGGACGGAATCGCCGCGCACCGTCCGTCGGTTTCAAACTGCCAGCCGTGATAGTAACACTCCACCCGATCGCCCTCCATCCGCCCGAAGGACAGGGGCATCCCCCGATGGGGACACAGATCGAGCATCGCGGAGACACGGCCGTCTTTGGTGCGACAGAGCAAAATCGGCGTACTGAGCAGCGTCACGCCCTTCATGGTGCCAGGGGCCACCTCAGAACTGGTCGCAGCCGCATACCAGAAGCCCAACAGCGGCGGACTGCGTAACGGTGCGGGGTCTTGTTCGAGAACGGTGCTCATGCCGTTATAGTATCCTGCATCATGCAAAAAAACATACGGGCGGGACTATAGCCAGCCCCACGGGTGCGGTCAAGCGCGTCGCCTTGACAAGAAAAAGATACGGAGACTATAGTCAAATCGCCGCGAAAACAGCGGACATTCGCACCGCACAGTCCTATCGCGCAAATTGAGGTACCCATGCAGATGACGCAGCAGATGCCACAAATCGAACCCTCCGCCACGCTGGCGCAGTTGCAGGAATCGAAACCTGACCGGGTGACGATTGTCCTTTTAAGCGGCGACTTGGATCGCGCAATGGCCGCCTTCATCATTGCCACCGGTGCGGCCGCCATGGGCATGCAGGTCACCGTTTTCTTCACCTTCTGGGGCTTGAATACGATCCGCAAGAAAGGGGCGGCCAGTTCGGCCAAGGACTGGCTGCGCCGCATATTCGGCATGCTGAACAAGGGAGGAGCCGACAATCTCCCGCTCTCACGATTCCACTTCGGCGGACTCGGCACCAGCATGATGAAACTCGTGATGAAGCAGAACCGAATGCCGGGGGTGCCCGAGCTGATGGAGACGGCGCTGGATCTGGGCGTGCGGTTCATTGCCTGCACCACGACGATGGGCCTGATGGGCATTACCAAGGACACGTTAATCGACGGAATCGATCAATTCGCCGGGGTCACGACCTATCTGGCCGAAGCCAAACAGGGTAGCGTCAACCTCTTCATATAACTTGTTCACAGACGGAGATACCGACGATGCAGGCTGATGTGAAACTCGACACACTCGGATATTTTTGCCCCATGCCGATTATTCTGACTTCGAAGAAGATCAAGGAACTCACCCTCGGGCAGGTGCTCGAAGTGGTGTCCGACGACGAGGGGATCAAGAAAGACATGCCCGCCTGGTGCGACACGACGGGACATCAACTGGTCGGCATGGAAGAAGAACAGGCCGCCTCTGGCCGGATCTACAAAACCTTCGTCAAGAAAACCAAGTAACGCCGGAGCAGCTTCCTTCGTTGAGGTCAAAGACAAGCCGGAGGGAACTCAGATAGTCCCTCCGGCTTTTTTGTTCTCATCTACTCATCTAATAGAGATCCAATGCCGAAGATCGTCGAGTGCATCCCCAATTTCAGCGAAGGCCGGAATCCCGCTACGATCCAAGCGCTGCTCGCGGCGGTGGAATCGATCCCGGGCATCCGCCTGCTAGATCGAACCAGCGACCCCGATCACCATCGGTCCGTGCTGACCTTTGCAGGCGATCCCGATGCGGTTCTAGAAGCGGCGTTTCACGCAATACAGATCGCAACACAGCTGATCGATCTGCGCCGCCATACGGGAGTCCATCCACGTATCGGAGCGACCGATGTCGTTCCCTTTGTTCCGCTCCAGGGGGTAACGATGGAGGACTGTATTCAACTCGCCCGCCGGCTCGGCAAACGGGTAGGAGGTGAACTGAACATCCCGGTGTTTCTCTATGAACAAGCGGCCGGCCATCCAAACCGGACAAGGTTGGAAGCAATCAGACAGGGAGGGCTGTCCGGGCTGGAGACGCGCATGGCAGCCGACCGAAATTGGCAGCCAGACTTCGGCCCATCTCGTCTCCATGAACGCGCAGGGGCCATTGTCATCGGCGCCAGGCAACCACTGATTGCTTTCAATGTGAATCTGAAGACGGCCGATCTCACTATCGCGAAGACGATTGCTCAGACAATCAGGCAGTCCAATGGCGGTCTGCCTTGCGTGAAAGCCATCGGGGTGCCATTGGCCAGTCGCGGAATGGTGCAGATCTCCATGAATCTCACCGATTACCGCGTCACCTCGATGGACACAGCCTTCCACACGATTCAAACCGAGGCAGCCAAGGCCGGTGTAGAGATAGCCGAAAGCGAACTGATCGGGCTCGTGCCGCAAGCTGCCTTGAATCAGGCCGCTGCGACGCTCTTACATCTCGGGCGCTTCGACCCCACACAAATTCTTGAGACGAGGCTAGCAGGCGCTCATGCCGCTCAACCCGATCCAGGGTCTGAACCAACCCTCAGCGAATTTCTTCGCACGGTATCGGCAGCCACACCGACACCGGCCGGTGGTGCGGTCGCGGCGCTGGCGGGAGCCCTCGCGGCATCATTGGGCACCATGGGAGCTCGAATCGGGAAGCAGACGGAGCCCGAGCAATCGCTCAACAGCCTCAGTCAAAGACTCGCTGACTTGATGCGGGATGACTGCGAGGCCTATGAAGCGGTCTCACGCGCCCGACGTCTCCCTGTAGATCACGCAGACCGTCCCCTGTTTCTCGCAACGGCACTTGAGAAGGCCACAGAGGTTCCGCTCAAAATCGCGGAGCTTGCCTGCGAGGCAGGACACATCATTACAACCGTGCGAGCGGTTCTGTCGCAAGCCGTGCAATCAGATGCAACTGTTGGAATTATCTTGGCTATCGCCGCGACAGAAGCCGGTCTGCATACAGCCAAAACAAATGTAAAATTGCAACGTAATCAGCAGGTTAATGCAGATCAGATACAACGAATCGCCAAGATCGCCAACAGCCTTGAGGAACTCAAGGGGCTATGTTACACTCCGCCGCCTAGTACGTAGTGTCATGGGTGCAGCCAGGCACGGCCTGAGAAAGTTGAAAGTCGGACCGGATGGAAATTAAAGTTTTCAATAACAACGTTGAAAAAGCTCTGAAGGTTGCCAAGAAGAAGCTGGCAGGCGAAGGTTTGTTCCGCGAACTGAAGCGTCGCCGTTTCTACGAAAAGCCGAGCGTCAGGAAAAAAGCGAAGCTGCGCGAAGCTCAGCGCCGCCGTCAGAAGTGGTTGTCCAAGCGGAAGCCTGAGTAGCTGACAGCCTCGGGCTGAGCTTTCCTCGTGCTCTCTCCTCGGTCAGCGTGCTCTTCCACTCTACGCTAGTCGGACCAGATGCGTCAGGACCAGATCCATGCCGCCATCAGGATCGTCAGGCGAGAGATCCGTCAATGGCAGGAACCGGTCGTGGGGGTCGTCGCGCGAGAATCGAACCGCGATCCGTTCCGCATTCTGATTTCCTGCCTCCTCAGTCTCCGCACCAAAGACAAAACCACCGGGGAAGCCAGCGAGCGGCTGTTTGCCCTCGCGTATGAACCCGCCACCATGCTGGCGCTTCCACTCAAGGCCATTGAACAGGCCATTTATCCGGTCTGCTTCTACCGGACAAAAGCCAAATCCATTCACAAAATTTGTCAGCGGATCCTCGGAACCTACGATGGAGTCGTGCCCGATTCCATCGATGAACTGGTCACGCTCTCAGGGGTAGGGCGGAAGACGGCGAACCTGGTTGTCACGGTCGGCTACGGCAAGCCAGGCATCTGTGTGGATATCCACGTGCACCGGATCAGCAACCGCTGGGGCTACATCAAAACCGAAGCACCTGACGAGAGCGAAGAAGCATTGCGCCGGAAACTCCCCCCGCAATACTGGATTACCTTTAACGACCTGCTGGTACCCTTCGGACAGAACCTCTGCCAACCAGTCTCTCCCTGGTGCAGCAAGTGCAAACTGACAGAGTATTGCGATCGGGTGGGAGTAGAGAAATCCCGCTAAATAAACAACTTCGTTTCGGCTTCGGCGGTCAGACTCAAAATGGCGGGGAGCCCTAAGACCTCATCGACGTTCGCCTCAACCGCTTTTCCGTCAACGCCCATATATTCCAGGCCGGCGCTGCAGGCGATCAGGCGAAACTGGCCGACATGCTTGGCATCCTGAAACATTTCGGAAATCTTCGGAACCTTCTTCTCTTTCAGCAGACGGCTGACTTCCTCGGCAGAGTCCGCATACTCCGGCGGAAAGTCGATCTGGTCGATCTTTCCTTCGGCCAACTTCTTGATCGTCCAGAACAACAACACAACAATCACATCTTTGCCCATCGCGGCAGCGGTCATGCCGAGCGTCGCGACTTGATGCAGCTTATCGTAGGTAGCGTTATGCGCGAAGATGACGAATTTGGGCTTCTTGGACATGGTGCCGTTACTTCTTGGCGCGTGCCTTCACGCTATTGATGTAGTCGGCTATGGCCGCGTCGACTTCGGCAGGCACCAACGGCCGGTCGTGGGTTTCGCTTTCATCGACGAGATACTTGTCCTGATCCTTTTCCTGCCGGACCACGACCGTATTTTCCGGAGTCACTTCAATCAGCATAAACCATTCTTTCGCGCCCTGGGTGATGACCACTTCTTTTCCCAGCCCTTTTTTCGTGATCTCAACCTGGAGATCGTCTTTTCCCTCGGCCAGTGCAACTCTAGGAACCGCGCACAGCACCACTCCGAGCACTGCCAAGCAGGCCGAGAACACCAGCAGTCGCCAGGTCATGAGAGCCCGCATACCCATAAAGGATTCACTTCCTCCGATAACACTGCCGCCATTATATGACGCCGTCCGTTGCGAGGTAAACCAGGCGCGCCTGGCCCTTCCGGTTGAGAGGATTCCCATGCTAGGATCTCCCCCGCATGGATGCCTTTCTCGCAACGGTTACACAATATGTCCCGGTCCACGTGCTCATCTGGCTGACCGTCTGCTCACTGGTCGGATTTATCGGTACCCTGATTGCCATTCCATTCATTATGGTGCGGCTCCCAGCCGATTATTTCGACACGCGCACACCACGGCACTGGATGAAGAATTATAACCCGATCATTCGATTGACCGGGCTGATCGTCAAGAATGTGGTCGGCGCCGTGTTTCTGCTGGCCGGTCTCGCCATGCTGTTTCTTCCCGGCCAGGGAATCCTGACCATGCTCATCGGTATCTCGCTCCTTGATTTTCCAGGCAAACGGAAGCTGGAGGCAAAAATCGTCGGTCAACGCACCGTGTTGCAGGCCCTCAATGCCATGCGCGCCAAGTTCGACAAACCACCCCTGACCCTCGCGCCCGATTCGTAAACGGCCATGACGACTGACTCCAGCCGCAAGACGCTCTATCTGATCGACGGGAGCGCCTATATCTATCGCGCCTTCTTCGCCCTCCCCGCCCTAAATAATTCCAAAGGCCTCCAGACGAACGCGGTTTATGGCTTCATGACCACGCTGCTGAAGATCCTGCGCGAACGGAAACCAGACGGCATCGTCGTCGCATTCGATGAGCGCGGGCCGACGCTGCGGCAGCAGGAGTTCAAAGAGTACAAAGCCCAGCGCCCCCCGATGCCCGACGGCATGAGCGCCCAAATCCCCTACATCCATCGAGTCGTAGCAGCCTTGAACATTCCTGCGGTCAAGCAGGCCGGCTACGAAGCCGACGATCTGATCGGCACGCTGGCGCAAAAGGCGGAACACGCCGGCGATGACGTCGTGATCGTCACCGGCGACAAGGACATGCTGCAGCTCATCACGCCGCACGTGCGTATCTATGACCCCGTGAAGGACAAATGGTCCGGCGAACCCGAGTGTGTCGAAAAGTTCGGCGTCGAACCGGCGCGGGTGATCGAGATCATGGGACTTATGGGCGATGCCTCGGACAACATCCCCGGCGTCAAAGGCATCGGTGAAAAAACCGCGATTAAGCTCATCGCGCAGTTCGGCACGATCGACGAATTACTCCGCCGCGTCGAGGAAGTCACCCCGCCCCGCATCAAGGCAATGCTGATCGAACAGGCCGACAACGCCCGGCTCAGCCGCAAGCTGGCAACCATCGACGTCAACAGCCCGGTCGAATTCGACGCGGAAGCCTTCCGGGTCAAGCCGCCGCATCAGGATCAACTAACCGACCTGCTCCGCGAACTGGAATTTACGGCGTTGCTGAAGACCCTTCAACCGGCAGCCAAGCCTGCTGAGACTCCGGCGGCGGCACTCACAATCATACAAGACGAGCCTTCCGCAGAACGATTTGTCGCAAAACTTCCCGCAGGAAGTCCCCTCGCCGTGCAATGTCTGCTCTCGGGCGGATCCAGCATCAGAGCCGACGTACTCGGATTCGCGCTGTCGTCGGGAGGACAGACCGCCTTCTTCCCGCTCGATGTACACACCTACATGCGCCCGATCACGACGCTGCTACAGGACCAGTCGCGCACCAAAGTCGTGCATGATCTGAAAGCCACGCTGCTCGCCTTCCATCGCATCGGCGTCACCATTGCCGGCCCCTATCTCGACACGATGGTCGCGGACTATCTGCTCAACCCCAACCGGCGCGACCACAGCCTTGCGACCATTGCACTGGAGGCCGTCGGCCACCGCCTAGGCGAATCCCACTCCGAGGCCAAGGCGCCGCAGTCGCTCTTCGACGAAGATACCGGCTCGCGCGACGAGGCAGCCGAACAAGCCATGGTGCTGGCCCAGCTGGCGCCGGTCATGCTTGAGCGATTGACCGCCCAAGGCAGCCTGAAACTGTTTCATGACATTGAAATGCCGCTTGTGCCGGTGCTGGCCGAGATCGAACGAAACGGCTTCCTGCTCGACGTCGAGGGCCTGACAGTCTTGAGCAAGGAATTGGAACACGAACTCGACAAGATGATGGGGACCATCGCCGGTCTGGCGGGCGGCGAATTCAACATCAATTCACCGAAACAACTGGCCGTCGTGCTTTTCGAGAAACTCGGCCTCAAGCCGGGCCGCAAAACCAAGACCGGTTATTCGACCGACGAAGACACGCTCACCCAGCTCGCCACCCAGCATGATTTGCCGGCGCAGATCCTGACCTATCGCAGCCTCAGCAAACTCAAATCGACCTACGTCGATGCACTGCCCGAATTGGTGAATCCCGATACGAAGCGGCTCCACACGTCGTTGAATCAAACCGTCGCCGCCACCGGCCGGCTGTCATCGACCGACCCCAATCTCCAGAACATCCCCGTGAAGGGCGACTACGGCCTGCGCATTCGAGAGGCCTTCATCGCACCCAAGGCCCACACCCTGCTCTGCGCCGACTATAGTCAGATCGAACCGCGCATCCTCGCGCATCTGTCGCAGGATCCACGATTGCTCCAAGTGTTCGAGAAGGGCGAAGATATCCATATGGCCACCGCCATGGATATTTTTCATCTCCCCGCGTCGCAGATCACCCGCGAGATGCGGCGGGCGGCCAAGAGCGTCGTCTTCGGCATCGTGTACGGCATCAGCCCCTTCGGCCTCTCGCAGAACATCGGCGTCCCGCAGGCGGAAGCGAAGAAGTACATCGAAACCTATTTTGAAAAGTATGCGGGCGTGCGGGCCTTGATGGATCGGAATATCGCCGAAGGCAAAGAGAAAGGCTTCACCACCACCATCCTGGGGCGGCGGCGGCCGATTCCTGAATTACAGAGCGGCGACCCCGTGCAGCGCGGCTTCGGCGAACGCATGGCGGTGAACAGTCCCATCCAGGGTTCCGCCGCCGACCTGATCAAAGTGGCGATGATCAACGTGAGTAAAGCGCTTCATCACGAGATGCCCCACACAAAGATGATCCTCCAGGTCCACGACGAATTGATCTTCGAAGTGCCTGAGAAGGAACTGGACGAAGCCAAACGGCTGGTGAAACACGAGATGGAAGGTGTGGGCAAACAGCTGCACCTCTCCGTCCCGCTCAAAGTCGATCTCGGCACCGGCCACAACTGGCGCGCCGCGCATCCCTAACAATAACCTCCGTGAGGTGACCTATGCAGAACGTACGACTTTCACTAGCGTGGCTGATCGCGGGCGTGAGCCTTGGCGCATTGGGACTTCTGATGCTCATGGGGCAACCGTTCACCGCGAAGGCGCAAGAGCCGAAGCGGTTTCAGTACCAAATCGTCGAGGTACTTCCCGATACGCAGACTATGCAAACGAAGCTGAACGAATTTGGATCAAACGGATGGGAACTGATCGCAGTCTCGATGGGAAACATGACGGAGCCGAGGCTGATTTTTAAGAAGTGAAAACCGTCGGTAAGGGCAACGCGGCGGCTGAAACAAACCGATGGAAGAAATGGGGGAAAACTAAAACTCCCCGACCCGCTCAACGTCCATCTCAGCACTGGCCTCAGCGCATCCGATGCTTTATAAAGCCCATTTGAGAAGAGAAGCACCTCATACTACACACACCTTCGGTATCTTCAAGGTAAGAAGGTAAGGATGTGAGCAATATCCGTTTTAACTGGGAACGGTTTTGGCATCCAAGGGGATCCAGCCTCAATCTCACCGATGGAGGCTACCTGCCTGATCCGCATTCGCAAACTGGGAGATTTGCGAATCCACAGATTCTTTCTCTCTCGAAAATCCATGAGTCGAAGGCACTTGTCTTACTTGGCGATCCTGGGATGGGCAAGTCAACCGTTCTCGCTGACGAAGAATTGCTATTGAAATCCACACCACGTGACCCAACTGATAGACATTTGTTCATAAACCTTCGGTCTTACCAAACCGAAACACGGGTAATTGCCGATACGTTCGATAGTCCCATCCTCAAGGACTGGCTAACAGGCACGCACACCCTACATCTTTTCCTGGATAGCTTGGACGAGGGATTACTGTCCGTTAAAGTTCTAGCTTCGCTCTTAGCAGACCAACTTAAGAGACTGCCGTCCGATCGATTAAGACTCAGAATAGCGTGTAGGACAATCGAATGGCCAAGCCTTCTTGAGGAGGGACTAGCAGAGTGGTTGGGCCAGGAGGCGGTGCAGTATTACGTGCTGGCTCCCTTGAGAAAAGCCGATGTCGAAGAATCAGCCAGAGCCAGCGGTTTGGATGTCAAAGCCTTCCTCAACCAAGTCGAATCTTCAGGAGCGGTCCCCTTTGCTATAAAGCCCGTCACTTTGAAGTTCTTGCTCATGCTTTCCCAAAAGCAGGGGGGTCTTCCCTCCTCACAGATTGAATTGTATTTGGCAGGATGTCGCGAGTTAGTTGCGGAGAAAAGTAAAAGTCGTATTGCTGCAAGGGAAGCTGGACAGCTAAGCCCGGATCAACGATTGGCTGTGGCTGCTCGCATTGCAGCATGTATGGTTTTCGGCAATCGAAATGCGATCTATTCTGGCATGGATCTACCAGAGTCATCTGATGAAGACATGCTTCTTCGTGATCTGTCAGGAGGCTACGAAACAGATAACGGTGCGCGGTTCACAATAACAGAAAAAGAGATTCGAGAGACACTTAGCACCGGTCTATTTTCAACTCGAGGTCTCAATCGTATTGGTTGGGGGCATCAGACATATGCGGAATTTCTCGCTGCATGGCATCTCAAGAAGCACGACGTTTCAGTCGCTCAGATCAAAAGCCTAATCATTCATCCCGATGATTCTAGCGAGAAGACCATTCCCCAATTGGGCGAGACGGCTGCATGGCTGGCAGGGATGATCTCAGAGATATTCGAGAGCATCGTACAAACTGAACCAGATCTGCTCTTAAGGAGTGAAGTAGCCACTGGAGACTCGCAGCAGCGGGCTGCTTTGGTCGAAGCATTGTTACAGCTTTTTGAGGGAGAAACGACCTTCGACCGCGATAGTGAGCACTACCAGAACTTGTCCCATCCTGGATTAGCAAACCAACTTCTCCCCTACATCGTCGATAAGACAAAAGGATTCATTGTCCGACGAGTTGCGATTGATATTACGGAGTCCTGCAACGTCCAAAGCCTCAACGAAGCCTTTTTAGCCGTAGTTCTTGATCCGTCAGACAGCCTAGATATCCGAGTACAGGCCGCATATGCGATTGGCAGGATAGGGGACGACGCAACAAGAAAAAGGCTCAAACCATTGGTCGCTGTAGATACTTCTGATGATGTTCGTGATGAACTTAAAGGCTGCGTTCTTAGAGCACTCTGGCCCTTCCACATTACAGCTGCAGAGCTATTCGCCCATCTGAAGGAGCCAAGAAGTGAAGGGTTTGTAGGTGCTTACCGATTCTTCCTGTCGTCTGAGCTTGCCACAAACCTGACTCCAGAGGATCTAGTCTCAGCCCTCCAATTCATCAGCAATCTGTCACAGCCTCGGCATGAAATGGATACGTCCCTTGAGTCACTGATGGACAGCATCGTGATGAAAGCATGGGAAAACCTTAATGAGCCAGGAGTGACTGACGCACTCGCAAAATTTGTGGCGTCGAGGTTGAAGCATCACGATGCCCTGATAAGAGGCAAACTTGTCAAAACAGGCCATCTCACTTTTCTCCAAGATGAGGACAAGAGACGGCGGTTGCTTAAGGAGGTTCTTTCGGTCACTGCAGAGGATCCCAATAGCGAGGCTACCTGGATCGTCTTTACGGACACACCAATCGTGAGGTCAGAGGATTTCTATTGGCTCATCTCATTCCTTGACACAAATCCGGGGAGTGCAATTCAGAGCATCGTCGTTGATCTCCTTTCGAGGTTGTTCGATCGTTCCCCAGAACACCTTGACGCAATTTATACCGCTGGCAATAAGCACCCACTAGTTGCGAGTAAATTCAATTGGGTTTGGGAGCCGATACTTTTAGATTCCGCGCATGTTCAACAACTAAAGGCCCGACATGAAAAAGAGGAGGCATGGCAGAGGCGAAGAGATAAACCTCCGCTCAGTCCATCCCCAGCTGAAAGACTGGCTAGAGCCCTTGAAGAATGTGAGGGTTGCAACCCGTCCGCGTGGTGGAGCGTTACTCGCGAATTGACCCTGGAACCAACCAGCACGAACTATAGTTATGGTTTCGAATGGAATGTAATGAAGCTCCCGGGCTGGGTATCGGCCGACGAAGCGACCCGAGAAAGAATCGCTCACGTGGCAGAGAAGTATATTCAATCTGGCGTTCCCCCTACATCCAATTGGCTTGGGACAGGACAATGGAGTTGGTCGGTAATGTCGCAGTGGAGCGCCGTAGCTTTACTCCAAAATGTTAGGCCCATGGTCATGCAAAACTTGTTGCCTGATCAGATTGAGAAGTGGTGCCCGATTATTCTTGCCTTCCCATTTCTAGATAATGACAGCGACCGATCCGTTAAGGAGGAATTGCTCACGCTGGCCCACCGCAAATCTCCACACGCCGTGCTTGATACAGCAAAGGTTTTAATAGAAAAGGAAATTGAACAGGGAGAGACGATACACATTGCGAAAGAACTGAATGGAATCTGGGACGAGCGGATAGGAAACTTACTTCTACAATATGCCAAGAGCAACGAGACCAAGCCAAAATCTATGGGTTCTTTGCTCAGCGTATTGTTTGCTCATGACAACTTGGGAGCACAGTCATTTGCGACCTCTTTGATTTCGGTACCGCCACCAACGGCCGATCCAGAAAGAGCGCGGGCAGTTGCCGCAGCGCAAACCCTAATACTCGATACAAAAGACGCCGGTTGGTCGATAGTGTGGCCAGCAATGCAAGCGGATGAAGATTTTGGCAAGCAAATCATTCTTGGAGTGTGCTCTGATTACGCATCAATTGGGCCCAGGCTAAATGAAGATCAACTCGCAGATCTTTACGTGTGGCTCACACACCGATTCGATTCGCCGAACCATCCAAGTGGCAGAGCCCACTGGGTTGGGCCTTCTGAGCATATCGATATGTGGCGAAATGCCATTATCCTGCTCTTAACACATCGGGGAAGCTCCCGGGCATGTGATGCAATCAAAAGACTTCAGCGAGAACTTCCTGAGCTGGAGTGGCTCAAATGGGTGCTCGTGGATGCGCAAACAGAGGCTCGTAGGGCCACATGGGTCCCACCTCGACCGCATGAAATTATTAAGCTCACGGCTGACCGTAAGTTTTGTTTGATCCAGAGCGGAGACCAGCTACTAGAGTTGCTGATTGAGTCCTTGGAACGGTTTCAATCTCTGCTACAGGGAGAAACACCAGAAGCCCCATATCTTTGGGATAACGTTTCCAAGTCTGACTCTAGGCCCAAAGATGAAAATATGTTCTCCGATTACGTAAAAATCTTTCTCGAAAAAGATTTGAAAACGAAAGGCATCATTCTAAACAGAGAAGTCCGCATTCATAGAGGGCAAAGAACCGATATTCATGTTGACGCGATTACTCAGGCTGCTCCAGGGGAGCCCTATGATTCGATCACTGTCATCATCGAATGCAAAGGATGCTGGAACCCTGGTTTGTATGATGCGATGAAGGATCAACTGGCAGAGATGTACCTAAAAAATAACCACTGCCAACATGGTCTCTACTTGGTGGGGTGGTTTAATTGTGTGAACTGGTCTGCTCAGGATGGTCGGAAAGGACAAGCTGAAAGACTCTGTCCCAAGATTGATGACACGAGACAGACGTTAGCCGCCTCCGCTTTGGAGCTCTCAAATAGTCCAATCAGAATAAGGTCTGTTGTGCTTGATGCTTCTCTTCA
Organism: Nitrospira lenta; assembly: GCF_900403705.1. Classification (NCBI taxonomy): domain Bacteria; kingdom Pseudomonadati; phylum Nitrospirota; class Nitrospiria; order Nitrospirales; family Nitrospiraceae; genus Nitrospira; species Nitrospira lenta. The sequence continues at coordinate 421,330 of NZ_OUNR01000012.1, read as the reverse complement.
CTAAAGAGCTGCCTTGCTATGCTGATCACTCGACCTCCGGCAACGCTCCGTACACCGACTCCACCACGTTCTTCATCTCTTCGTCTGACACCGGGATGTTGTAAATCTCTTCACCGGCTTCTTGCATCGATTTCAGATCGAGCATCGCGCCCGGTACGAGGTCTTCCCCTTTGCCAAGTTGGCCTTTGACGGCATAGAGTACCCAGCGAGGGCCTTCGAGTGAGAGCACGAGGTATGACATGTCCGCTGCGGCGAGGATGGTGTGCGCGCCGAGATGCGCCATGGTGCCATAGCTGAGGACCAGGCCGCCCGCGAATTGGAAACCCGCCGGCAAAATGACGGCTTTCGCCGACTGATAGTATCCCTGCCAGGCTGCTGCACCCACGGTTGCGGCGGTGCCGCCAATCAATGTCGTTCCAGCGATGACGTTGCCCATGAAATAGGTCGAGGCCATGCCGGTTTCCCCCGCCACCCGCAAGGTGCCAGCTGACGCGGCTTCCACTGTGCCCGCCACCACGCCGAATGTGCCGCCGCCGACTGCCACACCGGCGGCCGCGAGCGGGACGCCGACATACTGCACCGTCTTCCCCGCTGCATAGCCCGCCCCCTTGATCGTCACGCCGACCGCTTTGCTCGCAGCCCGCTCGCTCAGACCCATTGCTGATCCGGCTCCGGCCACGGTTCCGGCGACGAGATTCGACCCGGTGAAGTCGAGCACGCTATATAAGGATGCCACGGCGGCGGTGGCGGACGGCGCGACCAAATCATAGCCGGACTTGGAGGTATTCCAGACGACTTCCACCGCGATAGCCGTCATCGCCATCCCTTCGCGTATGGCCACCAGCGTGGGATAGGCCAGTGCGTTAACACTGATGTAGCCGACCGACGCAGCCGAGATCTTGCCGATCGGTTCGATCGCCACATCCCAGAAGAGGCCTTGAAGTACCCATCGCAAGGAACGCAACGTGGCGAGGCTGATACCTGAAGTTCGGTAGTCCGAAATCTCTCGCTTGGCTTCGCTGAACGAATGTCGAACGTCTTCGCCGTAGGTTGAAACGGTCTTGCCCGCCAGATCGGTCATGGCCTTGGACCAGCGGCGGCGGCGTTCGCTCTCTTCGTCGAGCATGCCGGAGAGGTCCAGCTCGCGAATGTTGTCACCCACGGCCTTGGCCCGAGCCTTGGCATTGGCGGAGACCGCCGCATAGCCTTTGGTAAACCGCTCACGGGCAAACGCCAGCGCCTCCGACGAACGCGCCGTGCCGCCCTTCGAGAGTTCGTGCGCCTGTTCGAGCGACTGCCGGACAATCCGTTTGCCTTCTTCGTTCATCTGTTGCGAGACCGTCTCTCCACGGTGGGACGACTCCTCAATCATCGCGATGCCCAGCCGGTCCATATCGGCGGCGGTCTCTTTGGATAAGTCCCAAGACTTCCCGACGATGCCTGTGGCATCCGCCCAGGAACGTGATGCCAGCAGCCTGCTGTTCTCGCGCGTGGCTTTGGTGATCTCATCTGCAACCGTGCCCGTCGCCTGGTGAATCCCCTCGGCCATGTGGTAACTGAGCGTGGTGCCTTCCGCTAGAATCGTCACGGACTCTTTGGCTTTGGAGATCGCCAGCAGAAAGGCCTGCCGCGCGCGGAGACCCATGAGTGAGCCGGCAAGTTCCCAGGCGCTGGGGCCTGCCGGGATCAACCGGATGGAAGTTTGCGGCACATTGAAGGCGCCGTTGTTGTAGAGCGACACGTGGCCTTCAACGACCAGCTTCTTCGTGTGCTTGAGCGGATCATCGGCGGGATCGGCCGTGGCACAGCTGCCCAGAGCCATCGCCAGGAGCAGCAGCGCCACAAACGCGTGCACGCGATTCAGCTTATTCTGGAGTGCATGGGCCATCGGTGTCCCTCACGTCACAGGGGAGTTGTTGCAGCACATCACGAATCTGCTTCGGATCCTCAGACAAAACTTTGACCGTGACCCCGTCCGTCGACTGCAACTGCTTCAGATTGATGACGGTCCCGACCGGAAGATCGCCGGCCGATGAGTCGGCTTGTCCCGACTTGGATTTCAACCGTCCCGTCGCTTTCACGATGAGCAGCTTAGGACCTTCCCATGCCAGCAGAATGGCCACATCCTCCACGCCCATGAAGAGATGCGCGGGCAGAGCCGAGAGGGCGTTATAGCCGAGCACCACGCCGGAGGAGGCCTGGTTGATCGCCACCTTCGTCGCACCGGCTAACGCATCGTAGGCCACAAACCCGACATATTTGCCCGTATCGAACGTGATGAGCGCCGCCGCCTCTCCGACCGTCGCCGTCGGGCCCGCGGTCGTAAAGGCCACCTGATTGACGGCCCCGAACATGGTGCCGCCCGCCGCGGTCGCAGGGATCGATCCAATCGAGAGAATCGCCAGGCTTGCCAACAGCCCGCTTTCGACCGTGGGCGAAATCAATTTCACACCGGTCTTGCCCGTGTAAAACAACGTCATGCCGGCGGCTTGAATGGTGCGGCCCGTCACAATGGAGGTTGCTGCAACCGGAAGAAACACGGCGCCGGTCGCGGCACCGGTTCCTTTCGCGCTGGTGCGCACGATGGTCTTTGCAGCAGGCGCCAGGCCTCCATGGTACAACGCCTTGAGATAACCCTGGAGGATCGGGCCGAGCGCGCGCAGGGCATTCGACTGCTCACCGGACCGCTCATACTCCGCTCGAAAATCACGGCCGGCTCGCTCGAACGCGGCCTCCCACGACACCTGGATCCGCCCCGAGAAATTCTCGCGAACGACTGTGGTGATGTCCAAGATATTGCTGAAGTCCTGTTTCAGCGACGCGAATTCACGCCCCGGAAGAGCCAGGAGCGCCGCGCGATCCTGCTCGGTGCGTTTGCCGAGCGAAAGATTCCCTTGAATGAATGCGTCCCAGGCCTCGCCGAAGTGCCCGGTGGCATAGGTCCATTCCGCTTTGGTCATGAACTTTGTCCGGTCGAGAATCTCACCGCTGCGTTCCGTGCCGGATTGCACCAGCGACTTCCCTCTCTCATACGATCGTTGAAGATCCGGTCCGAGCCCGGCCTTGTACTCGGACGAGTGGATCGCCATGCGGTGTGACGCTTCCTGCATCGCGGCCCGGGACGAGCGGATGGATTTCTCTTTGGCGTACTCCAGGGATTTCCTGCTGGAAGTGATGACGTACCAGCCTTCGTCATACAACATCCGATGGCCGCGAAGATTGGCCGAGGTCAGAGGGATCACGTCTTCGAGAGTCTGGCTTTGCGGAGATTCGGAGATACTAGTGGATTGATCGGATGCGCAGCCGGACCAGGTCAGGCAGAGCGCGAAGGACAGGATGAGTGCCGGCAACCTTCTCAACGCAACCATGGCGCATTCTCCAGACGGTGAATGAGGATGGCTAACAACATGAAGCCGGCGAACTGTACCTGAGTCGGTGAAGCGAGTCGAGAGGGAGGCCGAAGAGATGTTCGGGCAATCCCGGACATCTCTTCGGACAGGGTGACACTTAGGGGGTTACGATCGGCTGCGCCGGCGCGGTCTCCGGTGCGTCGCCGGCTTTCGCATCGCGGGCGCAGCGGACGCCCATCCAGTTCATCGAGGTCTTGGGGTCGGTTCCGTTACGTTGTGAGACGCGCACGCTCGGCGTGCTGTCGATCCAGCCTCCGCCACGGAAGGCTTTCTGCGAGCCCTTGTCGGGCCCCTTGGGATTTTTGTCCGGCGCTGTCTTGTAGTAATCCTTGTCGTACCAGTCGGACACCCACTCAGCCACATTGCCGGCCATTTGAAACACGCCATAGGGACTCGCGGCGTTGTCGTACTTGAATACGGAGATGATCGGGGGATAGAGCAAGAGCCGCTCCGGACGATCGCGGACCGGACCCGACAGGCCGGTGCGGCCGAAATTGGCTCGCGACAGACCGGCCATTTCGTTACCCCAAGGATAAATCCGCGTATCGGTCTCGCCCCGCGCCGCCTTTTCCCACTCCGCTTCGGTCGGCAGGCGCTTCCCGGCCCACTTACAATACTCGTCGGCTTCGTACCAGGTCACATGCATGATGGGATGCGACACCATGGTCTCTTGAAAGTTACCGCCGTCGAATTTCCAGTCCACCTGAGGCGGGCGATTGGTCGCCAGGACGAATTTCAAATATTGCACCGTCGTCACTTCGTATTTGTCGATCTCGTACGCATCGAGATAGACCGAGCGCTGCGGCATCTCCACCAGATAGGCGTTCTTATCCGTTTTCTTGTCGCTGCCCATCGTGAACGGTCCCGCCTGAATACGAACCATCTCGTCATAGGCCGGCAGCTTGATGCGCTCGGCGGCGAGCTTGCGTCCCTCGGCAGTCCATTCCTGCTTCACATCGCCCACATCCAGCGACCAGGCGACCCCGGAGGTTCCCAACAACCCCGCCATCACGAGCCCCGTCATCCCACCCATGCGTTTCAAAATCCGGCCTCCTTGCATGCTACATCCCCTGTTCTTTCTTCTCCGGCTCCGCGCCTTTATTGAAATCTTCCAACGGCTGAAAGTTCAGCGGGAGCTGGAACAGATAATCTGTCACCGTCCGTAACTTCACATGCTGGTATTCCACGATCCAACTTCCGTCCTTCTTCGCCAGCTTCATCGGGAAATGAATATCGGTCGCCAGCCACTGATAATAGACTTCGGTGCGCTCCCCATGCTTGGTCACGACTTCGTAGAGGATGGTGGGATGGCCTTCCCGGGCTTCCTGGCCGATTTCTTCCCGCGACACCTCGCCATCCAACTTCTCCGTCACCCACAAATCCTGATCCGCGCTGTAGGGGATAGTCTTAAAATGCTTCATCCGCGACAGCAACATCCATACAACTTGCTTGTCTTTCCGCACGATGCTGACGTTCACCGGCCCCATCGTATGGTGCTCGATGCGCCACATGTTGTCGCGGTAATAGATGTTGGCTTTGCTCGTGCGGCCGTCGATCTTAGTGATCCGATCGGCCGTAAACTCCAACGCCCAGGCGGCGCCGCAGAAACCGATCCCCAGGGTGATGATCAACGCTGTCAGTATTCGACGCATAGCCGCCCAATCTACCTAATCTGCATGAGCGAATGCTAGATGGTACGGGATCAGATCGTAAGGACGGCGGCGCCTTGAAACGATCCGGCTTTGAGGGCTTGCAACGCCTGATTGGCTTCCGACAAGGGAAAACGGACGGTGCGGGGCTTGATCGGAATGGCAGCCGCCTCACGGAGGAGGTCAATCCCGTCTTGCCTGGTATTGGCCGTGACACTTCGAAGGATCCGCTCACCGAAGAGCTCACGGGTGTAGGTCAGCGACGGAATCGGCGACATGTGGATACCGGCCAGCGCCAACGTGCCGCCCCGTTCGAGCGCGCGTAGCGCAGGAGGCAGCAGCAGGCGCTTTCCATCGGTCAGTTCTCACTCAATGACATGCAGATCCGTGCAACAGACCGCGCAGACATGCACCTTCACCAGCACCTCGTCCGGCCCCGGAAGGGGCATAGGAATGTCGCGAAGCTGCAACGGACTGCCCGCCACATCTCCGATATGGTCGAGGACCATTGCCTTCATACAGGCTCCGATGGGTCATGGCTGGTGAGTGGCCCGGCCGCCTCACTGAGTGAGGCGGCCGGGATCTGAGAAGGGCGGGAAACGGCTACGGCTTCTTGGCCTTGATACACTCGATGTCGAGGCGGATGCTCACGTCGTCGCCGACGACAAACCCGCCGGTGTCGAGCGTCTTATTCCAGACCATGCCGAAGTCCTTGCGATTCACTTTTCCCTCGGCGGTAAATCCCCCGCGGGTGTTCCCCCAGGGATCTTTGGTCACGCCGTTAAATGTTCCGACTAAGGTGATCTCTTTCGTCACGCCATGGAGCGTCAGGTCCCCGAGCGCCGTGTAGCCCTCGCCGGTCTTCTTGTAACTTTTCATCTTGTAGGTCATCGTCGGAAACTTTTCGACATCGAAGAAATCCGCGTTCCGAAGATGCGCGTCACGCTTCTCCTGGTTGGTGTTGACCGACGCCGTGTTGATCGTCGCTTCGATCGTCTTGAACTGGTGCGCCTCCGCATCCATTTCCACGACCCCACTGTAATCCATGAAGCGCCCTGCCGTTTTTGAAACCACCATGTGGGCAACACGGAATTCAATGATGGAATGGTCGGGATCCAAGTCCCATCGCGCCATTTCAGCCCCAGCCCCCACCGGCCACCCGGCCAGTAACACCGCACACAAGACACCGGCTTTCACACAGGTCCGTTGATACATGTACCCTCCATGAGATGAATTACCCCAGCACGCTGACTCACCTTCCATTCCATCATTTTTTAGACAACCCGGCCTCAGGCGCACCGGCCGGGCTGTTCACAATCGACTGCACCTCTCGGGCTCCGGTCTTCGCCCCCGTTCGCATCCGCACATGCACATCGACGGCTTCCGTCTCCAGATTGTCCGGGAACGGAGGAAAGGGCTGCGCATGGACCACCGCATAAATCCCCGCCTCATCGACTTCCCGCGCGCCGGACCCTTGTTCAATCTGGATCAACTGCACACGCCCGCTGGGGTAAAGCCGGAACTTCACCCGCACCGTCTCGCTCGTCGGCGCATGGCGGATGTGGCGGACCGTACGGCTCCAGCTGCGGCTCACCAAATAACTGATCTGCTGCCAGTAGGCCTTGCCCTGTCCCGGCGCCGGCATCGGGAGCAAATCTTCTTCGACCACCAGCCCGCCTGAGATCGGCAAGGCATCCGGCTGGGCTTCCTCTTGCACCGACTCTACGCCCGGCGACTCTTCCGAACTCGGCAGCGGGGTATCGCTGCCTTCATTCGCCGCCTCCTGCTTTCCCATCGTGACATACACGACACGCGTGAGCACCCGCTCGAACTTGTCTTTCTTCACGCGGGCGATCGTCACTTGAATTCTGGCGGCCTTGGGAGGAACCGAGAGTTTCCCCGACGGGATCGGCTCCATCGTGGCCTCCCCCTTCATCACCATGTCGCCGTCGTCAGACTCCAATGCGACGACGTGCCGCTGAAACAGCACCGACTCGCAGATCGCCACCAGTGGAGCGCCGCCTCGGGCGACCCCGCCGACGGCAATCGACAGATCGAACGGCTTCCCCGGCTGTATGTCGCCGGACGCATCGGCCGTCTCCAGGTCAATTTTTATCCAGCGCGTTCCGGATGGCGCGAGAGAGGCTTCTGACGGGGAGCCTGCCGCCGGACTGACCGACACGACAGTGAGCGGAAGAAGACAGAGACCGAGAACGCCGGCCAGCAAGGCAAGAGGACTGGGCACCGGGTGGTACATAAAAATCATCCTACTCAGCCACGGGATTGAGTGCAACCCGTTTTTTCACCCAACACGTGCCTCCTTCATAGGGTTACGTTAGAATGCACCTATGCGTGCGCTGGTGAAAACTTCCGCCGGTCCCGGGTTGACCGCCATGACCTGTCCGGATCCCGCCGCCGGACCCACCGATGTCATTGTGAAGGTCACGGCGACCTCGCTCTGCGGCACGGATGCCCATATCTACAACTGGGATCCTTGGGCGCATAGCCGCATTCATCCGCCCCGCATCATCGGCCATGAAATGTGCGGCGAGGTCGTCGAAATCGGCCGCGATGTCACGCGGGTCAAGATCGGCGACTATGTCGCCGCCGAATCGCACATTACCTGCGGCCAATGTTTTCAATGCCGTACCGGCCAGGCGCACGTCTGCCGGAACTATCGCATCCTCGGAGTCGATCGCGACGGTTCATTCGCCGAGTACATCGCCCTGCCCGACAATGTGCTCTGGAACACATCGTCGTCCATACCACCGGAATTCGCCTCGGTTCAGGAACCGCTCGGCAATGCGGTCGATGCCGCCCTTGCGGAAGACCTGACCGGCCACACCGTCCTGATCACCGGCTGCGGACCGACCGGACTGTTCTCCGCCGCTGTCGCCAGAACCGCCGGCGCAGCGACGATCATTGCCACGGATGTGAGTGACTATCGCCTCGGCCTGGCCAAACAGGTCGGCGCGGACTATATACTGAACGCCAAAACCGAGACTCCCGCGCAGATCGCGGCCGCGATTCGCGAGATCACCGCCGGAGAAGGCGTCGATGCCTCGCTGGAAATGTCCGGTCATCCCAGCGCCTTGCACCAGGCGTTTGGCGCGGTCAAAAACGGCGGACGGGTGACCCTCTTCGGCATTCCGACTGGGCCAATCTCGTTCGATCTGGCCAATGAAATTATCTTCAAAGGGATTCGCGTGCACGGGATTACGGGCCGACGCCTCTTCAGCACGTGGTATCGCCTGGCCGGGCTCTTCAAAGCAGGGCTCAACATCAAGCCGATCGTTACGCATACCTTCCCGATGAGCGACTACGCCCGGGGATTTGAGTTGATCAATTCCGGCCAGTGCGGCAAAGTCGTCTTATTTCCCTGATCCAACCATGGCGTACCAGTCACTCAAGACGGTGCTCGCACAACAACTCGCCGACATTCGCGCAGCCGGTCTCGAGAAGCAGGAACGACAACTCCTCGGCCCGCAAGGGACCGATATCCGCGTGGCGCAAGGCTCGGCGCTGAACCTCTGCGCGAACAACTACCTGGGCCTCGCCAATCACCCGGATATCCTAAAGGCCGCCGCCACCGGACTCACCGAGCACGGATACGGCATGGCGTCCGTGCGATTCATCTGCGGCACCCAGGATCTGCACATTGAGCTGGAACAGGCGATCAGCACTTTCCTGGGTACAGAGAACACGATCCTCTACAGCTCCTGTTTCGACGCCAACGGCGGCTTGTTTGAAGTGCTGCTCAATGAAGAGGATGCCGTCATCAGCGACGCGCTGAATCATGCCAGCGTGATCGACGGCATTCGCCTCTGTAAGGCGAAACGCCTTCGATATGCCCATGCCGACATGGCTGAGTTGGAAACCCGACTACAGGAATCGCGCGGGAATCGGCTGCGCCTGATCGCCACGGACGGGGTGTTTTCCATGGATGGGGATCTCGCCAAACTCGATCAGATCGTCCAGCTGGCCGATCGCTACGACGCCATCGTCATGGTCGACGACAGTCATGCCACCGGGGTGCTGGGTCCGAACGGGCGCGGAACGCCCGCGCATTTCGGGGTGGTCGATCGAGTGGATATCGTGACGAGCACGCTCGGGAAAAGCCTCGGCGGTGCGGCCGGAGGATTCACCTCGGGACGGGCGGAAATCGTCGAACTCCTGCGTCAGCGCTCGCGTCCATATCTATTCTCCAACGCCCTGCCTCCCGTCATCGCCGCCGCCGCATTGCAGGCGGTGACGCTGGTCGCGCAAGGCGATGCCTTACGGACTCGACTGCAGGACAACGCCGCGTTCTTTCGTTCGCAGTTGACTGCGCTTGGATTCCGTCTCGTCCCAGGCAATCACCCCATTATTCCGGTGATGCTGGGTGACGCCACACTCGCCACCAGCATGGCTGATCGCCTCCTGCGGGAAGGCGTCTACGTGGTCGGCTTCAGTTTTCCGGTCGTGCCGAAGGGCCAAGCGCGCATCCGCGTGCAGATGTCCGCCGCGCATACGAGAGCGCAATTAGAGCATGCCATCTCGGCCTTCGCGAAAGTCGGTCGGGAGATAGGGATTATCGGGTCGGGGTAAACGAAGGAGATGCCGGGCTCGGATCTCCATGAGGGGACGGCGGCGCGACCGGATTGGGCTTGCCTGATCGGCTGGATTCGGTTGCGTACAGCGACACCATGGGGGTCGAACTCCACGGATTCCAGTGCCCGGCCGCGATCAGAGAAATCGCGGCGACGATCGCCGCCAGCGCAATCGTCGCGCCGATCCAGCGAGCGTGCTGACGGATCTCTTGTTGGACGCCATAGAGCGCCCGCCTAAACGTGCGACGTTTCACCATCGGGACCATCGCCGTCGATCGAACCAGCGCGGCCTCGAAAGACCCCGAACCGCCAGCAATTTCGGTGAGGTTCCAGGCGGCCAAGCCGGCCACATTTCCCTCGCCGTCAATCAATGGAACCTGTCGCACTCGACTCTGCGCCAGCAAGCGGAGCAGGTGTTCATCGGACGCGTCGGCAGCCGCCGTCACCACCGGCGCGGTCATAATGCGGCCCATCGTAATTGACCGGGGATCAAGTCCATGGGCCACGACTCGCGTCGTCAAATCCCGATCAGTGACGATTCCCACCGGGCGATGGCGCTGCACAACGATCACGACCCCGACTTTCCGCCAATGCATGATCCGCGCAACGTCATAGACCGACACCTCCGGCGGCGCCAGGTGGACGGCTGCGGGAAAACCTGGGCTCTGGCTCAAGGCAGGGGTATTCATAAGAGCAATGCCGCCATGCGGGTTGACTCGCAAGGCCTGCCTGTTCTTGTCGGAGAATTGCCGAAAAACTGAAGGGTAGGAGGAGCAGCGCCGGCCGCGCGCACCTAGCCGGCGGCAGAGAACGGAGCAGTTCCGCGTGGTTGTTCGCGATTATTCGCGAATCGCCTTGGCCCGCTGCTGAAGGTAGGCGTTGCGCACCGCAGCATACAGATCTAGCGTGGCTTCTTCGACACCCTGGTACTTTTCCAGGTTCAATGAACGGTCATTCACGATTTCAAATACCCGGCTGCCGAGCTGCACGACCGAACTCGTCATGCGATTCTTATGGGCGATCACCGATGGGACTCCCTTGACTTCAATGATCGGCGCCACCAGCCAGTTGATCGGGTTCAGCGCGATATCCCCGAGAAACCCGAATAGATCGCGCACCGTGAACGGCGGCAACAGCGGAATCATGAGATAGGGACCGGGGCCCACACCATAAAACCCGAGCGTCTGGCCGGTGTCTTCTTCGGGCGTTTTCAGATCGAGATGTTGGGCCACATCAAAGAGCCCGCCAACCCCCGCCGTGGTATTGACCAGAAATCGGCCCATCTCAATGCCCGCGCCCTTCGCTTTGCCTTGAAAAATATTATTGAAAAATCTGGGCGGGAACCGGAGGTTGTAGAAAAAGTTGCTGATCCCGATCTGGACCGGATTCGGCATCACAAAATTGTAGCCCTGCGCCACCGGCTTCAAGATCCAGCGATCGACCTGTCGATTGAATTCGAAAACCTTCGTATTGAGCGGCTCCCACGGATCGTATTCTTCAATGCCGTCTTCGCCGGACTTCGCGAAGGGATCGAAGAGATCATCGGACGACTTCTCCGTGGCATCAGAGACCTGCGCCGAAGCTCCCGCTGCATCCGCGAGCAACACCGGCGGCGTGGGCGGCTCAAGCTGAGCGATCGGCGAGCCGGTTCGGCCGGCACAGCCCGGCAGCCATAACATCGCCATTACCATGAGCACGCCGAGCCCCATCGCTCGCTGATCGGTCGTTCCGTTTGTTCGCTTCATCGTCATTCGTTATGCCTCGTGTCAGCTGCCCTGGGCCCGGACAAGTGCAATGCCCGGCGCACTGTACCAAATATGCGGCCCAATCACCAAATGCATATTTCAGGAAGGCCACTCTCTGTCCGGCTAGGCGGAACTCGCGCCGCGAATAAAATCAGCGAACCGGCGGAAGTACGCACTCCCACCGACTTGGTAGGTGGTGTTGTGATCCGCGCCGGCTATCCCATACCACCATTTCGGCGGCTTGGCGGCATCAAACACCTGGCGGCCGAACTCAATCGGAATAATATCGTCCCGATCGCCATGGATCATGAGCGTGGGAAGAGACAGCCGCGGAAGACGGTCAATGAGCTTGAATTCCGCCCCGAGCAGCCAATGCACCGGCAACCCGCCATAGTGGTATTGTGCGACGGCGGCAATCGACGGGAACGCCGATTCCAGAATCAATCCGGCCGCCGGCTTTCGCGAGACAAGATCGGTTGCGACGGCAGTGCCCAACGATCGGCCGAACACGACCAGCCGCTCCGGTCGAATCTGCCGCACCCTGGTCAGATAGTCGTAGGCGCCGATGGCATCGTGATAGAGCCCGTCTTCTGACGGCTTCCCCTGGCTGCGGCCATACCCGCGATAGTCGAAAATGAAAATCGACAATCCGAGCCGATAGAGCTCCCGAAGGTTTTCAAGACGGTGGATCACGCTTCCGGCGTTGCCATGACACCAGAGCAGCACGGCGGCATCCGCGCGCGCTTCGGCGTACCAGCCGAAGAGTTTGGTGCCGTCAGCCGACGAAAACCACACATCTTCCAGCGGAAGACCACTCGCGCCTCTCCAATCGCGGTCTTCCCACGGGTCAGGGTGATAGACGAAGAATTGATCGAGGATGCTGATAGAGACCTCGATAGAACGATGTTCGTTCTGTGACTAAAACGACCAGCCGATGCCGCCCGACACAATGTGGGTTTGAAAATCGAGCTTTACTTTGGAGTGGCTGGCCCCTTCACTATCAAAACTATACTTCGTTCCAAAGTATTTGTACTCGCCAAACACAAACAGTCGCTTTGTCACGAATGCTTTGATGCCGCCTAAGAACTGATAGGCGAAGGCCATATCGCCAGAAGTTCCCGTGAGTGCCAGATTGCCGTGTTGAATCAACGCATCATAGAGCACTCCTATTGAGGTGCCTCCACCGACCCCGATATACGGCTGAACCATCTCGCCCGGATACCGCAGCATGACGTTGTACATCGTATTCACCGCAATCAGGTTCCCTTGCGCCTGAGTAGTCCCCGATCCGGACGTGATGCGCGGAGCCCGCACGCTGCCCCCAAGACCGAACGCTTCAATTTCTCCGCCAAGAATTTTGTTGGTAAACCACGGATAGGCTTCGAATTTAATGCCGGCTCCGAAGGTGCCGCGGATATCGGTCCGCGGAACACCTGCGCCGCCAACGGTGAGGTCTTTGTCCTGCGGAAAAAAACCCATCGCATGGCCACTCAAATAAAGATCAACCTTCTTCTCCGGCGGCTTCTGAGAAGCCGGATCGCCAAGCCCTTCAGCCCATACGCTATTTGGACTCATTGCAACCAGAAGCATGAGTATGAGCCCGCGGCACCCTAAACTCATCATAGTTGATAGCTTCGACCAATACGGAGGTCTACGAGAGGGGAAATACTCACCTCTGAGTATCTCTCAGATTTGTTGAACTGGCGAGGATAAGGCAACTCAGCAGGCATACGGTACATGTCGCAGCGAGAAAAGAATGCGGGGCACCTTCCTAATCGATGGCGCCCCCGCAAAACAGTGACTACTTGGGAGCAACACCCACTCCTTGCACCTTAAAGACTAACCCGTTACCGACCGGAGTCCAGAACCACCGTTCGGAAATCACGACATCGGTAAGACGCGTGCCTCCTGACTTCGCCACTGCCGTATTGAGTGCTGATTGGAACCGGTCGTTCTGATTGATCGGGATAAATCCCATGAGCATGAACCCGCCACTATGTCCTTCGGATATTCCCGTTGACCTCTCATTGGCGCCAATTGGCTCTGACGGCATCCGTAGTTGCGTGGAATGGCACGCGGCATTCGTCAATAAAAGAAGCAGGCCAAGAATAAAGAACCCTCGTTTCATAGAAGCCTCCTCGTTGAACAAAAACTTGCAAATTGCTATTTGTTTGCGACGGCTGTTCCTTCAACTTTGAATATAAATCCGTTCAGAACTCCTCCCCAAAACCACCGTTCTGAAATCTCGACATCCGTCAGCCTATTTCCTCCGCCGTTTTGCACGGCCTCTAAGTAGGCACGCTCAAAGCGACCGTTTTGCATGATTGGGATATACCCGAAGAGCAGGATCCCAACCGCCGACCCCTCGGTGTGGCCCAACGCTTTCTCGCTGGCCCCCACTGCGGCTGAAGGGAGCTTCACCTGAGATGACACGCAGGCGGTGGTAGAAAACAGAAGCAGTGCGCCTAGTACCATGGAACCGACTCTCATGGAGCCCTCCTTGCGAATGATGATTTCGTCCCCTGAACCACTTAGGAACACTGTTACTTCGGAGCGGAAACAAGTACCATGCGCTTGGAACCTGGTCAAGACATGAAAGACCTACACTCTTGTCAACGAGACGGGAACATTATGCGCCCCACAACTAGCCATGGCTGAACCGCTTGGGTATACTCCGCGCAGATCGTTTTCTCGCTGAAGGAGCGCTTCTTTGGGTCACACGACGATGAAATCTGAGTTGACACCCGTCACCTGCGACGTGCTGGTCGTCGGCGGCGGGCCGGCCGGCTCCACGATCTCCACCCTGCTAGTCGAACAGGGCTGGACGGTGCACATTCTAGAAAAAGACCCTTACCCACGTTTCCACATCGGGGAGTCGCTCCTGCCTCAATCGCTTCCCATCTTGAAACAACTGGGAGTGCTTGCCGACGTCGAGCGCATCGGCATCATCAAATACGGCGCCGAGATGATTTCGCACCGCTACGGGCGCGCGCAGATGTTCTATTTCTCCAAGGCGTTCGACGAATCCCAACCCTATGCGTTCGAAGTGAAGCGGTCCGAGTTCGATGCCATTCTCTTGAAGAACGCAATCGCCAAAGGCGTGACGGTCCACGAAGGCGTCAAAGCCCAGCGCGTCGAATTTCGCCCCGGGCAGACCTCATTAGTCCATACGGAGGATCGCGACGGCCGGCCACGAACCTGGGACGCAAAGTTTGTCGTCGACGCCAGCGGCCGGGACACGTTTCTCTCGAACCAGCTCGGCGGCAAGCGCCGTAGTCCGGACCATAGCAGCGCGGCGATCTTCGGCCACTTCGAGGGGGTCGAGAGGCTTCCCGGCAAGGACGAAGGCAATATCACCGCCGGTTGGTTGGATGACGGCTGGTGCTGGCTGATTCCGTTCAAGGATGGCACCACCAGCGTCGGCGTTGTCTGCCATCCGGACTATATTAAGTCGAGAACCGCTCCGCTCGATCAATTTCTCTTGGATACCCTTCGCCAATCGCCTCCGATCGCTCGACGCATGGAACAGGCCAAGCCCCTGACGCAAACCTATGCCGCCGCGAACTTTTCCTATCGGCGTGACACCATGTCAGGCGACGGCTATCTCATGGTCGGCGACGCCTTCGCCTTCATTGACCCGGTCTTCTCCAGCGGCGTTCACCTGGCCCTCAATAGCGGCACGCGGGGCGCCACCGTCGTCGACGCCTATCTTCGCCAGTCACCGGACTATGCCGCACGCCTCCAGGAATTTGAGCGCATGGTCCGCCGCGGCATCAAAACCTTTTCCTGGTTTATCCATCGATTCAACCAGCCGGCTTTTCAGTCGCTGTTTGTCTCAACCAACCGGCCACCGAAAATCGAACGGGCGGTACTGTCTTTGCTGGCCGGGGATGTGTTCGCTCAATCCCAAACGCGCATCCCTCTTTTCTGTTTTAAAGTTGTGTACTACGCCGTTTTCGTATTGAATTGGAAAGAAAATTGGGCCGTGGCCCGCCGCCGCAAGCAGGGCCCCAGAACGACTGTCACTGAAGTCAAAGATTACGCCGTGAACCAGGTCAACGCGTCACGCTAGGTATCAGGAAATAGATATGGGACAGCGCGCCATACCGCGACCTCTGAGATCGCATCAGCCGTTGCTCGAAGCCGCCCCCCATCTGCGGATGGACTATATCGAATCCGCCCATCTGTCGCGGTGGCTCGCCGCCTCCGCCACCCATCCCCTAGCCATTGTGTCCTTTGGCGCGCCGGTTCCCGCATCCATCTCCTGCCCGGTCATCACGCTGGACCTTCCACAGCTGGGCAACCACGCGGACCTGGAAGTGTGGACCAGCGACCAGCCGGTGACCGTTCACAGACGGAATGAATTGGTTGCCGCGACGAGCGGGAATATGCTGGCCAGCATGGTTCAACTTGAAGAGGAACCCGGCGAAGGATTGCGCGAGACGACGGAACGGGCCTACCGTCGCCTCCTGCATCACATCCAGGAATTAGGCTATCCGTATCTGTGGCGCGCCTGGAATTTCTTTCCCGGCATCAACGAAGACGAGGACGGCCTCGAACGCTACCGCCAGTTTTGCATCGGACGGTATCAGGCGCTTGACGGAACGCTGCAAGGATTCCCCGAGTCGCTTCCGGCTGGAACAGCCGTCGGCACCAAATCCGGTCCGCTCCAGCTCTATGTGCTTGCGGGAACTCATCCGGCCATCCATCTCGGCAATCCCCGTCAAGTCCATGCCTATGAATACCCGGACCACTACGGTCCCCGCAGCCCGTCGTTTGCGCGCGCCACGCTCCTCCAATCGGATCTCCACGCGCAACTGCTCATCTCCGGCACGGCCAGCATCGTGGGACATGAGAGCCGCCACATCGGCCACCCTGAAACGCAGATACTGGAAACCGTCGACAACCTGCATGCCTTGTTAGCCCATGCCGACGACATAGCGGGAACGACGCACAGCCGGCCCGCCGCCCGCGGTCGGTATAAGGTCTACGTCCGCGAACCCAATCATCTCGACGCCATCCAGCGAGCCCTCGATATTCCCCTGTTCGCGTCGAGCCAGATCGTCTATCTTCAGGGGGATCTCTGCCGCAAGGAACTGCTGGTTGAAATCGAAGGGGTGGTCACCACAGACTGAGCCGCGCCATGTCTCCATACCAATCCTCACAGCCCGCGACCCAAGCACTCACCCCGCCCCAGGCAGGTCTGTAATGGGCTGGACTGACCCCTCCCGACAAGCCGGCCCGCCGATCACCGGACAAGGGACCGGACGAACCGCAAAGCCGGTCAAGCAGTTTTACTTCACCATCGATTGCGACTGGGTTCCCGGTTCGCATGTCGGATTGGCGTCGCTCCTGGACGGCTGCGATCGGTTTCACATCAAAGCGACGATTTTCTTCGCCGGCCGCTTCGCCGAAACCTATCCGGACCTCGTCCGCGAGTGCCTCCAGCGCGGGCACCAGCTCGGCACCCACGGATGGGCGCACGGAGGGCTGGAGGAAGACGAGGACTTCCGTATCGCGCCCTACGAGCAGCAACGGCAATGGATCCGGCGGGCAACGGATGCCGTGGAGAAGGCCTCCGGCGTCAGGCCCGTCGTATTCCGGGCGCCGAATCTGTGGATCAGCGAAACGACGCTGCGGGTCCTCGAAGAAGAAGGCTATCGCTACGACTCGTCCGTTCCCGCCAGGCGATTCGACATGGGACTCGGCCGTGTCCACTATCTCAAATATTTCAGCGCTCCCCGAGACCCATACCGTCCATCCCGTAGCAACCTCAATCGTCCCGGCGACAGCGCCATCGTGGAAGTGCCGCCATCGTCCTGTCTGTTTCCGATCAATCTGGCCACCCTGCGCACGGTCGGCCTCGGAACATTCCGGCATATGATCCGATGGATCGGAGCGCGCTCGCGCCATCTCGTGTTCTACTGCCACCCGGGCGAATTCGTGCGGGCCGCCGAACAAACGTTTCCCCAATCCATGTCCACATGGAATCAGAAGAGAATGAGCCCGGGCAACTTGATTTTCGTGGACGAGTTGCTCGCGCACATTCACGAGGCCGGCTATATCGCGACCAGAATGACCGATACGGCCGCACGGCAGCTTGACTTGATGCCGTCAGCCATACTAAGAGCAAGAGGGCTGCAATCAGAATCCATCTATCGAGAGGAGGGACAGCGATGAATCGAATCCTATCCGCGGTCGTCATGGCCTGCTTGACGATCGTCGTCATCACCGGCTGCCGGGGAGCCGGACAAGTCTACAACGTCAAAGAGGCACCCGTGGCGACCGCTACCGGGAAAGAACTCACGATGGAACAGGTTCAGAAAGCCATTGTGGAAGCCGGACTGAGCTTACGATGGATCATGACTCCCGACAAGCCAGGCCATATTCTCGGGACCCAAAACGCCCGCAGCCATACTGCGGTCGTCGACATCGACTACACCACCAAGTCGTACAGCATCACCTACAAAGACAGCGTCAATCTCAAATACAATGCGGACAAGCAGACGATCCACGAAGCCTATATCGGCTGGGTTCGGAATCTCGATAACGCCATCAAGGGCCGCCTGATGGCCGCCTCCGCCCCGTAATCGCCTCATTCGCCGTCGAGGGGGCCCGGGGTAAACCCGGGCCTCGTTTCGCCGCCCTCTGCCCCGCTCGCCATCGTGATAACCCGCGTTCACTCAGAGCATTCGTGTCGCGGGCGAACAGCGGCCTGCCCAGATCCACGCGTGTTGCTCTTACGCCGACAGCCCGCCGCGAAAAACACACCACAGCCCGCCGAGAGGCAATCCCTTCGAAAGAATCTTCCAGGCCACCATCCGGGTGATCTTGACGATATCCAGCACGGGACGAAAATGGCTGGGACAGGGCCCCGATCGCGGCCGCACCGTAATCGAAATATTCCGGATACTCAGAGCCTGCCTGGCAGCCTCGATCAGAATCTCGCTCTCGAATACGAAGCTGCGTGATCGCTCATGCGAAATGTCGATCGCCCGAAGCAACGCGGCGGGATAGAGGCGAAATCCCGACTGACTATCCTCAATCGGGGTTCCGGCTGCCAACCCGATCCAGAAATCCGCCACGCGATTCGCGCCGTATCGCCAAAATGTCGCCTTCCGCTGATCGCGATGGCGCGCACCGATGAGGAAGGCCTGTGGACCATTCTGGAAGGAGGTGAGGAACAACGGAATTTCCTCGGGAGCATGCTGCCCGTCGGCATCGAGCGTAATCACGCCCTCAGCTCTCTGCTCCAGGGCATACTGAAATCCCTTCCAGAGACTGCCCGCCTTTCCAAGATTGGTTTCGTTCCTGAGCAGAGTCACATCAAGGCCAGCCAGCGCCTCGGCCGTGCCATCCGTTGAACCGTCGTCTACGACGATCACGTTGGCGCAGTGCTGTCTGGCGCGCAGAGCCACATCGCGAACCGTGTGGGCTTCGTTATACGCAGGAATGAGAACCCAGTAGGATTGGGCGAGTTCGGACAGGTCCGTCACGCCATGCCTCCGTTGATGCCGATGACCTGACCCGTGATATATCCGGCTTGCTCGGACACGAGAAACGAGACGAGCGCCGCAACTTCTTCCGGCGTCCCCACTCGTTTCATCGGCACCATCGCATCGACCTGCTCCGGCTTGAAGGACTGTCTCGTCGCCGATGACTCGATCAAGCCGGGCGCGACGACATTCACGGTGATCCCTCTGGACGCCAGCTCGATCGCCAGCGACTTGCTGGCTCCGTGCAGGCCGGCCTTCGCCGCCGCATAATTCGTCTGGCCGCGATTCCCAGTCACGCCGGCCAGCGACGAAATCGAGACAATCCTGCCCCAGCGGGTGCCGATCATCGGCAACAACAGCGGCTGGGTGACGTGGAAGAATCCGTTCAGCGACAGGTCCACAACCTTCATCCACTGCGTTGCGGTCATCCCGGCCATGGGGGCATCCTCATGGATGCCAGCGTTATTGACGAGCACCTGGATAGGGCCGTCGGCGAGAAGCGTCTGCAAGGCTTGTCCGGTAGCCACACCATCGACAATATCGAAAGTCGCTACCGTCGCCGCTCCTCCTCCGGCTATGACCTTCTCTGCCACCCGCTTCGCCGATTCGCTGTGCCGATAGGCATGCACGATAACTGCATAGCCGTCCGCGGCGAGCCGCTCGCAGATCGCGGCACCGATCTCGCCGCTGCCTCCCGTGACCAATGCGCGCTTCTTTGCCATCATGCCACCGCCTTGATAAAGATCGACGCGCGGCCTTCGATGATCGCCCGACTGTCGAGCAGCACCGTGAAACGATACATATAACTCTGATCTCCCTCCACCAGGCGTGTCGCTTCCACGATCAGATCGGCTGCAGTGTCATCGAGCCGCTCCACCTCGAAGGTGACGTCCCGGACGCTGCCGACATACCCGATCCGTCCTTCCGTCTTCCGATCATGATCGAGCAGTCCCACATGCACACCCATCGCCTGGGCGGCGTACTCCAAACCAACCGCCACCGAAAGGCGGCCACGGAAGCGGAGCGGATGGTTTGGGTCCCGGTGCGTGGCCGTCCGGCAGCGGATTGTCGTCTCGTCCCAGGCCTCCACCGTATCGAGCAGACGCATGGACCCGCCATGCGGAAGCAGCCGGCCGATCTCGTCTTTCGTCAGCGGCGGCAGGACTCAACCTCTACGGTCACCCGTTGATCGTCCAACCAGTTGAGATTGATCGTGGCGCGGCGTTCCATGGCAAGCGCCTGCAACACCGGCAGCAGGCGGGCAGCCGGATTATCGAGCCTGAGCCGTTCGAATTCATGACTGAATGCACTGCTGACATCATGGCCGGCGGCGGTCGTCAATCTCACCGTGGCCCTCGCGGGCGCCTGTTCCGCCAGCGGCGTGAAGACCACGGCCGCGGCAAACGCCGAGGCGATCGGCCGGGCGCCGTTGAGCGGCGCCGGCGCCGGCAAATCATAGGCGACAAAGAGAACCGGACGCGCTTCGACGCAGGCATAGGTGACGGCCTCCAACAGCCCCGCCGCGCAGGAATCGTCATAACAGGACAACGCCGTCGAGGACTGCTGGCAACTCGTCGCAATGCCCCAATAGCCGGCGGCGGTATTGTGGACCGACTGATGGAACAGCGTCGGTGAGACCACCCGCTCGGCGGTCGCCAGCGCCCGGCACAGTTTATCGAGCACATCCATCTCGCCGCCGGACGAGGCAAAGACGGTCGCGACGTCATGAGGATCCAGCCCGGATTGCGCCATGGCTTCCTGCGCCACCTGCACCGCCCACCGGACACAATCGCTGCTCCGCCGCCGCTCATTCGCCGGGAGAAGCGATGCGTCAGGATCCGGCACTTTCGCGGGATCGAACGGCCTGGTACCGGCCAACACCTCGCGCCCAATCAGCCAGCCTTCGAGGCCGGCCGCGAGCAGTCCGACGCCGAGAATCCCGACCCGCATCACAAGACCCCCAAGACGAGGCTGCAGTTATTACCGCCGAACCCGAAAATATTGCTCACCACGCGCCGGATCGGGCGGTCCTCGTTCTCGCGGAGAATGCGGCTGCGCAACGCCGGATCGACCCGCTCGCAATTGAGCGTGCCGGGGATGAATCCCTGCTTCACGCACAGCGCCGCAATCAAGGCTTCCGTGATCCCCGCCGCTCCTAACGCATGTCCGGTCCAGCCTTTCGTCGAACTGCAGGCGGGCCCGTCACCGAAAATAGAGTACACCGCTTTATCCTCAACCGCATCGTTGGCCCGGGTCGCGGTGCCGTGCAGGTTGATGTAGTCGATGTCGGACGGCTGCAACCCGGCGCGATCCAACGACTGGCGAATGGCCCGAATCGCCCCGGCGCCTTCCGGATGCGGATGCGACATGTGGTACCCGTCGGAGCTTTCGCCGTACCCCAGCAATGCAACGGCCCCTTTCCGCCCTACCCGCTCGCTCGACTCCAATAACGCATAGCCTGCCGCTTCGCCCAGCGAAAGCCCGTCGCGATCTTCATCGCAGGGCCGGCAAGGACTGGTCGACAGCAGCTGCAGAGAGGAAAATCCGTGCAGCGTCGTATGGCACAGACTATCGACTCCTCCGACGATGGCCGCATCGCACAGACCCGCCTGGAGAAAGCGGGCGGCCGTCGCAAAGACTTTGGCGCTCGACGAACAAGCCGTCGAGATGACCATGGCCGGCCCCTGCAGGCCCACGCAAGCCCGCACGAAATGGCCTAACGAAAACATGTTGTGCGTATAGCGATACCGCGAGCTGTACCAGGGCGGCAACGAACCGGTGAGAGGATCACGATCCCGGTAGGCATGTTCCGTCTCCAGAATGCCCGAGGTGCTGGTGCCCATGACCACCGCGATCCGGTCGGCTCCGTAGCGTTGGATCGCTTCCGCCACCGCGACCATGAACCCGTCCTGTTGCAGGCCCAGCCAGGCCAGCCGATTGTTCCGGCATTCAAATTGTTCTAAATCCGCGCCGAGAGAAAAATCTTCCAGCCCTGCGACCCGCCCGATGTAGGTTTTAAGCAGCGCATCCTCGAAATCGCACGGCTTCAGCCCTGAACGGCGCTCGCGCAAGGCCTGGGAGACCGCGCCGACCCCGCGCCCATTCGCCGTGACCAGCGTGTAGGCGGATAACGTTAATGGAGTCATCCGTCGATTAGACATGGCCGAGGCCTCGTTCACCACGACAATCCCGATAAACAGCCGCGACCGCGGCGATCCAACGACGCCCATTCGCCGTGACCAGTGTGTAGGCCGAGAGTGTTAATGGAGTCCTCGGTCGATTAGACATGTGCGACTGGCTCCTGCTCCGCCATCATGCCTGCAAACAACAGGCAGCAGAACGACCCGATCGCCGCCGTCATCCCGATCGCATGCAATACAGGGATCGTCGAGCAGGCCAACACGCCGAACACGAGAATCGTCGTGGTGCTGCACACCAGCAAGCCGTACAGCGTCCTGGCGCGTTCCTCGCCCGTGCCCTCCGGCCGGTTGAAAAATAGCGCGTAGTCGAGTCCGAGCCCGATGACCAACAGGAAGGTGGCGACGTGAAAAAGCGAAAGCGATTCGCCCGCCGCATTCACGAGGGCGGCGACCACCACCAGCGCGCTCATCATGGGTAATAGGACCGGCCGCAAGATGCTGATCGACTTCAGCCCAGCCGCCAGCATGACGGCAATCACCAGCAGCCCCCAGGCCACGATCGCCAGGGTTCGGTCTCGATAGGCCGTCATCAACCGGTTGGACTCCTCCTTGAGATCCACGTAGGCCACACCAGGCGCATGCCATCCGGCGACGATTTCACCGAGGCGTGCCCTATCCGCCACACCCCGCAGCGGCACCACGGCAGACCATTGCTCCTGCTGTTCAATCAACAAGGACTCCAGCTTCAGCCCTACGGCGGTACCGTTGAAGGTGGCGCGATCGATCAGCGGTTGCGTCCGCGCGGCCTCAATAGAATCAAGAAACGGCGTAAACAGTCCGGGCGCGAACGGCAGCCCCGATAGCGCGGTCCGGAGATTCTGTTCCAGCGCACTCCGTTCAGGAAGAGCCTGCTGCCTGGCCTGCTGACTGCGGCGGCTCGGCAGATACGAAGACACCAGGTCATAGCCCGCCACCAGCTCGCCGGTTCGCAGTTGGTCCAGTTGCGCCATCACAGCTTCCCCGCGTTGGAGTACGTCCTCTTCCGTTCCCCCCTCAATGACGAGCAGATCGCGGACATCCGGCACCCCCAAGTCGTGGCGGAGCTGCAGATCGAGCCGCTTGCTCACTTCCGACACCGGACTCAGGCTCCCGAGATCCGTTTGCCACAGAGGTGTATCAGACCATAACAGCATGAATGTGGCAAGAACGACTGACCCCGGCACCAGCCACTTGAACCGAGTGAGCCGTGCCACCGCCGGGACGATCCCGCGCGGTACCGCACGAGGAACAAACGCGGGCGGAACACAGACCGGCAACACATACCGGGTCACCAAGGCCGCCGCGATGAGCCCAACGACCGCAAAAATGCCCAACTGCGCCAAGGCAGGAAATCCGGACAGGAGCAGCGAGGAAAATCCGATCACGGTCGTCAGAACACCCAGTCGCATCGTCGGCCAAATCGCCCGGATCACCGCCGGCGCGGAACCACGCACATTCACATGGCTGAACAGATGGATCGGATAATCGTCGACGATGCCGAGCAGGGTGATGCCGAAGCCAAGCGTGATGCCGTGAATAAAGCCGAACCAACTATTGACGGCCAGCACGCCCGCGACGATGCCGGTCGACAGCGGGATCGCGCTCAGCAGCACCAACGTCACCGACCGGTAGCTCGCATAGAGCAAGAGCACGACGAGCGTGGACGCGGCGGTTGAGAGCCACCAGATCTCCGCTTCGATGGTCTGCTTGATCTCCACGGCAAACACACCGGGACCGCTCATGAGCAAACGAAGAGACGCCGGCCGGCCGGGCAAATCCTCGAACGCCTTGCGGATATCGCGCTGGATCGCCGCCTGCGCATCGGCGTCAAACCCTGTCGCTTTGGTTTCCACGACCAGCAGGGCCTTCGTCTGATCCTCCGACATCCAGACACCGCGATGTTTCGCCGGTCCCTCCTGCCCCGCCCAGTCTTTCAGGATGCCCAGAAAGACTCCCGTCGGATCTTCCGGAATCGTCGCTTTCATCATGGGCGCCAGCGGGGAACGAAGATCATCGAGCCGCTGCTCGAGCGAGTGTCGCAGGGATTCGACGGAGAAAGCCTCCGGAGTTACCTGCCGGCTCAACAGATAGCGCGACCGGAACAGCAGGTCCTGATCCGGTTTCGACAAAGCCTGCGCGCCGTTTCCGATGACGTTGAAATGCCCGGTTGCGCGAAGTTGCGTGCCGAGCTCTCGACTGGCCTGAGCCAGATCGTCCGGCTCTCCACCTTCGATAGCCAGCAACATGAGCCGGCCGGCAATCCCGGTGCGCACTTGCGTGAGGAGCAACCGTTGGGTCGCCGTCGTGCCTTCCGGCAACAGGTCAGCCAGCTCGCTATGCACGTTCACCCGCGTGGTTATCAGCCACAGCCCGCAGGCCATCGCCAGGATCCAGAGACCCATCACACTGAACCGCACACCGAACGGCCGGCTCATCGAGCCGCTCCATGGAGGAGCGTCATGACCGACCGGTCTCCGTCGGGGGAACGGATGGCGATCGTGGCGACGCGGCCCTCCGAACCGGTGAAAAGAATGTAGTCCACCATCGACCGTCCCGCCTGCTCACGCGGGCGCAGCAGCAGCGTCCACTGCCGGCGGGTGCCCTCCAGCGTGGCTTCATACACCTTCTGCAGGCGAGCCGCGTCGCCCGTAAAACTCGCGCGGAAGGCGTCGACAAAACTGCGGAGCGCGGGATAGTCTTCGAGCGAGATCGTCCGCTTGATTCCTTTCCGCTCGCTCTCAAACAACACCCGATCTCCTTCGATCACGTACCGCTCGCGAAACGGCTGGGTGATCGCTTTCTCCATCGTCGCCGGCGGGGTGAATCGCAACTGGCCCTTCACGATCAACGGTTCGGTCAATAAGGAGGAGTACGTGGCTTCTTCAAACGCCATGGAAGGTTCGCGCTGTTCCTTGAGCAGCGCCACCAGCCCGTCGACCGTCCATGGCGCAGGGGGAGCATCGACCGCTGCCGGGGCGACGCTGCCGAGCAGGAGCACGAGCAGGAACGAAAAACTGGTCGCGGCCTTACGAAGAGGCTTGCCAAAAATCATAAAAATTAAACCAATTATCCGGCGCGTCATGACTGTAATGTGCCAGTCGATCCGCATAGTGTTGTGTCCATCGCCGCACATCCTCGTGCCGATGGTCTGCGGACAACCGGACGGACTCACTCAGCAATTCTAGATGGATGTCATACCGGTTGCCTCCTCGGTAGAGTCCGAAAAACAACACGATCGGCGCGCGCACGGCATGCGCCAGCCGCACCGGTCCGCTCGGGAACGCCGCGCCCTCGCCGAGAAACTCACAGCGCACCGATTGATCTTCCACCATCAGCCGGTCGCCCATAATACCGACGACCCCGCCGCCAGCCAGGCATTCCTGCACCTGGAGCATCGTATCCACCCCGCCGACTTGAATCACCGTCTCGGCCACGGCGGGGTTCAGTTCCTGTATCAAGGCGCGGATCAACGGCGCATTCTGCTCGTCCATCAGCACTTTGACGGCAATCTGTTCGCGCGATAGACCGACCGCGCGCACGACTTCGAAACTACCGAGATGCGACCCGAGCAAAAGACATCCGCTTCCCTTCGCCAAGGCGCTATCCAGCACGTCAAGTCCATGAATGCGAATATCGAACAAATCAAACCGGCCCCGCAGACAATACACTCGGTCCAGAATGGTTGCGGCGAACGAGTGATAGTGACGGAAGAGCGCCGGCCAGCCAGGAGCATGGCCCTGGAGATGTTCGTAATAGCGGCGCAGGGCCCGGTTCGCCTGCGGTGAGCCACAGAGATAGTACAGACAAATCGGATAGAGCAGCGCCCGGGCAACCGGCCGCCCCAACGCCTGCGCCACCCAGGCCATGAGACGGATGACCCGACGGTTGCCGCGCTCCTGTTGCTGTTTCCAGCCAGGCGTCATGACAGCAGCGGCCGGGCGTCGGCCGGAAGGCGGAACCGGATCGATCCGGCAGCCACAGTTCGATGGCCGACCCGGCAGGTAAAGGCAGCGGTCGTGGAATCCTCCTGCGCGATATCGATCGTCAGCGGCTCGCCCGGCGACAGCGGCGACGACAGCTTGACCGACGGCAGCCCGGTGACGATCAGGGCTTGCCCGTAATGCTCCCGCAGGGTCTCGATGACTTCGTCCATCACCAGCACGCCGGGGACGACCGGATGGCCGGGGAAATGACCGGGCAGCGCCGGATGATCCGGACCGATCGAGACGACACGCTTATGCGTCATGCGATGCCCCTCCGGCCTGTTGCGCCGCAAGCTTCAGCAAGGCCTCGCGCGGCAACTTGCCCGTGTCATTGCGGGGCAGGCGCGGCACGAGCAGAAGCGGACGGGGGAGAAACACGGGATCGATGCGCGTGCGCAAGGCCTGCTGAACTTCCTCCACGGTTTTTCCCGGCGCCACCACGCAGGCGATCAGCCGGGTCACGAGATCCGCTCCCTCATCGGGCAGGAAAAAGACTCCGTCCTGTACGCCCTCGACCTCCAGCAGTTTTTGGTTCAGATCGCCGAGCGCAACGCGATGGCCCGCGATATTGATCTGATCGGCTTCCCGGCCATGCACGAGGAACTGACCGTCGGCATCGACGGTGATACGGTCCGGAACGCGGACCGGAACCGGAAGATAGTCGGCCTGTACCGTCCACACCGTATGGTCTTGCGCCAGACGCACCCCGTCCAGCGGCCACCACCGATCATCGGCGGTCGTCCGCCGCTCAGCCACGCTGCCCGCTTCGGCAAACCCGAAAATTTCATGCACCTCCGTCTGGAAATGCCGTTCGGCTGCTTGCGCCAGACTTCGCGCAAGCGGCGCGGTCGCAGAGAGAATCAATCCGACCGGCGGCACGCGCAGGCCTTCGGCCACACAGGCCCGGAGATGCAACGGCGTCGTCACAAGTAGGCGCGTCCCCGTCACCTCGGCCAAGACGTCACGGATGTCGGCCGGAAAGAGCGGACGCCCCGCATGCATGACCAGCCCATGCACGATCGGCAGCATGACGGATGCTTCCAGCCCGAACATATGCTGGTGCGGCACGGTCGCCACTACCGCAGCAGGTTCGCCGGCCTTCAGGCCAAGTCTGGTTCCCGTCGCCCGGGCGACAGCCGTCAAGGCTCCCCAGGTTTTCTTGTTTGGCATCGGCTGGCCAGTGCTGCCTGAGGTAAACGCGATCGCCGCGACCTGGTCGAGTGGGATATGCGGCATCCGCTTCGGCCATCCGGCGAGACTACCCTGCCGCCGAGGAACCACGGACTCGATCCCCTCAACCGGCTCATTCGGATTTGTCAGGCAATAGCTCTCAGGATAGTCGCCGGCAATCCGGCGAAGCGTCTGGGGCGCCCGGCTCTGAGGCAGCAACGTCACCTGCCCCCGCAGCATCGCCGCGGCGAACCCGACAAGGAATTCATACCGGCTGGACAACAGATTGAGGACAGCAGGGCGATCAGGCAACGAATCGGCCAGGCGGGAAACATCGGACAGGAATTGACGGGCCGTGCGCGGCCCGTCGATTTCCCGGGCCAGGACCTCGTCAGGATTGTAGGGGCCGATCAGTGGAGCGTCGTGCATGGCACCACATGATTCACTTCGTACGATTCTTCTCGATCGCGTTCGAGCGCGCGCGCAGAGAAGAACAGATCGCGTTGATCTCCAGGTCGCTCGATTTCAATTGATGGCCGTACATTTAGGAAATACCCAGCGAGAGATCCAGGACATTGATCGAATGGCACATCCAGCATGACACCGTATCATTCACTTGGTACGGTTCTTCTCAATCGCGTTGGCCAGCGCGCGCAGAGAAGAAAAGATCGCCTTGATCTCCGGGTCGCTCGATTTCAATTGATAGCCGTATGTTTGAGAAATGGCCAGCGAGAGCTCCAGCGCATCGATGGAATCGAGCCCAAGCCCGTCACCGAACAACGCGGCGTCCGGTTGAATGGTCGCCGGATCGACCTTGAGCTTGAGGGTCTGAACGATCAAGGCCGCTAAATCCTGTTCCAACGATGAGCGGCTTGAATCAGTCATACAGTCTTCTCGGCTTTCACCGCGCGATAGTCCCGCAAGAGCCCGTTAAAGATTTCGTGCAACGAGGCGTCAACAAACCCCATTTCGCCCAGCGCGCTCAGGATCGTCTCCGACGGCACGCAATACTCGGTGGTATCCCACCAATACTCCATCAGCGTTTTCATGTCGCGGTTGCCGGTCGAAGCCGCGAAGACGATGCCCATCATGGTCTTGATATAGAACCGGGACAACGACAAAAGAAACGGCGACCGCGGACGACAGATGTCCAGCAACAGCACGATCCCGCCGGGCTTTAAGACCCGGCGATACTCCGAAAATGCCGTCTTGAGATCGGAGACATGGCGGAGGGCGTACCCCATGCTCAGAAAATCGAACGTCCGATCGGGAAACGGCAACTGCTCGCCGATGCCCCGTACGAAATTCCGACAGGGTCCCTTCTGCGCTTCTCGCAACATCCCGATACTGGGATCCAACCCGATGACCGAACCGGAAGGACCGACGATCGCCCGCGCGCATTGCGCAACTAATCCGGGCCCACAGGCGACGTCCAGCACGTGCATACCGGGCTTGAGCCCGGCTTCACGCAACGCCTTCCGCCGATACCAAAGACCCGATCCGAAGCCGGTCGCTTTATCGATATTGCGATACTGATAGGCCGTGCGATTGAACAGCTCATTCAAGAATACTTGCCGTTCACCCTCCTCGGCATAGTAGCGACGCAACGGCGGGTGCGGCGCCACCGGCACCATGGGGACGCGGGCAACGGACGATTCACCCTGTGGCTCTGTCGCGGACATCATCGCGGGTCTCCGATCCCTCTCTCGGGCATTCTTGTAGCAGGACTATTTCGAGCGGGCAAGAGGGAGGCCCCGAGACAAATCAAAAGAAGGCTTGAATGGAGAACACCACGTCGTTATCTCGGTCTCGATGGTTATACTCGACACGCAATGCCCAGTCCTGGCTCAGGGTATACCGCGACCCGACAAACCAGCGGAGATCCTCGGACTTGTCCCCCAAGGCATAGCGGAGATACGTGCCCGACAGCATCAGCTTCCACCGATCGGTGAGATCACTCAGTACACCGACCGTTCCGCCGCCGCCAACGCGATGGTGTTCGTCATACGCCTTGCTGTAATTGGCCTCCGCTTCGGCAAACGCGAAATAGACTTCCCGCTTGAACAGGCTGGATTCCATGGCGGCACCGATGCCGCCGCTGGCCACGCCATTGCTGCAGAGCTGACAGCCGTTATGCCGGATCGTGTTCATCCCGACATTGACTTTCCAGGAGGGCGATCGTGAAAGCCCATCGATCGGCGCAAGAGAGGTAATATTGATCAGTCCGAAGCGTTCGACGCGCGCCTGCGACTGGTCGTGATAGTGACGAACACTGATTGATACCGCCTCGATTTGTGCATCAGGGGTATACCCGGGCTCGGGGTCGAGCAGGTCATGGTATGCGCCACGGAAGCTCACTTCTTCAAATGCTCTGTGATTTCGCCACCCTGCTCCGACACCGATGCGGCTGGTCCCATGCCCAAGATCCGGCTGGGTCACATAGGGTTCAATCCGTACCGCCGATGGAGTGACTTTCAGTTCACTCCTGGCTCTCAGAATGGTCCTATTTTTCTCTCGATACGGAACCCCCTCCTCCCCTGCTCCGGCACTGTGCTGAAGGAGATAGTCCGAAGCCGCCTCCAAGATAAAGGCTTGCCGTTCACTGTGAAGCGATTGAAATCCGTCCTCCCTGATCTCGGCAGGATTTCTGATCGCACGATCGAGCCACCCACGCTCATCGCCGGTCATCGACGCGCGCTTGCGACGCACGAGCGTACTGCGGGATGGCCGGGAAGTCACCTCTCCGACAAGTCCCGACTCCCGCAGAAGCCGAACCGTATCGACGGGAATCGTATAGGCGGGAAACGCATCCAGCAGATGGACAGATGGTTCAGCCGCCTCTATCAAGGAAAGGATATGGTAGGCGCAGTTTTCACCGAAAAAGTAATAGTCGAAATAGGCATTCCCCAACTCCCAGGTGTGCATCAAGAGGCGGGTCACCTGCCGTTCCGTCAAATTCAACCGGTATTCCCAGATGTCTCGATTGTCGATATCCCGATATTCCTGCACCTTGAGGTAATACGGAATGGTGGAGAAATATCCGGGATACATGCCGACAAGCCCTTTAACCGCGTACTCGAGGCCGGCATTAGGCGGGAGCTGGGCCGCATAGTTGATGGTATAGGCCAGAATTCTCGTCTGCGGCGTCTGATCCTTGCCATCGACTCGTAAAAATGTATGGCCGAACATGGACGAGGGATTGTTCATGAACCCCGTCGGAAAGATAAGGCTGATCGCCTCGGCATTGAACTCGTCGAACCAATTTTTGAACCGCTCACAAGGCAACGGCGGCAGACGAGCGTCATCAAACAGCAGGCGTTCTTTCAGCCAGTGGTATCGGGCCACGAATGCGCATTGCGCGGGCTGCTTCGAGCGACCGACGACCTCGTCGACAAAAAAATGAGTCAGCGTGGCGGCAAGCTCGGCCTGCGGGTTGGTTTTCCCTTGCGGAGCAAGAAAGAACCCCGGATCGTCCTGCATACTCTCTACTCCACCGAGCCACGTCCGGCGGTAATGGAGGAGGACCTGCCACTCACGCTCCTCCGCGAGGCGCAGGATTGCGGCACGGCTCAGCAATTCGTTCAGATAAGACTGGTCGCCGAGTGGGCTGCTGATTCCGTGAGAGGGAACAAGGCACGTGAGGAAGGTGAGCAGGAAAATGACCGGGAAGATTCTGAAAAAGCCGTGAGGTCCCAGTCGTTGCAACCAGAACCTCACGGAGACAACAACTAGTTGACGGAAACCTTAGCCAGCATCGGATGCGTGGCCACCGCGTCATTCAAGGCCTTCACGAGTGCAATCGGAGAGGTCTCGCCTGCTGAAACGAGGGAGGCATACTTCTCCTGAGTCATCGCGAAGAACGCCGGCTGCTGCGCCGCCGGAATACCCATCAGCGTCGCCAAGGACGCCAGATGTTCCCCCTGTCCCTGAGCCATATCTTGTGCCAAATTTTCAAAGTTCAGCGCCGCAAATACGTTAACCTTCTCCTGCGCCCAGAACTTGCCGTCATTGGTACAGCCGGATGTTCCACTGCTGATCCCAAACGTCTGGGTGCCGAACGACCCGTTCGTGGTCGCTTCCATCGTTTGGACGCCAACCGTCTTCTGGTTAGGATAATTCTGCCAGGCAAGCTTTCCAAGGCCGCAACCCGGTCCCGTATCTGGATTTGCCGCCATCGCCAGCCCCGCCTGCATTCCCAGGAAGGCCACTGCCAATGATGCGAGAATCAATTTCTTCAGCATACGTTCTCCTCCTTTGTGAATGAGTGCATGCTCCCACCTTACGGGAGATATGTATAAATATAATCCAACCGGAAATAGATGTCTCAAAAAAAATCGATTCACCGACCGGCCGCTGAAAACCATTGATAGACCCGATCGCCTGCAAAGCGGCCCCTCTGTTCTGCACAAAGCAATCCACTCCGCGTATGGCGGCAGCACGACCAACTGATCGTAGAATTTTCTTGTCGATGGGATCACACGGCGGCTCAGGGCTAGAAGCTCCAGCCAATTCCTCCAACGGCGTAGTTGGTTTGGTAGTCGAGGGCCACTCCTTTCCAATGGAACCCCGTCACTAGATGTTTGTATTCGACAAATAGAAACGTTCTGGCGCTGACATCCCACTGAACCCCCGCCAAAAACTGATAGGCAAACCCCGGAGTCGAATCAATGTCCCGATTGGCGCGTCCGGGGAAATCTGCCCGATGGAGCACTCCTCCTGAATATCCTATTCCCACTCCTCCGTAAGGCCGTACAGCCCCCGTTGGCCGCCGGACGATGAGATTGACCATGCTATTCAGCACGGTCAAATGCGCTCCGCCTTCGGCGCCGCTGCTATTGGAGGCCGATAACTTTCCCGTCGTCCCGAAATATTCCAACTCGATTCCAACTATGCGCTCGGTAAATTGCGGAAACAGCCCGACTCTGGCGCCTCCCCCGACTTGATTTCTGGCATTCACGACACTCACATTTTGCCCCGCCAGAGTCATTCCGTGAATGTCAGGAAATCCACCCGCCAGAAACACACTCACATACACATCAGCGGACTCTGCCGCCCACACTCGTGAGAGCTCTACCACGCCGCCCAGCAAAGACAGGCCCCCGATCACTCCTCCCGCGAGGATGACCCTGAACAGCGCCGGCATTCTATGAATCGACAATTTCATCCATACACCATGCGGGTTTCAGGCTCTCTCTCCGGCAC
This sequence comes from Nitrospira lenta, assembly GCF_900403705.1. NCBI lineage: Bacteria > Pseudomonadati > Nitrospirota > Nitrospiria > Nitrospirales > Nitrospiraceae > Nitrospira > Nitrospira lenta. The sequence continues at coordinate 388,907 of NZ_OUNR01000012.1, read as the reverse complement.
AAGCGAACCATCTGCACACAGCCTACGCACAGCCATTCCTCTCGCGTCAACCAGATGGAGCCAGGACAGAAGGTAAAAAAAAGCGTGGATGGCAACCCGCCACCCACGCTTCGAGGCCCTTGCCCTCATGACCGGACTTGCGCCCGATTAGTTCCCCTTGACGACGGTGCAGACTTCAACGAAGAATCCCATGATACTCTTGATATACTGTTCGGTATAGACCGCCTTCTTGATGCCCCCTTGATTCATCGCCGCCTCGACAGAGGTATCGCCAGTTGCAACGATTCCCATGATGCTCGTCCCGCAGGCTTTGCCAACCTTCGTCGGAGTTGCACCGTTGTCATGCAAGATTCCACCGGACGTTGTTTCCATAAATATCCACGCCGTTGGCGTCATCCCCGCAGGCTGCGTGTAGCCGCCCACTCCGGCACAAGCCGACAACATCCCTGCGAATACCACTACGCTCAGCGACATCAATACTCTTTTCATGAAATCCCCCTTAGATTGAGTTAAGAACCAGACGATACCGTATGCACCCTATGCCACACTCGGCAAGTTCACCTAGGAACCGAGCAAGAATATAGAATTCACCTTGCAAATTGTCAATAATTCGACGCTTCACGGAATCGCAACGGGTGAACCTCCGAGCGCATCCTGCACGGTTTTCCACTCAAAGGTGAAGGGCTCCGACGTCCGCTTCGGTAACGCGGCGAGCTCGGCTTGCAATCGGTCCGCCCGCGCGCGGCTCATCGGATGCGTCGAGAACCACTCGATACGGCCCTCGTCCTTCTCCGAAAGCTTCTCAAAGAACGTAATCATGCCGCGAGGATCGATCTTCGCGCGATACACCAACTGCAACCCGGTGAGATCGGCTTCCATTTCCTGCGCGCGGTCGAACTTCAGCGTCAGCAATTCGACACCGACTTGGCGCATCAATCCGATGAGCCCCTGCTGGTCGCCGACAATGATCGCGACCACCGTCATCACGCCCAAGCTTTTCACAATCCGCTCCATCCCGTGGCGCTGCAACACGTGGTTGAGCTCATGCCCCAACACGCCCGCTACTTCCTCTCCGCTGTCCGCTTTCTTCATCAACCCAGTAAAGACGACCACGTAGCCGCCCGGCAGCGCAAACGCATTGACGACATCGCTCTTCACCACGGTCACCTGAAACTTATAGGGATTGTCCGGAATCTGCTCCGCCAAGCGCTGCGTCATCTCCTCGACAGCCTTGACGGCAGGGCCCTCTTTCATCACGTCCTGATGACTGAGAAAATCCTTGTAGGCGGCTTCGCCGAGCTTCTGCTCCCACTCGACTGGAATCCGACTGACCGCCATCTCCACCAGCAGATCGGCTCCGAACCAAAGCCCCACCACTACGGCCAGGATAGACCCGCCGACAGAAGCCCACATGACGCGATGCCGGTGGCGGACCTGCCGCACTCGCTCCGCGGCCTGCTCGAACGGCTGACTCAAGTGGTCCGGCGCCGCTTCACGAAAGGCTCGAATGAGGTCGGGATGTTTGAGGTATAGCGTGCGCGCCTGCCCACCCTCCCCCCATTTCAAGACGAGATGATCATGATCCAGCCCACCGGCAGACACCGTCAGCCCCGTAAACAGGACTCGCTCAGATGGAGCAGCCGGTTCTGTCAGCTCATGGGTAATCGTGAGCCCATCGCCTTCAATTTGGACAAGACAGGGGGCACCGCTGGCGGGGAACTCCTCACCGAAACAGAGGGCGTTGGGAGAAAACGTAGTGGCCATTTAGAGGTTATCCGGCTGCTCGAAATGGTCTCGAACGAGGCCGCAAGCGAACAGCAACCGGAGGCGTGACTGTTTCCACCCGCCCGTTCCAAACTGCCAAGACAGCTCGTTCCTCATATGGAGTCCGTTGAGGATTGGATCAAGCCGAGAATACAGCGCGGGAGTCTGGCGGGTGAGATAGTTGCCATTGTCAGCCGCCGGTTATTCCGACACCGGGATGAATTGCCTGATCCAAGACCCAAAGCCGCCCGGGTTCCGGCTCTGGATATAGACGATCCCCGGTCCACGGAAACGGCATACCAGCCCTTCGCCGGACGTGAAGCTGGCAACCCAACCGGACGCGGCTTTCTCGATGTTGTACGAGGTCGTCGCGGACCAGGCTACGAGATGGCTGTTGTCCACGATGTATTCCTGATCCGGCCTGAGTTCGATCTTATGAATAGCGCCGAAGCTATTCATCGCCAGCATTCCCTTGCCGCCAATCTTCAAAATGAAAAATCCTTCGCCGCCCAGAAGTCCGCGGCTCAAACTCTGCATTTTGCTTTCGATGTTGATGCCCTCGGCGCCCGCCAGGAACCCATCTTTCTGCACCATGTATTCGTTCACACCGTCGAGCTCCAGAATGACGACTTCGCCCGGCACCGTCGGCGCCAGCAAGACCTCGCCCGGCCCGCGGCTGGCCCGCAAGGTCTGGAAAAAGAACTTTTCCCCCGTCAACAGCTTGCGCGAGAGCGCCCCAAGAAAGCCGCCCTCCATCTTACTTTCGACGTCCACGGTCGGCGAAGAACCCACCATCGCGCCCGATTCGGCTTTGATGTGCTCCCCGGCCGCCAACTCGACACGCACCATCGGGAACGCCCCCGGATAAAGAATTTCGCTTTTCATCGATTGATCTCCTGAAATAGACGCGCAGTCTGGACATGCTCCAGAGACAAGACTCACCGCTGAGTGATTCTGTGGAATGCGTGCGACACTGTCAAGCACACATCAGAAATCGCTTAGCGATTAGGACGGAATGGCCGGTCGCGGTGCGGAAATTGATTTGAGGGTGGAGCAGACCCGTCGGCCCCGAAGTTCTTTTTGAACTGTCGGCGAAGCGCGCGCCGTTCATCGGGCGTCATATTCTTCCAGCGCTGGCGCATGTCCTGGCGCTCCTCAGGCGGCAACGACCGAAACCACTGGCGCGCGTTGCGAATCGCCTCGCGCTTTTCCGGCGGCAACTCACGAAATCGCTGGAACCGTTCTCGCAATCGCTGTTGATCGTCCGGGGACATCTGCCGCCACTCCTGGAACCGCTGCCGTGCCTCGGTCCGCTCTTCGGGATTCATGTCCGCCCACTGCCGCGCGCCGTTGCGCAAGCGTTCCTGACGATCCACCGGCAACTGATCCCAGTCCTGATTGAATTTCTGCAACAGCTGTTGCTCCTGCTGATTCAGTTGGCTCCACGGCACGCCTTGGACTTCAGCCTGGGCCCAGGACGCAAGGCTCCAGCCAAACAACAGCATAATATTGAGGACCAGTCCTATCATCGCTTCATCTCTTGCATGGCATCGATTGGACGAGCATTGTGCTGATCGGCCCCTTCACGGGTTTCCCGTCGATTCGTTCGCGGCATGTCTTGCGTCGGCCCAGGTCGCTGGCCCTTTGGCGAAGTCACCGCCTCGGCACTGGATAAATCAGCGGCATGAAACGGATCCACCCATCGGCCATCGCCCGTGTGCCAGTTCCCTAAAAATTCCAGGAAGTCCGCATCCGGCACTGGCATGACCTCAGGCGGCGCGGCAGCCGCCGATACCGCCATCCACAGCAGCGCGCAGCACATCCACCAACCAAGGCCCGCATGCCTGCTACCCTGTCTGGTCATCGTCGGCCAGCCAATGGAAAAACTCGAGATCTTCGGCTAGCTCGACATTCTCGACAGAGGTGACGAGCTCGAAATCATCCAATGGTACGGCCGCATGCTGAGGAGGCGCCGCCGGTTGCGTCCAGAGCAGCAGGGCCAGCGCCGCGAACGAGGCGACGGCCAGGCCGGAAGCCCAGATACGCCAGGAAGACCGGCGCGCGCGCGCATCCAACGCGGCTAGCCGTCCCTGCTGCAGTCGGAGGGCCGTCGCATGATCCACCTCGCCGAGGGCGCGATCCAATACGCCCTTGGCCTGGCCGACAAACTCATGGTCGCTGTGCTGCAGATCCTGACTCATGGCCAATGCTGTCCTAATTGTGCTCGAAGCGTGTGAATGGCGCGAAAATAGTGCGTCTTCACACTCCCTTCGGAACAACCCATCGCCGCCGCCGTTTGCGCCACATCGAGTTCTTCCCAGGCCCGCAGTAAGAACGCTTGCTGCTGTCGGAGAGGCAGCGTTCGCAAGGCCGCATCGAGCGCCGACGAAGCCTCTTTGACCTTTAGTTGGTGGTCTGCCGCCGGAGTCGTCGTATCAGCGATCGCGTCCAATGGATCGCCGGCCTCCTCGCTGTCCTCATCACGGCCCAGCCAAAGATGCCAGCGGGACCGAACTTTTGTCCGCCGATACCAATCGCGAATCTTGGATTGTAAAATCCGATGAAACAACGGCCCCCATTCGGCTTCGTCGCGCGTACCATACCGCTCGACCAGTTTGAGCATGGCCTCCTGCACAAGATCGAGCGCTTCGTCATCGTGTCCCGTGGCGATCTGTGCCATCCGAAACGCGCGGCGTTCGACCCCGGCTAAAAATCGATCAAGCGCCCGTGTCTCCTCCAGAGTCGAGATCCTCCCACCGAGATAACATTGACCGCTGTGGGCCGGTGTCAGGCGGCGAGCGAGTGCCATTCGCAGCTCCTCACCTCGATGCTGACGGAACACGATCCTGCGCCGTACAACTGATTGTCATGAGATCGGCTCTCCAGGTCAAGGCGTGCATTCCATGCGACTCCCGGTTCGAAAGAGCCGCCTCCTGATATAAACGTCTTGAGGAGCCGTGGGTTGACACCGATGGGGGACATAACCGCGGTAGCCAGCAGAATCTCGACTGTGCGGTAAGACCTGAAACCGTGAGGTTACTTCGACTTCGGAGCGGTTTTGGCACTTGCAACCGCAGGCTGGTTGGAAGGAATAGAGACGACGACGTCCTGCTGCGGGTCCGCATCTTGGTCCTTGCCATCGTGTCCCACGCTATACATGACCCCTCGCTTGAGATTGACCAACATCGGGAGGCCCGTATAGGGATCATAGAAGCGCTGACCGGCTTTGGCGATCCGCGCGAGGAGATCGGCGTCCTGCGGACCCCGCCGCAACCAAGCTTGCAGACTCGCCAGACGGAGATGCGCATCGGTATCGATGACCAGACCATTGTAATGATCCCAGGCCGGAAGCGGATCGATACCGATAATATTTTCTATCGGATTGGTCACATAGTCCATGACACCGGTCGCCGGATGCTTGATATACGCGGAGCGCTTTGGCATGGCGCCATACCGGCCTTCTCCGGCAGCTTTATAGGACGATTCGTAGTATTCAGCGTAGTCGTTGAATCGCCGTTGTTTCGGCAACGGCAGCATGCTGGCCACGCTGACATGGAGCGGCACGTCCTCACTCCGGTCAGTATCGAGTTGCGACTCGTACGATTTGGCCGCCAAGACCAACTGACTTTGCATCGGCCACCGCATCGACGACTCAACCGGATCGAGCGGACGAAGCATCTTGGTGATCTGCGGAAGCGTCTTCCCATCGAAGTCCGGCTTGCCCAGCAGTCCTGAGGCAACCGCAATATCATCGTTGATCGCTTGTAGAGCCATCACCTTGACGGGAAGGGTCTTCGCCTGGCTCAGCGTGGTCCGCCAAGCTTCCATATCCCCCTCCAGCCGTTCAACTCCGGCGTCAGGATTTGCCCCTTGACTAAACCCTTCCGCCACATGCAGCCGATGTGCGAAGAGAATCGCCGCACAGGGTGGCGTCACCGCCTGCCCATACCCCCAATCCTCGAACGGCATCTTGAGCCATTGCCGATACCGGCCGAGGGACACATTCGCCTGGCTCGTCCAGTCTTTCAGGCTGTCCGCTCGGACCTTGAACTGCCCAGCCGGATCCGCCGACCGATACCAATCCTGCGCCACGCTCGCCGACGCGTTCTTCTGATTGGCTCCGGTCACGCCCTCATTTTCACCATAGCAGACCGCGGCCATCCCTCCATCCTTGGCGTCAGATTTTCGTTCGTACCCAGCCTGAACCGGATCCGCCGTCGCCCCTGCCTCAAATCCGAGCAAGAGCAGATATCCGTTTTTTCCGGAGTCCGTCATGACACGTTGCGGGGGCGTCGTCAGACTTTGAAATGCCGGGCTCGGCTTTTCTTCCATCACCAGCCAGGTCAAACCCACTGCCCCAATGGCCATTGCCACAATCGCCACGGACAACACCCCCAGCCCCACAATCGACGCCACGAGTGCACGCGTCGTCGAGAAGCAGGAACCTATGAGCACCGACAACCCAATACGGACGCGTGCCAGCTTCGCGCTCAACCGAGGACGTGGTTTGGGAGCAACCGTTCGCTCAGCCGTCTGGATTCGCGTATGACGCCCCGATGACTGAAAGAGCACATCGACGGCCGACGCGGCCGCCGACGGTGCGGAGGCTGCCGGGCTTTCGTCATCTGGCACAGGAGAGGCCTGCGGCATCAGATGGACAGGCTCGGCTACAACCGGATCGATGAACCGAATGGCCTCGCCGGTTCGAATCCACTCTTCTTTATCCTGAACAGTCGGAGGAGTCGGCACCACTGTCTCGATTGCCTCGATGACCATCGAATCCGCCTGGGATACCGAATCAGCAGGAGCTGCCGGCAAATCGTCAAGCGGTAGTATGACGGCCGGAACTTCAGAGGCCGGCTCGATCGAATGTTTTCGTTTCTTGGCCGAAGGACGATGAGTTTGAACGGCCACTTCACCGGTCTTCCACTGCGACAGCGGCCCATCTTCAGCCGGAGGCATCTGTGCCGATGAGGGATTCGCCGCGAGCTCCGCGGAACTCGGCGCCGTTGACGGCTCTCGTAACGTTGTGGCCTCCGAAGCGCCCTCTTGGCTTTCAGAAGCACGCTCCGAAGATCTTGACTCAGCAGAAGTTGCAGGAATCGTGTTGGTCACCACCGACAGTTGATCGACCAGCGTCTGCAGGACCGGCAACAACTCCTGCGGCAACACTGGCGGAACCGATTCCGAAGAAAGAGAGGGCGCAAGAGCTGGCGCTGCACTCAAAACTGGCGCGTCCAGCTCGATCGATTCTTGAGCGACAGACGCCGGCTCGACCTGGGACACGATTCGAAACTCCTCGGAATGTACCAATGCATGGTCATCGGCCAGTACCGAGCTCACAGCCGATGGTACGTCTGCCGGTGGTATAGCGGATACCGTTGGATGGTGCGCCTGCAGCTCCTCGCCAATTGCTGGCGTCCCTTCTTCGGCGCGAATGGAATCCTTGAAACGGAACGCAGGCTCCGCCGACTCAACGGGAACCGCCTCCAGAGACCGAGATTCTTCGATGCGAACATCCAGCGAGACTGCCGGGGCTTCGACCGGAGCAAGAACTTGCGGAACATCGTGAGCGACGGCTGCATCAAGAATATCGATGGGCGCAACCGGCATCGCCGGAGGCTCCCCCAATGGGTCGCCTGAATCCATGGCAATGTCAGCGGATGAAATCGGGGCAGGCGTATCTTGGACCTGGTCCCAAGATATCGGCGAGACTGCCGGCTCGGCCAGACTGACAGATGCGGACACTGATTCTGAAATCTCCACAGAAACGACTGCGTCCGTTCGTTCATCCGTATAGACAGGAGCTACCGCCGGCTCTTCCGGAACAACGACATTCTCAGGCAGCTCGACAGGCACAACCCTACACTCTTCCAGAACCTCATCGGGTGCGCTCGGAGCACTATCAGCGAATGGAATCGTAACGGACGCGTGGTGGGCCTGCTCCTCAGGCATCCGTGAGATCACCGGCTCTACATCACTTGCAGACATTGGCACCGATTCCGACATCACCTCCAAGGAGATAGCCGGCGTCTGTTCCTCGTAGAGGATAGGCCTGTCTACAGCCTCCTGGGATATGGCTGGTGCCGCAAACTCAGATGGTTCACCCGGCGATGAATAATGGAGGGAGTCGTGCGGGGCCGGAGACGACGAGCCAAATGTCCAGGCACTGTTGAAAATTGAGGCCCACGAAAACTCCCCGATCTTTGGACTCGGCTCGGGAGCAGCGAGGCTCTCCGGCGAAAACGGAACATCGCCGGTCGGAGCGGACAGCGTGTCGTGCGACGCTAGGCTGCCAAGCTCGGGAGAAGGCGCGATAGCCTCCGCGGAAATCTGATCGCTGACGTCAGGGGGAGATACTTCCTGTCGTTGAATCAGAAGTGAATCCGGAGTCGCTTCTGGCAGAACGATAGGCTCCTGCGTGAATTCTTCAACACGAATCGGCGACTCCTGTGCCTGCTCCCATGGCATAGGTAAAGGCACAGACTCAGCCAGTCCATCCGACCGCTGTTCCTCCAAGTCAGAAATTGTCTGAGCTGGCTCCGGTGCCGGTGAATACGAACTCGCCGGCTCAGTAGCCGCCATGTCCGGTGCTGACCAAGCCACATCCGGTGAATATTCTTCGGTTGTGGCTAACGACAGCGTTGTGCCCATCCCCGCCAATACGGAAGACTCTTCTTCTTGCGCCCCACCTGACTCATCAGAAGACATGACCTTGATTGGTGAATCTTCCTGCGCCCCCGAAACGATGGACTCTGCGCTCTGAAAATCCGCCGAGAGAGATTCCCTGTCCGGTTGAGGACTCGCAACGGTTGCTTCCTGAACCTGCTCGCAAGGCAATGAAGCAGCGAGAGTATCCGATATGGGACTCGACACCGTAGCAGACACATCCGATTGAGAAGACTGCACCGCTTCAGCTACATGAGTCATCTCATTCGAACTGGTGGGCACAAAATCTTGGGGTATTGGCAAAGAAGCCACGCCCCATTCCACATCCGGCGAGACACGAACCGCCCCCACTGTCTCCTCATGCATTGGCGAAAGACTGGTGGGCGCTGCGTCCTGAAGCGCAATCGGAGATGAGCTCTCACTGCTTGAAATCGGGAGCGAGAGACTCAAACTCGATTCCACCGGAACTCGATCAAAAGAAGCGCCCTCTGGAGCAGAAATCTCCTCCGCAAGCGGAACAGCCTCCGATGCGGCGGGTAATTCAGCTGTCGATTCAAGCGGACCCACTGTCGATGAAGCGAACTGATCTGAAATATCAGGTTGTACGCTCTGGGCTGACAATACCGAAGTATCGGCTGATACATCATCCCACGGCATGACGCCGGAAACCGGGTCAGCCAGCAAGGTCGATGGACTCGGCGCTGCGGATTCCGATGACTCAACCGCCATAGGCGGTGCTAGGGCGTCATCCTGGGTCAAGCTCGGCGCAATCGCCACACGGGCGATTAACTCTCCTGTCTGTGCATCGAAATGGGATGCGAGACGGAATGCAGGAGGACTAGCCGGAGCTAGCTCACGAATCTTGGCATACAGTTCAGTCGGCAAGGCAGGGCGATCAGGGTCAGGGTCTTCGATGAGAATGTCGATCGCCTTGGCAAACTCTTCGGACGCGGCGAGTGCATCTCCCTTTTCCTGGTAGACCGATCCCAATTTCTCAATGAAGGGGACACACCGGGGACCGGCTGCGAGATACTCGCGGAGTAACGATTCCGCCAGCCAGTAGTCTTGTCGTTCAAGCGCCTCGTTCGCCAATGATTCGAAGGCCTGCCTCGCCGGGAGCAGGCTCCCCAATCGAAGATGAAGGGTGGCAAACAGCCGCCGCGCCTCCATATTCGCAGGATCGAGCGCCAGCAATTCTTTCAGCGCGGCTGACGACCGGCCATACTTCCCCGCATTCATTTGGGTAATGGCATCTTCGAGAAGAGCGGACTTCTTGCTGTATCCGATCACACCCCGCTTGTGACTACGGGATGGAACCTTCTTGTCGGCTTTGAGCGGAATTTTCTTATCAGCACGCACGATAGTAACTCTAGCAGATCACAACAGGGTTATAAGCCGTACTGGTGGCTGATTTGGACCAATCGAATATTCTCGCCGATTATTCCGCACCTGGGAGCCAAACCGCCCACGAGACTGCAAGCTAGGTGCCCCCCTCTACTTCAAATGTTCCTGCGCACAACCCGTTGAATTACTGACACCTGGCCAAAGGTCTCTCTCTTCGGCTCTTGATCAATTCACCATTTTTGAACGGAATGGCGGAATTCTGTTACGGCGATCGAGATGACGAGTTCCTGCCGACTCCATCCTTAATTCATCAAATCATGCACCAAACATCGTCCCTCCAAAGTCCCTCTAAAACACAAGAAGCAGTGCAAACCTTCAGAAATGGAGCACAAGATCCGATAAGAGAGGCACGGAGTGGATGTGTCTCATTCCTCTCTCTTGCTTCCTTGCCCTGAGAGGACGGGAGTGTTGTGACGATATTGGAACTCGGAGAATTTTCTGATGAAACGAGTGATACTGACCGAATTATTACCGGGAATGGTCCTCGCGAAGCCGGTCACGAACTCCGCGGGACTGCCGGTCGTTGCTGAAGGGGCCATCCTGGATGACGTGATGATCGCGCGGTTCAAGAAGCTGGACCTCCCATCCGTCTTTGTTGAGGGCGAGGCTGGCTCGGCCGGAGGCAAAACGCTGGCGGAGCTGGAGGTTGAGCTGGAACATCGCTTTCGGCACGTAGGCCAAGATCCGCTTCAACAGACCATTCTCGCGGCTCTGCGAGAACATCTTCACAGTACCCATGGAACAGCCGATCTTGAGAAAGGGGCGCCTGCATCATGAGTCCATCAGCGGCGACCGACTTTCGAAACCGCATTGAACAACTTGGCGACTTGCCGACGTTACCGCACGTCGTGCAAAAGCTCGCCTCCATGATCGGACGGCCAAACGTGTCCGCAGAGGAGATCGGCTCCCTGATCGAGAAAGACCAGGTCCTCGCGGCAAAGGTGTTGCGGCTAGCCAATTCACCTTTTTACGGATTTCCCTCACGCATCGCGTCGGTTCCCCACGCCGTCGTCGTGTTGGGACTCAACGTAGTCAAAGGGTTGACCCTCTGTGCGACTGCGCACGACATCATGAAAGATGCCGGGCTGGATCAGCTCTGGCGACATTCATTGGGGGTCGCCATTACCGCACAACTCCTGGGTAAACGGTTGGAGATGAAGAATGTCGAAGAAGTCTTCGTTGCGGGATTGCTTCATGACATCGGTAAAGTCATTCTGTATGTGAAATGGCCGGATGTGGGGAAAAAGATCAAGACCGCCAATCCATCCGGCGATCGCCCGATGATGCTCGTTGAACAAGATCTGTATGAAGTATCTCACGCCGATGTCGGCGGCTGGCTGGCCAACGCCTGGCATCTGCCTGCCACATTGCGCGAACCGATTCTCTTCCACCACCAACCGGGAGCGGCACAGGATGCCCAGCTGCAAACAGCCGTCGTACACGTCGCGGACGTGCTGGTCAAAGGGATGGCCTGCGGACACCCCGGCGACGAATGGGTTCCGCCCCTCTCCCGGCAGGCCTGGGATTTGGTCGGGCTCGATACGGAATCGCTGGCAGGCTGCATCTCCAGAGCTTCAGAAGAATTCCTTGCGATCGATGACTACCTATGACGAAGCCCACGGCAACCCAGCGCGTCCTGATACTTCACAACGATCCTGGCGAAATCGCCATCCTTTCCGGCATCCTCACCAAAGCCGGCTTTCAGGTAGCTGGCGGAGATCTCACCACCATCGCGCTGCACGAGCTTGTCCACAATCCCCCCCACGTCATCCTGGCAGCTGAAGGAACGAGCGGCCGATCGGTAGAATCTCTCACCCGACATCTTAAGAACGATCCCTTTCTCGGACGACTGCCATTGATCGTGTTGATTCGTGACATTCGCCTCAACGATGTCGACTGGGGCAGCGTCGACGTCGATGACTATATCTGCCTCCCCTATCGCCCGGATGAAATCGTCCACCGCGTGCGTCTCTGTTTAAGTCGGTTGACCCGGTCGCTGGACGCCAACCCGCTCACCCGACTTCCCGGCAACACGAGTATCCTATTCGAAACGACCGCCCGCATTGAGAGCGGCAAACCCTTCGCGTTGGCGTATCTTGATGTCGACAATTTCAAGTCGTTCAATGACCGGTATGGATACGGTCGGGGGGACGAGGTACTGGTGGTAGCCTGTCGTATTCTCACGACAGTCGTCGGTGAACGTGCCGGAATAGAAGGGTTCGTGGGCCATGTGGGCGGCGATGACTTTGTCTTTATGAGCCACCCCGATCATATCGACGCGATTTGCGAAACCGTGATTAAACGGTTCGACCTAGTGATTCCTGATTTTTACGATCGCGACGATCGGCTGCAAGGCTATATCGATTCCGTCGACCGAAAAGGGAACCACGAACAATTCCCCATGATGAGCTTATCGATTGCGGTCGTGACAAACAGCCACCACCCGATCGATCATCCCGGCGATGTCAGCAAGATCGCATCTGAGCTGAAAAAGCTCGCGAAAGCCCACAAGGGAAGCGTGTTTGTAAAGGACCAGCGCGGAACCGACGCCGTCGCAAAGGATGAGGCCGCTTAGCTCAAATCAGCGGGCCTGCATCCGATGTTTCGAGTACTAGTGATTGGATCGAGACAATGGCGAGAAGGCACAGCGACACGTTACTGGCAGGGCTCGAACTCATCACAATCCTCGATGGTAAAGCGCGAACCTACTTCATAGACATACCCGGACGGATAGGTCGTCCCGCCTTCCTGATTCGCGGCGCTCTTACATAATACTTTTCCACAACGCAGACAGTGCTGAACACCTTCCCATGATGGATCTCCGGCAAGATGTTGAACCGGCTGACCGACTTCGGAAAAGTCTTGAGGAAGGAGGACTTTTCGAACTTCCGCGACCAACCGGTGGGCATGATCTGCCGACTCCAGCTCGGAATCTTCCAACACCAGAACTAAAAGTCCGAGTGCTCGAACAGGATCCCCATTGGCTTCCTCAAGAAGCCGGTGGGCAAACGCCTGAACTTTTGTTTGAAGCCGCTGAGAGTCCATGATTTATGCCTTCGTATTTTCCACGTTCCTCTATCTATCGGGTGATTACAGACAATCCATGAGCCCAATTCATCCGAGCACGCCATCTGGTCACGAATTTTCTTGTCGAGCACAAGATCGCAGGTTCCGTGCCACTGGTTCATCTAGAATGCCCCTGCTTGCTCGAATGCTCCTCTTCCTCACTTACTTCCCCTACTGAACGCCATCGTACCCCCCGTATACCCAACGCGATTTCTTTTATACCTAGGGTCGTTTGGGAGTGCAGGATAGAGCCATAATAATCAAAGAGATGTATTGACTGGCCGCCACATATGGACAATGATGGCCCGGCTATATATGAGTAGTGTGCGTTGCACCCTCACATGGCACACATGCATGTCTGACCGTTCCAACAGATTGAGCCGCTCAGCCGATTGGCTCAATCCCTCATTTGATTTCTCTGTTGTTCTTATTCGGACACTTGATTCCCAATTCTTGGCTCTGCGGCACGGCTATGACCAAATGATCCCGTCAGTCCATATGAGCGCAGATGTGGACTCCGAATCCAGAAATGCCGAACATCGCAGCGTCTTACCGAATTGACCATTTACCCAAGGGAGGATGTCCATGGACACAGCGCACACTGATCTCCTGCAGGATTTTTCTCTCGTCACAAAAAGTTTTGAGCACCTGGGGCAACGGCTCTCGGAAGTGGCCGAGCAAGTCAGAACCACCGGCGTGCTTCCGTCGGAAAGTTTGATTGAGGAAATCGCCGCGTCCCGCCGGAACTTCACCGACCTCAGAGCTCGGGCGATCGAACTCGTCGGCCTGATGTCGGAAACTCCGAATGCCGCCGCAGAAGAGATCGGGTCGATGAAGGAGCTTGAGGCGCTGCTGCAAATGGCCGCAGAAGCCCAACGCAAACGCGCGCAACAAGAAAAGGCGCGCATGCGAGCATTGACCGTGCTGGATCGACTGCTCTCACTCGTACACCGTGACCAACCGGACTTCGCGCCGCTCAGCGAGAGCCAAGCCAAATCACGCGCCTTGCGTGAGGCCATTCACGACCACGCTGGCCCTGAGCTCCATCCGGACGTCACCGCGCTGGCTCAAGGTCGCCACCCTTTAGCCGAACTCCTCACACTTATCGAAGGATACAGTGACCTTGATGATGATCTCTGGCTCTTGCTCAAACATGCCGTGGCTGAAAACTTCGGAAAGTCATTGGCGATGAGCGCGGCACGCGGCAAGCTCTGCCCCTCGCCCACGAGGATGAATCCTGAGCACCAGCCAGATGAGTTTCGTAATGGAACAATAGCCTCTGCGGTGCCAGCCACCTTCACCGACGGAGAAAGCGGGCCCCACTGACGGTTGCGGCCACACAGCACGAACCAAACAAGACACTCCTTCTCAAGCCGAGAGATCATTGCGCCATATAGCCCTCCATCTTCTTACCGGCAATCTCGCTGTTCAAAACCCCCGCTCCGGTTGTCTCACCCGCCTTCGTGTGATAGCTTGCATGTCAAAGGGATCCCCCTTCCATTGACCCACTCTCTTATTGAGGCTGCGTGCTGACTGATCGATCGTTGCATGCGCACCGGCGCATTCCCTTAAAATATTCATGGCTTGTGGTGGCAGCAGTGCTCTCTGCTGGGCCGTTTCCCACGATAAGCCACGCAGAAACCGCTGCGTCCGCTTCCAATAAAATCACCCTCGACTTCAACGAGGTTGAGATTCCTGTTTTTGTTCGCTTCATCAGTGAATTGACCGGCAAAAATTTCGTCTTGGACGAGGCGATCAAGAAGTTGGGCGGAAAGATTTCGGTGTTCTCGCCGACCAAAGTCACACCGGATCAGGCCTACAGCATGTTTGTGGCGGCTCTGGAGGTCAGCCGGATTGCCGTCGTTCCCAAGGGCAGCGTCTATCAGATCGTGCCGATGGGAGAACTCCCTCCTGAGCGCGGCGTCTACGTCTATAAACTCAAGCATGCCAACGCAACCGATCTGGCGGCGGTCCTGACCAACCTCGTCGCCCGATCCCAAACGGTCGCGCAAACAGCCCCCGGTGCCAGGCCGCCCCTGCGCCCCCTGACGGAATTTGAAGCTCCCGTCCAAGTGTTTGCCGACAAAGCCACCAATTCCATCGTAGTCAGCGCCACCAAATCGGCCTATAGCCGGATCCAATCGGTCATTCGTGATTTGGACACCCGCAGAAAACAAGTCTTCGTTGAGGCCGTGATCCTGGAAGTGCAGGTTGATCGCCTCCGACAGATCGGAACCGATCCCTTGCAGGTCATCGGCGCCGGCAAATCAGGTGCGATGCAAGGCATTGCAGGGTTCAATCGCGCTCCGGAAGACCTAGCCGCCATCGCTCAAACCATCAGCGGCGTGGCCTCAGGTGGTTCCGTCACCGTTCTCAACACCATCAACGTCCGGGCGTTTCTCAACTTGCTGATGAGCCTCACCGACACAAATATACTTTCGACCCCGCAGGTATTGGCCGCCGATAACCAGAAAGCCAAAATCGTCGTCGGTGAAAACCGTCCGTTTCCGACCGGGCAAGCTCAAGGCATCACCGGAGGAACGTTGGTGACCATTGAGCGCAAAGACGTCGGCGTCACACTGGAATTGACCCCGCAGGTCCTGGAAGATGATCTGATCCGCCTGGAACTCAAGCAGGAAATCACTGCCATCGCCGAGAATGTTGCCCAGACGATCGGATCGGGCACCGCGTCCATCCCGGTCGGCCCTACGACCACCAAACGCTCAATGGAAACCACCACCATTGCAAGGGACAACCAAACCATCGTGGTGGGAGGACTCGTTCGAGACAACGTTACGCTCAGCGAACGGAAGGTGCCGTTCTTCGGAGACATTCCATGGCTGGGGTGGCTCTTCCGCTACCAAAGCAAACAGACAGAAAAACTCAACCTGCTCGTCTTCCTCACCCCGCATCTGATCCGTGACGAAAACGATATTGCCGAGCTGAGCCAACGGAAAGCGAAAGAACTCACGATCATTCAGCGCGATAACCGGATCGAAGAACCCACGCGTTTAAAACAAGACGTCATCGAACGCCTTGAGCAACCTGCGCCAATCCCCATCGAACCTGCTCACAAGACCCCCTGACCGACGGAGCCTTCCCCAGGCCCCTCCTCTGAGGGGTAGTAGACCGCTGTATGAACCGCTACCCTGTTGAGGATCACACAGGGTACCACATGATTCACGCTCTCCAGGCCCGCTCCACGGATCGCTTTCCCGTCACCTACCCCGTCGTGTTTGGTGGTGCTCCTTTTGTCGGCGAAGGCATCTTGACGGACCTGTCCGCTTCCGGCTGCGCGATCGCCTGCGATCGCACCGTCCTCTCCGGCAGCTATGTGCGACTCCATGTCTTGATGCCTGATCAAGCACCCTCCCTGGCGATTGAACTCGGCAAAATCCGCTGGGTCAAAGGCTGCATGTTCGGCGTTGAATTCATCCGCCTTCCCATACGTGCCCATCAGCAACTCGACCAGGTCATCTGGACTCGCTTCCTCCGCTCCCTTGACCGCCCCGCGTTCACCTGAGCGATCGCCCAGGCCGCCGATTGACGGCCGGTAGTATTGGGGATTAGGTTACTACAGTAATTTTCGAAATCGACCGACTCTAGCTTCATACTGTTGTGACCGAAGGAGTCGTATGGCCTCATCTCCCCAGCCCCCGCCGAGTTCCTCATCTCCGCTCCTCGCCGAGCAACACCGCCTTGATGAAGACACCCAGCGTCAGCGCCATTGGAAACGCTGGGGCCCCTATTTAAGTGAACGAGCCTGGGGCACCGTACGCGAAGATTACAGCCCACACGGCACCGCGTGGGAATCCTTCCCGCACGATCATGCCAGATCACGAGCCTACCGCTGGAACGAGGACGGAATCGCGGGCATCTGCGACCGCCATCAAATGATCTGTTTCGCCGTCGCCCTCTGGAACGGACAGGACCCTATTTTGAAGGAGCGCCTCTTCGGCCTCACCAGTAATGAAGGCAACCACGGGGAAGATGTCAAAGAGTACTACTTCTACCTCGATTCCACACCGACGCACTCCTACATGAAATATCTCTACAAGTATCCGCAGACCGCGTTCCCTTACGCCCGGTTAGTAGAAGAGAACCGACGACGTGGCCGCCAGGCTCTCGAATTTGAGTTAGTCGACAGCGGAATTTTTGACGACAATCGCTACTTTGATGTGTTCGTGGAATACGCCAAGGCAACGGTAGAAGATCTCTGCATCAGAATTCAGATCGTCAATCGCGGGCCTGAGGCCGCCACGCTCACCGTGTTGCCGACCATGTGGTTTCGCAACACCTGGTCTTGGGGATCGGATATTCGCCGCCCGAGACTGAAACAGGGCCAGCCAACCAACCAAATGAGCGTGATCGAAACGAATCACGACTACTATGGCAAACGGCGATTGCTCTGCGAGGGGCAACCACCGCTCCTCTTCACGGAAAACGAAACGAATACCCGGCGTCTCTATGGCGACCAGGATGGCGCCAAGTATGTGAAAGACAGCTTTCATGACTACGTGGTGGCCGGAGAGAAAGATACCGTTAATCCGGACCAGATTGGCACCAAAGCCGCCGCCCACTATGCATTCACTCTCGCGCCTGGCGCGACGAAGACAATCCGCCTGCGCTTTACCAACGAAGAGCAGACTCCGGAGTTCACCAAGCAGGACTTCGATGCGGTCTTTGATGCACGACTTCGGGAAGCCAATGAGTTCTACGACAGCCTCGCCCCGGCCACGCTCTCGGAGGATGCGCGCCAGGTGCAACGCCAAGCCTTCGCCGGTCTGCTCTGGAACAAACAGTTCTATCATTACGATGTCAATCGCTGGCTGAAAGGCGATGCCAGCATGCCGGAACCTCCCCGCGAACGCCTCAAAGGCCGCAACGTCGACTGGACTCATCTCTATAACGGTGACGTGCTCTCGATGCCGGATAAGTGGGAGTATCCCTGGTACGCCGCGTGGGATCTGGCGTTCCACTGCATTCCGCTCGCACTCGTCGACCCAACCTTTGCCAAAGAACAGCTCGTGCTGATGCTGCGCGAATGGTACATGCATCCGAACGGACAGATTCCGGCCTACGAGTGGGCGTTGGGCGATGTGAATCCGCCGGTCCATGCCTGGGCGGTCTGGCGCGTGTACAAGATCGACAAGAAACGCCACGGCGTCGGCGACCGACGCTTTTTAGAACGCTGTTTTCACAAGCTGCTGTTGAACTTCACTTGGTGGGTCAATCGCAAAGATGCCGATGGGAAGAATATTTTCCAAGGGGGATTCCTGGGCCTCGATAATATCGGGGTCTTCGATCGCAGCGCCCCGCTGCCGACCGGCGGCCGCATCGAGCAATCGGATGCCACTAGCTGGATGGCGATGTATTGTCTGAACATGCTCACCATGGCGTTGGAGCTCGCCCGTGACAACCGCACGTACGAGGATGTAGCCAGCAAATTCTTTGAACACTTTGTCTATATCTGCCGCGCCATGAACAACATCGGTGGAGAAAAAATCGAACTCTGGGATCGTGAGGACGGATTCTTCTACGACGTGCTGCATCTGCCGAACGGTGAGACCCGACACATGAAGGTCCGTTCCATGGTCGGGCTGATCCCGCTCTTCGCCGTCGAGACTCTTGACTCGGAATTGATCGACAGCCTGCCGCGCTTCAAGCATCGCATGCAGTGGTTTATCGAGAACCGGCCGGACTTTGCGCAACATATCGAGATCCGATCGTATGAGGGAGGCGTTCGACGCTTTCTTTCGCTCGTCGGCCGCGATCGATTACGGTCCGTGCTCGGGTACCTGCTCGACGAAGAGGAGTTTCTCTCGCCCTACGGCATCCGCGCACTCTCGCGGTATCACCGCGACCACCCGTATGTGCTGAACGTCATGGGCCATGAGCATCGCGTGGACTATGAGCCGGCGGAATCGAGCACCGGACTGTTTGGCGGCAACTCCAACTGGCGCGGACCGGTCTGGTTCCCCGTCAATTATCTCTTGATTGAATCACTGCAGAAATTTCATTACTTCCTCGGCGACCACTACAAGGTGGAGTACCCGACCGGGTCCGGCCACCACGCCACGCTGAGCCAGGTCGCCGCAGAACTCTCCCGCCGTCTCACGCACATCTTTCTGAAAGATGCCGCAGGAAAGCGGCCGGTATTCGGCGGAACGACACGATTCCAAAACGGCCAGCACTGGCAAAATCACATCCCCTTCTATGAATATTTCCATGGCGACAACGGCGCCGGCATCGGGGCAAGTCACCAGACGGGATGGACGGGATTGGTGGCGAAGTTGATTCAACAATCGGGAGAGTGACGCCGCTGACGGCTAGGAGCCTGACGTGAACATCGACAGCCACGATTGCCAGAGCCTGGACCGCACACTCAGCCTCGAATGGCTCGAAACGAATGGGCGGGGCGGCTTCTCGTCCGGCACCGTCGCCGGGGCCAACACCCGCCGGTACCACGCACTCTTGCTGACCGCGCGCAAACCACCAAGCGAACGGTTCGTGCTGGTGAATCAGGTGGAAGAGTGGCTCGATCTCGACGGGCAATCCTTTCCGCTCTCCACCAACTGCTATTCCGGCGCGATCCATCCGTCCGGCTATCTGTGTTGTACGGGATTCACGACCGATCCCTGGCCAACCTGGACATTTGAGTGCCGCAACACAACGATCCAACGTGAGGTCTTCACGGTCCACGGACGTGATCTCGTCATCGTTCGATGGAGATTGCTGGGCAAAAAAGCGCAGCGAGCGATGCTTCGCGTCAGACCGAAACTCACCGGGCGCGACTACCACGCCACGCATCACGAAAATGGACAGCTCTCGACGGAAGCTTCGGTCGAGACAGGGACCGTCACCTGGCGGCCCTATTCCACGCTCCCTCCCATACGAGCCTTCCATACCGGCGACTATCGCCATGCCCCGGAGTGGTTTCGCCAGGTCGAATTCCCCGTCGAGCAGCAACGCGGGCTCGACCATAGTGAAGACTGGTGGTCACCGGGAGAGTTTGCGCTCATGCTCGCATCGGGAACCGTTCAAGCCCTGGCGTTCACGAGTGAAGACGTCGGACAAATCAATGTTCCCGCTCTTGCCAAGCGTGAGCTGACCCGGCGCACATCGCTCACACAGAACGCGCCAACGGCTGACTCTCTAGCCGGCAAACTCTGGCGTGTCACAGAGTCCTATCTGTCCGAGCGGGGTCACCAGCAGACAATGATTGCCGGCTATCCGTGGTTCACCGACTGGGGGCGTGATACCTTCATCTCGTTGCCGGGGCTCTGCCTCGTGACCGGTCAAGTGGAAATCGCCTGGCAGATCATCGCCGCATTTGCCGCCCACGTCTCAGAAGGCATGATCCCGAATCGCTTTCCCGACGCCGGCGAGCAGCCGGAGTACAATACGATCGACGCGTCACTCTGGTTCATCCATGCCATTGATCGCTACTTCACCGCATCCCGGGATGACGCCCGTGTCCGCGACACAGCCTGGCCTGCCGTCAAACAGATTCTCGATGGCTATCGGCGCGGCACACGTTACGGGATTCGAATGGATGAAGACGGCTTGATCACCGGAGGAATTCCTGGCTCCCAGCTGACCTGGATGGATGCCAAGGTTGGTGACTGGGTTGTCACCCCGCGGCATGGCAAACCGGTCGAAATTCAAGCCTTGTGGGTGTACGCCTTGGGGGTTGGAGAAACCCTCGCCCGTCTGTTCGGCGAGGCATCGTACGCCGATCAATGCCGAACAGACCGGCAACGAGCCGTTGCAACATTTCAGCAACGCTTCTGGTACGAACAAGGCGGCTACCTGTACGACGTCATCGATGGGCCAGAAGGCAACGACACCTCCTTAAGGCCCAATCAACTCTACGCCATCGCACTGGGCCATGATCTGGTCCCGCGTGATCGCGCACAACAGATCCTTCAACTCGTGAAGAAACAGCTCATCACTCCGGTCGGGCTTCGCACGTTATCACCGGACGATCCGCGCTATCGTCCCCGTTATGAAGGGGGGGTGCTGGAACGAGACAGCGCCTATCATCAAGGCACCGTCTGGCCGTTCCTCCTGGGTCCGCTAGTGACGGCCTGGATCAAGAGTTTTGGACGGAACGCCAAATCCCGCACGGAAGCGAGAAGATTTTTGAATGGCCTCGACGCTCATCTCAGCGAGGGCTGCCTCGGACAGGTCTCCGAGATTTTTGATGCCGAGGCGCCGCATCATCCACGCGGGTGTTTCGCTCAGGCCTGGTCGGTTGCGGAGCCGTTGCGCTCACTGATCGACGATCTTGGAAGCTCCGTGAAAGAACGGCAATCCCCGGCGAGACCGAGCGCCATTCGGCAACGACAAGTCTCGCCTTCTCCACCTGTCGCTCCAAAAGCAAACCGTTCGACCAAGGCCCCGAAGAAGCCGGCCACGAAATCCCGGTCAACCCGTTCGGCTACGTAAGCTTACCGCCAACCATCGCTCTGCCTGTCGGTGAAAGAGAATGGCGCACGACGAGCGGAGTCCTGCCGTAAGACGACACGCCTGCCCGTGCCGCCTTACGACAATGCCCTGATTTAGCGGCGATTGGCTTGATCGCGGCGGCAGCTTTCCTCGGCCAGCATCCGTTGACCATTGGAGGCGTCCTTGGGAATACGCGCCATACAGGCATTCAGATTGTCTTCGACCGCGCCGGCAGCAACTCGCTCGATATTCTTTGTCGTGCCAAACACCGCCCCGCTCCCGGATGTTCCTGTTGTTCCCGCTGTTCCCATTGCGCCATCGCTTGCACAGCCACCAAGCAGCAGTCCCACCACTGCAATCACACCACGCAGGCCGAGTGAACGATCTGACATAACAATACCTCCTCAATATGAACTGTACATAAAGCAGTAGTCTCGCCATCCTACTGTGCCAGCGTGGGAAGAACAAGCCAACTCGCCAGAAAGACAGGCATTCAGGCTGGTTGGGGCAAGAGATCTGCATCTCAATGGCCGGACTAGGATGGCGCACCACCCGTAGCCCGGCCACGCCAGATCACGCTCCGTCAGTCGCCGTTATTGCGGCGAGGCATTGACCTTGGTTCCCTCCGTTACCGGCGGTTCGATCTTAATGTTCGGTCCCTGCACTGTGGGCAAAACTCCCGCGCCGGGTTTCTCCATGATCCGCTCGTTATTGCGATTGATCGACAGGCTCTGCTTGGAATGGCTATCATCAAATGCGGCGGCGTTCACAAGCGACCCTGCCCCCGTCGCATTGGTCTGACCGGGATCGTTGGCGAGGGATTGCCCTTTGACCGGATCGATCGCTTTGCCCATCGGATAGCCTGGATGCTTCGGCAGCATATCGGGATTGGCAAACGCCGGCGAAATGGCCAGCAGCAGGACCACGGATGCAGCCACAAGAATACGTGAGGTTTTCATGATGCAACCTCCTTGATGATGGTGGGAGACACAACAACGCCCTCGAAGGGTGGACCTCGGCGAGGGCGCTCAGCAGCGGACAAAAAGAGGGGATGCGTGAACAGCGGTGAGAGGGCTACCCCGGCTTCATACGGCACCTCCGGGCTCATTCAGCATAGCCCCCGAAAAAAGACACCGTCAAGCAGGCGCAAACCGGCTCTCAATGGGCACTTGGCGAGAAACAAGTCCGGTAGGGGAACGCCCGCTAAGGCAGGAGGACACCGCGCGCGGGAGTGGCATCGACAGCGAGATCACTCCTGCAATGCGCTCTTTCGGAGCAGTGCGCGCATCTTCCAGAACGAGAGAGCCGGCTCGTTGACGTCCGGATGCTCCAAGTCGATCTGAATATTATGGAGCGGCGGTGTTGTGCTGAGCGATTGAGTGACCGGGTACCAACAATCGTACTTAAGCCCCCATCGATCCCGATAACTCAATCGGAGATAGCCATGGCTCTGCGGCTTCGCCCGCAACGGGGTATCCGGCCCCAACACGAGCGAGGCCGCGTGCTTCTGATAGCGCGGGCCCTGTGGATACACTTTCTTCACTGAAAAGCTGCCTTCCCACCCCCCGAGATGCAAAACACAGTCGTAGGCCACCCCGCGCCCAACATTTTCGAGCTGCGGAATGAGCGTGAGGATATTCCCTGCGGTCATCGCAGACATATTGGTGACCCGGAGGATAGGCTGTTGCGCACGGAAATCGTCGCGTGTTTGAGCCGAAAACACCTGCCACAAATAGTACGCAGCTCCGCCGGTAATGAACAGCACAAGGAACCCGGCCCACCAGATCCACTCCATATCCACTCTCTGTCCTCGAAATATGCCGCGTGCGGCTGAATCGGAGAGAAGCTACGTTCTAGCGAGAGAAGAGTCAACTGGGAGGAAGCGCGGGAATATCAGGAATGGGCGCGCGCCAGGGCCTTTTCAGTAAAAAACCCTGGCGGCGGTGATGTAGTCGGGTTGTATCGTTACTGGACTTCGACTGTGATGGTCTGTGTGGCGGAGACGAGCTTGTGATCCTTGTTCGCGCCAGTCACCGTGATCTGGTGCTTGCCCTTGCTCACCCCTTTGAACGTTCCGGGAAAGCCCTTCTGATATTGATTATCCAGGTACACGTGGGCGTGGCCCATCTCGGATCCCTTGGTCATTTCATACTTCAACTCAAAGGTATCGCCGACCGTATCGCCGTCCTTCGGAGACGTGATCACGATCTTCGATCCGTCCTCGATCGGCGCATCTGCCGCAAACACTGGCGCGCCGCCGAGTACACCCACCAGCGCAATACCGAGTCCTATCATTCCGATACGTCCTACCATCTGCATCACGACCTCCTTGTTTAAACCGTCCCAAATAACCCTTACACTCTACCACCCTATCACTCCATACGGAACAATGGCGTGGACAGATTCCTTTCGCACGCGCAAACCCCACGAGGGTACGTGCCAGCGAAGGAGCGTATCCCACGCATCCGTTACCGAACTGACGCATCGGGGTATCGGCCAATCGTCAACAGCCTATGAGGAAACGAGATGGGGTGAGTGACGGGTTTCGAATTTTATGTGACCATCAAGCCAATCAACAAGATCAAGCACTTAGCTCGGCAGATCGAGGCAAAAGCAGGCAAGAAATACGCGAATCCGCAACCAGCCGCAACCAGAAATCTAAGTCTCAGGACGGTACTACAGATACGGCGGCTTCTGGCGAGGAGCTGCCGTCATGAGCCAACGTCTCGTTCTCCCCGCTCGTCGACGACACGTCATCCAGAAAGTTCGCATCTCCGGGCAGCGGACGCTCTACCTCAGCGTGCATGACGATCCTCAACCAGCCGAAATCTTCCTCAGGCTCAAAGGTCCGGACTGCACTTCTGAGTTGATTGGCCTCTACGACGTCATTGCCCGCCTGATGAGCGTAGCCCTGCAGTACGGCGCTCCGCTTGAAAAGGTCGGCGATCTCCTCGCTGGAGCCAAATTTGATCCATGCGGCCCTGTGTCCGGGCACGATCGCCTGAAGCATTGTTCGAGTGTCCCGGATTTGATCGGCCGGCATCTGCTGGTTGAGTATTGCGGACATGATGAGTTGGCCCATGCTCAGGTTTCGAATGGGTCATCTTCCATACACCAAAAGATACATCGGGAGGTGCCGGAGTGAGTAAGTTGACATCCAAACAGGAACGCTTTTGTCAGGAGATCGTGATTGGCCAGAAGCTGACCGAGGCATACCGAGTGGCCTATGTGCCCAAACAGATGAGCAAGAAAACGATCAACGAAAAGGCATGCCGTTTGGCAAAGATGGGCAAGATTCGGACAAGGATCACAGAACTTCGTGCACCAGTGGTGGCACAAGTGCAAGAGACCATGGCAAATCGACTCACAGAGTTGGCCTGTGCGATGTTCCTTGATCCCGCCGATTGTTTCGATAACTTTGGCCATCCGTTGTCCCTTCGGGCGATGCCCGAGCATGCTCGCCGAGCGATTGCGGCCTATGAAGTCGATCCAGTAAGTCTTGTCACGAGGATCAGGTTTGTCGATAAGCAGAGCGCGATTATGAACTACTCGAAGCTGGTGGGAGATATTCCGCGAGAGAAGATGAAACAGTCTCCGTCCGCTCCTCCGGCACAGTTCGATCTCTCGAAGCTGACCGATGAGGAATTTAAAGAGTTCATGCGGATAAGGAAGAAGGCGATGGTCGGGCCACGGATGGAGCCTAAACAAATAGGACACGGCGACTCATGATCTCGAAGGTGTCAGGTCAGGACATCACATAGTAAGTCGGGCAGTTTATTAACCAAGGAGGCGCGTATGAGTTCATATGGAATCGGGCAAGGGGTTGAACGAGGCGTGGGAATGGTAACCGATATGTTCATTCGAGGCATGCAGATGAAACAGCAAGACAAATACATCGAGCAACAGAGGGAAATGCACCTCGATCGTCTTGCTGTCCAACAGGGCTGGCAGATGGGTCAAAATGAATGGAATCGGGGCCCATCCGGACTGGGACCGAGTTATGAGGACGCGGAGCAGGCGGCCCAACTGACGGCCACCCGGCCACGCATCCCCTCGTCTCAACCCATCGAGACGCCTGGGAAGCTGGGGATTCCGCTATCGAGATTTGAGGTTGGTCAGGCATCGACACCAGCTCCGAGACCTTCCCCAGCAGCCAAACCACCGATGGTGAGCCCTGCCGCCCTGTTGGCATCGCCCCCCTTCATGCGTCGACCACGCATGAGAACGGGATATTAGGCTCGCTTCCAAAGGACACGAGGAGTTATGGAAGCCGCGATCGACCTGGCACACTATCTTTCAGAGCAAACGCTCATGCCCATGTATGAGGTCATGGAGATCTACCAAACCGGGGCACCGTGGCCGATCATCTTCAAGGAATTGGAGCGCACGGCGCAAGAAGATGCCCAGGCCTCAGGCTGTCCGGTAGAAACCACTCGAAAGGCGCTCAATCAGCTCTGTGATATTGAAGGCGCACAACTCAAGGCACTGGCGAAGGATGCCGAGCGAGCCGTGGTCCAGCTCGAACACACCGTTCCATTCTTCGAGCTTCCCAAGTTCCGCACGATCCTTGACCAGCACCCCTTCATTCAAGACATGTGGCAGTATTCTGCGCGAGTCGCGGTACGGGTGGGCGGAACGGAGACATCGAAAGTGTTCGCGGTCTACCTATCGCTGCTTCAATATGCGTGGGAGCATCCAGAATAGGCACGGGGCGTCTGCCGAGAGTAGGAAGCCGTGAGGACGTTGAAGTGAGGAAGCCTGCGGGGATTCCACGGTGAAAACCAAGCGGCCAGGGCATAACAAGACGCGACAAGCCAAGGCAGTGAGAGAATCTCGCTAATAGCAGTCCGTATAGGTGTAGCTTCCCACCTGGGACGACGTACAGTTGACGGAAGGCTTCACGACAGACCCAGCACTGCGGCGTCGTGCCTCTTCGCGTAACCCATCCTCAAGCGCATCATTCACTAGCACCTCGACTTCCTCGTCTGACATCGTGGGGTATTCGTGACGGTACTTTAGCCGAAATACCGGACGTTTTGCCGCGATGTACTGCTCACGATACTGCCGGCCTGCTTCATAGGCTTTTTCATACATCTTCTTTCTGGCCGGCGTCATCCATTCTGGTTCCTGCGGAACTTGCGGTTGCTGAGTGGCCGGCTGTCTAGCCGCTTGAGGAGGCGCTGGAGCGGTCGCTGGCGGCATCACTAACGCGGCTGCCCCTCCCTCAGCGTCCGATTCCGCTGGTGCAGGACCAGCATTCAAATACTTGGATCCGACAGGTCCAGGCTGCAAGGCAAAGGCGTCCGGATCGTTAAACTGCGGCTGGGCTGTCATATCGGGCATGGGAAACGGAGCCGTATAGGCCTGCTTGCGAATGGCTTGCCTAGATTGGTCTTCCTTGGTCAATCCACCATCAGTGGCACACCCGCTTAGGAACAGAATGGTCAACACAAGCGCAAAACGCATGGTGCATCTCCGTGTACCTCGAGTAGCTCTCTACTGATCACCTTATCTGTATATCAGGCGCTTTGTCGCTGTACGGCTGCATCGTCTCCCCGAGATTCGGCACGTCCTCCTCGCTCGGCGGGAAGACTTGATCTCGAATCATCTCCATCGCTTCGTGCGGATACATCCCCTGCTGTTCCAGGAAGGTCAGGCTGTCGCTGGCTCTTTGTGCTGATCGAGGACGTACTGATTCAGCCGTCCCTCGGCCTTCAATGCCCGGAACATGTTTGGGCGATGCTGCTTGAGGTGGTCGTGAATCTGCCATCCGAGACTATTGAGACCGTTCATCGAGTACCTCTCGTCAAGAAACGCAAGGTCGAATGAAGCGAGTCACCCATTCTTCTAACTCATCCCAACTCCGGGGAAAGAGGTGCTGCCCTAAGCCCTCAAAGGGAATAAACACACGGAAACCCAGGTACGAGTACTCTCCAAGAGGCCCAACCAACACACGCTTCCCCTCGCGTTGCTTTAGCTGCAAGGCCTGTATGAATGGTTTCCCTTCGTGATTTTCGCTGATGCAATCGGAAGAGAGCGTATCTCGGCCTTCGAGTTGTATATCCGCTCCCTGGCGAGTGAACCTTCCCGCTCGTCGACCGTATACAAACCCCGACCAATAACTCAGCCACGCAAAGCGGCCGGAGGTGAGGAGATAGATCACGTCGTATTGGATCTGGGGCGGAAGGTCAAAATTCTCCATGTAATCGTGACCCGTCACCCTCAGGTAGGTCCCACTGACTGAACCGGGGAAGGTGTCAGCCGATTGAGAAGCATCTTTTGCATCCTGTGAGGTGATCCGTCGAACTGCCATCGTCAAAGCCCTTCTATTCGCCAACCTCGAACGTAGGTATTGGTCGGGCTAGTCTCACTTAAATGCCAAGCCGTTCAGATAGGAGTCTCTTCCAGCTCCGTCAATATTTTCAATAGTTGAATTGTCGTTGAGGATGGTTAATAGAGACCTGCGGAGAAGCGTTTCAGAATTCAACGTGAACTCGTTGAATTTCTGATCGCTGATCTTGGTCACCTTGAATCCATGGACGAGCTTCGATCTTATATCGTAGCAAGCCTTGACCAATTTGAATGTTTCCTTTGCCTTGGATCGATCAGATTCCAAAAAGAAGGCTACTCTTTGGGCCAACTGAAATGTCACCTCACCTGTATCAGAAGTGCCAAAGAGGCTTTCCATTGCGAGCCACATGAGAAGAGAGCGGAATTCTACAGTTGGATCGGAGAGCGCTTTTGTTATAAGCAGAGCAGCTGTATGAATTGCCTTCCCACGTGATACGGCATCAAGAGCCTTGAGTGTCTTACTTACGCCTACCAGGTCCTCTGAGCTAAGCTCACTTTGTGCAGCTTCCCCTGATCCGTAGGTAGGGCCGTAAGTATGAATTGCAGCGGTAATCCACGCGATGTCATGCATCTCAGCGACAACAACTGTGGTGAAGGTCAGTGCTGTTGGGCGAACAAGCCAGAACGCTAAATGGGCAAGCCGTATTCGTTGCTCGGAGTCGTCGTGTTCGGACCAGACTGGAGCTTGCCCCAATCCTTGCGAAGGTGATTTCTCCGAGCAATACTCTATAGCTATGCAGTGATGGCAACCATCCGCCACTATCGTTTCTCCAACTTGCTCCCGAAGACCGTCGATCACATCGGGTATTGCGGTGCAATCAGGGGCCGCCTGTAATGAAACCCCCTCACTCAGCTGATACGGCAGAGCAAGGCTTTTGGGAATGACCCCATGCGGGTGCATTAATGCAAAGGCTACCCACGATTTAGACATAAACCCTCACGGACAGTTCCCTGCTAATCGATATCCCGCCTCTTCCGCTGCTTCGATACTCTCAAATGTGACTCGGTTTCCGGCCGACACCTTGCCATAGCCGGGACAATCAGCCCGGTGAAAGATATGGCTGCGCCTGTTACCAATCACCGAAGATGCGAGAGATTCAGTTGAAGCGGACTCGAGAGCCCGAGAAACTGTCTGACCAGGACAATCGAAGTCAGACACGTCTGGCACCTGTTTCCGCTGAAGTTTACGATACACCCACGGCGGAATAGGAACCGGATCCTTCCAGAGACCGCGCTTCGCGTCTCGAGCTTCTTCCTCAAGTTGCTTCAGCGATTCATCGGAGGAATGACGACAGTACCACCAAGCCAGTCCGGCTTTGACCAATTCCTTGTTGAGGTGAGTACCATCCGATAAGAACACGTCGCCGATCGTGCGGCCATACTTATCGGCGCCATGAGCCAAAACCCTTACTTCCTGCTTGGCAAGGAAATCCTCGGCAAACTGTTTCGCCCGCCGGCCATAATCCTGCCCCTTCTCTGGAGTATCGATGCCATTGAGGCGAATCCGTTCAGTTTGGCCATCATGCAGCACGTCGATCGTATCGCCATCGATAACCCCAACTACACGGCCGGCGAATTCTCCCGCGAACGCGGGAACAGCGAGAAGGACCGTGAGAATGATCACCAAGGCAAAACGCATAGACCGCATGCTAACAGGCTTGTTTTGTCCTGGCGAGGGCCTTACTACCGAGGGGCAAATCGGATGAGCATACGGAAGACGACAAACTCCGACGGGCTGACCGGTGCCATGCCGACTTCGCAGATCAGGAACCCGTTGTCGAGGTCGGTCTGCATCGTGGTGGGGTGATCGCACCGGAGGAAGAAGGCTTCCTGTGCAGACCGTCCTTTGAGCTGATCTTTCGCCCAACGCATCACAAGATGCCCGCGCAAAGTCGCTGTGAGCTGCGCTCGGGTCTCGGACGTATTCTCCTCATAGACGACCCCAGCTAGCTCACGTTCACAGATTTGCTCTAGCGAGGCCCGGACCAGTTCCCGCGTGACGGCAGGCATGTCCGGGGCGCCAGGATCAATCTCGTCGATATAGATGCCGGGAGCTACGGGGGCGCTAGTGGGGAACATCGAGGCATTCGACATAGCTGGTTCTCCTTGTGTGAGGTTCCTACAAGGATCTCAGCAACCCGCGTGCCGAACGTGGGGAGGGTGTCACAAGGGGGAAAGTGGGGAGTTTGTGGGGTAATTTATGGGGTAAGTGAGGAAGGTTAGGTGAAGGTGTGGTATCGGGGAAGATACGAGAGCTCAGAGAAGGATACAGAGGGCCTCAGATACTTAGAGCAAGCAGGAAGTGCCAAGCAACCAATCAGCCTAATTGTTTCGCTTCTTGGGAGAGTGTTTTGGCGACCGCTTCATCTTCTTCGGACCTCTGCACATCTGAATAAATCTCAGACCGAGAACTGTAAGCTTCAACGGCTGAAGGTCATCCACAAAGCTCGAAGGTGTCGCCCAAAAAGGAGCATCGTCCCCTTCACGACCGTCACGACATAGTTTAAGTCGTGATAGGTTTTCAGTCGCTATCACGAACCGCTGGTGACTGAGACCGAGCAATAGTTTCAATTGCCCGCTGTTATGTCGCGCATAATCAAGACCACGCTCTTCCTCAAGCATCCAAATATAGAGCCTATCGAGAATTTGTGCGTCATCCACGCTCAGCTGGGATAGGATATGAGGGAAACTTGGATGAACCGCATCCCCTGCTGTTGATGAAGCGAGAAGGCCTGCCCACTTCTCAATCAGTTCATCCTCTGTTTCAAGTGAAACGTACTCAAGTATCGGAAGTGCGACCTTTTCATTTAGCGTCCGCTTCTTTATGCCAGCCTTCTTAATTTGGCGATCTGCTTCGAGTAACGCACGGACTACACGCACTCTACCTCGTATTTGCAGCTCTGTGGCTTTAAGCTGCCCTTTCACCTTTACGATAGGCTCATAATAGAGTTTCGTGACCTCGCGAAATTCTCTCGTCCCCCGCTCGAAAGCCTCAAATATCCTACCAATACCGAGTAGGTCATCCATCGTAATCCATTGCTCCGATATGGCGAAAACTAGGCCGTCACGATCGGCAATGCAGCCCAATCCGTCGTATAGGCTGGCGAACGGTGTTGAAACTGTGCCTTCCAGCGCTTGGTGATCCCACTCGAAGCATAGTGGAGGGTACCGGCGCCCCACCGATCATTGACCGCATCGAGCGCGGACATGAGCCGCTTGGACTTTACTCTGTCTTGAGCATCGAACAGGTCGGCTTGTGTCTGACTGGCAGGCACCAGACTTGTGAGTATCACTCCGGCCTTCTTGTAGTTGTAGCCCTCTTTGTAGATGGCGCGGATTCCCCGAAGCGACGACTTGATGAGGTCCGCCGTGGAGTCCGTCGCAACGGAAAGATTCAGCGTCACGGAGTTACTGTACTGCGGCCCTTCCTTGAACTCGTTTGTAGTAAGGGACACCGTCATCACCGTCCCGGCCAGTCGTCCGCGTCTTAATTTCTCCGCTACACGAGATGCATAAGACGACACCGCTTCTTCCATTTCGGCTAGGGTGCTGATGGGGTGCCCAAACGACCGAGAACATGTCAGGCTCTGCTTCGGGGCGGGGCATTCCTCCAGGTCTAAGCAGGAGACACCTCGGAGCTCCATTACTAGCCTCAAGCCCACGATACCCAGATGTTTCCTGATCCACTGTTCATCAACCTCGCGCAACTGAAGGGCCGTCTTGATGCCGTGCTGATTCAGGAGTCTGGTGTGATTCCGCCCGATCCCCCACACATCTTCAACCGGCACCCGGCCGAGCAACGCGTCACGGTCAGAGCAGGCCAGCAAATCAAAGACCCCTCCCGTGTCTGGTGTTCGCTTCGCGATTCGGTTGGCGATCTTCGCCAAGGTCTTGGTCTCCGCAATGCCGATGGAGACCGGGAGACCGGTCCAGCGTTTGACCGTGGCCCGAATGGTACGCCCGTAGTCAGTGAGGTTTCGCGACGTAAAGCCGGTCAGGCTCAGGAACGCTTCGTCGATCGAATAGATTTCGAGATCCGGGCAGAACTGCTCTAGGGTCTCCATGACCCGTTGCGACATATCGCCGTAGAGCGTGTAGTTCGAGGAAAACACCTGCACCTGATGGGCTCGAATGAGGGGGCGAATCTGGAACTCTGGAACCCCCATCGCAATGCCCAGCGCTTTCGCCTCATTCGATCGAGCCACTACACAGCCGTCATTATTCGACAGCACGATAATGGGCTTCCCCTCTAAGCGAGGCGCAAAGACCCGTTCACAGGAGGCATAGAAATTATTGCAATCGACGAGGGCAAAGATGGGGGGCATGGAGGACCACTAAAGCGCGTGGATCACGTTGGTGACGACGCCCCAAATCTCAAAGGATTGTTGGGCCTGAATCTCAATAGGCTGATAGTCTTTATTGTCCGGGAGCAGGCGGAGCACATTGTCCCGCTTATAGAGGCGTTTGACGGTTAATTCTCCGTCCAGTGAGGCTACGATCACATTTCCATCAACGGCTTCGAGTGACTTATCGACGACCAAGAGGTCCCCGTTGTGAATCCCCGCCCCCAACATCGAGTTGCCGGTGACTTTGACAAAGAACGTCGCAGCCGGGTGCTTAATGAGCTTCCGGTTGAGATCGAGCTTACCCTCGATATAGTCGTCAGCGGGAGAAGGAAACCCTGCCGGGAGTCGCCCTAGGAATATCGGCAGCTTGTAACGGGTCGAAAGATCGGGGGCGTAGATCGCGTCAACGTGCATCGGGCATCCTCACAGCCAGGCCAAGGTGCAGTCTACTCCCTACACCGAGACCGGCTCAAGGCACTGCGGCACATCATTTCGAGGGTTATTGACCAGTGTACTCACGGGGTAGGCGATCGACTCCTCTCCCGAATACGGACGCAGGAGCGCCTTGAGCGGTTCCACCTGTTGAAACCCAGGGTCAAGCCACTGCTCATAGGCCGTGGGCGGGAGAATCACCGGCATCCGATTGTGGATCGGCGCCATCAGCGCATTCGGTTCCGTGGTGATAATCGTACACGTCTCAAGCGGGTCCCCTTCCGTGGGCTGCCAGTGTTCCCACAATCCCGCAAAGGCAAAGGGCTCCTTGCTCTCTAGTCCGATCCACATCGGTTGTTTCATGCGCCCCTGCACCTGCCATTCATAGAATCCCGTTGCCACAACCAGACAGCGGCGCTTTTTGAAGGCAGACCGAAAGGAGGGCTTCTCTGCAACAGTCTCTCCTTTCGCATTGATGCACTGATTCCCGATCTTGGGATCCTTAGCCCAGGACGGAATGAGCCCCCAGCGGAGCATGACAAGAGTGCGCGTGGTGGTGTCGGGATCAATGCGGACAGCCGCAATGGGCTGAGACGGCGCGATGTTGTAGCGAGAGGTGAACAAAGGTGGAGGGGTGACGCCAAATTGTTGGGCAATCACCTGAGGAGAAGCGGTTTGGGTGAAGCGTCCGCACATCTCTACCCTTGTGCGCCATCGCTAACTATCCGGATAGTTAGGAAGACAGGTCTTTTTCTTTGGCCTTCTTCCATCGAGCCTGAACGGCCTTCCTGGCGCTTTCACTACGCTCTTCTGCGGTAAGCTTTGCAGCCCTGGCGGGTCCGCCCTTCTTGCCGCCCTTTCTGCCGAGGGCAACGGCTGCGGGGTCTTTTCGCTTTTTCATACTCACCACGTACCTGAGCGCTCACGAAATGTCAATCGACCATTTGTTGACTTATACGTGAACGCTCACGTATAAAGAAAACGTAACCAAGCGGACCAACTCGAAAGCGAAAGGAGACACCATGCCGAACGAACCGGCCACTTCAGAGACGACACCCCGACCCAAGACATGCAGAGTTTCACTCACGTTGGACGAGAAAACGATCACTCTCTTGGACGCGTGGCACACACAGATAACCTGGACCCCTACCCGCACGCGAGCAGTAGCTGCCCTGATTGGAATTGCATTGGGAGACTCCCGATGGGGCAAAAGCTCTCCCGGATTTGGTGCGGCTTGGACTCCCACCCCTGGCTATGAATCGGTAGCAGACAATCGCCCACAAGATGATCTCGTAAATGAGGGCGCTGCTGAAGCTGGCCCGAAACTGCCAAGTCGAAAGACTTCAACGGGGCAAATCCTCCAGCTGATCCGCCCTCTCCGCACATAATAGGAGGATGAAAGTCCGTGTTTACATTACCCCGAAGAAAGTCCACTCAGAAGTCCGCTGAAATGAAGAGATCTCATCAGCCGAATTTCTATGTAGAAAGCATGTGCATTGGAAATGGGGGTACGCGATGAAAGACGGCAAAACCAAGCGAGCTGCAATCTATGCGAGAGTTTCAACGGACGGCCAGACTACCGAGAATCAACTCCGCGAACTTCACCTCGTTGCCGAGCGAAACGGCTGGCCCATTGTCCATGAGTTCATCGACCAGGGCATCAGTGGCGCCAAAGGCCGGGATCAACGGCCGGCCTTCGATGCCTTATGGAAAGGAGCGGTCCGAAGAGAGTTCGATGTGGTGATGGTGTGGGCGGTCGATCGATTGGGACGGTCTCTAACTCATTTGGTGAATTTCCTTTCAGAGATTCATGCGAAGAAGGTTGATTTGTTCATCTATCAGCAAGGCATCGACAGCACGACTCCGGGAGGAAAAGCACTCTTCGGCATGATGGGAGTATTCGCAGAATTTGAGCGCTCGATGATCCAAGAACGCGTCAAAGCCGGCATCAAGCGAGTCAGAGCGAAGGGTCAACGGTGGGGACGTAAAACGATTGAGGAAACTGACCCCGACATCTGCACACGAATTCTTGAGCTTCGGCAGAAAGGTCTCGGGATGGGAGCTATCGGCAAGCAGGTAGGGGTGAGTTCTCGAACCGTGTGGCGGTTTCTGCGAGGAGTAGAAGCCTCGTCACAAGTCGCATGACAAAACACCTTGCGCCATTCGTCCAGGGATGGTAGCTACGTCCAAGCAGGCAACGCTTCGGCTGATCTCCGAAGCGGCGGCGCAATCCTGGGCGCCGCGCCTCCGCTCTTCCAATCCAGGAGCCTCGCCAGGGGAGGATATGACCGTGCAATCGCACAAGGCGGATCCGCCTAAAGAACTCATTCTCCAAGCTCTCTACTTTGAGAGTCTAAAGCGGATTACAAACCTGACAGAACAGGAACAAGAAAAGCTCCAGCGAGATCTTCAGTACGCTAAAGCTGGGCATCATTTCTGGGAGTTGGGATTAGGAGGACGGCGTCCTAGGACTAGACGAGTTTTATATTTACCAGCAGAACTTGACCGTATTCGATGCGTGATTACAGTCAAATCCCCAGGAGAGCATCTTCCTGATAAGCGCCTTGGTGACGCACGCGACTTCTCAGGTTATTTCCCGCTTCACGATCCTGCAACTCTTGTCCTGGCCATCGATCCCTCTGCCCGTGAACGCGATATCCTCAGTGGAGTAAAGGAGGCCGTTCAAGGAATCAAGAAACGCAGTGGAAAGCCTCGTTCATCAGGTGGAGGGCGAAAACACTCGATCCACAGAATGATAGAAGCCCTAATGGCCCATAATGATCACCGATTAAAACGAAACCCGCTCTCACCACGCCAGCTGGGTGAACTTGCCCGAACATTTCAGCCAATTCCTACAGACAAGAAAGGCCGAGCCGCAGAGTATTTCATGTTGGAAGATCGCGGTACTAAACTATTGCAACTCGCCAAGCATATGCTTGAGACCGCCCGAAAAGGGCCCTCAGCATGGGTTACTGCCTTCCCCTGCGTTAACCAACAGCCTCTCCCTTAATCACCCGACTCCTAAACTCTCCCGGCCATCTCAGAATCGGCAATCTCTTTGCCCCACAAAGCATTTTCGCCTACCTGAATAACATCGAGTAATTTCCGCAGGAACCTTTCGCCAGAATCGATGGAATCTGGATGCTATCTGAATGGGCTTGCTGTATGGAGCAGGCTAACAACGAGGGAGGTTCACGATGAGTTCACCCATTATGACGACGGCCGAAGTTGCACGGCTGCTTGATGTTGTCCCGAATACGATACGCGGATACGAGTCAGCTGGATTACTTCCAGCCGATCGAACTGCAACTGGCGTTCGCGTCTTTCGTCGCCCTGACGTCGAAGCATTCGCCAAGAGGCGTTCTGCAATGCACGCAGTCACATCGGATAGACGAAGTGCGACTGGACCCAAAAAGGAGCAGTAATAAAAACGCCGTGCCCGAGCGCTAACTCGAACACGGCAGAACGGAGCAAACAATGGTGGCAGCAATCTTATCTCAAGAAGTAACTGATCTCAACTCTCCGGAACTCGGCGACCTCGATAGACCGCCCGAAATCATTCTCCGAATAGGTCTAAGTGGGATCAATTCTATCCAGATCCTCGCTGACGAGTCGGCAACCGAAGATCGTCTGCGCGAGTGCCTCATGGCTGCCCATCCGATTCTAGAACAGCTACTCACAACCGTGAATTCGCTCGACCTCGAACCTGTCAGAGCAAGGAACTGAAATGGCTGCCCGCTTCAGAAAAATCGATCCTCGAATCTGGACTGATGAAAAGTTCCGCCAATTGACCGGCGAGCAACAACGCATTGCGCTCTACATCCTCACCGCTCAGTCCAACCGGATCGGCCTCTTCTCTTTCTCTCCCGGCAAAGCCTGCGAAGATTTGGGAACATTACCCGCAACGTTCCGCAAAGGTTTCGAGAAGGTCTGTCTGGCCTTGAAATGGGAGTGGGATTCAGAAGCCCGAGTGCTCTATCTCCCAACCTGGTGGCGATATAACCAACCCGAGAGTGCTAATAATGTCGTGGGCAACCTCAAAGATCTCGACGATCTTCCCGCAACGCCCCTCTTCGCCAGATTCGCGGCTAACACTACCTACCTCTTAGATGCTGTCAAAGAAACGTTCCTCCAAACCCTCGCCAAGTGGTACCCCCACCCCTCCCCCAAGCCCTCCCCTAACCCCTTACCCAACCCCTCGCCAACTCAGGAGCAGGAGCAGGAGCAGGAACAAGAGCAGGAGACGCCTCCGGCGGTCGAACGCGAGTTTGAGGATTTCTGGGAGATCTACCCGAAGAGGAACGGGAAGCGAGTAGGCAAGCCGGAGGCGCTAAGAAAGTTCCACGCCCTCAATCCTGAAGATCGTCGCCTCGTTCTTGTCGCTACTCACCACTACGCCAGCAGTGAACTGGTCCAGAGGGGCGTCGGCATCAAGGACCCTCACCGCTTCTTGCAGAACGGCAAGGAAGACCAACCGTGGAGAGACTGGATCACCCCGGAAGAGTCTACGAACGGCCAGGGCCAGGCGCCGACCTGCTCAAAGCGCATCCAAGGCCCAGGCGATCGCTTCGGGCAGGACTGTGGCAAGCCAGCCAGCCCAGAGAGCCGACCGAACGAGCCTCGCTGCGTTGACCATCTCAGGCCTGCACTCAAATCAGAATTGGTGACTCATGCCACTCACTGACCTCCCTCGTATCCAGCCTCACGATCTCGACGCCGAGCAGGCGATCCTTGGAGCCGTCCTGATCAACGCAACCGCCCTCGCACACGCTCAGGAAATTCTGAAGGCCGGCGACTTCTATGATTCCAGGCACCGGGACATTTTCGAAGCCATGACCGATCTTGCCGGAACAAGCGTACTCATCGATCTCCTGACAGTCGGAGATTGGCTTGATCGTCACGGGCGTTTGGATCGCATCGGCGGGCGAGGTTCGTTGGCCGAAGTGCTGACCACTGTAAGCTCAGCAGCCAATATCACCCATCACGCCCGTATCGTCAGTGATCATGCCATTCGACGCAGGCTGATCAAACGCAGCACAACACTCGTCCAAATGGCTTACGAGAAAGCTCCGACCGAAGACCTACTGAGAGAAGTTGAGCGCGGCGCGTCAGAAATCGCGGCCGGACGGGATGACCGCACCTGGCAATCAGGGGCCGACATCGCCCGCGAAACTGCCGACTACGTTGATCGTGCCCGCAAACAGGGAAAGGCTCTGATCGGAATTCCTACTGGCTTTGCAACGATTGATACGCTGTTAGGCGGGTGGCAGCGGTCAGACCTGGTGATTATCGCAGCCCGCCCAAGCATGGGGAAAACCAGCCTCGCGATCGGGTCAGCCCTCGCGGCAGCTCATGCAGGCTACAACGTGGGGATATTGTCCTTAGAGATGTCGAGTCAACAAATAGGCCTTCGAGTGATTGGGATGGCCGCGTCAATCGATGTGCATACCCTCAAGACAGGAACGCTCCGCCAGGAGGAATGGTGGCACTTCGCCAACACCGCCCAAGAGTTCGAACAGCTACCGTTCTGGGCAGACGATTCCACAGTACTCACCGTGGAGCAAGTCGCGGCAAAAGCCCGGCATCTCAAGGCTACGAAAGGGCTAGATCTTCTGGTTGTTGATTATCTGCAACTCCTTTTGCTCCCTGGCGCCGAGACTCGGCAGCAGGGCATAGCCGATGCGTCCAGGAGACTCAAGCTCTTGGCAAAGGAGTTGGATATTCCTGTGCTCGCACTCTCCCAACTCTCCCGAGCCTGCGAACAGCGCCCCGACAAACGCCCGATGTTAGCCGACCTTCGGGACTCCGGCGCCATTGAGCAAGATGCTGACGTGGTTCTGTTTCTCTACCGGCACGAAGTCTATGTTCCCGACACCGATGAAAAAGGGGTCGCCGAGGTCCTCATCCGGAAGCATCGTAACGGGCCGATCGGTGACCGGCGCCTAAAATTTATCGATCGGTTCGCACGGTTTGAGGATATCGAGCCGTGAAATCGCCGACTCACGTTCAACCGAGCTTTCTAGATCTCAAGACGCTGGCAGCGTACTCAAGCTGCTCTGTGCGATGGCTTCGAGATCGCTTGGTTGACCGTATGTACCCATTGCCCCATTACCGAGTAGGCGGGAAATTGCTGGTGAAACGTGACGAGTTCGACCGATGGATGGAGGCCCAGCGAGTTACCCATCCTTCAGACCAACTGACCGAAATCGTTGAGAGTGTTGTGGCGCAAATCTGTCCACCTCGACGAGTCGCTTGACAAATTCACGAGGAGTCTCAACCATGGCGGCCATGGGAGTCAAAGTTCGAGAACGAAACGGAGCCTGGTGGATCTACATCGACCACCGCGGCATGCGCAAAGCCAAACGGATTGGCACGGGCGCAGCCGGCAAGAAGGCCGCGACTCAGGTCGCCCAACAGATCCAGGCACGTCTCGCAATAGGACACGCCGCGTTTGAGACTCAGCAGTCGGGCGAGACGTTTGACAGCTATTCCTCGATGTTTCTCTCCCGGATCGAACAGACCCGCAAGCACACAACGCACGCCGACTATCGCAAGATTGTTGATCGAGATCTGCTCCCCGTCTTCCGCGGAGTGGACATGCAGGAGATTACCCGTGAGAAGGTCAAAGCCTTGGCGATGGGATGCCTCCAGAAAGGGCAATCCCCGAAGACGGTGCAGAACATCATCCGCTGTCTCAGCAGCCTGCTCAGTCACGCGGTCGAAGATGGTCTGATCACCGTAAACACGGCGCTGAAGCCTGGGAAGTTCCTGCCGAAGATCAGCAAACGCCGGAAGGTCGATCCCTTGACCCGCGAGGAAGTGAGCGTGTTGCTCAGCACGACGAAGGACAGGCTCCCGCGTTATTTCCCGCTCTTTCTCTGCGCCGTCCGGACCGGCATGCGGATGGGCGAACTCCTGGCGCTCCAGTGGGGCGACATCGATTGGCAAAGCCGATTTATCGAGGTACAGCGCAACTACACCCATTGGAAGCTGACCACGCCAAAGAATGGCGAAAGTCGCCGGGTGGATATGTCCAGGGAACTGATGCAGACCCTCAAGGATCTCCGCACCGAACAACAGATTGAGGCCGCCGCCAACGGGGTGAACGACATTCCTGAATGGGTCTTTGCGAGCGAGACGGGAGGGCTACTGCATCCGCACAATCTTCGTGACCGCGTGTTCTATGGCTTGCTCACCAAGGCCAAGCTGCGAAAAGTCCGGTTCCATGATCTCCGCCACACGTTCGCGAGTCTGCTCCTGCAAAACGGGGAGAGCCCGGTCTACGTGAAAGATCAGATGGGCCATTGCTCAATCCAAGTGACGGTGGATCTCTACGGCCACTTGATCCCAGGCGGGAACAAACAAGCCGTAGACCGCTTAGATCTCCCGGTGGAGAAGCCCACTCTGGCTGTCGAATCCGCAACCCCCGCGCAACCACGCTCACCCATTCCTGGGCTGGCCTCGACGGATCGCCTAGAGATTCCAGTAGTTACGAAAAGAAAAGATGGGGTGAGTGACGGGTTTCGAACCCGCGACCTCCGGATCCACAATCCAGCGCTCTAACCAACTGAGCTACACCCACCATCTGGAAGGAATTGAATCGGTACGCAGCGGAAGGATCTTAGCAAAGAGCAGTGACGCGCCGCAACTCAGTCCTGCCCGGCCTACGGGCGTGCGTCGAACGCCGTTTGCATCTCACTCACAATCTCGGTCACCGTGGCCACCGGATCGACAGCGTCCCGGATCGGCCGTCCGATGACGAGATAGTCCGCCCCGGCAGCGATCGTCTGGGTCGGCGTTGTTGCACGGGCATGGTCGTCCACTCCCTTTCCTGCCGGACGTACCCCGGGCGTAACAATGAGAAACCGGGGGCCGACCTTCTGACGGATGGCCGCCGGCTCTTCTCCTGACGCAACGACCCCGTCACAGCCGACTTCTGACGCCAGCAGCGCGCGCGCCGTCACAAGATCCTGCACGCTTCGCTGAATCCCCATATCGCGGAGATCGTGACTGTCGAAATTTGTCAGCACGGTGACCGCCAATAATTTCAAATCCGACCCTTCACGCCCCTGCACCGCCGCCGCCAGGGCCTTGCGATTCGCATGGATCGTGAGAAAGTCGACGCCCATGGCGGCGACCTTGGCCGTGGCCCGGCGAACGGTTTCTTCGATATCGAGAAACTTCAGGTCGAGAAACACCCGCATGTTTCGATCAAGCACCCGCTTGATCATGTCCGGACCGGCGGCAGTATACAGCTCCAGTCCGACCTTCACGAAGGAGATATGCCCTTGGAGCTGGTCCAGAAGGCGCTCGGCTTCGACGACCGACGGAACGTCGAGTGCGAATATCAAACGGTCACGCGCAATGATCTTTGCCATAGGATTCCTTTTGAAGGGGTTGGCCGATTGTTGACGGCTCATGGTCCCCTATGTTACATAGTTTGCTCTTTTTTTGGAGGAATAGACAATGCCTGTGATCCACAAGTCCACTCTTCGCAGTGCCCGTCAGGCCGAACGCCGCCGTGATCGGAACAAAGCCACGTTGAGCGCGGTCAAGACCCTGATCAAGAAAGTGCAGTCGGCCGTGGCCGACAAGAAGGCGGACGACGCCAAGACGGCCTTGCGTGCGGCCACCTCGGCCCTCGGCAAAGCCGTGACCAAGGGCGCCCTGAAGCCCAACACCGCGTCCCGCCGTATCTCCCGCTTGACCCAACACGTCAACGGCCTGTCCGGTTCCCGCTCGTAATTGTTCTGACGTTCGAAACCACTCGCGCCGAGCCCCGCCCTGTCGGGGCCGGTGGTCGGTGCGGGGGGGTTACGTGCGCCTGCTGGACAGACCGGCAGAGCCGCAACAATACCCGCTCCATCGTCATCCTGGGCTGTCCAGCGCTGCCTCCTTTGAGTTGTCCGTCGGCTTCCCAAAACCATCGCAGCGCATCCCGCACATGTGCATCTGACAGGCGGCCCAGGAACGTCTTGACCTGCATCGGATCCATGCGCAAGGTCCTCGCGGCCTCCCCCTCACGCCCTCCCTCACGAAGCAATTCTTTCATTTTCCAAATCCGGCGATACTGCCAGGCCAAAGACCCGAGAATGCGCAGCGGCGCCTCACCGGCCTCAAGGTTTCTGGCGAGAATCGAGAGCACTCGCCCACGCTGGCCCTCCGCAATCGCCATGGTCAAATCAAACACCGACGCGCCAGGTTCAACGCCACGCAGTTGGTAGACATCGGCAACCGTCGCCATACGGTCGGTCGTGATATAGGCCGCGAGCTTTTCGAGTTCCCGCCGGACGGCGTACAACGATCCGCCTGACGTCTCCTTGAGCACCTCCACAGCCTTCTCATCCAACCGCAATCCCAGCCGTTGCGCATCCCGGCTTATCCACGGCCCTAAGTGCATTTCCCGCAATGGTGAGCAGTCGACGGTCACCGCGGCGCGCGCGAGCGCCTGGGAAAACTTCAGCCGCCCGTCCAACTTGGTACTGACAAAAATCACGGTGGTCGCCTGCACCGGAGCGGCAAGGTAAGGCAGCAGCACTTCCGCTTCACGGGCAGAGATTTTTTCAGCGCCTTTCACCAGGACGACCCGGCATTCAGCAAACACCGGCACTTCCAATGCACAGGTCAGAATGTCGCTCCCGGCCGCCTCATCGCCATAGAACACATCGAAATTAAAATCTCCGCCCTCTCCGAGCAGCGCGGTCTTGAGTGTGGCCACGGCCTCATCGCGCAGAAGATCCTCTTCCCCCACTACGAGATACACGGGCGCTGGAGGCGACTGCCGCAACGCGGCGGAGAGTTGCAATGGACTGAGCGCGGTTCCCATAAGATCCTTGAAAATACTCTACTTGGCGACCGGCACGGTGGAGGGGGCTTCAGCCGCAGACTTGGCTCCTATGCCGGCCTCCAGGTGCAAGAGAAACCGTGACGCAAGATCTTCTGCGGCGAACCGGCCGGCTTGCTCCAGCGCGCGGGTTTGCAACACGCGATTAAATTGCAGATCGGGGGTAATATAGAACTCGGATGAGCCCTTCGAAATCTGCGTCCAGACCAGCTTTTTCGTTCGGGTTTCCTCGATTTTCACAGCGACTGTCACTTCCGCCCGGCTTTCCAGCGTTGTCGCCGATCCCGTCTGATTTCCAGGCGTCGGCGTCAGGCTGAAGCTTAACGTCGGGATACTGACAGACAAGATCTGCCCGGTCAGAACGAGATCCGCCGCCTCGTTGTCCGGAACCACCTGAGTCCCGCTGCCGGACGAAAATTCCCGCCGCAGATAGTTCGTGTAGCGCGTTTCAAGATTCGGCTCAAAACTGTTATTCACCAATGTGCGAATGACCAATCGCGGGGTCGGCTGATCAGAGGCCCGTACCGTCGATCCGCCGATGGTCGGACCGGCTCCCTCTACCCGAAACTGATACCCGCACCCTACCAGCATGAGGAGGCAGCCCGCCGTCACGAGCGGCACTCCCCATCGCCTTATGGTACGGAATTGCGTCATATGACG
This sequence comes from Nitrospira lenta, assembly GCF_900403705.1. Taxonomy (NCBI): domain Bacteria; kingdom Pseudomonadati; phylum Nitrospirota; class Nitrospiria; order Nitrospirales; family Nitrospiraceae; genus Nitrospira; species Nitrospira lenta. Next base: position 345,920 of record NZ_OUNR01000012.1, on the reverse strand, counting down.
AAGTTCACGAGCTTCTTCTCGACGTAAATCACTTTTTTCGGCTCGTTGCCTTGCAGCCATTCCGCCACTGTTTCACGAGCAGCTCGCTCTACCGTATCGCGCGCGGTATCTGCTGCCACCTCGATCTTGCCACGAAGCTTCCCGTTCACCTGGACGGGGATCGTCAGCCGGTCGCTCACCGTCAACGCCGGATCAAACTGCGGCCAGGGTTGCTGAGACACGCTCGGCGCATGACCGAGAATAGCCCACAGCTCCTCCGCCACATGCGGTGCAAAGGGCGACAGCAGCAACACAAACGGCTCGAGCAAGGCCCGTGGGCGCGGTTCGGCCTTGGTCATCTCATTGGTGAACACCATCATTTGCGCAATGGCGGTGTTGAACCGGAGTTCGTCGATATCCTCCGAGACTTTCTTGATGGTCTGATGCAACAGCCGTTGATGCTCAAGACTGGGCGATGCCGACACCACCGACGCAGACAGCCCGCCCTCTTCCGTCACGATCAATCGCCAAGTCCGCTCTAAAAAACGAGTCACCCCTTCAACCCCGCGCGTACTCCAGGGCTTCATCGCTTCCAACGGCCCCATGAACATTTCATAGAGCCGCACCGCGTCGGCGCCGAACTGGTCCATCATATCGTCTGGATTGACGACATTCCCGCGGGACTTGGACATCTTCTGATTGTCTTCGCCCAAGACAATACCTTGATGCACCAGCTTCTTAAACGGTTCCGGCGTGCTCACCACCCCGATGTCGAAGAGCACCTTGTGCCAGAAGCGTGCATAGAGCAGATGCAGCACGGCATGTTCACTGCCGCCGACGTAGAGATCGACCGGCAGCCAATAGCGCTCCATCGCCGGGTCCACCAATTGCTTCGCATTCTTTGGATCGGCGAAGCGGAGATAGTACCAGCAGGAACCGGCCCACTGCGGCATCGTATTCGTTTCACGCCGGGCCGGTTTCCCTGTGTGAGGATCGGTCGTCACCAGCCACTCTTCCAAGTTCGCCAGTGGACTTTCTCCACTGCCTGACGGTTTGAAATTGCTGGTCTCTGGCAAGATCAACGGCAGCTGTTCCTCCGGCAACGGGTGTGACTCCCCATCCACCCACACAATCGGGAACGGCTCTCCCCAATAACGCTGCCGGGCAAAGAGCCAATCGCGCAACTTATAGTTGATCGCCTTCTTTCCCTTACCCTGTTGCTCCAGCCAGGCCGTGATCGCCGGAATCGCCTCCGCCGGTTTCATCCCGTTCAGAGACAAGGACCCGTCCGGCATGGCCGAGTTCACGACCGTGCCGCGATCCGTCGCGACAAAGGCCGCCTCCTGAACCTGACCACCTTGAATCACTTCGCGAATAGGCAACTGATAGGTCTTAGCAAAGGCCCAATCCCGCTCATCATGCGCCGGAACCGCCATGATCGCGCCGGTGCCGTAGCTCATGAGAACGTAATCCGCCAGCCAGACCGGCAACCGTTCGCCGTTCACCGGGTTGATCGCATACCCGCCCGTGAACACGCCGGTCTTTTCCTTGTCCAGTTCCTGCCGCTGTAAATCGCTCTTTCTGGAGGCCGCATCGCGATAGGCCACGACGGCGGCCTTCTGGGAGGCGCTGGTTACCACATCCACCAGCGGATGCTCGGGCGCCAACACCATATAGGTCGCACCGAAGAGCGTATCGGGCCTGGTGGTAAAGACCCGAATCGTTCCACGGGTATCGGCCAGGGCAAAATCCACTTCCGCGCCGATCGACCGACCGATCCAATTCTTCTGCATTTCGAGCGTACTGGCAGGCCATTCCACCAGCTTCAAATCTTCGAGGAGCCGATCGGCATAGGCAGTAATCTTCAAGACCCACTGACGCATGGGTTTGCGAACGACGTCGAACCCGCCGACCTCGCTTTTGCCGTCGACGATTTCTTCGTTCGCCAGCACCGTGCCAAGCGCCGGACACCAATTGACCGGGACTTCGGCGACATAAGCCAGCCCACGCTTATAGAGTTGAAGAAAGATCCATTGCGTCCAGCGATAGTAATCGGGATCGGTGGTGCTGAGCTCCCGCTCCCAATCATAGGACAACCCCACCCGCTTCATCTGCCGTTTGAACGTCGCGATGTTTTGCGCGGTCGTGAGGGCCGGATGCACGCCGGTCTTCACCGCATATTGCTCGGCCGGCAGACCGAAGGCATCCCAGCCCATCGGATGGAGCACATTGAATCCCCGCATGCGTTTGTAGCGAGAAACGATATCCGTCGCGGTGTAGCCTTCCAGATGCCCGACATGAAGCCCGGACCCGGAAGGATAGGGAAACATATCGAGGCAATAAAACTTCGGTTTGGTCGTGTCCTGGTGGGCGCGAAACGGGCGATGCTCTTCCCAATAGGCCTGCCACTTCACTTCCAGCGCGTGATGATCGTACCCTTTTGCCATGACTCTCCGGGGGGATTAAAAAATCGTGGAACTCTAGCACAGACCGGCAGGGGCAACAACAATGGGAAGAGGAGTGTGGAGCGGGTGGGGGCCGGCAGGACCCGATTCGCCGGCCCCCGAAGAAACGCTAGAAATGGTAGCCGATGCCGAACACAAAGTGGTGGAGCGTCGCAATCGCGTTGATACCAAAATGACCGACGTCCGCCTGGCCGGGAAGGTCCAGACGGGCATAATTGAATTTCCATTCTCCGAACATCGAAACATGATCGGTCAGTCGATAACGCAGTCCGACTTGGGTATTGAGACCGATCCCCGTATAAGACTGCGAATACGCCGTCCCGCTCGCGGCCGAGGTCAGCTGTTGCTGATGCAACATCATCAAACCAGGCCCGACCCCCGCATAGGGCTCAAAGGCCCCAGCCTGATACCGCACCATCAGGAGAGGCGACACCACGATCAACCGATTCGTCGCGCCTCCCTCTTCCACGGTCACATTCCCGCTTCCCGGCACCGCAAGCGTCAATCGCTGCTGAGGCCGATGGGGAGACGTCACAAATCCTTCCAGTTCGACACCCAACCACGAGACCGACTCAAAATAGTGCCCCACTTTCACACCGTACATCACCGAATTGTTCAAATTGACATTGGAAACCGATGTCCCGGTTGCCAACCCCGAGTACGTGGGATCGTTTGCCCGGCCGCGCGTGGTATCCTGAGCCAGAGTAAAGCCGAGCTGCCCGGCGACATACGTTTCTGCCTGGACAACCGACGTGAACAACATCGTCGACACCGCGAGTCCGAGAGTAAACCACCGTGGCACCCCGAGTACCTGCCGCCACTGTTGAATATCCATCATGCTCCACCTCCGTCGTGATCCTGTTGAATCCCACAGCCACAATCGATCTAATGAATTGCACTGATAGGTTGAGTATATGGCCCAGGTGACAACCTGCCTACCGTGCAGAGGGAGGGAACCGGCTCCTACAAAGGGGGTACTCCGATGAATATCTTTATGGGTTTTTACGCCAATCGACTCTTTCCCCGCCTTATGGACCGAGTCATGAGTGGGCTTGAATTCCAGCGGTTGCGAGCCGATTTACTCAAAAACGTCGCCGGCGAAGTCCTGGAAATTGGACTGGGCACCGGTCTCAATCTGGCTTGCTACCCACCCCGAGTCCTACGGCTCCGAGCCGTCGATCCGGTACCATTGCTGCCTGTTCGCGTCGCGGAACGGAGGGCCGCCGTGGCCTTTCCTGTCGAGATCACCTATCTCAGCGCAGAACGGCTTCCCTATGAAGATGGGATCTTCGACCATGTCGTGAGCACCTGGACGCTCTGTACGATTCCTGATCCCGTACAGGCCCTACAAGAGGTACGACGCGTGCTGAAGCCGACCGGCCAGTTTCTGTTCATCGAGCATGGCCGGAGCGACGATGCTCGGACAGCCGCTTGGCAGGACCGGCTAAATCCGATTCAGAACGTCATCGGCTGTGGCTGCAATCTGAATCGGCGGATCGATCAGCTGATTCGCGAGGCAGGACTGCGCATTCTGCAACTCGATCGCTTTGCAATGGAGGGAGTACCGCGAATCGGGGGAGAACTATACCGCGGAATTGCTCGGGCGGACCGGGCGGGCCTCAGCGCCTAGCCGGAAACGGATGACCATCGAGCAGCGCCGTCATATGCTCGATCGAGGGGAAGATGCTCGATGCTTCGGCAGGCCGTTGCGAGCTGGATTTGGCGCTGTGGACGATCTGAGCCAGACCGAACCGCAGTGCCGCACGGAGACACCCCTCGTCATCATCCACAAAGAGTGCGCGCGTTGGATCAAACCCGACAAGCTTCTGGCAGGCAGGCCAATATTCCGAACGCATTTTGAGATAGCCGACCTCGGCCGCATCGACGATCCGATCCACATAGCGATCCAGTCCGGTTTTGGCCGTTTTGACCGCGACCCCTGACGCATGCGCATTGGTGAGGATCGTGATCCGCTTTCCACGCCGACGAACTTCCGTGAGGAACGGCTCCGCCCCGGGAAGAAATCCGATCAGACCATCCAACTCCTTGTGCATCGCCACCACATCGATCCCCACCCGTTCGGTCCAATAGTGGAGATCGGTCCAGGCCAATTCCCCTTCCACCGATCGATACATCGCCATCAAACGATCGCGCGATGCTTCAAACGGAAGACCATGAAGGGTCGCATAGCGGCGCGGCAACTCTTCTTCGAAAAAGAAGTTATCGAAATGCCGGTCCAGCAACGTGCCGTCCATATCGAGCAGCACGTCATCGATTTCAGCCCAATTGACGCCAAATTGCCTCATTGATCCGGAAGTGTACCTGACACCGGTTGTGTTTGCCAAAATTCATGTGATACGGTCGCGGACCTATGAAAAAGATGCGTGATTCGCCAACGAAGACCAAAACCCTGCCGTTCAGCTCTGCGGCGCCGATGCCGCTGGTCGCCATCATCGGCCGGCCGAACGTGGGGAAATCGACTCTGTTCAATAAGATCCTCGGGGTCAAAACCGCCATCGTGGACGACGTCCCCGGCGTGACCCGCGATCGCAACTATGCAGATGCAACCTATCTCGACCGCAAATTCCGGCTGGTCGACACCGGCGGACTCGATCTCTCCTCCTCCGACGGCATGCTGACCTTGATTCGCCGGCAATCCGAACTGGCCATCGCCGAAGCCGACATCCTCATGTTCATCCTAGATGGCCGGGCGGGTTTAACGCCGCCGGATCACGAGGTCGTAAAGCTCCTGCGCGGCGTAACCAAGCCGATCTTTTACGTGATCAACAAGATTGATACCCCGAAAGCCGAACCGCTCATTGCCGATTTTTATCAATTGGGCAAGTCCGAGCTCCACGCCGTCTCCGCCGAACATGGCATCGGCGTATCCGAATTACTGGACGACCTCTACCCGCTATTACCCCCGGCGGATGAGACCACGGAACTCACGCAACTCCCGCGGATCGCGCTCGTGGGCCGCCCAAACGTGGGCAAGTCCACATTGACCAATGCCGTCCTGGGTGAAGAACGCGTCGTCGTCAGCGATATGCCCGGCACCACACGCGACCCGATCGATTCGCTCGTCGTACACGGCGACCAGCGCTATATTTTCACGGATACGGCCGGCATCCGCCGCCGCGGCCGCATCGAGCCGGGGCTCGAAGGATATAGCGTCATGCGCTCACTGAGAGCCATCGGCCGTTCTGATGTGGCCGTCCTGCTGCTCGACGCGGTAGAAGGCGTCACGGAACAGGACACGAAAATCGCCGGGGCGGTACTCAAGCAGGGACGCGCCTGCATGCTGCTCGTGAACAAGTGGGATCTCCGGGCCAACGATGCCGAGGCCCGCCAGGAATATGAGCGCGAACTCCATCGGCGTTTTCCATTCCTGACCTGGGCGCCCGTCCTCTTTGGATCCGCCGCTCAACCCGATTCACTGCATCAGCTCTTCCCCAACATCAACACGGTCTATGCATCGTTCAATAAACGCGTGCCGACCGGAGCGCTCAATCAATGGCTCCAAAAAATCCTGGAGTCGCATCCCCTCCCGGTTCGAAAAGGCAAACCCTCGAAAACGTCGAAGGCTGCATTCATCACCCAAGTGGCGACGAAGCCACCTTCGTTCGCCTTGTTTTGCGGACACCCACAAGACGTGGGCCCGTCGTATATTGGATTTCTCGAACACCAGCTCCGGGACGCCTACGGATTTTCCGGCACGCCGCTGCGCTTGCTCATCCGCAAGAAATGACGGCGCCCTTCGCGAATATTCTCTAAGCGGTTCACCTCGTAACATTACGAGGCGAATGGGTTTGAACTTGACTCGTTCACACCCTCATGTTATTCGCAGACTGGCTGGATCGAGCCTTGAACGGCTCATTGTCTGAAACACACGACCCTGCGATCATGACGCCACCATCGCCTATCTTCCGCCTCACCCTCCTCTGCGCCGCTCTCAGCGGACTCTTGCCGCTAGGATTCCCCGCGTCAAGTGTCGCGCAAACCTTCCCGGACACCCAACCGGATCCGGCTGCTGCGACCGATCACGACGAAACCAGTCCATCGATCGCCTTGAAAGGTTCGGTCTGGCGGGCGAAGCCCGGCATTGTATTTTTGAAAACTCCCGTCGGGTTACTCACCCTCAGTTCAAAAACCACGCTCAAGGACATGCGCGCCTCGCAGCGCGTCTCATTCTGGATTCACGAATCCAGCATGGCCGTTGAAATCCGCAAGCGGGCCGACGATTCTCTCGTCCATCGCTATCTGACCGGCCCCGTGGTGAAGGGCTCAGATGGTACGAAAGAATTGACCCGCTGGACTCCGGACGGTGACATGCCGTTTCCCTACGGCACGCATGAGTCGCAACTCTCCGCACTCCGTGACGGCGATCCGGTCACCGTGGAAGTCGACGGCACCGGCACGATCATCGGCGTGCACGACCTTCAATTCGATTTGCAGATCGGCCAAGTGCCCCCCAGTGGATCGGACGCGCATGTGCTCCTGAGCGGGACCGTATCCAAACTCAAATCGAATTTCATTTTCTTTAAAACACCGGTCGGCGTCATCAACGTCAATGCCAAGATCGGGATCAAAAACGCCAAGGTCGGCCAGACCATGACCCTGCATGTTCATCACCACTCAGTCGTGGCCGACTTGACCCCACCCAATGGAGCGGCCCCGATACGCCGGTTCATCACCGGCCCGCTCGAATTCTCGACACCGGACCGCACCGAGGTACGGTTCTGGACCCCTGCCGGCGAACAAACGTTCCCGACCGATCGCGGGAAATCCGCTCTAGCCGGAGCCAAAGAAGGCAGTCCGATCACCGTTGAGCTCAATGGCGACGGGGCGGTTGTCGACTTCTATCACTCTGACTAAGCTCCAAGCCGGCTGTCACTCTTGACAGGGTTTTCGCTCTCTCCGTAGACTCTCACCCACCAGCATGAAAACACTCGCTCACGCCCCAAAACCCACGCCGGTCTCACGCAATGAGGCGCGTACCGCTGCGAGCTTCGATACGCTATATCGAGACCATGTCGATCAGATGTACCGCTTTGCGACCAGACTCTGCGGAGAACCCGAAGCGGCAAAGGATCTGGTCCAGGAAACGTTTCTCAATGCCTACCGGGGCTATCAGACATTCCGCGGAGACGCGCAGGTCTCGACCTGGCTCTATGCCATTGCAGCACGGGCCTGCTCGCGCATGCGCCGCAAGCGGAAAGGCGCGCCCGACCGGGAATTGTCGCTGGAAGAATTTATCCCGACCTCGGAAGGGGAGTTTCGCCTGCAGATTCCGGTGGACGGGCTCAGCCCGGAAGAGGCGCTGCAGAATAAAGAACTGCGCCAGGCGCTCGATCAGGCGATTGCCAAACTGCCCAAGAAATATCGCATGGTGCTGGTACTGCGCGACATGGAAGGCTTGAGCGCCAAAGAAGTCGGCAGTATCGTCGGGCTCAACGAGCGCGCCGTGAAATCCCGGCTGCACCGGGCACGCTTGTTTGTCCGGCGCGAGCTCAGCGCTCAGGGGATTGCCGCATCCGAACCCTCGCACAACGGCCACTCGTTCACGCAAGGAGGACGCTAGCCATGGCCAAACGGACGCCGACCCGATCCGTTCAGCGGAAACCCGCCCGCCCCCACCGTCACGGGAAAGGACGCTGTGTGGCCATCCTAAAAAAGCTCTCCGCCTATATCGACGATGAATTGCCCGGCACGCTGTGCGATGAATTGCGGAAACACCTCGGCGCCTGCCCCAACTGCGAAGAATTCGTCGCCTCGCTCAGACAAACGGTCGCCCTCTGCCAACACCGACCGACCCCGGCCCTCTCACAAGCCGAACGAGCCCGCATGCGAACCGACATTCTCCGAGCTGCGCGGCCGCGCTAACGCCGCCACGCTTTTCACGATTCCTGAATGGGTCAAACATGGCCCACTCAGCACGGCTGCCGTCACCGATAAACAGCGGGAAGTCCGCTCCCCTGGCCTCTTTCAGATTCGTCCGACGTCATGCTACAGTATCCTTCTTTAGCCCTTATTATGTTCGTTCAGGAAATAGGTGATGATGATGCATGGTCGTATCCGCAATACCTTTCGCGCGCCCATCCTGTTCACGCTGATGACCGCCCTCTTGGCAGGATGGTCTGGAATGGAGACCGCCTTCGCGGCCTCCTCGCACAAATCCAAACCGGCCCGCCAGGCCAACACCCCAGCTGCCGATGCCGCCCTTCGTTATACCGAGGCCCTCGCCAAGGGAGATCGCGTCACGGTCGGACAGTTGGACTTTGCCTGTCAATTTCGCCTGGTAGCGGCCGCGCCATCGAAAGTGAAGGCCTACCCGCCGGCGACCGACCCTTCATATGAATCCTGTTGGGAGAATCTGAAGACCGCCCATGCGCCTGCGTTGAAACGCACCGATGTGGGAATGACGGTGCTCTGGCCGAGCACCGGCCCGCTGGTCTTCTTCGGAGACGAACTCGCGCGCACGCCGGCATCGGCCTTCGTCATGGAAGAGCTTGGAATTTCCCCTCCGGGCAGCGGACTCCGTGTCGCCGTCACCAAGAGCCAACCCCTGCCCGCCGGCTCCTTCCGATTGAACGCCAATGGAAAGATCCTGGCCGTGCCCACGACACTCGTCCTATTGAACATACAGTACCAGGATCCCCTGACCTCACCGGTCACCTATGCCGAAGGGACGGTCAAGTGGACGAACACCATCAAGCGGGCGCGCAAATCGCTGAAGTCCGTCACAACTCAATGGGTCGTCTTCACGGGACTGAAGAAACATGGCTTCCCGGGTGACACCGCCGTATTCAATCTGCCGGTCGTCACCGAACCGACCGTCGCGGGAATGGTCGCGGAGAAAATTCCGTTCACGACGGAGATCAGCCGGCCGCTGCCGCAATCTATGGTGTGGTGGGGACCGGGCGATCAGCCGGGGACGCTCACCGCAGCCGCGGCGCGAGCCGCCACGTTTCCTGAGTTGCGCGACCGGGTGGCCCTGCTCAACCGCGTGCTGATTATCGATCCGAATCAACCGGACGCGCTGACCGTGCTCACTCGAAATCTCTACGCAGTCCTCCTGCGCGAGGGCAACAACGGGCATAATCTCACGATCCGAGACCCGGCCCTGACCCTGGTCGCCAACGAGTTCTATTGGAACATCTATGCGCAATCCACTCGGACAGACTTGTCCAACGGGATGGAAATGGGCGGCTTCTCTCAGCCGACGCCGGCCGATTTCCTGTTCCGCATGCTGCCGGCTCTGGAAGCTCTCGCCAAAGTCCGACCGGAACAACTCGATAACCGGTTCCGATTGGGCGTCGCCTATCGCTGGAACAACGACCAGCAGGCTGCCATCGAGACTCACGAAGCGCTGGTAAAAGAAATCCCCGATACCAGAAAGTCCGCCAAGGCCGAAGCCTTGTTGCAACTCGCCTGGTCTCGTCTGCACAAGTCCGCGTGGAACAGAATCCTGCACGATCCTGAAATCAACCGGGCCTATGCCGATGCAGAGGCCTCGCTGGCGGTGGCCGACCTGCCGCTCGACAAATTCCTGGCGGAATACACGATGGCCTACAGCATGATTTTCATGCCCAACTACGGGGACAAGGCCACGCTGCTACACCACGTCACGGAAGCCAAACGCTGGTTCGATGAAGTACCGGGAAAGACCGACGAAGTCTGGCGGTATTTCCTCCATTCCGAATTGCTCAAAGCCGTGCTGGACGCCGATCCCATGTTCCAACCGATTCTGGCCACGGCGGAAGAGAAAAAGAACTAGCTCATCGCCCTATCGGGAGCAGGCGTTGAACCGATTCAACGCCTGCTCCCGGACTCATCCCGCCCTTAGATCCGCCGCCGACCGAACGATGTCCTTCCGTTCGGCCGCAGATGTCGCCCCTCTCTATTCTTTCGAAATCTGCTTTCCATAAACTCATCCCAAACGCTCGGTCATCGAATGAAGGGACTAACCGGCTGCGCCCTATCTCTTCCCCATCTTCGCCAGCTCTTCAAAATAATGCGCGAAGGCGGTCATCCCGCTGGCAGCCTGCCCCCAATCAAAGTATTCATTCGGCGCATGGTACCCGTGTTCGGGAAGACTGAGGCCCATGAAGAGGATCGGGACCTTCCAAGCCTTTTGCATCGTCACCACGGCCCCAATCGAACCGCCCTCGCGAATGAACGCCGGCTCTTTGCCGAATCCCGCCTTCGCCGCCCGCTTCACCGCCTCGACGTACGGCCCTTCGAAGAGGCCCTGGAACGGCTGCAACATGCCCTCTGCCTCGACCTTGACGTTGGGATTCAGCTTGGCAACGAATTTCTTCAGCAGCGCAAAAACCTTCTCAGGCGTCTGATTGGGCACCAGTCGCATGCTGACCTTCAGTTCTCCGTAACCCGGCACGACTGTCTTGACGCCGGGGCCATGATAGCCGCCGGTCAGCCCATGCACTTCAAACGTCGGAGCCGCCCAGATACGGCGCATGATCTCGGCAGGGTCCTGCGTGCGCAGCGTCTGAAATCCGTACGCCTGCTTGAACTTGGAGACTTGGAAGCCTGACTTGAGAAAACTCTTGATCTCCGCCTTCGTCGGCTCCACCACGTCGTTGTAAAATCCTGGAATTTTCACCTTGCCGGTTTTGGCATCCACGCAGGCGGAGGCCACTTCCATCAATTCCGCCAGCGGATTGCGAGCGGCGCCACCAGTGACACCCGAATGAGCATCCTTCGCTCCTGTCTTGAGGGTCAACCGTGCGCCGATCAATCCGCGCAGCCCGTAGGGCATGGCCGGTTTGCCTTTGGCGATCCAAATCGTATCCGACACCACGACGGAATCGGGCCGTGGAATCGCGAGACGATTGTGGAGACCCGCGGCGAAATGCGGACTGCCGATCTCTTCCTCCAACTCCCACAGAAAACGAATATTGATGGGAACGCCCTGTTCGATCGCATACCAGGCCCCAAGCAACGCCGACAGCGCCGGACCTTTATCGTCTGTCGCCCCGCGGCCATGATAGATCCCGTTATCCTTGCGAAAGGCGAAGGGCGATTCTTTCCATTCCGGTTCCTGCGCCGGCTGCACGTCGAGATGGTTGTAGATGGTGACGGTCGGGTAGTCCGCTCCCGTTGTCCAGCCTCCGGAAATGATGGGATAGCCGCCTGTTTCGACGACCTGCGCCTCGGCGCCAAGGCTCTTCAAATATTGCACGGCCAGCGTAGCGACACGCGGCATCTCCCCCGCCCTGGCCGGATCCATGCTGATAGACGGCACCTCCACCAATTGTCCGAGAAGATTTTCAAATCGCGGGCGGCTGTCGGCAATATATTTTTTGAGCTGCTGCTTATTCCCAGTCATGCATCCCTCCCCATGTTCTGAGCGCGGATTATAGCCTCGGGCTGCGTGAAGCGAAAGACGGACGCGGAGCGGTTCATACGTAAACAATGGTAGAATGCGCGCGCCATGCGATCCGACAGACCATTCCTCCACCAGCTCAGGGCCGTCACACTTCTGGCTGTCATAGGATTCCCGGCAATCATCCTGGCAGAGGAGCCGATTCCCATTCAGCAGATCCTGGAAGAGCCCAGAATCTATCACCTGCGCCAGGTCACGCTCCAAGGCACCGCGCGGGACGTGCAGCCGCTCGATCCGTATAAGCTTCCCAATGACACCCCTTGTTACGGCGCGTACCTCTTTAAGCTCGAAGACGACACAGGCGTCATGTCCGTGGCCGTGCTCGGTCTTTGCGGAAGGCCGCTCATCCGTGACCCGGAAATCGAGGACGGCCAACGGGTCGAAGTGAGCGCCACCATTCAAGCGCCCAGCCACGGCGGCTACTACTTGAGTTTTCAAGGGCTCAAGGTCGTCACGGAGCAAGAAGACTTCGTGCAAGCGGTGGCCACAAGAATTCTTCCCATCCTCGAATAGGCCTGCCCGCCAAGACGGCGGACAGCGGCGGATTACTTTACAGCCCACACCCTTACGGATATAGTTTTATGACCGTGTGCTGAGCAATCGCTCACGCTACCGCGCGTAAACAAGGAGAAGTCTCATGGCCTGGATTACGTTGATCGTGCTGGCCGGATTGGTGCTGCTGGTCATCAGCGTGTACAACTCACTGATCCGATTGAAAGTCCAGTCGGAGAATGCCTGGGCCGATATCGACGTGCAGTTGAAGCGGCGATACGACCTCATTCCCAATCTGGTCGAAACGGTGAAGGGCTATGCGGGGCACGAGAAGCAGACGCTCGAAGCCGTCATCACGGCCCGCAACCGGGCCATGGCCGCCACTGCTCCGGCCGCCAAAGCAGAGGCCGAGGGCCTGCTCGCCCAGTCGCTGAAATCACTCTTTGCGCTGGCCGAAGCCTATCCGCAACTCCGGGCCGTGGAAAGCTTCACCCAACTTCAGGGCTCGCTCAACCAGATCGAAGACGCCGTTCAGAATGCCCGCCGGTACTACAACGCCGTCGTGCGCGATCTGAACACCAAGATTCAGGAGTTCCCCTCCAACCTCATCGCCGGCTTCTTCAGTTTCAAACTGAAAGAGTTTTTTGAACTCGTCGATGTGACAGAGCGGGCGGTGCCGAAAGTCAGTTTCGATCAGGCTTCCCGCTGATTGCCCCTGTGGAGCGACGAGCTCTTTCCCCTATGCGCGCACGATACGTCATTCGCCTAGGCCTCCTGCTCTTTGCGTGGCTGTTGACTGGCGAACACGCCGGCGCCCGCTCGCTCGTCATCGAGCAGTTCCATGCTGACATTCAGGTGCTCCCCAGCGGCGACCTTGTGGTGACGGAAACGATCCGGCCGCGTTTCACCGGAGCCTGGAACGGATTGAAACGCGACATCCCGGTCGAATATCGAACGCCACAGGGATTCAATTACACGCTGTTGCTGGACCTGCTCAGCGCGACGGACGAGCACCAGGCTCCGCTCAAAATCGACAGCGGTCGCGACCGGCATTATCGAAGCTTCAAGATCTGGCTTCCCGGCGCACAGGACACGACCAAGACGCTGATCCTGACCTATCGAGTCGCCAACGGACTCAAATATTTCGAAGACCATGACGAGCTCTATTGGAACGTGACCGGCGACGAATGGGACGTGCCGATCGAATCGGCCACCGCCAGCGTATCGTTGCCCCCTAATGCGACCGGCATCAAAGCCCTCGCCTTCAGCGGCGCGTACGGCGCGCGCGAACAGCAGGCCGACATCCGCATTGAAGACTCCACGATCCACTATCAGATGAAGCGACCGCTGGGATTCCGCGAAGGCCTGACCGCCGTCGTAGGATGGGATAAAGGGCTAGTCGACGAACCGGGTCTGCTGCAACGGACACACCTGTTTCTTCGTTACAACTGGCCCTTGGCCCTGCCCGTCGGCGTCTTCGTCGCGATGTGGTATCTCTGGTATACCCGAGGCCGAGACCCGCGTCTGCACCCCCTCATCGTCAGCTACGAGCCCCCCGACCGGCTGACGCCCGCCGAACTCGGAACCCTGGTGGACAACTCGCCTGACCTTCGTGACATCACCGCCACGCTGGTCGATCTGGCCGTCCGGGGCTATGTGCGGATCGAAGAACGGCAAGAGCCCAAGCTCCTCGGATTGTGGTCGAACACCGAGTACCATTTGCATCGCCTTCAACCCCCGTCCGCCTGGGACGGATTAAAAGCCCATGAGATCTCGATTCTGAGAGGGATCTTCCCGGCCGGACCACACACCGATGACCCGGAAGAAACCGTGACGTTGTCGGCCCTGGCCAATCGCTTTTACGCGCGCCTGGACGGCATCAAGTCCTCACTGTTCGACCAGCTCGTCACCCGCGGTTACTACGTGCGCCGGCCCGACCGGGTCAAGCAGGCCTACACAATCGGCGGAATTGTCGTGACCGTCGTCATCTTATTCGGAAGCGCCTGGTTGAGCGGACGAATCGGCCTAGCCTTTCAAACCGGAGCCGCCGCGGGTCTCCTGTCGGGTCTCATCATCGTCGGATTCGGCCGGATCATGCCGGCTCGGACGCTGCGCGGCACCAGAGCCTTGGAGAAAGTGCTGGGCTTCGAAGAGTTCCTGAGTCGCGTCGAATCCGATCGTATGGACCGTCTTGTCAAAACGCCCGAGATGTTCGAGAAATTCCTCCCCTTTGCCATGGCCTTGGGTGTGGAAAAGAATTGGACCAATGCCTTCGACGGCATTTACATGCAGCCGCCTACCTGGTATCAAGGAGCCAACTTTGCCGAGTTCCGCCCACGAAACCTGACCGGCAACTTGTCGCAACTGTCCGCGGCAGCCGGTACAGCCATGACCTCTGCGCCGCGCAGTTCCGGCGGCTCCGGGTTCAGCAGCAGCGGGAGCAGCGGCTCATCCGGCGGGTCTTCGGGCGGCGGCTTCGGCGGTGGCGGCGGCAGCGGGTTCTAACGGTTCGATTCTCCTCTGTATGCAGCAGATTGCTCCGAATCACAGTCGTATCGGATGGATCGGCACCGGCGTGATGGGTGCCTCGATGTGCGGCCATCTACAGCAAGCCAGCTATCCCATCACACTCTATTCCCGCACCAAAGCCAAGGCGCAGCCACTCCTCGACCGCGGCGCGTCCTGGGCGGACAGCCCGCGCGCGGTCGCCGACCGATCGACGGTCATTGTCACCATGGTCGGATTTCCTCGCGATGTGCGGGAAGTCTACTTCGGGCCTCAGGGAATTTTAGCGGGAGCCAGACCAGGCTCAATCCTGATCGATATGACCACGACCGAACCGGCGCTGAGTCGGGAGATCGATGCCGCCGCGTCCGCTCAAGGACTCCAGGCGATCGACGCGCCGGTATCAGGCGGAGACGTCGGGGCCAGAAACGCAACCCTCTCCGTCATGGCGGGCGGGAACCCTAAGACGGTTGAATGGCTGCACCCGCTCTTCGAATGCTTGGGCAAGAAGATCGTCTACCAAGGCGGGGCGGGAGCCGGGCAACAGACGAAGCTGTGCAACCAAATCGTGATTGCCGGGACGATGGTGGGAGTCTGTGAAAGTCTGCTGTACGGATTCAACGCGGGACTGGATCTGACGCAGATGCTCGACTCGATTCGTGGAGGCGCCGCCGCCTGCTGGACGCTGGATAATCTGGCTCCCAAAATCCTGCAGCGCAACTTCGATCCGGGATTTTTCGTCGAGCACTTCGTGAAAGACATGGGCATTGCACTGGACGAGGCCGCGCGCATGAACCTCCCGTTGCCCGGGCTGGCTTTGGCACAGGAGCTCTACCACCGCGTGCAGGCACTCGGCCATGGCCGTTGCGGAACCCATGCGCTCATGCTCGCGCTGGAAGACCTTTCCCGCACACCCATCACCATGTCCCCCTCCCGAAAGGCTCTATGACATCCCTTCGATGGCTGTTCCCCATTCTTTTCGCGATTCTCTCAGCCTGCTCAGCCAGCAAGGGATTCGACCGGGCAGGAATCCAGGAATCCCTGCACCAGCAGCTGGACTTCGCCGGCGGGCGTGAGGCCACACACCCAACGACCATCAATCCATCGCTCGCAGAATCGCTCCACCTCGGCATCTATTTCATCCGGAGAGAATTTCCCGCCAGGCACTCCATTCAAACAATGGAGTGGCTCAGCGCGGACAAAGACGCCGTAGTCCAACACCTGGCTCCGCTGCGGAAAGACAAGATTGTTCGCGAAGTGACCGTGCTTGCGGAGCCGACCGCATTGACGCTGACCCGCCAGGAATTGCGGCAGGCCTCCGCACGATTCGGCATCGACGTGCTCTTGCTTGTCGATGGCGTCGGCGCAGTGGATCGGTATAACAATGCCTATGCCCTTCTCTACCCGACGGTGCTCGGCGCCTGGCTGGCTCCCGGCACCGTGATCGATGCGCTCTTCATCCTCACCAGCAGGCTCTGGGATCTGCGGACCGACCAGCTACTCGACCAACAGACCGCTGAAGGTCAGGCCCATCGCACCGGAGCCGTGGTGCTGATGGACAATACGGAGACACTGAAGGAAGCCAAAGGCCGGGCAATCGATATCTTCGGGGAAATAGCGGTCAGTCACTTGCGATCGCTTACGGCCAAGCAAGCCGGCAACTCATCCTCTCTACGATAAATCAAACGGCCAGAGAAGGCCCGCAGCGGAAGAGGCTGGGCGGAAGCCAACCACAAGATTTCCTGGCTGCTCCCTCTTCTCCGAAACAACCTGCCGCATGTAGACCCAGAGATAGTGCCCTTCCTCCACATGTAAGGGACCTAGACCTCATTCAGAAATTGCCGGTGCGGCACCGTCCCCGTCTCGGCTAGGGAAACAGAAGAATTTTATGGTGAGTCGAGCGTCCAGATCAGACCAACGATCAGCATCTGTTGCGCCGGCGCCAGCCCGATGACTCCCGGCGCTATTTCATTGCGCCTGAAAAATCCCCCGCCGGAGCCGGTCGATTCGTCGTAGCGATATTCGAGCCGTGCCCTCATGTTCGTCCACTTGTAGGGCACCTTATATTCCGCTGTGGCCGTGACCGATTTGATCAACTGCTCCGAACCGGTCATCAGGCCGCTCCTGTCCCAATAGACTTCCGGCCTGAGCGCCACGCTCCAGGGACCGCCGATGTGCCACCGCATCGGCACGGCAGCTCCCATATAAAAGACACGGGGATTTCCCGGCGCGGCCATTTCCTGGGTTCCGACCTGATACTCGCCCAGGAGCGTCAGGTCGTCGTTGACCTTCCATTCCAGAAGGGAATCCGAGAATGACCGCCAATACCGGAGCGACGTGTCCGACTGGTCCGGGCCATAGTAGATCGTTTCCTTGATGGTCCAGGAGGCACTGGGTTTGTAGGCGACGTGGACGCCGTAACTCGGAACACTGTTGGTGTTTTGCAGGTGAAAATACTCATTGATGATGAAGACGGCCCCGCTCCACTTCTCGTTGAAGGCATATTGCGCGTTCGCTCCGAACATCAGGTACGGGGAATAGTCCGCGACCCATGAGCGGGTGTAATTGAAGTTATCCTTGGCATAGAGGGAGTCGTTGCCGATGAAGCTGTTGAACAGACCGGCTTGCAGCACCAGGCCATTGCCAACCGGAGCGAGGTAGGACACATTCGCGCGCCCGAAGTGCCGTAAGGCATCGGCCCCCTGCACCTTGGGAAGGTTCACTCCGAATCCAAAGTCCTTGGCATCCTGGCCCCCATGACCCAGCAATTCCATCCCCCAACGTGACTGGTCGGTGGCATCTTTTCTGACATAGATTCCGCCCATATTGAGGTCGAGTTCATTGACCCTGGGGGTGGTACCACGAGTGCGGAACACATGGTTTTCCGGAAAGTTGAAATTCAGCGAGTAGCCCAGGTCTATGAACCCCCCATAGTGCCAGTCCGGTGATCGCGGCTTCTCCTGATCCATGGCTGCGGATGCCCGACCCGTAGTCCGCTCCTCAGAGGTGAGTCCGACGACTTGAGCAAGGACGGGAGTCGCCAGCGTTCCTATCGCCAATATCAATAATTGAATGATCCACCGCGCCGCTCTCATGTCCTCAGACCTTCCACTCGCTCCAACGGCGGTCCTCTCGTGATGCGGCGCTGAGCTCGTCACGCGTTGACTCGCATGCTGTCGATGGCCGTCCCTCACAGCAAGTCCAGTGCAACCGATGTCATCGCGCCGTCCTCCCTTCTCACTAACCGCCTAACATCCTGTTTCTCGCAGCTCGTCCTTTGTCATGTCGAGAACGTAGCAAACTTCATATCAGAACGGTGTTACACCGGACCCTGAGCATGTGACGGCGCGATACCAATCGAGATGGAAACCGATCGAACAACGGGGGGAAACGCGTTGCCAAAGAACGACGTGAATCGACGGGCGAGGTGAGAAGTTCTCGTTCTGATTCACGGGACGCGAGCCATGCACTGGAAGTGTGACCCTGTGTGAATGACGGTCGGTTACTTGCGAGACGCTCCCATGACGCACCACATCCGTCGCGTGCCGGACTTCTGGTCCGTGACCGGTTCGCCGCTGAAGAAGCTGACCTGCCAGGCCACGATGTCGTCGGTCGGGTGCGGCGTCGAGGTCCAATAGATCTCCGAGTTGATATGGGAGAAGGGATGTCCGGCCGGTAAGGCCGGATCATGCTGGGACAGATCGATCAGCGTCTTGAGTTCGTCGATCGTGGGCCCACGCCAGCCCGATTGTCCGCCGACGGTCTTCGTGGCGCAGCGTTCGTTCGAACGGCTCCACACATCGTGTTCGCGATCCGGCTCCTGCTCCCAAACCAATCCGGTCTGACCGTCTGCGACGGCAGCCCCGTCGAGAACCAGCGTGAATCGCCCCTCCCGCTGCTCGGCAAAACCCTGATCCGCCATGAGCGCCAGCCCAAGTCCGGCTCCGATCAGCCACACCTTCGTCGGGATGAATCTGTTCTCTGTCATGGGATGCCTCCGCAACGTTCAGCCCTCCACGCGCATCGATGCGAGCAGTCTGCCGAAGCTGGCTTGTCTTTTCAATAGCCCCTGTTGCATGCTGGGGCCGTTTTGGCCCTGGCCAACGCAGCGGAGCAACGCGGACACCGACAACCGAGGGAGCATATCTATGAGTGACCTAGAGCATCACCGGCGCATCGACGTCTTGGCGATCGGCCTGTTCGGGCTCGCGGTCGGAGCCCTCACACTGGGTGTGGCTCAACTCGGCGGCATTTCCGATTCGAACAAGGTCGGCACACTGGTGATCGCCATGATCTTCGGCGGGATCGTGCAGATTCTCGCCGGCATCACCGATATCCGCTATCACGAGCAACTTGGCGGGACCGCCCTCACGATGTATGGATTCTTCTGGCTGACCGTCTCTATCGCCAAGTTGGTCAGCGAAGGCACGTCGTTCCATCTGGACATGGTGCTCTTTGCCCCGATCAACTTCGTCTATGCCGCCTTCTCAGCAGTCATGGTCTATCTGACGGCGTACCGCAACACCACGCTCTGTATGCTCCACATCATCATCACGATCACCTTCTCCTCCACCGTCCTGGCCATACTCAACCTCATCGGCGAAACCATCCCTGGGCTGCTCCACATCGTCGTCGGCATGATGGCGTTCTATCACGCCGTCGCCAGTTTGACCCAGGCCTTCACCGGACACCAGCTCGTGCCGTTGGGACCGCCCCTGCTTCATCGGGACAGGCTGATCTCTAAATAACTGATTGGGGGGATCGGTCGGAGACGCGGCGGACAACAACCCTGCTTCACTCCCGTTGCCGCTGATAGTGGCGCGCCAGAATGATCCCGCCCCAGACGAAAGACGCGAGCATCAGCAAAATTCCAATGTTGTAGGTAAGGTGGGCCAAGCGGTGATCCCACTCCAGCAGACCCGTCATCGTCAGCAGGTTGTTCCAATCATGGCCATCGGTCTCTTTGCCGGTCACGCCCCCCAATAGCATCAAGTTCAAATCGCGCGCATCATTGATATAGGGCGCCACGTCCATGATACTTTCGGCCGTCCACCAGAGCGCGACCGACGCGCCGAACGGATCGCGAGTCTGGACGAGAAACGTGCCGAGACAAATCAACGGCATGAGCACCTGACCGAGGCTCCCGCCGAGAATCATCATGAAACGGCCGAACGGACTAAAGATCAGGTGTCCGGCTTCGTGAAACGGCAGATTGATAAGATGGAGAAATGATTCGCCGGTGTAATTGGTTTCCAGCGGCGTCATGATGAAGATCCGGCCCCACCAGAGGAGCCCGAGAAAAACGACCGCCCGCCCGTACAACGTCATCGAGTCGGTCGTCGTATCGCTCTCCAACAGCCACTGTGCGGCCGTCACTCGCCAGGACGGCGTAGACCGTACCGATACATCGGACCGGTCAGTTCGGCGAATAGGCAGCGGCCGGTACTTCGCGAAAATGATTCCGCACCTAGCGCACTCCGTCTCGTTTTCAGACCGATCAGCCTGACACTTGGGGCAGACTTCAGTCCGTGCCTCGATCGACTCCATGTCCGCATGCTAGGGCCAACCGGACGATCCGACAAGAATTTGCCGAAAATCGCCATCGTGAAGCCGGACCCCAGTCCCGGCTCTTCCTCAGCGGACGACGATAGGAAACGGCGTGAAGATGAGGATGAAGAGAAGGACCGTCGCCCGTCCAAGCCAGGTTCGCGTCGAACCCAACGGCGACGTCGGATCGGGAATCGGCGGATGACCGACTCCAAGCAATGTTGCAAGGAACACCCACAGCCACCAGCCTTGCCAGCCGAGATAGCCCAGAACGATCAGGGCGGGAATGACCCAGAATGCGATGGTTCGTTGCCTCTGACCCCAAAGCGCGTAGGCGACATGGCCCCCGTCCAGTTGTCCGATAGGAATCAGGTTTAAACAGGTCACGAAGAGCCCGAACCAGGCCGCCTCTGCGATCGGATGCAGACTGACACTTGCTCCTCGCGGCAAATCTCCCAGTACGAACGACACACACCAATCAATGAGCATGGATCGTCCGACATAGAAGGGGCTACCCGAATTGATCCCCACTTCCACCTGGGACCAGTGCAATCCGACGACGAGCGCCACGAGCGCCACGACAAATCCGGCCAACGGCCCAGAGATCCCGATATCGAACAGGGCCTTCCGCTCTACGATTTGACCACGGACACGAATGATCGCGCCGAAGGTGCCCACTAGCAGCGGCAACCCCGGAATGAACAGCGGAAGCGACGCCGGAACGCGATGCCGCTTCGAATAAACATAGTGCGCCAGCTCATGGGTGACGAGAATCAGGAGCAGCGTCGCCGCAAAGGGAATCCCGTTGACCAGTTCACCGGGCCGCTCGATGAGCAACTCCCAGGCACCGCGAAACGGATGAAACCGGTTGGGGTGATCTTGATAGGCGCCGGCCCACAGCGTGGTAAAAACCGTCAGGCAGAACAAGCCGATCGGCAGGAGGTAGCGCGAAAATGTCGACTCTTCGAATTCATCTGCATCGTCGGCGGCTTCATTCTGCTGATCGCCGTTCATGCGCTCTCCTAGCAGGATACTGAAAAAGTCCGCCAGCAGCGTTCTCGCTTCGCGCCGATGCTCAACGTACCGCCGCGTACGCCTCGCCTCTTCGCTCGCTGCGGCCTTGCCCGCGGAACGGCGCGTCTCGGCGCGCCGGGGTTGGGCGGGTGAGAACCGCGACCTTTTTGAGCATCCCTATGGTACAGACGCGTAGAAAGGATTATGCGCCAATTCTTCTTCGACGGTGGTCGCGGGACCATGCCCCGGCAATAAACCGTACGCCGGCGGGAGGCCGAGCACGGTCGTCCGAACAGATGCTAAATGGGTCTGATAGAGCGTGCTGGGGTTTGAGCGCCCGATCGATCCCGCGAACAACGTATCGCCGACAAAACACAGCGGCGTCTGTGCATCATCCACCCGATAGCAGATCCCTCCGGCGGTATGGCCCGGCGCCATCAAACAATGGACGGCCAAGCGGCCAACGGCAATGGTCTGACCGTGAACCGGCGTCATCAACTGCGACTGCGGCGGCCGCCAACTGAGAAGCTCGACATCCTCGGCTCCCAGATAGACCGGGGCCGGATGGGATTGGAGAATCTGTTCGATGCCATCGGCATGATCCGCATGACCGTGGGTGAGGCAAATCCCGACAAGCCTCACGCGCTGCCGAGACAGAAATTCGATCATCGCCGGCGCATTGTAGGCTGTATCGATCAGCAGCGCCTCACCGTCATCGTGCACGACATAGCCCTGCACGCCATACCCATTAATCGAACCGTGGATCGTCTCCACCCAGGTGGGCTGGCGCTGGGCAACCGGCTCCCATTGCTCCAGCGCGATCTGCATGAGGGGTTCGGCCCGCAGGCCTAATCCCATGGCCAAGGCCCGTACTTCCGTGCGATCGCGCGGGCGATCACCGCGCTCTAGCGCGGTGATATCGCTACCAGGCAAACCTGTCATCTTCGACAGGTCGACCACAGATATTCCCTGGCCGATACGGGACTTTTTCAGAATGTCGCAGAGTTCGTCTTCGAGCGGCATGTCACACGACCATTCCATCTAATTATATGTGCTTACTTTCCGAGCCGGCGGTTCCGGCTGTCTTCACCGCGCGCGGGGCGCGAGCAAAAGAACGCCTCCACCACCGGCTACTCCCTCTTCACCCTTCCGGACTCAGCTTGATTTCTTTCACTTCACCGAATGTCGAGAGCACTTTCGGCAGCATGTCGCCGGAGCCGACGGCGACGATCTTCAATCGGTCTGGATGCAGATGCTTCTTCGCCGCCGCCAACACATCTTCCTTGGTCAGCGCGATCACTTTCTCTCGGACCTGTTGAAGAAAGTCCTTGGGCAATCCGTCGTTCTCCAGTTCCACTAACCGGCTGACGATCGCCGAGGGGCTGCTGAACGAAAACACGAAGGAATTCACGTAGGCCTCTTTCGCCTCCGCCAACTCCTGATCGGTGACCGGTTCCGTCCGCATCCGTTCGATGTTGGCGATGAACCGGCTCACTACTTCCTGCGTGGAAACCAGCTTCGTCTCCGCCCGCATGAGCCAGACCCCTTGATCGTGCACGCCGGCCATTAACCGGCTGCCGACCGAGTAGGCCAGCCCGCGCTTCGTGCGCACGTCATTGAAGAGCCGGCTCCGGAACGAACTCCCGCCCAAGATATCGTTGGCGATCGCCAGGGCCACGTAGTCCGGATCATTTTCACGGATTGTGAGATGACCGACCCGTAGATGCGTCTGCGAGGTCTCTTTGTTGACGAACCGGATGGCCGGCGTCGCGCGCTGACTCTCCGGCACATCGGCAATCTTCAGTTCCGGCACCGGTCCCTTGGCCCAGTCTCCGAACACCTCGCGCAACGCTGCCAACATCTCCCCTTTCTGGAAATCACCGGTCACGCCCAAAATAATGCCGTTGGGATGGATCGTGTTTCGGTGAAAGGCCGCGAGATCGTCCCGGGTGATGCCGGTGACCGACGCGATGGATGTTTCACGGGCGGACGGATGGTCCGGACCGTACAGCAATTTCATGAATTCTCGGCCCACGACGGAGCCGGGATTGTCCTGACGGCGGCGGATCGCCTCAATCGCTTGCAATTTCGCAATCTCAACCCGCGCCGGGTCGAAGGCCGGCGTTCGGAGCAGACCGGAGAAAATTCGGAGCCCGCGCTTCAGATCCTTCTTCAGCACGTCGAGCGACGCGGAGCCGGACTCATGACCGATCGACACACTGACATCCCCTGCGAAGTACTCTAATTCTTCATCCACTTGTTCCGGCGTGAGCCCGCCGCCGCCGCCCGTCCGCATGAGGGCGCCCGTAAGCGCTGCGAGGCCGACCTTATCCGCTGGATCAAGCCAGGTGCCGGTTTTCATCGTAGCCGTCACCGTGATGAGCGGCAGTTCATGGTCTTCCAGGAGATACACGACCATGCCGTTGTCGAACACCACGCGATCCGGCTCCGGCGGAGTAAACTCGACCGGCTTGAAGGTCATCGTCCGCGGATCGCTCAGAGCCGGCCCGCCGGCGCAGGCAATCACAGCCGAACATGCGAGCACGACCGCCACGCCGAAGAGCCCTAATACGCCCGTCCTTCTCGTTTCCTGCCTCTCGATTCCTGCCCCGTTCATCGTGCCACCTCATTCCCTGCCGTCAGATTCTTCTCGCGCGCGTACTTGACGAGCGTGCCGACGGTTCGGTTGGACTTCGTGAAATACTGCTTGGCGACCCGCTGAATATCCGCCGGCGTGACGGCGGCGATCCGGTCTCGGGATTTCAACACATGCCGCCAATCACCGGCTACCGTCTGGAACAGCGCCAGCTGCGACGCGAGTCCGCTGTTCGAGCGCAGAGCCCGCACCAGATCCGCGTCGATATTGTTGACGATTTTCTGTAGCTCTTTCGCCGGGACCGGCTCGGTCTTGAGCCGTTCTAATTCGGCATAAATCGCGGCTTCTACCTCCGCCGTCGTATGGGGCGCCAGCGGCGTGGCGGTGAGAATAAAGAGATTCGGAGCGCGGACGCCGGGATAATTGGCATCGGATCCAACCGACGCGGCCAGCCGTTTCTCCCTGACCAGGATGGTCTGCAGGCGGGACGTCAGCCCGTCGGTCAGGATTTCATCGATCACGTCGAACACCTCGTCGTCAGGATGGCCCAATCCCGGCTTGTGATACCCAATCGCCACAATCGGTTCGGCATCGAATTCGACCTCGACGCGGCGCTCGCCCCGCTGCTCCGGCTCCACCGTCATGATCTCGGGCGTGGCGGTCGCGGCCGGAATCTTCCCGAACGTCCGCTCGATCAAGGCAATGACCTCTTTCGGATTGATATCCCCCACGAGGGCGATTGTCGCGTTATTCGGACCGTAATAGGTCTTGAAGAAAGCTTCGGTCGCCTCCGGAGTCAGCGACAGGATATCCGACCCCCACCCGATGGTCGGCACCCCATAGGGATGCGCTCGGAAGGCCGCCGAGGTAAAGGTTTCGAACAGTAGCCCGTTCGGACTGTCGTCGTTGCGCAGGCGGCGTTCTTCCATCACCACGCCGCGCTCTTTGTAGAATTCGCGCAGGACCGGATTCGCCATCCGGTCTGCCTCGATCGCTGCCCAGACCGGCAGCCGGTTGGCCGGGAGGTTGATCGTATAGCGGGTAAGATCTTTTCCGGTGGAGGCGTTGAGCCCCACGCCGCCGTGGCGCTGGTAGAGCAAGGCCATCTCGTTGCCGACGACATACTGGCCTGCTTGTGCTTGCAGGTCCGTTACCTGTTTCTGTAGAGCGTCCAGCGCGGCCTGCTCCTCCGGCGTCACCGCAGAGCCCTTCTTGGCCAACTCGCGCTGCCGCTGATCGAGGAGGGTCCCCACACGGGACAGCTCGGCGAGCGTCAGTTTCTCTTTATCAAAATCTTTCGTCCCGACGGTCCGTGTGCCTTTGAACGCCATGTGCTCATATAGGTGGGCCAAGCCGGTCTGGCCAACCTGCTCGTTCACTCCGCCTACCCCGAATGTAATATTAATCGAGACCACCGGCGTTTGATGGCGCTCGACCATGAGGACGGTCAGGCCATTCGCCAGCTTGTGTTCGATCACCCGGTCGGCAAGACTCGGCCCCTCGGCGAACGACGGGCTCGGAGCCGGACTCAGGCTGCACACCAGCACCACGACGAGGGCCAGCGTTCGCTTCGCGAGAAACCCGCCGGGAGTAAACCGTGACGCATGAATGATCATGTAAATATCTCCATCAGTTGTTCCGGTCGTTCGATGAACCAATCAGGCTGACAGGCCGCCATCTTCTCCCGATTCCCCATCCCATAGCCGACGGCGCAGACCCGTATGCCGGCGTTGTGGCCACCGTTGATGTCGTTGGTACTGTCGCCGACCAAAATAGCCCGCTCCTTGGGGACTTTCACCTGCTCAAGCAGGTGCAACAGCATACCAGGCTCCGGTTTCAGACCAAACCCGCTGTCTCCCCCAACGACCCAGGGGAAATACCCCGCCCCCAACCCATTGAGAATGACGCGCGTGTATTCGATCGATTTGTTCGTCGCCACGGCTTTGTGCTTGTTGGAGAAATGCTGCAACATCGGCTCGATCCCGGGAAAGAAGACCGTGCGGTCCAGACAATGCTCGAGATAGTGCCGGCGAAAAACCGCGAGCGCCTCGTCAAAACTCACCCGGTTGCTCTCACCGACGGCCAACCGCAGGAGTTTCTTGACCCCATCGCCGACGAATCCGAAAATTTCTTCCAGCGGCCGTTCCGGCAGTCCCAACTCAACCAGCGTGAGGTTGACCGAATGGGCAATGTCCCACTTCGACTCGATCAACGTGCCGTCCAAATCAAAAATCAACAAATCAACCGGAGTCTTCGTCATGGTTTGACCTTTCGCAATGTCTCTCCCAGAGCCGCCAGGATACCGCGCTTCTCGGTATCGGTTTCTTTCACCTCCGCTTCGCGCACTAAATCGATCATCCGCTTTAACCCGATATGTGGCGGAATCACCGGCTCCACGATCCGCCACTTGCTTCGAACGGCCTTTACACGAAACCGGACTTCTTCAGTGATCGCGTCAGGCACAAACGCCGCCGTTTCCAAATACACCGAGCCAAGAACCGTAAACGTGGTCGGAATGACCACTTCGAGCTTGTTGACCACTTCCCATTTCCGGTAATCCTCCGGCACCGTAACGTCTTGAATCACCACGACCCGCCCCCACAACGGCTCTTCCGTCCAGTCAATGTAGGGAACCAGCGTCTCGAACGACATGGCGTCCATGCGGGCACCCTTCTTGTCCAACCCCACATAGCGCTTGACGATCGCGGTCGGAGATTGATCGAGCGATCCGCTCTGGGCCAGCGCCGACACAGGGCTGCACAGCAAGACAAGCAACACGATGAGCGCCGATGAGCGCCGCAGGAACGGACGGTCTTCTCGGGTAGTGCACAGGTTCAACACAATGTTCGCTCCTCGCATGGCGCTCGTCATGCGTCCCTCATGGCATCACGATGGAGTCGGATCGTTCTGATGTGATATCGCGATCGGATGACAACCCGCCCTGGATTCATACTGTGAACAATTCGCTCGTATTCTATCCTACGCACGGAGTGACCGCAAAGCGATCGCATCGCCCTCGACGCGGGAGGTTTGACCTCACAAAATGCGCATGCTACCGTCGATTTGTCATTGCGACGGATGAACAGGACGCTCCGAATGCCCTTCCCCCTGATCCGGCGTTTCTCACAGTGCCTTGTGACAGCCCTCCTGCTGGGGCTGGTGATCTGTGCCGGACTGAGTGCGGGAACCGGCCTGGCAGAACCTTTCCTTCAATCGCCGCCGGCGGTGACGCAGGATCACGGCGCCGCCGCCATGGCGCCGCTCAAAGCCCAGGATCTGCTCAAGCGTTTGCAGGAACGCGACGGAGCCCCACTGCCCGGCTATATCGGCGGGCGGGACTTTCAGAACCGAGAGCGCCGGTTGCCGCGCGGCCGCTATCGCGAATATGACGTGAACCCCAAGATCCGGGGCCGTTCGCGTGATGCGGAGCGGCTGGTGATCGAACAACACACCGGCAAAGCCTACTATACAGACGACCACTACCGAACCTTCACACCTCTTAATTAGGACACGGATCATTCCATGGCATCACCACGCACCTTGATGAGTTATCTCCAGACTCCGATGGCCCCCTGGTCTTCCTTGCTCGTTATTCCAGCCGGCACGACGGCCGCCGCATTGGCCAAAGCCCCGGCTGGGTTCGCGTTGCGCGTGATCCACGGGAAAAAATGCTCGGCCCCGGCCGGCCTATTCACAGAATTCGCGCGCGCCTTAGAATTCCCCGACTATTTCGGTCATAACTGGGACGCGATGGAAGAATGCCTGGCTGATTTGGAATGGCTGCCGGCCAAGGGCTATGTGCTGCTCCTCACCGATGCCCAAGCCGTCTTGGCCGACGACGAGGACGAGTACGAAACGCTGCTCGAGATTCTGAGCGATGCCGGGGAAGCCTGGAGTCAAGGCCAGGCAAGCGGGGGGTCTAAGGCCATTGCCTTTCATACGCTCTTTGCGGTATCACACCAGGAAGCACCTAAGAGAAAACATTGGGGGATTGAGCCGGCGCCGATGCCGGATCTCCACCCCCCGACGAAAGGACGATCGTCTCGTCCTTCAAAGAATGGGAGGGCACCGCAATGAGTCTGATGGATCAACTGGGGCAAGCGGTCGGCGGCATGCTGGGCGGAAGCAGCAACCAAAATCCTTTAATGCAGGCTTTGACCGGGTTGCTTGGGCCGAACAGTTCGGTCGGAGGGCTCGCGGGACTGGTCCAAACCTTCCAAAAGAACGGCCTGGGCGAGATCGTGAACTCCTGGGTAAGCACCGGCAAGAATCTTCCTGTAACGCCCCAGCAAATTCAACAGGGCCTCGGCGGCGATCTCCTCAAACAACTGGCGACCGCAGCCGGGGTCTCGACCGATGCCGCCGGCGCCCAACTTGCGGGACTCTTACCGGATCTCGTGGACAAACTGACGCCAACGGGAAAGATTGAAGCCGGCGGACTCGATCAACTGCTGAAGATGATGCAGGGGAAATAGAACACGAGCGGGAAACAGAAGGCTGGAGAAACTATAACCCGGCTTTCCGCGAAAGATTCCGCAGTCCGCTCAAGAGGTGGGCTGCGGAACGCACGACATACCCGCTAACTTCTTGAGCCGTTGTCCCCTGAATGCCGTTGCCACGAGCGAATCCCGTCTCACTCCACCCGTTGCGAACCTGGATCCGATGTGACGGACAGATCCCATGGGTCTCCCGCCGATCCTCGAAAGGAGCTTTTTCACCAAAGACTCCGGCTAATCCTTCATGCCGGCACCACGAACACACCACCGTCATAATCTCTCCTCATTGTTCTGGTACACCGCTACTTAACAAACAGCAAATTTTGGGCCGGGATATCCCATACCGTTACCCTCTATATTTCCCAATGATTCGCCTCACATTGGCTATAGCTGCATGGGGCCGATCGTATCTAAATAGATAGGGCCGTATCTCATGAGACACTTTTGGGAACGAGATGAGGCAATGGAGGACACCTGCGCCCATCCAGTGGAGCTTTCTTGACCGGTGCAGAGGAGCATGCTAGGGTGCGCCCCCGTCATGAAAACCACACGATCAGCCCAACTCTTTGCCGCAGCGCAACAGCTCATTCCCGGTGGGGTCAATAGCCCCGTCCGAGCCTTCCGCTCTGTCGGGGGACAACCCCGGTTCATCAAGCGCGCCAAGGGAGCCAAGCTCTACGACGTCGACGGCAACACGTATCTCGACTATGTCCTCTCCTGGGGCCCAATGATCCTGGGGCATGCCGCCCCGGCCGTGATCCGGACCATTAAGAAAGCCGCCGACAACGGCACCAGTTATGGCGCACCCACGGAATTGGAAGTCACCCTCGCCCGCATGATCCGGGACGCCTTCCCGTCAATGGAGAAAGTGCGTCTCGTCAGTTCCGGAACCGAAGCCGTAATGAGCGCCATTCGTGTCGCCCGCGGCTTCACGAAGCGGGACAGCATCCTGAAATTCGAAGGCTGCTATCACGGGCACAGCGACTATTTGCTGGCCAAAGCCGGTTCGGGCCTGGCGACATTGGGCATTCCTGATTCACCCGGCGTGCCGGCTGACTTTGCCAAACACACTCTGACAGCCCCCTACAACGACATCGACACCGTGCGACGAATGGTGACCAAACATCGCAAAGACCTGGCCTGCATTATCCTGGAGCCGATCGCAGGCAATATGGGCGTCGTGCCGCCGGCGCCGGAATTCCTCTCCACTCTTCGCCGACTGACGGCAGAGAATGGCATTCTTCTCGTGTTTGACGAAGTGATTTCAGGATTTCGCGTAAACTACGGCGGCGCGCAGGCGCTTTACGGCATCACGCCGGATCTCACCATCCTCGGAAAAATCATCGGCGGAGGACTGCCGGTCGGCGCGTACGGCGGACGGGAAGAGATCATGAATCTGATCGCTCCGTCAGGGCCTGTCTATCAGGCAGGCACGCTGTCAGGAAATCCGTTGGCCGTCTCGGCGGGAATCGAAACGTTGAAGCAGCTGAAGAAAAAAGGCATCTACAAGAATCTCGAAGCGCAATCTGCGGCCCTGGCGAAGGGGATCGGCGACGCGGCGAAGAAAGCCGGCATCCCACTCATCCAGACCCGCGTGGGCTCCATGCTCACCGCCTTTTTTACATCAAGTCCTGTGAGCGATTGGAATACCGTGAAGCAGGCGGATACGGCGCGTTACGGGAAATACTTCCACAAAATGCTGGACCAGGGTATCTATCTCGCACCATCACAATTCGAAGCTTCGTTCCTCTCCACCGCCCACACGACCCAAGATATCGACAAGACCATCCGCGCCGCACATACCGCTTTCAAGAATTTATAGCGAATAGCTGATGGCCTATGGCCAGATGCTTTTTGAAGAGATGCTTGTCGCCGAGGATACGTTTCGTATCGCGAGGGATACACTTATTATCAAGTGGGAAGCTGTTCAAAACGGCTGTCCAGCAAGGCCGCAGCCACACTTAAGAGCGAGGCGTACTCTGAGTACGTTGAGCTCTTAAGTGTGGCGAGAACGCCGCTGGCGGGCGCTTTCAACAGCTTCTTATTCGTCGTCCTCGTCCTCCATGTCTAATACCTCCTGCCGCTTCTGCTCTTCCATCGCGTTATGCAGGAGCATCCGGATAAACATCGAATAGAGCGAGCCTTTTTCCAAGGTCCCTCCTGGAGGAATGGCGATTTTGTTTTCCTTAATCATGCGATCCAACCAGATTTTTTGATCCGGCGCGATCAAGATTGGAAGCTCGATCAGCCCCACCCGTCCCATCATATCCATCGTATAACCTCCGTGATTCGTGGTTCGTGAAACGTGGGCATTCCAGCACGCCGTTTTAATCATTGTCAACCGCGTGGCATGCGCCATGCTTCAGTCCTCAACCATGCGCCAGATCCTACCTTCTGTCATGATGGCCATGGTTCTCAGCGGAGCGACTGCCGGGTGGAACCTGGTTCACGCGTCCCGACTCACTGCATCCGATGGAGAGTCGACCATCCAAAAGAATTGCGATCTTTGTTGGTCGCCCGCGGTCAACGAATCTTCTCCTCCTTCGACGCTGCAGCCGCATCGCCAACACCATCCATCAGGGAGCCGTCCCCATCGATTACCTAAAGGCCGGTACAAAATCACGCCATACCAGAAACAGGCGCAGTCCTCGGCCCTAGGCCGAATCTCCGGGAGAAGGATTCCCGCCAACCAACCCATCCACACCATCGATGGCGATACGCTGCGCATGGGAGCCGAACGCATCAGGCTCCGCGGTATCGACACACCGGAGCTCACCGAACCGCGCGGGCCAGAAGCCCGGCAACGGTTGGAACAACTCCTCAAAGAAGGCCCCATCCGCATCGTCCCCCATGGTCAAGATGTCTATGGCCGCACCGTTGCTGATGTGTTTGTAAGCGGAAGAAATGTGGCGGACGTGCTCAGAAGTGAAGGGTTCGCAAAGGCCGGCTAGCGCCAATGCCTGTTGCCATACATGGGCGCACGAACTGCGCCGATCCTTGACTTATTGCACATCACACGAGACATTCATCTGCAAGCACTGCTTGATCGAACCCTGCATTGATTTTCCCCGCACGGTGATCAATAAAACTATTTTCGTAGGCCACGATGGACCATCAGAACCCTTCGAACAGCACGATACCGGCATCGATCCGTCTACAGCCGAGCCGCATCACGCTCGTCCTCGCAGCGGTGGCTTCCTGCTTGGTGCTCCTGAGTTTCACCAGTCAATTCCTCCGATATGGACTAGGGCATGACTACCTGTACGGGCTGCTGCCCATAACAGAGGAGCTCTTCCACGTCGACCGCGAGCAGAACATCTCGACCCTGTTTTCTGTCACCCTTCTGCTCTGCTCGGGCTCCCTGCTGGTCCTGATTGCTCTGATGAAACGACAACGGCAAGACCCTGATGTCTCAAAATGGATGATCCTTGCCGGGGGATTTTTCTACTTGGCAACTGATGAGGGCTGGTCACTTCATGAACGGCTGATTGAACCGGTACGCGGCCTGCTGGGACACGGTGACCTGGGGATTTTCTATTTCGCCTGGATCATTCCTGCGATGGCAGGGGTAGCGCTACTTGGAGTGCTGTTCCTGGGATTCCTTTTCCGCCTTCCGTCATCCACACGGAGGTCCTTCATCATCGCCGGAGCGCTCTACCTTGGCGGGGCCATAGGCATCGAAATGCTGGGCGGGCGATATGCCGAATTACATGGGCTTAAAAATCTGACCTATCAATTGTTCGCCCATCTCGAAGAAAGCCTGGAGATGGCGGGAATCATCCTCTTCATTCATACACTGCTTCACTATCTCGCCGAGCAGTATCCTGAAATCCGGTTACTAACGCATCAATAAAGCCCCTAAATCCCCTTGCAGAGCCAGGCCACATGGCCCCAGAAATCCCAGCAACAGGCTTCTCTTACGACGGAAGACAGACCCGTGAGTCGCGAGCGGAAGGCGCTGGACGAAGAAGAACGCGGCTTCGATGAGTTATGGCTTCTTTTTATGCTTATCTGATGGGTTCTCTGAGAACAACAGCCAGCCGAGGACGATGAATCCGATGGCGACGCCGGTGACGGCGAGCCAGGTTCCGAGCTTATCCATGTAGTAATGACTCCTTATCGGCTCCGGTCTGTAGTACGGCGACGACCGCCTTATCAAGACGTTTCACCTTGCCCCGTCCATCCGTCGAGGCCAGTCGAGCTGATCCTTCCACAATCACGCGCCCGCTCGCCTTTTCTTTCACCACATGAGCGAAGGTCATGGAAGCGGCACTCAGATCTGAAACGACGGTATCGACGAGCAACGTGTCGCCGTACCGCGCGGGAGACCGATAGTCCAGTTCCGCGCGCACAACCACAAACACCGTCCCTGCCTTCATCAGACCGGACACCGACAGCCCCCGCTCTTCAAGATAGTGTGTCCGCGCCCGTTCAAAATACTTCAGATAGTTGGCGTAATACACCACTCCGCCGCAATCCGTATCCTCATAGTAGATTTTGACTTCCATGGAGGTTAGAGCGCGAGCGTGGGGAACTTCGGCAACGAGGCCTCTGTTACCCCGGTCAGCTTCAAGACGATGTCGTATAGCTGTTGCACCCGTTCGGCCTTGACCGGCTCAAAACCGTGGCCGAGCACGCCATGATTCGCGGCGTCAAGCAGCGGTTTCATGATCGGCCACTCGTGCAGGAATGCGTGCCCCAGTGGATCGCCCAGCTCCGCGAGCGCGCGGAACTGGCTCGGCAACGGCATGCTGTACTTCCCGTCAACATCGTTCAACCAGGATGTCCGGCAGGCGTCCTGAAGTATCTGCGGGAGCTGCTCAGGCTGCACATCCCACGTCTTGATCTTGTGCTGTTTGAACAGCTGCCGCTGCGCAAACGATTCGAGCGCGCGCATCAAAGCAATCATCGCCGCTTCCGGATCATGAACCACATGGAGGCGACGATTCACATGCGCGAGCAGATCGAGGCTCAGCGAATCTTTGACCGCGGCGGGATCGAGCACGAGACGTTCAAGGAAGCCAGCATTGGCTTTGATCCCCGGCAAGACCGCTTTCAGTCCCGGCGGTCCGCCCCAGAGCGACGCCATTTCTAAGGCCTTCGCGGCGGTCTTCAATTTGTCCCAGGCCTGCCGATAATGAAATCGTTCCCAAAATTCATAGCCCTCGGCGAGATCGGCGAAGGCGCGATAGGTCGGTTTCTGCCCGCCGCTCACTCGCGATTCGATCTCCCGAAACTGTCTGGCCGCGGCCTGATACATCCCACGATTAAACAGCTCAGCGGCCTCATGCCGTGAGACCAATGCCACATCGTCCCAAAGATTGCCCTGTGCCCAGCGCATCGACCGGCCATTGAGTGGAATCGGTTCACTCTCCTCGCCCTCGCGCCACGGCAGCAGGGCTACCGTTCGCGAACTGATCGGGAGGGTCACCAGCGTCAGCGCACCAGCCATGGCCGGAGTGGCGCCGGTGAGATCGAGTACCAGATCGCCCGAGTGGACATCCCACGCCTTCAGCAAATCCGGCAGCGCGCCGGCCAGCACACGGTGGCAGGCAGCCACATCGATCGTATCGGCCAGTGTGACCCAATCCCATCGTCTGGGCATATGCTCAATGTGCGGTTGAACAGCCGACTCCACCAACCCCTTCGCGGACTCCGGCAACACAAAGCAGAGCGCCTCCGGCTGGAGCCGATTGATGGCATAGACGGTCGCCGCCGCATCGTCAGTAAACGCGACCAGCAACACCTTCGTGGGTTGTTCGTGAGCCATTGCGCGCGGACTATAGCATCGGCCAGAGAGGTGATCAATTCCCGGTCAGGCCATGCCCGTTCTGCTTGACGGTCTCTGGAAACCGGCTTAGACTTTCCTCCATTACTCATGCCTCTGCGCTCGCTCACCGCTCAAGACGAGGTTCTGCAATGATCTGGTGGTACTGGCTCTTGCTCGGGTTGCTCCTGTTGGGCGCCGAGATGATGACCCCCGGGGGATTCTACATTCTCTTTTTCGGCCTCGCCGCCCTGGTCGTCGGAGCGCTCGCGTGGCTGGAACTCGTCCCGGGAGAGTCCGTCCAATGGCTGCTCTTCTCCGGCATCGCCATCGCCTCATTACTGCTGTTTCGCGGCCCTCTGCTGGCGCGTATCCATACCGCGGAAGGGAACCACCCCGACGTTGATTCGATGATAGGCGAAATCGCCATACCCGTAGACACCCTGGCCGCCGGAGCCATCGGAAAAGTCGAGCTCAGGGGCACCACCTGGTCAGCGAAGAATGCCGCCCTGACCCCGTTGCTCAAGGGACAACGCAGCAAAGTCACCGGCATAGACGGTCTGACGCTCTTGATTACCGGCGAGTAACAGGAACCTTTCACGTGAGGACAACATTATGGATGGTGGTATGAGCGGCGGATTTCTAGTCACCCTGTTGTTGGCCCTGTTCGTCATCTACGTCTTCGCAAAAACCGCCGTCGTCGTCCCGCAACAAAGCGCCTATGTCGTCGAGCGTCTCGGCAAATATTCAGCGACGCTGGATGCCGGCTTCCACATCCTGCTGCCCTTCATCGACAACATCCGTTACAAACATTCGCTCAAAGAAACCGCGATCGATATCCCCGAGCAGGTCTGCATCACCCGCGATAACGTCCAGGTCTCGGTGGACGGCATCCTCTACCTCAAGGTTTTGCATCCCCAGCGTGCCTCCTATGGCATCAGCGATTACGGATTCGCCTTGATCCAGCTGGCCCAAACCACCCTGCGAAGCGAGGTCGGAAAAATCGAGCTTGATCGCACGTTCGAGGAACGGACCAACATCAATATCCAAGTCGTCAATGAGCTCGACAAAGCCTCGGATCCCTGGGGCGTCAAAGTCCTGCGCTACGAGATCAAGAACATCACGCCCCCGAAAGACGTGCTCAATGCGATGGAAAAGCAGATGCGAGCGGAGCGGGAAAAGCGCGCCGTCATCCTCACCTCGGAAGGCGAACGCGACGCCGCCATCAATCAAGCCGAGGGTGAAAAGCAACAAGTCATCAAGGCCTCGGAAGCAAAGAAGCAGCAGCAGATCAATGAAGCCGAAGGCGCCGCCTCGGCCATTCTCGCGATCGCCCAAGCGACCGCCGAAGGACTCCGCAAGGTGGCCGAGACCATTCAAATGCCCGGCGGTCAGGAAGCCGTGCAGCTCCGTGTGGCGGAACAATACATCACCAAATTCGGCGAGCTGGCCAAGACCACCAACACCCTCATTCTCCCGGCAACCGTCTCCGACGTGGGCTCCATGATCGCGCTGGCGATGAGCGCGATCAAGCAGGGCTCACCGACCCTGCCGCCGAAAGCATAGCGCCATAGGACCTGCGTTGACAGTCTCACTGCGCTTGCCTAGAATCGCCGGCAGATGAAAGATTTGATCCTCAAGGCCTTCTCCGATAGCGCGGCCGTCAAACAACAATTTGCGCGCGACCACGCCGACCGCATCGCTCACGTCACCGCGCTGATGGTGACGGCGTTTCGCGAAGGACGTAAAGTCCTGCTCTTCGGCAATGGCGGCAGCGCCACGGACGCCGCGCATATCGCGGCGGAATTCGTCGGCCGCTACAAGCGCGAGCGCGCGCCGTTGCCGGCCATCGCCCTCGCCACGGACATCGCCGCGATCACCTGCATCGCCAACGACTACGGCTTCGACGAACTCTTCGCCCGACAGGTGCGGGCCCACGGCCAGAAGGGCGATATCGCCATCGGCATCAGCACTAGCGGCAATTCGCCGAACGTGTTGAAAGGCGTCGCGGCCGCGCGCGAATGCGGCCTGATCACCGTGGCCTGGACCGGCGGCACCGGCGGCAAACTCGCCCCCCTCGTCGATCATGCGTTCGTCGTCCCTTCGACCGTCACGGCGCGCATCCAGGAAAGCCATATCACGCTCGGTCATGTCTTGTGCGAACTCGTAGAGGAAACACTCCTTGGCACCGCGTCCTAACCGGACTCCCCCGCAACGTCCCCCGCGTCCGTTGATTCCTCCGATCGATGTCTCGGATCTGACCACCTATCCGCTAAAAAAGCGGCACAGTAAAGTGCGGGTCGCCGACTTCGCCAGGCCCTGGACCCGCGGAGGCTCGTTCGAGCAATTCTTCGCATCGCTGCCCGATCTGCTCGCCGTAAAAACGGTGCGCGCCGTGGCGGCCGCCATCGCGACGGCCCATCGCCAACGACGCCCGGTCATCATCGGTATCGGCGCCCATGTGATCAAGGTAGGTCTCGCGCCGCTGCTCGTCGACCTCATGGAACGCGGCATCATCACGGCCGTGGCCATGAACGGAGCCGGCATCATCCACGATTTCGAGCTGGCGCTCATGGGGCACACGTCCGAAGAAGTGGACGCCGAGATCGACGAAGGCCGCTTCGGCATGGCCGAAGACACCGGACGCATCCTGAACGAGGCCATCACCCTGGGCGCACAACATGGTCAGGGGCTCGGAGAGGCCGTCGGGCACTACATCAATCGCTATCAAGGTCAGTTTCCCAACCGCGCGACCAGCATCCTCGCCACCGGCGCAAAGCTGGGGCTTCCCGTCACCGTGCACGTCGCCATTGGAACGGATATCATTCACATGCATCCGGCCGCAGACGGCGCCGCCATCGGAGCCACCTCTCTATTGGATTTTCGCCGGCTGGCCGCGGTAGTCGCCGGCATGGAAGGAGGGGTCTACCTGAACGTGGGGTCGGCCGTCATTCTGCCGGAAGTGTTTTTGAAAACAGTCTCGTTAGGACGCAATCTGGGCAATCCGCTGACCAAGATCACCACGGTGAATATGGATTTCCTCTCGCACTATCGGCCCCTGACCAATGTGGTACGGCGCCCGACTCAAAAAGGCGGCAAGGGCTATGCGCTGACCGGTCACCATGAAATCATGCTCCCGCTCTTGGCCGCGGCGGTGCTGGAGCAAATCCGTTAGCACCGGTTTCCTGGACTCGTCACCGGCCCACCTGCAACGTACGGAGCTGCATCGCCATGACGCTCTCTGTTGAACAATTACAGACTGAGTGGCGCCGCTTAAACGAGCGCTACTTTGAAGGGCTGCTGCCGCCGATCCCCGTGGTATGGAGTCGCCGCCTCACCTCGTCGGTCGGCATGTTCGTCAGCCGAGGCGGCCCGCGCCCGCGGGCATTCGATGACGCGATGCCGAATCGGACGACGCGGGAGATACGCTTGTCCGAACCCTTGATGGCACGCTTGGCTGAACGAACCCCCTACGCCGGGCAGGAACTGCTCAATACCTTAGCCCATGAAATGATTCATCAATGGCAATTCGACATCCTGAAACGGAAGCCGAACCATGGCCCTGATTTTGTCCGAAAAATGACCGATATGAACCGGAGCGGGCTGGTCGCGATTACGATCTACCACTCGCTGCACAAAGAAGTGCTGGCGCTGGCTCAGTTTGCGTGGCGCTGCAAGAATTGCGGAAGGGTGTATCGCCGTCAGCGCAAGACCATTCAGCCACGACGGCATCTCTGCGGAACCTGCCGGGGAGCGTTGCAGGAATTGCCGATCCTATCTCGCACCGTCGCCGCACCTCCGCCGACCCTTCATAGCCCCACAGCACAGTTGCAGCCTATGCCGAGCCAATTATCCCTGGGTTGGGGAGCTCCACTGGCACCGCACACGGATACTCGCTAGGCGGCTTGCTCGGAACGCCCGTCCGAGTCAGTGCCAGGGTGATCCAGATGGGTCCACGCAACCACCTGATTGCCACAACCCCGGTATTCCAGCCGGTCAAAGCTGAGACTCTTGGATATCGCGATGCCACGCCCGTGAGAATCCACCAGATTCGCCAGATCGAGGTTCAGATACTTCGCCCAGTCAAATCCCTCTCCGTCATCGACGATAGAAATCCGTAATTCCTTCTCGCTCCGGTCCATTGCCACCCGCACGCGCTTCGACGCGTGGATAGGGAGCGCCAGTCTCCGTGCCACTTCATCATCCAAGCGGCCTTCTTCCAGCAGCGCGGTTTTTTCTTGATAGGAGATACCCAGGTTGCCATGCTCGACGCCATTCACCAGCAACTCCACCAAACCCAATTGCGTACGCGACGGGTCCGGATATGCATAGGCCAGAAGCTCCGCCAGATGTTTGGCCTCCGTCGCCGTCCGCAATTCAAACTGCCCCTGCCGAAGCAGGCGCATCGTGTGCGCGGCGGTCCGCTTGCGATCGGTAATGTCTTCCATCACTGCCAAATACCGCACCCCGTGATCCGTCTCCAGGGGCCAGACGGATACCTGCACCCAACAAAGGGCCGATCCGGCAGCGGCCAGCCGGCATTCTTCACTGATCGGAACCATGCCCTCACGCAAGCCCGCCCAAGCATCGTCAATCTGTCGCCGGTCTTCGTGGCACACCCACTCCCGCCAGGACAGGTTCGGCGAGGCTCCGGCAGGCCACACTCCGCCCTGCTCCAACAGCTGGTCCAACGCCCGGTTGCGGTACACGCACTGCCCCTCGTGGTTCAGTTCGAACAAACTCAGCGGCAGCAGCTCCGACAACATACGAAAATACACGGCGCCTTCCTCAAGCTGTTTCAACATGGCCTTGCGCGCACTGATGTCCCGAATGAACGCGCTGAAGAGCACCGTGTGCTCCAGCTTGACCGGGATTATGAACAACTCGACCGGGAACTCCTCCGCCGTCCGCCGAATCGCGGTGATTTCGACTTGCTGATTCAGCCGCGGTCCGGCATTCGTCGCCAAATAGTTGGCCAATCCCACCCGATGCGCCTCACGAAGTGACGGAGGCACGATCAGCTCAGCCAGGTCCCGCCCCACCGCGTCTCGCTCCGACCATCCAAAAACTTCCTCGGCTCTCGGATTCCAGCCGCAGATCCGACCCGCCTCGTCCATGGTCACGATCGCGTCCATAGCGCCATTGATGACCGCACGAAGGCGCATCTCGCTCTCTTGAACGTTCCGCTCTGCGGCCTTCCGCGCCGTGATATCCCGCACAATGCCGGTGAAGCAGCGCTGGCCATCGAGCTCCATCTCGCTGACCCCCAAATCCATGGGAAAGATCGATCCATCGCGCCGTCGGCCGACCACTTCACGGCCCTGACCGATGACCTTGGCCACTCCCGTGTGGAGAAACGCCGAGAGATATCCGTCATGCTCGGACCGATACGGCTCCGGCATCAGCATGCTGACATTGCGTCCCATCGCCTCGTCCGCGGAATAGCCGAAGAGTTTTTCGGCGGCAGGATTGAACGAGAGAATACACCCGGCTTGATCGATGCTGATAATGCCGTCAATGGCATGCGTGACCACTGCGCCGAGCTGCGCGTCACGGTCCCGCAACAGGCGTTGCGCCCGCGCCGCCTTCTCCTGTTCACGGTGCTGACTGTGCTTCACCCACACAATGGGCCCCAACATGAGGACAAATCCCGCAGTGCCAACCAGCACAATCTTCGCCAGCAAGTTCCGGATGCTGGCCAGCATATTGGCCCGATCGGCTCGAACGAGTACGCCCCATTGCAAAGTCGCGAGCGAACGCACACCCTGCATTCGGGCATACCCGGTCACCACTGGAACGTTTCGGATGCGATGCGTCTCTTCGACATACCCCGGACGGCTCGTGGCCACTTTGACGGCCGATGGCAGGCCCAGTTCACGCAGATTGATGGCCAAATTATCCCGGTCATCAAGCGTCAGCAGCAAATTCCCATCAGCATCCAAGATCCGATACCGCACGGTTCCGAAGTTCTGGGTTTGGGAGGCGAACTGCTTCACCGTCTCCTCCACCAGCTGATTCCACAGGCCCGCATCGACCTCCGACATGATGACTCCGTGAAACGCGCCGAGATCGCCATGAATCGGCGCAGAAAACACGACACTCTGCAATTGCCCGCGTGCCATCGCCTGGCTCGTCTTCTTGACCGTTTCAGCGTACACCCGGGGGATATGCCACACCGCTTGGAACCACGACGCGTCCCGAACGTCTCGCCCGATCCAGGCCTGGTCGGTGGAGGCGATGACCCGGCCGGTTCTGTCCGCGACGGCCAGACGCGCGTACACGGGGTAGGCGCGCTGCACCGCGCGCAAGTGCTCAACGATCCGGGCGGCATCGGAACCGCGCACTTGCGGGGCCGTGGCCAATAGCTCGATGTCTCCGTCCCGCTCCCGGAGCATCGCATCCAGCTTGCCCGCCACTTCCGTTGCGCCCAGTGCGAGACTCTCGCCGCCCCGCGCCACTAATTCCTGCTCGACCATCCATACCCCGCTCAGACCCAACAGGCCGGCGCCGATCACGGCGACGACAAGGCCGAACGTACCTTGCGACGCCACCGTGTGCCACTGCCGATAGAATGCCATTACGCGGCCTCCCTGAGATCCCGCTCCAACTGTTCCCGGACTCGATGAAACTCCAACTCCAACTCGGTCAGCAGTTCGGGAACGACCGCCAGCCCCTGAGCCGCCCCGGCCACCACGCGGTCACAAAGCCGCGCCAGGCCCAACGCCCCCAGATTCGATGCGCTGCCCTTCAAACTATGCGCGATCCGTTGCACCTCTTCGGCGCTCCCTTTGCGACAGGCGGTACCTAACAGCGCCAACTTGTCCGGCGTGTCGGCCAGGAAGTGCCTCACGAGTCTGGTCAAAAACCCTGGATCGTCCTCATCGCTCAACACCCTGAGCCCGTCGAATACCAGCGGATCAATCGTGGCCCCCTCATACGGCGCCGCCTCCGGAACACGGACTGGAACAGCCGGCCGCCGCCAACGCTCAAACACCGCCGCCAACGATTCAGTCGTGATCGGTTTCGTCACATAGTCGTCCATCCCGGCCCGCAGGCAGCGCTCCCGATCGCCCTGCATGGCGTTCGCGGTCATGGCAATGACGATGGTATGCCGAGCCCCGGCCTCGCGCCGGCGAATGTCCGCGGCCGCTTCGAAGCCGTCCATTTCCGGCATCTGGCAATCCATGAACACCAAGTCATACGCAAGACGCGAGAGCGCCTCGACCGCTTCACGGCCGTTGGCCACGACATCCACGCGATGCCCCAGCCGCTCGAACATCCGAACGGCGACCTTCTGATTGATGATGTTGTCTTCAGCGAGCAAAATCTTCATCCCCGACGATGTCACGGCCTCGGCAAGCGTGTGCCGGGTCACCAACTCTTGGTTCGGCGGCATCCGCTCGCCGGCGGACGAGACAGCCGGTTGCTCCGACACCATGGCCAGACAGCGCACGAGCTGGCTTTCTCTGATCGGCTTGGTGAGATAGGCTGAGATCCCCATCGCCTTGGCCGCTTTCGCATCGCCTCGCCTTCCGACCGAGGTCAACAGGATCACACGCAGCGCCCCTTTCGTCGCAATCACGGATTGCGCCAGTTGCAGTCCGTCGGACTTCGCCAGATCGGCATCGATGATGGCGGCGTCATAGAACAGGCCGCTGCGCGCTTGTTCGTGAAGATGCGGAAGGACATCCGAATGGTCGCTGATGACCGTGGACTCCACTTCCCATTTCTTCATGAGCAGGGCGAGAATCCGGCAATTGATCGGCTTGTCGTCGACGATCAACACGCGTTTCCCCCGCACCGAGAGCGCTTCCGGCACAACCGGATCACCCGCTGCGCCTTGCAGTTCAAAGCGGGCAGTGAACCAGAACGTACTGCCGGCTCCCGGCTGGCTGGCCACGCCGATCTCTCCCCCCATCAGCTCGACCAGGCGTTTACAAATCGCCAGCCCTAATCCGGTTCCTCCGTATTTTCTCGTCGTGGAGCCATCGGCCTGACTGAACGCTTGGAACAACCGAGCCTGCTGGGCCTCCGACAGGCCGATCCCGGTGTCCGTGACATCGAACCGGACGAAGACCGCGCCGGCTTGCTGAGAAGCAAGCCGGACCTGCACGACGACATCTCCCTGCTCGGTAAACTTAATGGCGTTCCCCACCAGATTGGTCAGCACCTGGCGCACTCGTCCGGGATCGCCGCGCAACGCCGTGAGCACGTCGGCGTGAAAGAGGCACGCCAGATTCAACTGTTTGGATGAGGCCCGTTCCGCAAGCAGGTCCAGCGAATCCTCGACGGCGTGCCGCAGGTCGAACTCGATAATCTCGAGATTCAGCTTGCCCGCTTCGATCTTTGAGAAATCCAGAATGTCATTGATGATCGTCAGCAGATGATCGCCGCAACTCCGCACGGCTTCGCCATACTCCCGTTGCTCCGCCGTCAACTCCGTGTCGAGCAGCAACCCCGTCATCCCGATGACGCCGTTCATCGGCGTCCGGATCTCGTGACTCATCGTCGCCAGAAACGCGGACTTGGCTTCAGTAGCGGCGCGCGCCTGGCCCAAGGCTTCATCAAGGTCGTAATTGCTGCGTTCCAACTGCTGCGCATAGGACGACAGGGCTTGCTCCGATTCCTTGCGCTGAGAGATATCCCGGATGAAGGCGCTGAACACCACCGTGTCATCCAGGCGCAAATGCGCGATAGAGAGTTCGGCCGGAAACATCCGCCCGTCACGATGGCACGCCTGGACTTC
Organism: Nitrospira lenta; assembly: GCF_900403705.1. Classification (NCBI taxonomy): domain Bacteria; kingdom Pseudomonadati; phylum Nitrospirota; class Nitrospiria; order Nitrospirales; family Nitrospiraceae; genus Nitrospira; species Nitrospira lenta. The sequence goes on along the minus strand of NZ_OUNR01000012.1, from coordinate 302,907 downwards.
CACCAGCCTCCCGAGAATGCTCACCTGGCCCGTCTTGAGATACCGTGCCAGCCCGGCTCGATGCGCATCCCGATGATCGGCGGGAATGATGGTGTCGGCAAGATCTTTGCCGATCGCTTCGTGCGCCTGCCAGCCGAAGAGCAGCTCCGCTTGCGCATTCCACTCCGTGATGATCCCGTCCGGATCCATCGTGACGATCGCATCCAGCGCCGTATCGATGATGAGGCGCGTCCGGCTCTCAGTTTCTCGCAGCGCGGCTTCCACCTCCGCCCGTTCCAGAAAGAGCCCGATCTGGCCTCCGATCGTCGCGAGCGTCCGCAAGAGGTCCGCGTCGCGCGGATGGATCTCCCGGCTGAAGAACTCCATGATGCCGAACACGCTGGCCCGCAGCCAGACGGGAAACACGCAGCCGGCATGCAGCCCGTTTAGCGAGGCAGCCGCCGTGCGGACAAAGGCGCGATCCCGCAAGACATCCGGCTCCCACAGCGGCTCGCCGCGCGCCCAGCACCGGCCGGGAAATCCGACATCGGACGAAAAGGTCTCGCGACGGCTGGCCTCAAAAAACTCTTCCACAAGAGAGGGCTGCGCGCTCCATGTCTGCGTACAGCGGAGCAGGCGCGTCTTTTCCTGGACCAGCCAAAATGTGCCCACCTGCCATTCGAGGCTCGACCCGATGACACGCAGCAGTTCGGGAATCGCCTGCTCGACTGTTGACGCTTCGGCAAGGACTTTCGCGACCGCATGCTGGAGGGCTTGGCGACGCTGCGCATACTTCTGATCCGTGATGTCGCGCGTGACGCTCAGCACCGACGGACTGGCGCCCTGAGCGCCGGGCAACAACACCGACGTCATCTCAAACCAGCGCGATTGCCCCGACAATCCCAGCAGCCGCCCGCTGGTCAACACCCCTCGTCCCTGAAGGGCGGCGGCATGGGCATCCTCATATGCGCGGCGATCGTCCTCATGCACCCATTGCGCGATATCCCGCCCCAATATTTCCTCGGGGAACGCGGCGTCGAAGAGCGCGCAGCCGGCAGGATTGATTTGGAGCACCCGCCGATCGCGGTCGGTGACTAAGACGCCTTCCGGCTCCACTTCAAGAATGGTCTGCAGCCAGTGCTCGTTCGCGCGCGCACGCGCGCGCTCCTCCTGAGCATCCTGCCACTCGACTTGAGCACGGCGGGTGATATAGACCAACCAGCCGATGAGAGGCCCTACAATCAACACCGCCGCCGCGCCCACGGTCCAAAAAAACCGATGGACCGGCGCCACCACCTCCGCTCGATCCACCCGCAAGAGCACCGTCCACTTGGGGCTCTCCACATCACCATCGTGCCGTCGCAGGCGGGCATAGCCGGTCAGCACCGGTACGTGGCGGACTAGATGCTCCTCCTCAACGTAGCCTGACTCACCCGACGCCGCGAGCCGAACCGAGGGAAGGTTCCTCCGTACCAGGTTGACCTGCCCACTGCGGGAGACATCCGAATCAATGAACACCACGCCGTCTTCCCGGAGGACTTTGTATTCGACCGTGTGAAAGAACGATGTCCGCCGTTGGAACGGACCAATCGCCTCGGTCACGAGTTTCTCCAACTGTTCAGCGCTCACCCGCGTCGTCACCACCCCGCGAATCGATTGGCGCTCGACATCAACCCGATGATCCACGATCGGAGCCGAGAAGGAAACCGTCTCTGCGCCGTGACTGACTTCGTCTGGTGCGATATCCCCGATGTAGAACCCGGCGTGCCGCTGTCGCACCGCCTGAAACCAATGGCTGGCACGGACATTGAGCCGGCGCGCCTGAAGGTCCGTGGTTTCGGTCATATGGCCATCCGGATCAGCGACTCCGATCCAAAGATATTGCGGATAGGCTTGATGGAAGGTCGTCAAAATATGGTGTCGTGCAACCGACGTTCCGCCGCTGATCGCCAGCGACTCCGAAAGAAACTGCGCATCGCCGATCCGTTCTTTCAGCAGGAGATCAAGTTTGTCGGCCACTTCCGCCGCCATGATCGACACCGTTTCTCCAGATGCCGCCACGGTTCGTCGCTCCAGCCAGGTCACCCCCACAACCACCGACACGAGCGTCGCGACCGTGATGACCCCGATCAGGGTGACCTGATAGCCGTGCTTGAAGATATTGCGTCCGGTACCGAACGAAAGCCTGTGATCGCTGGCCGACATTCCTTGCCTCTTGAACCCGTTCCGATGCCCCGCGCAGGGATCTCCCCTGCTCCCGGTTAGCGTCTGTATCGGGTCGTTCTTTCACGAACTTAAGGAATTCAGCAGAAAATCCATGTATCCGATAGTCCTGCTTCCCATCGGCTGACGCGACAGGTATGATGGCAGGCGATGCCATCTAAGATTGTGACCAAAGAACAATTGGTTGACCAACTCCAAACTCTGCGAGCCGGCGGTTCCCGTATCGTGTTCACCAACGGCTGTTTTGATCTCATGCATATCGGCCATACCCGCTACCTACAGGCGGCCAAAGCCCTGGGGGACCTCCTGGTGGTAGGGGTCAACAGCGATGAGTCCGTTCGGAGCTTACACAAAGCGCCGGACCGGCCGATTGTGCCCGACGCCCAACGGGCGGAGGTCCTCGCGGCGTTGGAATGTGTCGATTTCGTTGTGGTATTTTCCGAATCCGATCCCAAGGCGCTCATTACGATGGTTCAACCGGATGTGCTGGTCAAAGGCGGTGACTGGTCGCTGGATCGCATCATCGGACGGGACGTTGTGGAAGCGCGCGGAGGCCTGGTCCGAACCATTCCCCTGGTCCCCGGTTTCTCTACAACGGCATTGATTCACCGTATTCGCTCAGTCTCAGCTTAATCCGTGTCACATACACCGTCTCCCTCAGATCAATGGCTCGCCCCGCTCGTGTCCGCACTCAAGCAGACCTCGGCGCGCCCTTGCGTCACGGGCTTGCACGGATCGACTGCGGCGTTCGTGCTCACGAGCCTGACTCACGCCCCCTCCCTGGCTTCGTACCGGAACCGTCCCTGGATCGTCGTCACGGCCAATAATGAAGCCGCCGAGCGCCTCTTTGACGACCTGCAATTTTGCCATCAGCTCATCGGCGCGTCAGGCGACCGGCTGACGCTCTTTCCCCAATGGGAAACACTGCCGTACGAGGCCACGGCGCCCCATGTCGGGTTGATTGCGCACCGCATGCAGACGCTGCATCGCCTGCAATCCACCCCGGAGACCACCCTCGTGACGTCGGTCGCCGCTCTGATGCATCGCCTCTTGCCGAAAGACACCTGGACCCACGCCACGCTCCAGCTGGAGCGCAATGGTACGGTCGAGCGGGACACGTTGCTGGCAAAACTGCTGCGCCTGGGCTACCGGCGCGTCTCGGTCGTGGAGATTCCCGGTGAGTTCAGCATTCGAGGCGGCCTGGTGGATATTTTTTCGACTGCCTACCCCGATCCGCTCCGCGTGGAGTTTCTCGGCGATTCGATCGAAGCTCTCCGGTTGTTCGATGCCTCCACGCAGACATCGATCCGTCAGGTCGACGAAGCCATCATCTTGCCGGCGCGGGAATATCTCCGTCCTGAGGACAGCTCGGACGCCTATGCCCCGATCGCCCCGGATGCGGAATGGCGCGCGCCGGACCTATATCCGCACATGGGGACGCTCTTCGACTATCTGCCGAAAGAGCCGATTCTCATCTTCGACCAACCGGCCACACTCCAGGCCACCTGCGCCGCGCTCTGGGAGAAGATCGAAGATGGCTATCTGCGCCACGGAGAACGGGACGAAGCCAATCCCTATCCCAGCCCCGAGCGGCTCTTCCAAACCTGGGATGAAATCGAAATCGGCGCCGTCGGCTGGTCGACCATTGCGTTAGAGCCGCTGACTCCGCCTGACGACTCCTGGACTCCGATCGTGCCGTTCCCGGCTCAGATTCCGGCCAGCGCGGGACTGGGAATTCGCGGCACCCCGTTCAGCCAAACCCTCACGATCCTCGACCAACTACGCGACGGACATCGCGTGGTGCTCATCGCGCGCAGCCATGGGCAGGTCGAGCGCCTCCTAGCCCTTCTCCGCGAACACGACCTGCCTGCCATGGAATGGTCCGCCGCGGCGTGGACGAAACGTGACAGCGGGAAACCGCCGATCGCCGTCGTCCACGGCAACTTGTCGGCAGGATGGTTGTCTGAAACGTTTCGCCTCGCGCTCCTCACGGAGGAAGAACTCTTTGCCAAAGGCACGCGCCATAAGACGCAGCCGAAAAGCAAAACCGCGACGTTCCTCTCTTCACTGGAAGATCTGAATGTGGGCGACTATGTCGTCCACGTCCAACATGGCATCGGCCGCTACCTCGGCCTCAAGCGGCTGACGGTGCAGGAATTCGAGAGCGATTTTCTGATTCTGGAATTCGCCGGAGCCGACACGCTGTATGTTCCGCTCGACCGCCTCAGCCAGGTCCAACGCTACAGCGGCGCCGACGGACATGTGCCCCGGCTCGATCGCCTGGGCGGCACCAGCTGGGCCAAAACCACCGCCCGGGTCAAAAAAGACATCGAGGAAATGGCCCAGGACCTCATCGATCTCTATGCCAATCGCGAGTTGGTCAAGCGGGACGGATACGGGGGGGCCAGCACGCTGTACCACGAATTCGAGGCGGCATTCGAATATGAAGAGACGCCAGACCAATTGAAGGCGATCCAGGACATTGCCAGAGATCTGGAGTCGGGGAAACCGATGGACCGGCTGGTCTGCGGCGACGTCGGCTACGGCAAGACGGAAGTGGCGATGCGGGCGGCGTTTAAGGCGATCGAGAGCGGGCGCCAGGTCGCCGTGCTCGTCCCCACCACGCTGCTCGCCCATCAGCATTATGAAAATTTTGCCGAGCGGTTTGCGCCCTTCCCGACGAAAGTCGCCGTGCTCTCCCGCATGCAGCCCCCCAAAGACACGAAAGCCACGTTGAAGGATCTCGCCGCGGGCGTCATTGACGTGATCATCGGCACCCACCGGCTGTTGCAAAAGAGCGTGGTCTTCCACAATCTCGGCCTCGTCATCATCGACGAAGAGCAGTGGTTCGGCGTCAAGCATAAGGAACGGCTGAAACAACTGCGGACGCAGGTCGATGTGCTCACTCTCACCGCTACGCCGATTCCTCGCACGCTGCAAATGGCGATGGCGAGCGTGCGGGACCTGTCGATCATCGACACACCGCCGGCCAGCCGGCTGGCGATTCGCACGGCCGTCATCAAGTCCAGCGACAAGGCCGTGCGCGACGCGATGCTGCGTGAGCTGGGCCGCGGCGGCCAAATCTATTTCGTCCACAACCGGGTGGAAACCATGTCGGCGACCGGCGCGTGGCTCCAGCAATTGGTTCCGGAAGCGCGAATGGTGATGGCCCACGGGCAGATGGATCCCAAATTGCTGGAAGCGGTGATGCTGAAGTTCGTCAAGCACGAAGTCGATGTGCTCATCGCCTCGGCCATCATTCAGTCGGGCATCGACGTACCGAACGCCAATACCATCATCGTGAATCGAGCCGACACATTCGGGCTGGCCCAGCTCTATCAACTACGCGGACGCGTGGGCCGCGGCGGAGAACAGGCCTACGCCTATTTGCTGATCCCCGATGAAGGCCGCCTCACGGAGGACGCGCAGAAGCGGTTGATGGCGATTCAACAGTTTACGGAACTGGGGTCGGGTTTTCGGATCGCCGCCGCGGATCTTGAAATCCGCGGAGCCGGCAATCTGCTGGGCAAAGCACAGTCCGGCCACATCGCCGCCATCGGCCTAGATCTCTACCTCAGAATGGTTGAGGAAGCCGTGCAACGCCTCAAGGGGCATACGGTCGAAGAAGAACCGGATCCTACGCTGCGCGTCCCGGTCTCGGCCTTCATTCCGGAAACGTATGTGGACGATCCGCACCATCGCCTCTCATGGTACAAGCGCCTGACCGCCTGCAAGCAAGTCGGCGAACTAGCGCTCCTCCATGGAGAAATCCAAGACCGGTACGGACTCCCGCCGGAACCGGTGGAGCGGCTCCTCGAAGTGATGCAGCTGCGGGTGCTGGCCAAACTGCTCCACATTACCGCCATCGACGTCACCCATCAGTCGGCGATCGTCACACTCGGCCCCAAGGCCGCGATCCCTGAACCGGCTGTCCATGCCATGATGGATCGGCTGAAAAAGCGGCTGCGCTTCCTCTCCCCGCAGGCTTTTGAGATCCAGATGCCGCATGACGACTGGGGTTCGACCTTTGCCGAACTCAACACAACCTTGCAAAGCCTGGGACACTGTGATACCAACAAATCAACGACACGACCGATATCGAGCGCCTAAACCGCACCGCGCACTCGTACTGATTGGAAATAGAACCTCGTCCATGCATAATTTTCGCTCCTCACTCGCCCTCGCCGCTCTGCTTTCCGGATCCCTGTGGATCCTCCCCGGCTGCACCCCGCCGCAGGAAGAGCCGGTTCTGGCCCTCGTCAATGGCCGTGCGATCACGCAATATGAGTTTGATGTGCGCTGGAACGAACTGTCCGAAGCCACCCGGGGCAAGTACGATAAGGACGGCGGCAAGCGACGGTTTCTCGATGAGTTGATCACTCGCGAACTGCTGATGCAGGAAGCCCGCCGTCAAGGACTGGATCAAAACGATTCTATCCGCGACCGCGCGCAACGCTATAAAGAACAACTCGTACTGGACGAACTGCTGAAAGATCGCCTGAAAGCCAAAGTCGAGCTCTCCCAGGCCGAGTTAGACGCCTACTACGAAAAGCACGCCCACCAGCTGCTGGCCCCGCTCAAAGTCCAAGTCTCGCAGATGTTGCTGAATAATTATCCGGCGGCCAAAGATTTGAAAAAACAGATCGAAGCCGGCGGCGATTTCGCCAAGTTCGCGCAACGCTATTCCCTCGACGACAAGACCAAAGCCAAAGGCGGCGACCTCGGCCCCTATCGGAAAGGCCTCCTCAATCCCGATGTCGATGCCATTGTCCAAACGCTCAGGCACGGCGTAATCAGTGAACCCGTCAAGACCGACGCGGGCTACTATCTCGTCAAGGTCAGTCCGCTGGAAAAAGAAACCATCCAGGCGGATCTCGCGACCCGGGAGCGGCTGCGCCAGGAATTGCTGGCGGACAAACGCCGGAAACAGTTTGAAGAAGTGATTGCGGATATCCGCACCAAGGCGACCGTCCGCCTGGCCGACGCCTCCCGCTATATCACCGAAGACATCGGAAAACCCTAGGGCCCACGCTTCCGTCTCCTCAAGACCCCTTCATTTCGTGTACAATCCCCGCTGGTCTGCCCCGCACTCACCGAGGAGCATCGTGCCCGTGCATCTGAATCCGGTTTCCCGCACAATCGTCCCTGTCACGTTCGGACTGCTGTTCGCTCTGCTCTGGTTCAGACCGGCTCCCTCGGCCTTCTCCGCCACTCAGCTGGAGGACCGCATTGTGGCGGTGGTGAATACCGACCTCATCCTGCAATCCGACGTCAAACGCGAGCTGGCCCCCGAACAAGAGCGCATTCGCCAGCAATATCACGGCGACGAATTGAGCCAACGGCTGAAGACGGCCGAATACATGGCGCTGACGAAAATGATCGAGCGGCGGCTGCAACTGCAGGAGGCCAAAGCCAAGAGCGTCGATGTCTCGGATCATGAAGTGAAGCAAGCTCTCCAGCAGATGAAGCAGCAGGGCGAGAAGATCAATGAGAAGGATCCGCTCAGCCTGAGGAACATCCGCGATCAGCTCACGCTTCTCAAAGTCGTCGACCGGGAAGTGCGGAGCGGCGTCATGGTCGGAGACGCAGAGATGAAGCGGTACTACAAGGAACACCAGACGCGCTTCGCGCTCCCCGAAGAATACACCCTGAGCCAGATCTTGATTCAGCCCCGCTCGGCCGACGGCACCGCGGAAGCGCTGGAGAAAGCGCGGATCGTGATGACGGAATTGAAACAGGGTGAAAAATTTGAGGATGCCGCGTTGCGCTATTCAGACGGGCCGAACGCCTCGCGCGGCGGCCGGCTCGGGCTGGTCCGGCAGGGAGAACTCCTCCCAACCATTGAGCGCGCGATTGCGCCGCTGGTGCCGGGAGGGATCTCAGAGATCATCGAAACCTCCGAGGGCTATCATATCGTTCGAGTCGATGACCGGACGCCGAAACAATTCCGTCCGTTCGATGAAGTGAAGTTCGAAATTCAGGCGCTGGTGTTTCAGCAAAAAAGCGAGGACGTCTTCCAATCCTGGCTGGTGAATTTAAAAAACAAGGCGTACATCGAAATTAAGTTTTGACAAGATCCCGCAAGACGCCCCAAAGATGATCCCGCCCCTCCCCGGTCACGACTGAATAGGGAATGAGCTGTTGCCCTTCCGGCAATCCGAGGTCACGGTGAGTTTGACGGAGCGTCCGTACCCGTTCACTCGGCTTGAGCTTGTCCACCTTGGTCGCCACAATGACCGGCTCACGTCCGATGGATTGCAACCAGGCCACCGTCTGACGATCCTGTTCCGTCACGACCCGGCATTCCACCAATAAGACGACGGCGATCAATGACGGCTGCTCCGCCACGTAGGATTCGATCAGCGGCCCCCACTCCGCACGAATGGACTTCGAGACCTTCGCAAATCCGTAGCCCGGAAGATCCACCAGATAAAATTTCGCCAGCCCCGGATCTGAGGTGGCAATCTGAAAGAGGTTCACCGCTCTCGTTTTACCAGGCGTTCGGCTGACTTTGGCAAGCCCTCTCCGGTTGAGCAGAGAATTAATCAACGAGGACTTCCCGACGTTCGATCGTCCCGCAACGGCAATCTCCAGCAACTCCCCTTGAGGAAATTGTTCTGCCGATGCGCAACTTTTGATAAACTCAGAGGAAAGAATTTTCATAGTGATACCGCAACTCCGTGACTTACCCGTCATGAACCGCTACACAGTAGCAGAATGACGGGCGAGTAACATCCTCTTCTTATGCCCAAAGCCAAAAAACAACGGACCATCGCCAGGGCGCTGCTCTGGACGGCCTTACTCCTCGGCCTCCCGCTGGGACTCCTCGCCTTGACCTGGCTGTTGACGTTGCCGGATGTGGCGCTCCTGGCCAAAACCAATCCAGGCCCGACCGCGTTGATGGAACATCGGCAGGTCTTAGCCCAGAGTCAGCGGCATCCTGCCCCGCGCCAGTGGACCTGGGTTCCCCTCACCCGCATCTCCCGCCATCTGCAACATGCGGCCGTCGCGGCGGAAGATGCGTCGTTTTTCATTCACGAAGGATTTGACTGGGAGGGGATCAAGGACGCCGCCATCCACAATCTTGAAGCCGGAGAACTGAAACGGGGCGGCAGCACGATCACGCAGCAACTCGCGAAGAACCTGTATCTGTCGGCCGAGCGCTCGCTTTTTCGGAAAGCCCGCGAAGCACTGATCACCAGGTCACTGGAGCATCATCTGACCAAGGAGCGCATCCTCGAACTCTATCTCAATGTCGCGGAATGGGGAAACGGGGTTTACGGCGCCGAGGCGGCGGCACGCCATCACTTTGGGAAATCAGCCCAGGATCTCTCCGCTGAGGAGGCGGCATGGCTGGCAGCCATTCTGCCATCTCCACGCCGCTACGACCCGCTCCGGAAGACGGCCTTCTTGAGCAAGCGGCATCAGCGCATCATGAAAGGCATGAACAGGATCCCCACCTCTGCTCCGGCGCACTGACGCGAGACGGAGACCGATCCGGCAAAGACGACCGTTACTCAGAATCGCCAACGGCAGGGACTTCGCGCTCGCCGAAGATTGCAGACTCATGCGTGTACTGTTTGAATTCGAGCAGATTGCGTGAGGGGTCTTCAAGAAAGAAGGTGCGATGCTCGATGCGCGTGCCGGGAAATCGTACGCGCGGCTGTTGATAGAACCGAAGCCCCTGCTGCCGGGCTCGTTCGGCCACGGCCTCCCAGTCTGCTTGCTCAAGAAAGACCAGTCCAAAGTGGCGTGGATAAACCCCTTGCTGCACCGGAGTCTCGTCCGGCTCCAGATGTCCGATCAGCTGGTTCCCGGCCAACCCTAAGGTAATGGCGTTCGCCGATTCGCGCCCGAGGGTACAGCCCAGCCCCTCGACATAAAACTGTTTGGTGGCGACAAGGTCGTGAACGGGAAACGCGAGATGAAAAAGGCTGCGGCTCATCGGAAGCTGTCCTTCACCAGGGGGCGTCGCTTCCCATCCCACCAGCCGGCGGCCATGCGCGGGGTGACATGGGTAATGGCGAATCGGCCGTCCGGAGCCAGCACGAGAGAGCCGGCGGCACCGTTGATGCGTCGGACCAACTTCTTCAGCACCTGTGTCGCCGCTGAAGCCGGACGCTCGCCCTGGGCCAGGCGATCGCAGATTTCTTTTGCCACCGCAATGCGGATGATCCCCTCGCCCAACCCAGTCATCGACACCGCCCCGCTTTCGTTGTCGGCATAGACGCCGCAGCCGATAATCGGGGTATCGCCGACACGCCCCGGCAACATCAGATCAATACCCCCGGTGGACGCACCGGCCGCGACCGTCCCGGCTTGGTCGAGTGCCACTGCGCCGACGGTCTCCTTCCCGGCTCGCTTCCGCAACGTCGATCCGCCCGCCATCATCGCCCGGTAGAGTTCCAACGTTTTCGGAGACCAGGTCTTCGTCATCGTCGTTTGTCGCGCGGCGTGACCGGAGGGTCGACGGAGCTGCCGTTCCAACCCGCAATGCCGGGCAAACGCCGACGCCGGTTTCCCGACGAGCATGACGTGCGTCGTCTGCTCCATCACCAATCGCGCGGCTGAAATCGGATGGACAATGCCTTCGACCGACGCAACCGCCCCGGCCTGCAGACCCTGTCCTTCCATAATCGACGCATCCATGCGTCGCACTCCGTCGAGCTGCACATGGGAACCTCGGCCTGCGTTGAACAGTCCGCTCTGCTCCAACACGCAGATCGCCTGCTCGACAACGGTCAGCGCCGGCGCACCACGATCCAACAGATGGTAACCGATTTCTAACGCTGCGGTGAGACAGCCGGCCTGAGCCGCGGTCATGCGCCGAAGGCCGGCGCCTCCATGGACCAGGAGAACGGGGCGGGAAGATTTCAATTGAGCAGCAAGCCCTTCACGCGCTGATAACCGGGGTCGCTCATGCGCTCGAGATCGGACCGGACAAACCCCAGCCCGGTCACACAGAGTTCAAAATTATCGGAGAGCTTTCGGAACAGGGGAGGGTCGATCTCAGCCCCATGATCGCCGAATTCGGCGACGATCCCGTACGAGCGCTTGCCGGTCTTCATATAGTCCACGAGAAAATCCTTGTGATAGATCAACCCGGCCGTTTTCAGCCGCCGCAAATATTCGGGAAACAGTCCGGCCATAAACAGGGTAAAGTCCCCGATATGCCGATGCACCTCTCGCTCGCGTTCGAACGATTGGGCATCCAGCATGACTTCGGACTCGAATAACAGATCCACCACCGTGTCGGCCGGCTGATCCTGGCTGGTGCGAATTTTATACAGATTATCCGTGTGCGTGAAATCGACGAGGAGATTGGATACGTACCCGGCCACGTTGCTGTCGGGCCATCCGAGGCGTTCGGTGAAACTCCGCTCGGTCAGCGCTCCGAAGAGCTGTCGGAGAGGATGTTGTGGAGGAACCGCCGTCCCCATCTCCACCTCCTTGAGTAATCTAAAGACGCATGCCTTCAGTATAGCAGAGTCGGTGTTCCCGGATCGCGTTCTGCCTGTTCTATCGGTTTCGCTTTAACAGACTTGAGGGTGCGTCATCAAGAAAGTTTCTCACGGCTATCCAGCACAAAGGTCACCGGCCCGTCATTCTCCAATCGCACCCGCATGTGCGCGGCGAACCGTCCGGTTTCCACCGGAGTACCTGCTGCCCGCAGATCGACAGCCACTTGCTCATACAAGCGCTTGGCTTCTGCCGGAGACGCGGCCTCTTCAAAACTAGGGCGGCGGCCGTTGGTCGTAGAGCCTAGCAATGTAAATTGCGAGACCAGTAGGACTGAGCCTCCGATGTCTACTAGCGACCGGTTCATCTTCCCCTGCGCATCAGAAAAGATCCGGAACGTACGGAGCTTCTCAACGAGATAACGGCAATCCGTTTCCTCATCGCCTTTGGCCACACCGACGAACACCAGCAATCCCGTTCCGATCTGCCCGACCACCGTCCCGCCCACCTCAACCGACGCGCTGGTGACCCGCTGCAATATCGCCTTCATCGATCAGGTCCGCCCCCGCTGCAGTTGGGTCAGCGTGCCTTCAAGGGTCAGGAGCTTGCGTTTGGTCGGCAATCCGCCGGAGAACCCACCCAACGTCGCATCGTGGGCCACAATGCGATGGCACGGAACGAGAATAGGCAATGGGTTCGCTCCTACCGCATTGCCGACTGCACGGGCATATTGCCGGCCTCCGACGCGGAGCGCGACCCATTGATAGGACCGGAGCTTGCCGTAGGGGACCCGCAAGAGTGCCCGCCACACCTGTCGTTGAAACGCGGTGCCTCGCGAGAGGTCCAATGGCACATCAAAGGTCCGCCGTGTACCCGCAAGATAGTCCAGCAACTGCGCCTGCGCTCTATCCAGTTGTAGAGACGGTTCCATGACCAGCGCATCGGGAGCCTGCTCAAGGAGAACGGCGATCGCCCGCTGCTTCGAGGTCTGCGGCAACGCGATACCGTCGACCCCTTTGCCGGTTTCAGCAATCCCCATCCAGCCCCACTGTGATTTGAACAAGATCGCTCGTCGCATGCGCATCCTTACCGGCCGGCTACTCGACCGAGTTTTCTTCGGACCATGCCCCACACCACATCCAATTCGTCGGATTTCAACAGGACATGAACGCCCAGATAGCCTCCCACGCTGCCTCCGATCGCAACGGTCAGCAACACCGACTTTTCAATCCACTCACCGGGATGCGTCCAGAGCGAGGCGCTCGCGGCCCAGAAACAGATCGCGATCAACGGGAGACACGCGAGCACGACTCTGATGGACGATCGCCCCACGGATCCCCACTCCACGCCGCCCAGCCGGCGATTCAAGACGACGATCAAGATACTGCCGTTTATCATGGCCGCGAGTGCCGTCGCCAACGCCAAACCGGCCGCGCCAAGCATCGGCATCAGCACCAGCGAGAGCAGGATATTCGCCGCCACGGCCACCGCAGCAGAAATCGCAGGAAGCGTCGTATCCTGCATGGAATAAAATGCCGCCACAATGATTCGCACCCCGCCAAATGCCCAGAGGCCGACGGCATAACACAACACAGCCAGCGCCGTCTCCGTCGTATCCTGGGCCGTGAACGTCCCATGCTCAAAAAACAAATGCACGATCGGGGTGCGTAACAGGATCAAGCCGGCCATCGCCGGCAGGATAATGAAGAGAATCATCCGCAACCCAAATCCGAACGTCGTCCGTAATTCGTCCATCGCACCCCGCGCAGCCTGGGCAGAGAGGGTCGGAAGAATCGCCGTCGCCAGGGCCACGCCAAAGATGCCGAGTGGAAACTGGATCAGCCGCATCCCGTAAAACAGATAGGTGGGGCCCCCTACATAGAACGAGGCGAGAATCGTGCTCACGGTCAGATTGATTTGCGTCACCGACAGGCCCAGAAGCGAGGGAACCATCAAACGGCCGATCCGCCTGACACCGGGATGCCCCGGGTCGAACCGCCAGCCGAACAGAAACCCCCGGCGAGCCAATCCCGGCAGTTGCATCGCAAACTGCGCCGCGCCGCCCGCAACCACCCCGATGGCCACACCGACAATCGGCTCCGGCAGATGCGGCGACAGAAACAGCGCGCATCCGATCATGAACACGTTCAGAAACAGCGGCGAGAACGCGGGGGCCGCAAACGCCCGCAGCGAATTCAGGATCCCCATCGCTAACGCCGCAAGACTGATAAACAGCAAATAGGGAAACATCACGCGGGAGAGGACAATCGCCAGCGTGAGCTTGGCCGGATTGTCATGAAAGCCCGGCGCGAGATACCACACGATGACAGGCGTCACGGCAATCCCGACAAGCACGGTCCCTGTCACGATCGTCAGGAGCGTCGTGAAGACGGCACTGGCCAATTCCCAGGCTTCGCGCTTGGTTTTCTCTTGGTGATATTCGGTGAACACGGGAATGAAGGCCGCCGACATGGAGCCTTCGGCGAACAGCTCGCGCAACAGACTGGGAACCCGGAACGCGACATAAAAGGCATCCGCCGCCGCCGTCGCGCCGAAGAGGCCGGCCATGACCATGTCCCGGATAAATCCGAGAATCCGGCTGGCGAAGGTGCCGATGCCGATGATGCCGGCGGCTTTCACCACTGACCGTTGATCGCTTGTCGCAGGGGGTACGGCGGTAGAAGGTGCGCGTGACTCGGACATGGATGCGGATTCTAGCGGAACAACGGCGAGGCGTCTATCACAGGAACGATTGCCGTTCGTCGATAACCTGGTCCGGCAATTCGTTGGGGTTGTCGCCAGGTCGCGCAGGACACGCATCGGCCAGCGCCGCTCCGCAGGCGGCAATGGCCTCTGTCAGTCCTTCGACGATGTCGTCGCCCCGCAGGCGCTCGACGGCGGCTTGCACCACCTGCTTCCACCGTTCTGCCGACACCAATCCCGCTAACGAGCGATCCGGCAGCACATAGATCTGCCGCTCTAACATCGACAGCATGATCAGCACACCCGTCCGCTCCCGCGTCTGTGCGATCGCATGCTGGGCAAAGGCCCGTTCGGCTCGTAACGCGACCTTGTGCCGCAAGCGAGCCGGTGCGGTCAGCAGGCGGATGACCGGCGGCAACGTTCCACTCCAGCTCCCACCCGCATAGGCGAGCATGACGGCAAGAACCAGCCACGCCGCATTCGAGGTAGGCCATCCCCAGGGAAGCCAGGAAACCTCGACGGCCAACAGCGCGGCCAACATGGTGAGCGCGGTGATCAGCCCCGCCCAATGTCGAGCGTCGCGATAGAGACCGGAGCGCGCGACAATCATCGGCACAATCTCCGCGCTGGTCTGCTGTTCAGCGGCATGGACCGCCCGCCGGATTCGCTCTCGATCTGCGTCCGACAACGCCGCCGCTTTACCAGTCGCCACTCGCGCCTCCTCCCCCGAAATCTCCACCCCCGCCGCTGAATCCTCCGCCCCCACCCCCGAACGAGCCACCGCCCCAGCCCCCGCCTCGACTGCTGTACGAGGTCCAATCATCAACACCATAACCCCGCCGGCCCGACATCGCACTACCGAACACCACCACAAGCAGCAAGGTGACCACGCCCGTGACGATAGCCGGGATCAGCCAAGGGGACAACCACACAGAGAGTCCCGCGCCGGCCAGAGCGCCGACCAGACGATTCACATTTGAGAAGGCCAAGCCAAAGACGACGCCGACAATCAGGGCCATCAGAATCTGACCGACGGTGTCCCCGCCGCCTGCAGACACCGCCGGCCTCTCCGGCGCCTGATAGGTCCCTTCAATGGTCTTCAGAATCGCGGCGACCCCAGCGACAATCCCACCCGGCAAATCTCCGGAACGGAACCGCGGAACAATCTCGTTGCGAATAATCTGTGCCGATTTGGCATCCGTCAAGGTCCCTTCAAGACCATAGCCCACTTCGATTCGGACTCTGCGCTCCTTCAACGCCACCAGCAGCAACGCCCCGTTGTCCGTTCCCTTCTGACCGAGCTTCCACGTGGTGGCGACGCGGTGGGCAAACGGTTCGAGCGGTTCGCCTTCGAGCGACGGCAGCGTAAGCACCACCACTTGATTGCCACTGCTCGTCTCGTGCGCCTGGAGATCAGCCGTCAGCCGATCGACATCACTGGCCGATAAGGCATGCGCCAGATCCATCACGCGCCCGGTCAGCGGCGGCACATCGAGCGGCCAGGCCAAACCCGGGGTCAGGAGCATCGCAAGAAAGACAAAGAGCCGCGCCGGCTTGCGCCAGACACGGCTCATGTTGATGAGAGGCATCGCGTTGATCGGGTTCAGTTAAACTTCACCTCTGGCGGCTTGGCCACAGCCTTTTCGTCCGCCACAGTGAAGTTCGGCTTCTCTTCCATATGGAGAAGGAACTTCGCCGTTAAGTTGGTCGGGAAAAAGCGGACCATTTTGTTGTACTCCGCCACCCGATCGATATAGCGCTTGCGCGCGACGGTAATGCGGTTCTCCGTTCCCTCCAGCTGGCTCTGCAAATCTCGGAAACTTTGATCGGCTTTCAAGTTCGGATAGTTCTCGGCGACGGCAATGAGCCGCCCCAGCGCGGTGGTGAGTCCGGCCTGAGCCTTCTGGAACTGTTCAAAGGCGGCCGGATCCTTCAGCGTCTCCGGTGTAACCTGGATACCGGTTGCCTGGGCCCGTGCCTGCACGACACCTTCCAGCGTCTCCTTTTCATGCTCGGCATAGCCCTTCACCGTGGCGACCAAGTTGGGGATCAGATCGGCCCGGCGTTGATACTGATTGATGACCTCGCTCCAGGCCGCTTTGGTATCTTCGTCCACCCCCTGGAGATCGTTATAGCCGCAGCCCGACATCAAGCCTGCGAACAGGATCACGAGGCCGGCGGCCAGATTCATCGCAGATGCACGTCTCATACACTCCTCCTTTACACGACTCAGTCCGGACTGTAGTCCAGTCCGAGGATCATGCTACCATGGCGATAGTCATTAAGATATGTGAGTCAAGAGGTCTCAATGTCGCTGGAGTCGTCGTCTCATCTACCGGGCGGGTTTCAAGTGCGACACCGCTCGCTGGGCATTTATCAAGGCAGCGCGATCGAGTTAGCCTTCTGGCACCCGTCCTCTGGAATGCCGGAATATGGTCTCTGCCGGTTCTCCACGGAGATGAAGGCCCAGGCTCTTGTCGATTTTCTCTGCTCGCCGATGTGCGGGGAACCGATGGATCGAGGCGACCTGATCGTCGAGCCCTACGATCTCACCGAACACACCCGCTTGCTCGACGAACACCCGCTCCCCTCGGCTTGGGAAACGCCGACCTAGAGCAGGCACGCCCGGTCTCAGGATTCCGTTGAATACGTGTGCGCGGGAGAAATTCGCTAGCGGGCGGCCGCAGAGGCCACCGCTTTGGACAACACCGTCGAGGTCGTCCCGGCGTTGGATTGAATGAAGGCGAGCAGTTGCTTGTTGTCCTGCGCCTTCCGCAGAAATTTGAAGGCAATGCCTCGGGAACTGATCGATCGGACCATCGCCGCCACTTCGATCGGAGATTCCTGATCCGAGATCGCAATTTCGAGGTAGAAGATATCGTCGATGTGAACCTGTGCGTCGCTCTTGATGATACAGCCGCCCATCGACAGGTCCATCACAATCCCTTCGCCCCGAACCTTACCTCCTGAAAAAGAGAGAAACAGCCGGACCGGAATCCGGAGATGCTCGCGGCGATCGATGGCATGCTTCGGCTCAACAAGCCCGATCCGGCACGCCAAGAACCGATAACTGCACTCCTGGCAGTGGAAAGGCGAAATCCAAATCCATGACGCGACATGTTCCCGCGGCGACCGAGGGAGCGATCGTAAGACCGTGCCCTTCTGGCATTGTGGACATGTAAGCTGATGCGGCATGCTGAACCAGTCCCCTTACAACTCTGTTCTACAAACACATTTGCCCACAACTCACTATAAATGTGTTTGGCCGTCAGTCAAGCTGAATACCAAGTTCAGCAGCTTGTTCATGCGCCGACCGCCGCTCCTCCGTCTCGCACCCGATGCCCGCTCTCAATCTTTACGAGGCGAGACACTTCAACAATCGTAAATATTCTTGGACGATTCCATACCCCGTGCAAATATCGCAGGAGTGCTAAGGAGGGCTTGTGTACCGTCGCGATATTTCATCCACCTTGTGGATCCTGGCTGTGCTGCTAGGAGCGTTTGTCTTCTACCACCTCTGGGCCCAACCCGCGCCACTATCGGTGCCCACACCAACCTCGTTGCCCGCGACGACGCTCGATGCCACGCCCAATTTTCCTCCGGCCCTGGTTGAGCCAGCTCCGCCGCAAGACATCCCTCGGGCCCGGCTCATCGAATTCGGCGAGGCTCCGAGCCCTGCCCTCCAGAAAATTAGGGACGCCCTTGATCGAAATGAATACGCTGACGTAGAGTCGGCACTGCGTGCGCTCGGCAAGGCGCTGCGCCCCACACCCCGTGACAAAGCCTACATGGCGGCACTGTGGAACAACCTTGGGGTTCAACAGGAAAAGAACGGCGGGATCGAGGTCTCCGTCAAGGATTTCAAACGAGCGGCCGCCTTGGCGCCGCGCAATCCAACTGCCCTCTTAAATCTCACGCAAGCATATTGGGGACTCCGGCATCCATCCCTCACGCCGCAATTTCTCGAAGGGGTGATCCAGGTCGTACCGGAAGATCCGTTTCCGCATCTGGCGCTCGCTGAACTGCTGATAGACAAGGGGCGGCCTCTGGATGCCGGCCCGCATCTGAAGCGGGCCAGAACACGAATCCACCATGATTCCAATCTCACAGCTCTGCTTGAGAAGTTGGAAAGCACCACCGCGCAGGAGGTTCTCAGGGCACAACAGGCGAAGCCCCTCGTCCCCACGACGAAATCGTCCGAGCAGGCGACGAGGCACGAACACCTTCCGTCCCAAGCAGACAACGCGACACCGGCGTCCGTAGAACATACGGAGCCTGCCTCCGCTGCGGAACTGCCGCCTCCTGCCAATCCCGCGAGCGACGTGCCCCTACCGGTTCCCGCTCCGGCTGCGACTACACCCTAACGATATCACCCCTGTTACAACTCCAAACAGACCGCGTCACGCATAGCGGCTTGCTTCGGTGCCAGCGGTCTCCTAGACCTGTGGCCGCCGGACCGCTTGCCCGGCGAGATGTCCCGTGGCCCAGGCCCATTGAAAATTGAACCCGCCGATACGCCCATCGCAATCGAGAATTTCTCCAACCAGATAGAGACCTGGCACCAGCTTCGATTCCATCGTGCGAAAATTTACTTCTTCCAACGGCACCCCGCCGGCGGTCACCTCTGCATAGTTCCAGCCCCGGTCCTGTACGATAGGGAACAGAAACTTCGTCTGAAGAGACAGGAGATGGTCCCGATCATTTTTCGGTAGTTGCGCAATGGCCGCCTGGCTATCGCAACCGGCATGCTGAATGAGAAAGTCGGTGAATCGCTGCGGTAGCCGCTGGGCAAGTGTCTTCCCGAGAGAACGACGGGGATGCTCTCTCGTCTGCTCCATAAACCACTGCCGTACCTGCTCCTGATTCTGCCCAGGCCAAAAATTACCGAAGACCTCGGCCGATTCGCCCTGCTCCTGTGCCACACACCAGAACCGGCTGGCATCCATCACGACGGGCCCGCTGATCCCGAAATGCGTCCAGAGCAAACTGCCGATCCGCGCATCGACCATCTTCCCCTTCACAACCGTGGTGAGTTCGACCTCCTGCGAGAGACCGGAGAGATGCTTGTGAAACATGCGGTCATCCAGCACGAGCGGCACAAGCGCCGGAACCGTCGGCGTGACTTGGTGCCCCAGACTCCTGGCCAGCTCATAGCCAAACCCATCGCTCCCCGACTTGGGGATCGATCGGCCTCCGGTGGCCAGAATCACCCGACTCGCCGTCACAGCTCCATGACTATGGTGGACGACAAATCCCGCCCCCGAATCAGGAAGGCGGTCGATCTTGGCCACTCGATGGTCTGGAAGAATAGCCACGCCTAGTTCGCGACAGCGCTCAACAAGCGCGTTCAGTACGGTTCGTGACGTATTCGTGACGGGAAACAACTTACCGGTCTCTTCTCGCTTGAGTTCAACACCCATCGAGGCAAACCACGTGATCGCCGATTCAACCGGCCATGCCGCGAGCACGTTCTTGATAATACGGCGATTGCCGAAGAAGTCGGTCGGCGCCACGACCTCATGCGTGACATTGCAGCGGCCCCCGCCGGACACAAGAATTTTTGCGCCGATCGTCTTGGCCCCATCGAGGAGAACAATGGATCGTGTGTCTGAAGGTCCGGCTGCTTCTCCGGAAAAAATCGCGGCGGCGAGGCCGGCGGCACCCGCACCGATGATGACAATATCGGCCGTGGCCATCGAATTCATTCCTGGACCGGACATGAAAATATTGGAGACCGTCAGAGCCGTTGAATGCCACAGGGGACGCGCCGCGCACGGCAACTCTAACAGGATTGACGACACCGGTCGAGCAATCGACAGAAGACCCTATCGAGAAATCTCACCGGGCCGTAGCCATCAAATCCCTACCCTGCACGTTATCGACTCTGGAGGTTTCCTGGATGCTCGGAAGTCGCAACCAACTGTTCTACCCGCTCTTTGAGGAAGTAGAACACACGGTCGAACGCCGCTTGCGTGTCTGCTTCGTTCCCCAGCACCTTGGCAGGATCGGGCGTGCTCCAATGGAGCTTGGTCGGTTGGCCGGGAAAGATAGGACAGGTCTCGCCGGCAGCCTGATCACAGACCGTAATAACAAGATCCAGGGGGTGAGCGGTAAACTCGTTCCAGGATTTGCTGTAGGGCTGGCCGGGATCAATGCCATGGCGCCTGAGTGTTTCTAGAGATCGCGGATGTACATACCCCGTTGGAAAGCTCCCGGCACTCCAGGCTTGGAACCGTCCCTGCCCCAGTTCATTCAAGAGGGCCTCGGCCATGATCGAGCGGCACGAGTTGCCGGTACAGAGAATGAGCACCTTGGTAGGGTCTGTCGGCATGAGATTCAACGCCCTCCCTTGCTGCTTGAGGACTTCAGACTGATGAGCTGCGCCGGCATGTCAGGAACACAGCAAGCCCCGTCAGTATCGCCTGCGCTTTCCGAAAAAAGATGGGCATCCTCCATCGTACGATAGGTTTCCCAGGGAATACCGGCCGGATCTTGGACCCAGGATTTATCCGATCGCGCGTAGCAGCAGGTCGTAGCCCCCTCCTCCAGGACCGTCATATCCGCCCTCTCAAGACGGCTGCGCAACTCATTCAGTTCACTCTCCTCCTCGACCTGGATACCGAGATGATCAACGCCCTTCTTGTTCGCGCGGGTAGAAATTGCAAAGTTGACGCACGGGTCGTCGAGCATCCACTTCGCATAATCCGGCTTGGTCTTCACTGGAACCGCGCCAAACAAACTGCTGTAGAAACGGATCGCCTCATCGAGGCTGTCGACTCCGATATGGATATGAAAACGTTTCATAGTCTTCTCCTCTCGACGTGCAGCCGACGCCACGATATTCAGGCAGTCCCTCGTTCAACCAGCTCTTCCGGAAACCAGTGCCGCGTGCGGTTGCAAACCTGGCAGACAGACAGCATGACCGGCACTTCGACCAGTACGCCTACCACGGTCGCCAACGCCGCGCCCGATTCAGGTCCGAATAAGGCGATGGCCGTCGCCACCGCCAACTCGAAGAAATTGCTCGCTCCGATGAGGGCCCCAGGCGCCGCCACCGCATACGGAACTCGTAACCACCGCATCAGCCCATAGGTCAGAGACGCATTCATATAGACCTGGCAAAGGATTGGAATGGCAATCAAGGCGACGTGCCAGGGTTTGGCCAGAATATTGTCAGCTTGAAACGCAAAGATACATACAAGCGTCAAGAGCAGCGCTACGATCGTCACCGGGCCAAAGCGCGGCAGAAAATCTTGTTCGAACCAATGTTTTCCATAGCGGGCGATCAGCCACGTCCGAACCAAGGTCCCCGTAGCCAGCGGGATCACAATAAAAGCCACCACGGAGTACATCAGGATGCTAAACGGAACGGTCAGCGAAGATGTCCCGCTCACCAAGAACCCGATGATTGGAGCAAACAGGAGCAGCATAATCAGGTCGTTGACGGTCACCTGAACCAAGGTGTAGGCCGCATCGCCGTCGGTCAAATAGCTCCAGACGAAGACCATGGCGGTGCAGGGCGCGGCGGCCAAGATGATACAGCCGGCGATGTATTGATCGGCTTCCGTCGGCGTCATCCAGCCCCCGAACACGAACCGAAAGAACAGCCACGCAAAGAACGCCATGGAGAAGGGCTTAACGAGCCAATTGACGACAAGCGTGACGAAGAGCCCTTGCGGCCGGCGACCGACGTTTCGCAAAGCCGTGAGATCGACTTTCATCATCATGGGAATAATCATGAGCCAGATGAGGACAGCGATGGGAAGGTTGATATGGCTTCCCTTCCCGAGTTCCCAACTCCGGAACATGTTCACCAAAGATGGGAATGCCTTCCCGACAAGGACTCCAGTAAGAATGCAGAGTCCAACCCAGACGGTCAGATAACGCTCAAAGATGTTCAGTCGTTTCTCCGAGGAAACCAAGACTGGAGACGCAGGATTCATAACATGGGCCATCCGCGTAACACCCTTCATAGCATCAAAAAATATTGATACATAAGATCAAAAAATACGCTACTCGCATTTCTTCGATGAACCAGGCATCGCAGTGGCTTTTTTGAGTTCGCCAACGAAGTCTTCAAGATCTTCCAATCCTTCGCTATTCAGCGAGTAATACATCCACCGCCCTTCCGGACGGTCGCGAATGAAGCCCGCCTCCTTGAGTACTCTGAGATGAAACGACAGCCTGGACTGCCCAGTCTGGAGCGCGTCCGTCAATTCGCAAACACATTGCTCTCCTTGCTTGAGCCTGTTGAGAATCTCCAGCCGCGTCTGATCGGACAAAGCATGAAAGAGGACAGCTGCTTTGATTCGTTGCTTCGTGGACATCGCGGACACCATACATCAATAATTATTGATTGATCAACTCTTGGCGATTCATCCCGATAGATGCTTTCACAAAAACTCTCTGCGATCGCCATAGTTGGGTCGAAAAAAGTTTGTTAGCGGTGAGAAAGTTGTGAACTGGCCGCCCCCTAACCCGTTGATTTCTCATACAGCCCCTTGCTCGAAATGGAGCATAAAGTTTGAAACTGGGAAATCCGCAAATTTCAGTGGCAGACCCCGGCTTGGTAATAAAGTTGTGAACTGAGGCTCGTACTTCCCCGTAGGCGGCTCCCGCTTTAGCCTACGACTAGATGCGGACGCCTGGGCGATTGAGGGAATACGCCCTAGACATGCGCCTTTGCAGCTGCGTTCTTGATAGGAGAGCGTACGTCTGGACGCCGCCCGCTCGCTCTCCCCGACCGGAGGCGCGATCTCGGCAATGGGAGGCCCCACCGCCACTTGCCAACGCAGGGGGCAATCTGGACCTCGAAAACTTACATCTCATCTGGTACGGGTCCAACAACCTCAATCTCCCATGGACCCTCAACTCGATTTCCACTCGATGGGATTCGAGCCCTCACTGTGTAATGCCCTCCATGACGAAGCCGATGGAACGGCTCATAAATACCCTCTGCATTATCACCCACGTGATGTCGCTGCGCCGCTGATCTGGTCCTTCGAACGCACGTCCTTCGACATCACGAAGTCGTTGACTAGGCTGTCCTGACCTCGGATCGGATATTTGTGGGCTAAGTGGAAACTGTGACGCAGATACGGATACTTTTTTTGGGGAAGAGGGGTTCCATGATCAGCGATTTGGGCCGACAGATCGGCGTCAGGGAAGCACCCTGCTCCACATGGAAAAGAAAGTACGTGCCTCGGGGTGTGCGCGAGCTCGGGACCTTTACTTCTCGATTCAGCCTCTCAAGGCAGGCATTTAGGATACCCGGTGCGCGAGTACCCATGACGTTGGAAGATGTGACTCTTCGGAGCTTTCTTTTGACAGACCTGTCCGCAATTCTGTCCTAAATCGGCAGCCCGCGCGCCAATCCAGCCAGCCGGCCCGTCGTCCAGGCCCATTGAAAATTGAAGCCCCCGATGCGGCCATCGCAATCGAGGAGCTCCCCGACAAGATAGAGCCCAGGGACTAGCTTTGACTCCATCGTCCGAAAGTTCACTTCTTCCAGGGGAATTCCACCGGCCGTGACTTCAGCATAGTTCCAACCACGATCCTGCGCGATGGGCAAGGGAAACTTCGTCAGCAGGGCGACGAGATGATCTCTGTCTTTCCGTGGAAGCTGTGCGCTCGCCGTCTGACCATCGCACCCTGCATACTGACAGAACGATTCGGCGAATCGCTGAGGAAACCGCTGCGCGAGTGTCTTAACCAGGGTGCGACGAGGATGGGCCAGCGACTCCGCTAAGAACCATTCCCGAACAGCTTCCTGGCTATGACCTGGGACAAAGTTGCAATTGACCACCACGGGGTCGTGCTGCGCACGAGCCAGGCACCAGAACCGGCTGGCATCCATCACCACCGGACCACTGATGCCAAAATGGGTCCAGAGTAAGCTGCCAGTTCGTTGATCGACTTTCAGCCCCTTTACCATCGTCGTTAATTCGACCTCCTGAGAGAGGCCGGAGAGGGTCTTGTGGAACATGCGGTCGTTCAGCACAAGTGGGACCAGCGCCGGCACCGTTCTCGTCACCTGATGCCCCAGCCCGCGCGCCAGCTCATAGCCAACTCCATCGCTTCCCGATTTGGGAATCGACCGGCCACCCGTTGCCAGTATTACCCGCTTGGCGTGAAGGGTCCCCTGACTGTGCTGCAAGATAAAACCCCCTTCAGGGGATGTTTCAAGACTGCTCACCCGATGGTCCGGTTGAATGCGGATACCGAGGTCATGACAACGGGTGACGAGCGCGGTGAGGACCGTTCGGGCTTTGTCAGTCACGGGAAAGAGCTTGCCGGTTTCTTCGCATTTGAGTTCGACCCCCATTGAAGCAAACCATGCAATGGTGTCCTTCACGGAAAATGCGGCGATTGCCGAAGAAGTCGTTTGGTGAGACTTCGTCATGAGTAACGTTGCAGCGGCCACCTCCTGAGACGAGAATCTTCGCGCCAACTGATTTGGCTCCATCCAAGATGGCCACCTGCAGGGGAAGACCCGCGAGCGCCGCCCCTTCCGCTGCGAAGATACCCGTGGCGAAGCCCGCCGCTCCAGCCCCGACAATACATACATCAACCATCGACGGTTGCACGTGTGCCACACCTCAA
This sequence comes from Nitrospira lenta, assembly GCF_900403705.1. Classification (NCBI taxonomy): domain Bacteria; kingdom Pseudomonadati; phylum Nitrospirota; class Nitrospiria; order Nitrospirales; family Nitrospiraceae; genus Nitrospira; species Nitrospira lenta. The sequence goes on along the minus strand of NZ_OUNR01000012.1, from coordinate 277,941 downwards.
CGGAACAATTCGGCAACGGTTCATACTATGGTCCTGAATGGGAGTTACTTATATCGGGAGAGATTTAGACCTGACCTTAAAAGCTAACGTTGCCTGATGAGCTTGATGTCGATTGATCGAGCCCTCCGAAGTCCTCGGGACCTTTACCGCAATGCAATCGTCACAATAGTCCTTTCCTATATTTGCCTTTAACAAGTCGTATACTCGCTTCGGCACTGTGTGAGACATACCTTTCCTATCCTGTTGGAAGCGAGATTCCGGTCAGCTGCTTGAAGAGAGAGACTGCAAACGAGTCTGTCATGCCAGATATAAAATCCGTGACTTTCAGTATCCTGAGATACTGATCTGGCGGGGTACCGGGGGCCTCACGAAACTGTGCTGGAAGAAGATGGAAGACAATTTGGCTTCTTACAGAAGCCTGTTTAAGGCCTTTTCTCGAAACGTCATTCGTAGCGCCTAAGAAGGCGTCTAACAAACCTCCAAGCACTTGAAAACCTGCTGCCTCGATTTCCAGGACTTCTCGAGCCTTGTAAATTTTCTCCTTCGAAATCTTTATGATGCGATCAAGTGGTTCCGCGCTCGGAATACAATCAACAAGACTTGTATCCAACTGACCATTGAGGATTCGTTCCGAATGTTTCTCAAAGCATGTTACCGATTGATCAATGAGATAACCGATCGCTTTGGCGCGAAGATAACCAATTTGGTCTTCTTCGGTGTCTATCTCTCTCCATTTAGTCGGAGCGTCACCTGCATCGAAGATGGCAAGTAGAAGATCTTTCCCTTGCTCGACTGACACATGCTTTAATCGACAACCATCTTCAAGATCATTTACTCGGTAGCAGATATCATCCGCAGCTTCGACGAGATAGGCTAGGGGATGCCTAACCCATACCGCTTCGTCATCAAGCCGCTTCGTCAATCCAACGGCCTCAGCAATGTCGCCAAAGCATCTCTTGTCAGCATCAAAGAAGCCGTGCTTCTTCCAACTGACTCCATTGAGGGAGCCACCCCGCAAATAGGATCCTCTTGGATATTTGGTAAAGGCAGCTAATGTGGCCGACGTCAACTGCAGTCCAGGATTATGAGCGCTCTGCAACCGCGTTAATATCCGGAATCCCTGGGCATTACCTTCAAACTTTGTAAAGTCAGATTTCTCAGCAGGGGTTAAATCGTTAATAGCAGCTTGGCCAGATTCGGTATTAGAAAACCACTCAGCTATTGCTGATTCGCCCGTATGCCCAAAGGGAGGATTCCCTATATCGTGAGCCAAACAGGCGGCGGCGACTATGCTTCCGATATCACCTGGCGATATACCATCTGGCAGACACCGTTGAGCCTCAAGTCGTATGCCAAGTTCTGTCCCAAGAGACCGTCCAACGCATGACACCTCAAGGCTATGAGTCAGTCGGGTTCGAACAAAATCACTCTTTGCCAAAGGGAAGACCTGAGCTTTATCTTGAAGCCTTCGGAATGCAGATGAATACACAATGCGATCAAAGTCTCGCTGGAAGACAGACCTCCCAATCGTGACATCCTGTCCAGTGGGCCGACCCTGCCTAGCGGGAGAGAGCAATTGTCCCCATGTCATTTTAGAAACCATACAGCTGCGCCCTCTCATTACGCGGAAAACCTTTTGTACTTCTTCCGTATCTAATTCTTCTGCAGACCGCTTTGAAGCAGGAAAGTCTTAATGCTGAAAAACTGTTTGGCGATACCTGGCGCTTTATCGAGGTTGTCTTGATTGAAGTGATACTGTCCTTCATTACCCAGCGTCACTAAGCGAAGAGTCTTCAACTGAAATAAGTCGTCTCCTGGGATCCAATACCCTCGTCGGCATGATTTATGGAGAAGGATGGCCCCCCATCCAAGATGATTGGTTTTTACTGGTTCGGAGTTAATAACCCGGGCCACTATGTCTTGATGGATTCCCCACCAGCCCTTTTCCAAATTGGACTCATGGGCAAGCAAAAGCAGTGCGATCTCTTTTTCCGCAGCAAAATATTTCGCGACACGGTCTTCAGCTATCTTCACTCCGGCATCTACGAGTTCCTTCTTAAACTTCCCCACTAGATCGTCAGACCGCAATGAATCAAAGATTTCCCCCAAGCTCATACAAGCCTCGTCACTCAGAATCTATGAGACAGTGCCATTTCATTCGACTCCCAATGCCTTAAACACGGCATCCGTGGGGTCTGCGTAGAAGCTTGTCTGGAATTTAGCGAATAGCTCGCCGGGAATCGTCGGTATATCACGCACACTGGCCATGGGGAGCAGGATGCGCTTCGCCCCGGAGTCGAAGGCCATCTGAAGAGACTCAGCCAGATTTTCAACCGGAATCACATTGCCACCAAGGCTCATGCTACCGAGGACAACCATCTGAGATTGGATGGGCTTTCCAAAGACTGCCGAACACAGCGCAACAAATGCAGCGAGGGTCAATGCATTGGTGGGGCCGGTATTGTGCAGCTCCACAATGTGAAGGTGATAGTCATGGTCACCGGCTTTAATTGAGGCGCTGACACGCGAGGCATTCGCTCTAAAGAAGTCGAAACCGACTTTGATGGCTTCTTTCGCTCCACTGTTCGATCCCAGGCCGGAAGTCTTCAGCGCCCCATTTCCCGCCGTCACCTGAGTTTCCAGTCGATACAACCCTAAGTGACCACCGCTCCCAGTGGCGACGGTGTGTAACGCTCCTGGACTCATCGGACCATCTGGGATCAGTGTGCCTCCGCCCTGTTCGGGCACACTGATAAATTTCTCTTGCAGCGTTTCCAGGTCGATGTAGCTAAAATGCACATCGAAGAATTCCATTCCGCCGATCTTCTTCAGCTGCTCCTTTACCCGCCGCCGTGTTTCTAAGGCATATTCTAGGCATCGACGAACGGCGTCCTTGTTGTATTCTTCATTGGGATACAGCAGCTTCAAGAGCCCTGAGACGGTGTGCTTAACAGCGATCGTATCTCGTTGATTGAGATCTCTACCCAGCTTGAAATACTTGCTGATGGCATCGCCAAATGTTCGCTTGCGCATCTCGCGCATCCATTCGGCGAGGTAATCCACGATCATGCCGTACTGGTTGGTGAAGAATTCCGGCCGCATCTTGGGAATTTCCCAGCCTGGGACATAGGCATGGAACCGGTCAAAGAAGGCGCTGTCGATCATGTCATCGGGGAAGGGGGCCAGGAGATGACTGGTCTTGACCAATGTGTCCACGGACTGATTGATGTTCCCGACAAACACCATAGAAGCGTAGGCATTGATGGCATCCCGTCCACGAGAGAAGGATCCTGAGGCCATGTAATCCTTCATGATCTGGACACCATCTTTTTCTTTAAAGGTAATCCCAGCGACCTCATCAAATGCCACGACATCCCAGACGCCGACGAGTCCAACGGTCCGTCGCGCCATGTTGTAGAACAGATTCGCGACGGTCGTTTGGCCACCAGAGACAAGAATGCTATTGGGACTGATTTCCTTGTAGATATGACTCTTGCCGGTTCCTCGTGGCCCGAGTTCGCAGAGGTTGTAGTTATTCTCCACCAAAGGGATCATGCGGGCCAACAAGTGCCACTTCACGCGTTCGCTGAAGTTCGTTGGCTCCATACCCGTTGACCGCAACAAGACGTCAATCCACTGTTCTTCTGTGAACGCCCGCCGCCCTTGAAAGAGCTCCTCCATATCCATGTTCGGCATCTGGATCGGCTTCAAGTCCTGAATGACGAACGGTGAGCCCTTCTGGTTCTCCTCATAGAAATACTGCAGGGTCACAATGCACCAGATGCCTCCCACGAGCAGCTTCTCAAACTTTTTGACGTAGCTGGTGCTGACCTCAACCCCTTTCACACCAAGATTCGCGAGTAGGGCTTCATAGACGTCTCGTTTTTCATTCAGCGTCACAGTTATCTTGTCGATGACTTTGAGACTTCCACGCTCACGAATGATGGACTTGACCTTCTCCGCTTCATCGGGACGCACATAGTTCTCGGCCAGAATATTCTTTACCGTAACGAGTCCTTCTTTGATGATGGTCTCATCGGTGGATGCACAGTAGGTGCCCAGGAGGTACTCCAACACGTATACGGGGACATTCGCCCCCTCTTTGACCAACTTGGTCAGATCTTTGCGAACGACCTTGCCGGCGAAATGCCGATTGAGGAGATCGTCGAGGCTGGTATCGATCGCGTTGTTGTCAGAAGTCATCGGCAAACACCCTATCAATAGTCACCGGTACACTCTGTTGCTCAATTCCAGTGTCGGCATCCCGAAGGACGAGCCGATATGCGGTATTCTTGTGATACTGATGATCTTGCAGCACTACGTGAATCCACTTCTTACGGTCATCCATCTTATCTGAGGTGCTATCAAACGTCACGGTCTCGACATTCGTGACGGCGTGATCTCCCTCGTAGATCGCCACCTTCAGCGTTATCGGCTTCACCCGTTCGCTCACTGGCTCCGCTTGGATCAGTTCGAAGCGATGACGGTTCGTTGTGACTTTGTGGCTGGCTCCCAACACATGCACGGTTACGGACTTGACCTTGGTGTCTTCGCGAGTGGACTTATCTTTCTTGTGTTTGACCGTGATTACCGGCACGACAATTTCTTGCAACATGGCTCCCCCGTGCACGAAACGAGCACCGCCAGTGAAGTGAAAACGATTGGCGGCCTTGGGAATCCAGAATTCCATTCCACCTTCCGCACCAGCAGTGACTGCGGTTTTGCCATGCCACACGGACTCATGATCAGGGAGGTTGTGCCCTATTACATAACGCTTTTTGGCTCGCACGGTCCCGTTTGGCATCTGATCCAGTTTGCTCTTTTCGGGTTCACCGGGCGAAGATTCTGTGAAAAGGAACCCGTGATCCGCCGTAATGACCACATGGTTGCCATTCAGGCTGTTGATAACATAGGCCACTAGTGAAGTCAGTTCATCGATCGCGGTTCGTACCGCGTCAAATGTCTTCTCCTCTGTCGCAGCTTTATCACCAATCGCATCGACAGTGTCGTGGTAAATGTAGACAACCCGTTTCCCACTCACAAGTTCACGGCCTTGCTCCTTCTTCATCGCCACCAACTCGCTGGCTTTGCAGGCCATCCCCTCAACCGATTCTAGGACTTCCCCTCGCAGTTCGGTTGAGGAGGTGGACTTCCCATCGACCAAGACGTCTCCATTTGGCTTAAACGCTAGCGTGTTGTAGGGCAGCAAGCTCGCCATCCCAAGGGCGGTGTATGAGGGCAAGACACCAAGCTGCGAAGCCAACGTCGCTTCAAAGCGGTATGTGCCATTGAGCTCTTGCGTGAGCTCCTGGGCCGCCTCGTAACGGAACGCATCACTGATGATGACATACACCTTCCGGTTCTCCGCTTCCTCCAGGCGAGGACGCACCTGACGATTGAAGAACTCCTGCTGGTTGGGAATCTGGTCGAGCTGCCACGTGCTAAGAAGTTGGGCAGTGCCTTGGGGAGCAAGAAATTGTCCCCAGGCTAATGCAAGCGTCGGCACATACCAATTCGTATAGCAATCCTCGATCAGCTCCCGCAATGGCTTCAGAATGTTCCAGCCTTGTGCCTCCGCATGATCAGCGGCCTCGCAGAAATGGCGATACAGCTGGTCAAATCGGAATAACTCTCCCTCGTAAGCCCGATAGAGAGCCGTCGCATTGGGAAAGGCGAATCCATCCCGATGCTGGTTCCTCAGGGCAAAAGAATCAGCGGCGGCAACCAGCGCGTCATACACAGCATGAAGCGCCTTACGCGGAACCACCAGGGAACCGTTCACCATGAGCGAGGCCCAGTGTCCAGCTTGCCTGCGGGTTGCGATTGATCGCACTTCATCGGGGTTGATCATGTCCGCCGTCTGATGCACACGCTCACGCAGACGGCTGGCAATCCCCCGTTCCACCACAAGGAACGTCATCACATCGAGCAAATCTGTGATCTCCAAGCCGAGCAAGTAATCTTCTACGTGAATCAGGGCCGCCACTTCCTCGGAGAGTCGGTCATAACTACTGCCTTTGCTGCTGCTGTCGCGCCATTGCCCAAGGCAGACGACGGCATTCGACCGACCCTGTGTCGGGAGAATCAAATGCAGAAGCGCACTTGGCGGAGTGGCCTTCAGATGATGCATATAGTCGGTCACGAAGAGTCTGAGGAGAAGATTCTTAAGTGTCGGAGTCTCTTCGGAATAGCCGAACGTGGTCTTGGCCATCTCCCAGAAAGGCTGGTCTAACTCAAACTTCTCGATCTGCTCCCAAGTGGCCGGTTCCGTCTGCAAGTCAATCTCATCGCCGTTGTCAGTATAGGCATGGTAGAGCGTACGGACGATGTTGAACCATTCCGGCTGCTCTGCCTTCACGACCGTGGCGATCATTTTTCGGTCCAGGTCGCTGGCTATATCATTAGGCTCAACCAAGCTCTTCAGCTTCTGGAGCCGTTCTTTGTTGTCAAAAAACTTTCGCCGGTCAGCTAAATGCTGACGAAGGTGGAGGTTCTTCAAGCCAAGCTCATTGAGAAGAATCGAAGCGCGATCGGCCCTGAAGTTGCGGCTGTAGAGACGAACATCGAGAAGCCAATCGTTCTCGTAATCAGGTTCCTCACTGGGGGAATAGAGAAGATACCGCCCTATGGGGTCCTCCCGCTCCACGCGAATCTTCACTTCGAGCGCACCTAGTTCGTTGAGCTGGATGATGTTCACCCCGTTGAGGTTCAGCGCAGGCAGAATAGTCTGGAACTCTTTGTCGGGGTCGTTCCAGAAGACAATCCTGGCACCCTCTTCCTTATACATGCGGTTGAGAGTGTCGTGAATTTGACGAGTGTCCATCAATCCTCGTCCGTTCCGCCAGCCACAGCTTTGACCTCGGCGAGGAGATCGCCGAACTTCCCGTAGTTGACCTTCACCCCGTCGTCGAGATCCAACGTGATCCGCTGATCGGCATAGTGCCGCAGCTTCTCGTCAAATACCCGGAGTTCAGTTTGGTGCTTCAGAAGCTTGTCTCGTTCCTTTTCCAGTGTCTTACGTTGGGAAGTGGAAGCTGCCTTCTGGGTGTCAGAAGCCAGTTGTTCAATACGAGCGGCCAGCTTGCCTTGTAAAGGGATGACATATTCCGTGCGCATACGGGCCAGAGTGCCGTCCTGGTACCGGTGCAAATAGACCAAGCATTGGAACGCTCGCTCCTTGCCGCTGGAGAAGAGCCAATAGATCGGACGCTTCTTGTAGGTCTGGAGGTGGTCCTTGTAGAAATCGGCCAGAAAGTATTTGCGCAGATTCTTGCCGAGCGATTCCTCGATGAAGTGCAGATTAGCCTCTAGCGTGGCCTCGCCGAACGTGCCCCGAAGAAAATCTTCGGTGCGGACTGCGATATCGTCCTCGAACCACTCGCCATCGAGCACGGGTATGATGCCGTCCCCGTCGGGAGCGAATGTGAGCATGTCGAACGGCTGACCGACCTTCGCCAGATATTCGGCCAGGGAATCGCCCACGTTAGCGAGAATGAGGCCTGGCTTGTCTAGCGAATAGCGGCCCATCATGCAGCCAACGGCATAGGAAAGGAAGGCTGCGACGTCCTTCTTTTGGTCAGCGCGGGCGAGGGTGATTTCGCTCTCAGGCACCTCAGGAGTTAACTCATCTTGCATGCCGTAGGCGTCAATCCATAGCCGGTTGTTCTCCGTCTCCAGCTCCTGCATTCGACGGATGGAGGTGGCGCAGTTGTCGCGCCACGCCTCCCAACTCACAGCCAGCGTCACGCCTTTCGTCCCTGCCCGCAGCAACGGCAGGTCGCGGAAATCCCATGAGGTTTCGAAGTTATTCCAGTCCATCCGCGCTTCATTGAGCAGGATCTCGACAACTGCATCCAGCCTTTCCCAGCTTTCTCGCAGTGCAATAGGAAGGTTGTTAATTTGCTGAATCTCAATATTCAATGTTGGAGCGAGAGCAGCCAACACAGCTCGGGCGATTTTAGTATTGCAGAACGACAGCAACTGGAATTCTTCGGCCCTCTTCGAGGAGAAAATCGAGCTTCCGGCTACATCGAATATGAAACCGGCAGGGAAGTATCGAAATGCGGGGAAGCCAACACCTATTTTTGAGAAGGAAACGGAAGGCCGGAAGTAGAACTCTTGATTCTTAGCCACAAAATTCGGATTTCCTTTGAGATACGTATACTTATCTACGATGGCCCTCTTGATCGCTTCTCCGTTGTTTTGCCAGTTAACGACGAAGGTCTGATTGCCCCACCATTTTCTGAATCCACCACCTTTGTTGTAAGGGAACCAACGGTACTCACCTGATTCTGTTTCTGCGCGTGAATTCAAGCTGAAGCCGATGCTCAAAAGGTTAACTTCATGCCACAGCCGGACGAAGCGTGCGTTGTGTGTCGTTGCGAGACCCTGGCGTGCTGTGAAGCTGTCTCCCAGAGTTGGGTGTTCAGAGAAAAGATGTCTAATCTTCGCAGAAAGAGAATAGGCGATTGGGCTAGTAGGAATGCTTCTGAAGTCTGCGGCGGCGGCTTTGTAGAGCCATCCGCAGGCGGGGTTTCGGATTGCTTCGAGCGCTTTTGGGGGTTGCTCGTCTGCTCCGTAAAAAGGGGACAGATCAATAAAGCTCCCCTTCTGATCCATTTGGCATCCACGCTTCAAAGTGAAAGCGCAGATTGAGACAAACGCTGAGTCAAAGAAAGCGTGCAACTCCGGACGCACGAGACTTGTAATTACACACGATTCAAGGAGGCGATTACGGAGCTTCTCGAATGATCCAAGAAACATCCAAGTAAAAGGCGTCATAAGCCCAATAATCCCACCATTTAAATTCAGGCCCAAAGATCGTTCAACGAACATAGAAAACAAGTCTTCCCTATAATCAGCGAAGTTTTCTTTAGCGAATTTCTTCAGGACTTCATTCAAACCCTTCCATCCCATATACGGTGGATTTGCGACGACGACGTGATACCGCTCGCAGAGCATCTCCGCCTGTTCGAGGACTCGAAGGACTTTCCCGTGAGTCTCGCGGAGAAAGAGTTGTCCACCGAGGTCTTTAGCCTCGATGGCAGAACGGGCGAAGGTGATGTTTTGTTCGTCGAGGCAGGGCTGAATGAGCGAACCAAAGGTGGTGGCCTCCTCGAATTGATGGAGAAGCCGCAGCATGGGCTCATTGAAGAGATTGCCGAGGTCGAGCGCTGCGATGTAGTCGCGGAGTTCGCCTTCGTCGAAGTGAATGTTTTGCAAGGCAAGAATGCGGGGCTGAACAAGAGTGCCGGGTTGGAAGAAGCGGTGCGTTTTAGCGCGAGCCTTGAAGACGAGGGCCAGCTCGGCGAGCTGCGCCGCGCGGGGGCAGATCTCCAGGCCGTAGACATTGTGCTTCAGGATAAGCACGGGGATCTCACTGGGTACGTAGCCTTCTTCCTCGTAGATACGGAAGAGCAGGTCGAAGGCATAGGTGAGCATGTGCCCGCTTCCGCAGGCAGGATCCAGTAGGCGGATGTCCTCGGGCTTGGTGATCTTCAGAAAGTCGGTCTCGGCTTCGCCCTCAATGTAGTAGGGCATGTGCTCACGGAGCCGGGAGCCGGGGCGGTTCAGCAGCCAGAGGCGGCCGAGGGAGTTCTCAACGAGGTAGCGGACGATCCAGTGCGGGGTGAAGAGCTGGGTAACGGCAGGGATGTCCTCCGTTGGCACGGCGCTCTTGCGGGCCATCACTTCGTCTTTGCGCTCAGAGATGTAGAACTGGTAGAGCCAGCCGATGATCTCGACCTCCTGCCAGTCTTCCTCATCGATATCAGTGACAAGCTTTCGGATCAGCGAGTCGGTGTGGAGCAGGTTATCGGGCAGGAGGAGTTCCGTTTCGTCGCCGATCCACTCAAAGAGAAACGGCATCGCCGTATACAGGGCGTTGCACTGAGCAAGCAGCAGCATCCGGTACAGCTCGGCTTCTTTGCTGCCTTCCAGTTTCAGCTCAATAACCTTGTGCTTGTCCAACCCTGGCAGATCAAGATGCTCGGCTTGTTCCAGAATCTCAGGGATCGACTTCGACGCGTCGGGATGGCTCAGTACCCGGTAGCCGTGGTCAAGATAGCCATGTAATTCCATGTACCGGATGGCAACCAGGCGGTTAAACCAGGTATAGGCAATCGCATCCATGGTCTGCCAGAAGCCGTATTCGGCAATCCGTTCTTCCAAGGCCTTGCGTTTGCTCGCAATAGCGCGAGGAAAAGCGCGGCCTCCGATGATGGCCACATCGCCGTTCTCGGTGATGGGTTCGATCTTCTTATCAGTCAGGCCATAGAAGGCAGCGCGGTCTGTCACGGCCTGAATGAAATCCCGGCGCGCTTGCGGGGCGTAGGTCTTGAGCTTGGTGCGGTTCATATTGCCAATCTCATATTCTCTTCTCAGCGGATCTCGATGCGTTCGTCCTTAGTGAGTGCCTGCTCCAACTCCGATCGCAGCGTCTTAAGAAATGCTTCGACATCCGCCTGCGTTTCCAAATAGGGAGATGCGACCAGCTTGGCTGGCTCCACTACCCGTTTCTTTTTGAGTATAGGCTTGGGCTGCTCTCCTTTTTCCTTGGGCTGCTCTGTGGCTTTCCGAACAGATTCTTCTATCCGATAGGTTGCAAGATCGAATTCTTTCAGAGCCTCCGTCTCTATTTGTGTGATGTGAGCCAGACTCTCTTCAGACTGGACTGCGCCCTTAAGTTCTTCGAGTGGCCTCATGCAGGCAACGCGAAGTCCTGCGTCTCCCTTGGCTGCCTCAATATCCCTGGTGACTGTGACGAGATGCACGTCAATCTTGGCAAGAGCCTGCTGGCGAGCTGCAGCCACGAGGGCGCTATTAACGGTACTGACTGTGGCAATGAGCCCCTCGGTCTCTTTGATCAGGCTATAAGGACTCGATGCGTTCAGGATTTGCTGCATCCGTTTGAGCGCCACTCCGGCCTGCGCATCCCTCTCAAGCTCAAGGCGATTTCGCTGAAAACGGCCATACGCCTTCCGTAGCCTTTCCCACGTGGGCTTTTGGTGTTCGTAGAACTGTTCGAGATTGGTAAAGTGATCGGCGAAATCAAGAAGTTCATTCTTCTGTTCGTTGAGTTGCTGGATGAACTTATAGCTGTTATCGGAAGCGAGCAGCTTTTTTACAGCTAGGAGGCCATCTGCGATGTGGTCTCTACCGGGGTAATCGCCGGTCTCCGCCAACGGCCTGTAGCTCATCAAGGATGACTGCCAACTCTTGAGCTTGTTTTGCAGAAAGGCAAACAGAGCATCCTCGCCATCAGGCCCCATCTCATGAAACAATTCTTTCCCCAGCGTACGGGCGTCTTGAATAGCCTTTGGGTCGGTGGTTTGCCGCTTGAGGATCACGATCTTTCGACGTTTCGCAGGGGTCGTGATGGCGTCGTAGGCCTTATCGAGCGGGATTAGCGTCCCATCCATCATGAGACTGATTTCGCCCAGCACCACGAGACGGGCAATCAGCATCACCACTTCGTCTTCCGGCCACCCATATGGACGTAGCGAGTACCGCTTGTCGATCATGTCCTGGAGCACGATCTGCTTATTATTGCCTGACATCAGGGCGACATAATGGCGTAGGTCTTCTATCGCCTGCTTGTTGCCCTCCTCGGTTGCCATGATCAGCGTCTGCTGACCGATGTCGTTACTCCGAATGATGGCCTGAATTTCCTTTAATGGCTCCTGAGACAGCCGCTTCAGGTACCCCATCTTATTGAAGGTATTCTTGACGAGATACCCCAGTGATTCGTCAAGTGCGGCCAATGGCGTGGAGGCTTTCAGCTTCAAGGGCTGGCCGGCAGCATAGAAGTCGGCTCCGGCGAACATCTCGCCTAAGAGTGTGACTAGACGGGCTCGGCGGTCTTGGTTGTTTCCGGATAGGTCGCGGAGAATACGCTTCGCCGACTCTGGAAGTGTGCCATCATTCTTATGGCGAACATACTTCTCGGTCTGGAGGTATGTCCGGAGCTCGCGGCCCAGAGTCTCGTCATTGCCCAAGCGGACCAGAATACTGCCGCCTTCGGTTGAGCTGTCCAGAAGGCATTTGGCATTGTCGTACAACCCGTATTCATCATTCAGCGGCGTAATAACCGAGAGCTGCAATACGCCGTCGAGACGATTTCCAACCGGAAGCAAATCGCAGAAGCGATTGAAGGCAAAATCCATCTTGTTCTCGGCATGGCGATGCTTTCTCTGTTCTTTCAAGACATCGTTGTAAATGAGTTCTCCAAGGAGCTTGGCTTCCTCGCCACTACTGAGTTCGACATTCTTGATCTCCCGATTGATGTCCCGTTCTTCGTTGGTCAGGAAGAAATACACATCACCACTTCGATTAATGAGCGTTTCCTTTTCGAGACGCTGGAGGCTCCCTTCGATCTTGCGACGAAGCGCCAGTCGGTCGGCATCAATTTCGGTGATGCACAGGGTCACCAGGTTATCGACGTTCCCCTTGATCTCCTCGACATAGCGAATGAGAAACAATACCTGCAGAAGACTAATATCGAACGGATGCTCCAGACTCGGATTGTCCTTGGCTTGATCGATGGTCTTCTTGACGACGGTATCAAGAAAGCTTTCGATCGAAGGGTAGAACCGATAGAGCGGGACCAGGATGCCGACCTCTTCGAGGGCAACCTGCTTGCCAGCCGACTGAAACGCATCGAGGATCGATCGTTCGCCACGGGATAGGTGGAGACCGGTGGCCCCCGCTCTTCGGATCGCCTCAAAAATCTTTTGGACGAGCTGAAACTGATACGGCACGAATGGATAGTTCTGGACGAAATCCTCGCCATCCTTGATGTTCTTGAAGGTCATTCCGCAATTGGTGAACGTGAGCTGATTCTTGAGGATGTCTCCTTTTTTGCGGAAGACTTCCTGCAGGTCGCTTTTCACCTCCTCGCGTTTGGCCAGGAGGCGAGACTGGATCACTTCATCAACGTTGGCACTTGAGAGCGAGAGGCGCGTCCGGAAGCGTCCCTGAATCTTCGAGAAGTCGTTGGCCTTGCTCTGTTTCATTTCACCCAGCACAGCATCGATATCTTCTTGGGAAGTGACGACCACCCATGCCCGGCCCTTACAGATGGTTCCCAGCTCTTCTGTGATGGTCTGAAGGTTGAGCATCAGGTGGGAATCTGTCCCGATGAACTGCCCCACTTCATCGACCAGGAAAATAAGACGATGCTCTTCCCCTTTCGAGTCCAGATACTCCTTGACCCATTTACAGAGGTTTTCGACGGTTAAGGCAAAACTGCCTTCCGCCCCATCGACCCACTTCTCCGCCGACTCTTTGCTCATCTTGAGCGTTTCGCCGAGCGCCTTTACGATTTCGTCCCGGTGAAAATGGTATGCATCACGGTCTGCCGTCCACTCGCTACCCGTCGCCTTGCGAAAGGCGTCGTGGAACTGTGCGAGCTTGCCTCTCCCTTCCAGATGACGTTCCAGGTGTGCGATCTGAGGATGATCACCGCAATAGCCTTGCATCTCGTTCAAGACCTTGAGGAACACGGCAAGAATGGCATCGCGCCCAATACGGTGGTCGGCCTTGCTGTCAATGTTGAACAGGATGACATCGGTATTCGAGGCGACCGCTCGCTTGATGTCACCAAACAACATGGCATCTTTGATCTTGCTCTCGAAGAACTCGACCGCCCGCTTGCTCTGTCCCTGATGCGTATGGGTCTTGTTCTGCAAGAGGTAGGACAGAACCTTAATAAAGTGTGATTTACCGGAGCCGAAGAAGCCTGACACCCACACGCCAATCTTCCCTGCGACATCGGGATCTTGGGGATGCTTGATCGCGTCACCATATGTCGAGAAAAAGCGGCGGAGATGCTGATCAAGCTCTCTTGTTACAACGAATTCGTCCAACTCCTGCCAGACGGACGATTCGTCCAACTGATCCGCCTTGACGACTCCATTGATGGAGCGAAACAGGTCTCGCTCGAAGAGATTCTGAATGTTCATAGTCAGCCTCTGTTAGGGCACTAATCTGAAGGCGCGGTAATAATGTTCCGGCTTCTTGCTTTTTGCTACACCGTCAACGTGTGCGGACAGGCTCAGCTTCCCAAACAGTCTGAGGGTCAGTTGATCGTACTTTCCTGGATAAAAGAGCACGAGAGGAATGGGTCCCATCACATTCTGCAGATTGCTGAGCAAGCCGCTGGTTCGGAGCAGCGGATACACGCTTCCAACACCTGACACCAGGACAAGTTTGTTCTGATCCGGCCTAGCCACTTCACAAAAGATCGATGCTAGCTTCTCAGGATGGAGGGGGCCAGCCAACGCCGCCTTGAGCGCTTCGTCACCCTTCTCCCGTTGTATCTGAAGTGCCTTCTCAAGCAGTTTCCGTTGCTTGAGGTGATCCAACACTAGATCGAACAGGTTGATGTGTGTGAAACGAAGCTCTGGTTTTTGTTTGGGAATGTGGTCTACTAAGAAACGAAGGTGAGTTCGTACTCGGAGTTCCTCTTCGGGCGGATAGTCGAAGATGTAGAAAGATATCTCGTTCCCGATGCCGCTGCCGCTCAGGAAGTCATCGGAGATGATCCGCGGAAGAATCTTGTTAAGCCGATCGGTCAGCAGATCACTCACGGAGACACCTGAATGCAACGCAGCACATACTCTTCACGTTGGTTCCGCAAATAGCCAAGCACTTCGGAGGCAATATGGACTGGTTGAAGCCGTAGCGTTCGTGTGCTGTCCAGAAATCCTGCCTGCGCAAGTGCTTGGTACACTGACGACCGCAAGCGTCTCCTCGTCGAGTCGTTCCAGAGCGGCATCATAGAGTCACGGCCTCGACAGTCATTCAGATACTCTTCCCAGAGAGTTGGCGAGAGTTTTGAGGCGAAGAGGCGGTATTGTTCCCTGACGACCAAATCTAAGAAGTCTCCGAGCAAGGCACTGTGCTTAATGGCGGCGGCGAGACACGCGTGCGTAGCCACGGTCTTTGATCCATCACGAACGAGCCGCCAGAGGTCGGCATTCATTAACTCCAGCCGCTGACGGATCAGTCTCCCTATTCGCCTCGCTGTCTCAAGATTACGGGTTTGGAGTGCATTCTGCTTATAAAGAGTCTCATGCCATTCTTCTGGCGCGACGCCTCGGAGAAGCAGATCAGCAATAATCCGGCTCTCTGGAACTTTTAATGCTCCAGCTGTCAGCTCAGCGCCATAATGCCTAACTGGTTGTGTAATAACGAGCACTCCAAACTCTCCACAAAAGTTTGCCGAGAATAACCCTTTTTGAGGGGGAAATCATCCAGACTAAGGAGGGGGCGGCGCTGTAATAGATGCTGTTAGGGACTCAGACCTTTCACTCCCCCTGCAGGCTCCTTTCGAATTTATCCCCGCTTGATCCGAACCCGCCTTGCACACGACTACACGGTAATTAGTCGACTACTTTGCAAAACAGATTGAGTAACATCATTTCATCCAGAGAACCTGGAGTAGCGCGAGCAATCCGGGGGTCGGCCACTACCACTGCCAGACATTGGGCACGGGAGATGGCGACATTCACCCGGTTGCGATCCAGAATGAAGGCCAGCCCCCGCGAACCATATTCCCCGTAGCTGGAGCAGAGGGACAGGATGCAAACCGAGGCCTCCTGTCCTTGAAACTTGTCGACACTTCCGACGCGGGCGCCTTGGGGAAGAGCGGCTTGTAGGGCGCGCACCTGAGCGTTGTAGGGCGCAATAAAGAGAAAGTCTTCCAGTGCCAAGGGCTTCGTGGAGCCATCCTTGGCCGTATAGAGACGCCCGCAGAGCTCATCGTAAACCGCCTTGACCCGTTCAACTTCCTCGTCGCTCTGCTGAATATTTCCATCATGCTCGACCCCGCTGAAAACGATCCCGTTTTCGCTCGTGATGAGATCGGTTGCGCCAAGTGGGGCTACGATCTTCTGCCTGGCACAGTCTGGATGGGACACCAGTCGTTTCTCGTAGCTACTTTCAGAGATGAATCGGCAGACGGATGGGTGCATCCGGCGGGACTCGCCCAGGAACAGGCCGTACTCCGGAGGCACCACCGCATGGAACAGAGGCGCATCGGGCAGGCTGGCGACGGTATCCTTCAGGGCAAATTGCAGCACAGAGAGTCCGGCATCACCGGGATGCGAGCCCTGAATAGGCTGTTCGAGCTGCATTTGATCGCCAAGGAGCACAAGATTCTTGGCACATCGCGCCATAGCGACTGCATTGGCGAGAGAAACCTGTCCGGCTTCATCGATGAACAGGAAGTCGAGCACACCTTCCCACTCGGGCCGAGTGAAGAGCCAGGCCGTTCCCCCCACGATGCCTTCTGTGTATGCCCCACGCGCCTCACCTGTATCTTTGACGTATTTGAGACTCAGGTTAGAAGAAAACAACGGGCCTTCCGCCTCCCCTCCAACCTTGATTCCCTGCAAACTCCTGCCGGTTTCTCGTGCTGCGTCGCCGCAGGCCATGAGAAGATTCACCACTGCCTTATGACTATTGGATGCGACGCCGATCTTCTTTCCGGCAATGAGAAGGGACAAAATGACCTGCGAGGCGGTAAACGTCTTGCCCGTACCGGGAGGCCCTTGGATAACCAGGCACCCGCCGGACATTGAACCAGCAACCCGGATGGCGGCCTGGGTCGTGGATTCATCGGCTTTTTTCAACAACATCGCGGGTGGCTGACGGTTGAAGAGTGCGGCCACCGAGGGATGGAGCTGGTTCGACAAGTGTCGCGTGGCCACATCAGCCAGCGCATCCTGAATAGTCTTCGCAGAGACATATTCGTCGGGAAGCAGTGACCCTCCCGACGGGAACGTGCCTGCAAGCTTCTCGTTCAGCCCCTTCTTGCCTATCTTGAGTTCCAGATTACCAGCAGAGATATCCAACGCTGATAGTGTGAGCTTTGCCTCCAAGTTGTGCGTGAACATCACTCTGGACTTATCACTGGCTGCAAGTTTGCACTCCTGCGATGGATCGAATCGGTAGGCTTGCACCAGCGATTGTTTGTCGGGCATCGGGGATCCCACGGCTTGCACGCCATCGATACAAGCAGGATCGTCACGGAGCACGTCTGAAGTGGCAGCCGCACGGTCGAACATTCGCCACCACATGGGCTTTTCTTCCCGCCGATGAAAATCGATCAAGTTAGCGAGCGCCACCGAAACCGCGTCCTCCCCCTTACGGAGCTTCGCCGCGGTATCCAGTCGAGCGACGATCTCAGGCGGCAACTGCTGCGGTGGCGTTGCTGGCGCTGATACAGAAGCCGAATGGACCGCAGCAATCTTGTATTCACCCGCGACCTTCCTCAGCCATTGCAGTAGCTCCGCCGTGGATTTGCAGTCGTCCTCGTTGTAGTCACGGATACCCTTTAGAATGGGGCTCTTGCTCCAATCTCCTGGCTGCCTGCTCTCGATCCAGCGGGCGTACTGCACGATCGAGTCAGCGGCGGTAGCGACCTCTGTCGTGCGCTTCGGTCGGTAGAGCCGCTCCACTGACTTGATAGAATAACTGTCCTCCCCGATACGTAGACCGTGGCGGACAACCTGATAGAGATCTACAAACACCTCGTTCCGGAGCAACTCATCCACCTCGTCCTGGCGGGTGTCATGGTAGGTGCTCAACCGCCTCACTGCGCCAACCTCATAAGCAGCGTAATGGTAGATGTGCATGCCCGGATTCGTCTTCCATCGCTTGAATACCCAGTCCACAAAGCCTTCGAATGCGCACTTCTCTTCATTACGGTCGTGTGCCCACCAGTCCGTAAAGTCCCACGACCCTGGCTGACCTTTGCGCGTGCAGACCCCGAACAAATATTCCAATCCACCAGGAACCAGGGGGTATCCCTCCATGTCGAAAAAGACATCTGCCGGGTGATCGGGGGGCAATGCCGCAAGACCTACCGGTTCGCCGTTCGTTCCGGCTTGAGGCAAGATCTCGAAGCGCGGTGGAGCCTCGGGCTTGGCTACCCGGTCGATGCGCGTCTGGCGTTGGAGGCGCGCCTGCGCGACGAGCTTCTCCATTGAGTCCTTGTCGAGTTTGGGAACTGTTTTGCCTGACGCTGCGGCGAGGTCCCCCACCGTGGTGATCCCCGCCCGCTTGAGCTTCTTGATCTGGCCGACCGTGATTCCGGCAACCAGGACGAGGTGGTCCTGCCCGTTGAACAATTTCTCCGCATGGGATGTCCACCGGCCATGATCAGCCCGTGGAAGTGGCTCAGGGCAATCGGCCATTTTCCCGGTGAAGCCGTCCTGCATGGCAAGAAAACTCGCCTTGAGGTGGCGGTAGTAATGAATAAAGTCTTCGACCCGGAACTCAACCCGCTCCTTGGTGCCAAGAATGATCCCGAATTTCTCCGGCATCGGGGCACCGGTCGCATCGGCCAACATTTCTGAATAGCAGCAGAGCTGAACGGCATAATAGGGCTTGGGCGAGCGAGCCAGCTTCGTGTCCCACACCTGATAGCGTCCGGAATCATCCAGCATCAAAAAGTCGGCAAACCCGGCGAATGACCCGCTTTCCAGCGCTGCCTGATAGAGAATGGGAGTCTTCGCACTGATGGCGGACAACGTCTGCTCCCGGGCACCGGCGGGATCGTTCCTGGAAATCTCGATTAAGGCGGCATCCGACGACTTGAGGTCATCAAGCACCGCCCGTTCGTGCTCTTCGCCGGTTTGGGCGATCAGTTGTTCATCCTCCGTGGCCTCATCCGGCGTTACCGCACCGGGATTCTCCAGGCAGTACCGGTCCATCCAGGACGAGAACGGCGAGGCCAGATAGCGAACAAGATCGCTCGGCGAGTACAACAGTTGTCCTGAAGTCCGTTTCATTCAACCCTCTTCTGTCTGATCCGGCACGAGACGGTAGGTCGAGATAGTTTTAGCGGTCACTCTTTGCCCTGCCTGTCACGGTAGTCCAAAGAATCGTGAAATGTGCCGCTGCCTCCTCGCTGACCATCGCGATCGGGCCAGTTCGGTTCGCCGTAGCGGAGCAGTTCATTGAGCGGGCGGCCGGGATATTTCTGATCGAACTGCTGACGATCGTAAGTCGTGCACGAGTACCAGCGATCGCTGCACAGAGTGTCGTCCTTGCCGGTTACGCCCAATTCATCCATCGGGCGGTTCATGGGATCCAGGGATTTCGGCGGAGAACTCTCGCGGGAACGATTGCCTTGCGCGTGAACTGTGGCAAGTGGCAGCAAGAGAACAAGTATCAGAAGGCTGATATTCATCGAGAACATAGCGGGTTCCTTCTTATTGACCTGCGCACCATTCGCATCACAATACTCTTCTTCAGATTTAGAAAACATTCCCCTTTCGAGAGTCCCGCCGATCTGCCATCACAAGCTAGATGCTGATCCTTGTGACGAAGTCCCTCTGCTGCGGCGTCTCGACCGCACCCGCGATGTGTCGCCTGACCCACTCGATGGCCAACTCACCCGGCAGATTGAGCAGCCTTCTCGCCAAACATGCGGCGAAGAGTCCGGTCCTTCCGATGCCGGCCGAGCAATGGATGGCCAGGTGGCGACCATCTTGCGCTTCGCTCACAGTGGCGTCGAGAGCGACGCGAAGCGCCTGCGCGTCCGGAATGCCGAAGTCCACGATCGGAAGATGTACGACCGTGAAGCCGTCCCGGATATAGAGCGCCCTCAGGTCTCTGTGTGCCTTTGCCTGACACTCCCGGTCTTCGGCCAGGAGCACGATCACTGAAACGTGATGATTCCGGTAGGCTTCATAGATCACGCCCTCCGGGTCGTATTTTCCAAACGGCATCGGGCTTCGCAAAATCCGCCCAGGCTGCCCGAATGGCAATTCCGTAATGAGCATGGCACATTGTCCTTTCTAAAAAACCGTCTCGACTCGCGGCCACCGGTTCATTGTTCAACAGGGATGCTTACCGGATTTGCGATTCAATTCCTGTTGATCCATCTGCTTGCGCATATTTTCGACATCCAACCACTGCTGCCGCTGGCGAAAGTAATCGTATTGCTGGACGCTTCCACGAGGCGCTTGCACGTTGCCTTTTGAGTCGTACAAGTTCCCTGCCCCTACTGCCGTACCCGTAATAGCGCTGCCGATGAGGATGCCAAAGATAAAGTGTTTCATGGGACCTCCGATGTGGTCTGTTTCTATTTGCCTTCGATTCTCCATCCTTGCCCATAGGGATTATTCGGCGAATCGGGCCTGAACGGATTCCCCGCGCCAAATTGGTTGTTGAGCGAGTCGGGTGAAAAGGGCGAGCCGTAGCGGCCGAACTGGTTGCTCGTCGAGTCTGCATCGAATGGATTGGCGCTCAGCTTGCCGCGATAATTTCCCTGCTGATCATAGAGTTTGGGCGCATCTGTGGCGAAAGGATTGGTCACCGAACGGTTGCTGAAGGGACTGCCGTAGGGGCTGAAGGGATTGTTCACCCCGTCGGGCTTGAAAGGACTGCCGGCCCCGAAGGGGTTGGACGTGGAGTCCTGGTCAAAGGGGTTCGCACTGAGGTTCCCGAGGTCTTCCGCCTGGAGCGAAGCCGGCATCCAGAGCAGGACGACGATCAGAGAGCCGAGGGTCTTCATGGCGATCTCCTTTCTCCCGGTCAGTTCAGCCACGACGGCTGATCCTGGTCACCGGACGACGGTGCCGGCGAGGGCGGCGTCTCGTTGGGCCTAAACGCATCGGCTGCCGGTTGCCCGTCGTCGCGGCGGTAGCGGGCGGTGGCCTCGCTCAGTTGATCGAAGGTGTGATCGACCGTACTGCGGCAGAAGGAGATCAGTCCGTCTCCCGCAATACCGAGATCGCGGCCAGCGGCCCAGACGTCGTGATCGGCGCCGAGATAGAGAAATGTCCAGCCCTGTTTCTCATAACCCTTGATAAGGTTGAACACCTGCTTCCTGGTGTATTCCTGCGACGCATTCTCCTCCCCGTCGGTGAGAATGACGCAGAGTTTCTTGGCCTCAGCCGGCGCTTCCTGTCTGGCCAGAGACAAGGTGTGCCCGATAGCGTCGTAGAGCGGCGTACCGTCCTGTGGGCGATAGGTTTCCACATCCAGGTCCTGCACGGCTGACACCGGCACAGCCCGGTAGCGCACGTCGGTCTTGCTGGCATTGAAAAGCGTGAGGGTGAAGCGCGTCTCGACCGGTTCCCGCTTGAGGGTGGCGAGATACTGATTAAACCCGGCGAGGGCCGCGCCTTTGCACGATTGCATGGAGCCGCTTTCATCGAGAATGAGGGTGACGTAGAGCGGTTGGGCTGCGTGATTCGGCTGTTGGGGCACCGGCTTGTCCATGGTGGAAACCTCCTTCTGATTAGGTGGCGCGAAGCCCCATCCTATTCGAGGAGCGTGACAGCGCAGGTCACTCCGCAGATCGTAGGTAGATTGACGCTCTGAGCTTGGTTTTCAAGGAGTTTTGCACGCCGACGGCCTTCAGCCGGTCAGGCAATGGTGACATCCGAGGTCACTATTGAGCGAGGAGTTTCGTCGCTTCGTCTTTCACGGCTTGCTGCAGCCGCTCGGGCTTGAGGACCTGCACGCCGCTCCCGAAGCTGAGGATCCAGCCAAGCAACTCGCGGGTGTCGGCCACTTGGAGCGTCATGAGGAGCTGACCGGTCTTGAGCGGCGTCACTTGCTGGCTGGGATGCCAGGTCCGGTCCTTTACCCAGGCGGCGGTGCCTTTGTCGAACTTCAGCTCGACCGTAATTCGCTCGCCCCGCATGACGACAAGCGCGTCTTCTACGTAGGCCTCAAGATCGAAGTGCAACGGCATTTGATAGGGATGGTCGGTGGGGGTGAGAGCTTTGATCCGCTCGACCGCGAACATCCGCACGTCTTTCCGCCAGTGGCAATAGGCAATCAGATAAAGACCGCCGTCCACATAGCGCAAGCGATAGGGGTCCACTTCCCGTCTGGTAGTCGCATTGCGACCGGCGGAGAAATACCGCATCTGGACGGTGTGCCGATGAGCGATGGCCTGCGACAGGATATCGATCGTCTCCCGATGATGCCTGTAGTTCTTGTGCGGCCCCAGACCAACGGAGAACCATTGGTCCAAGCGTTGGAGATACTCGGTGGCTCCAGCCGGAATGGCCGCGGAAATCTTGGTCAACGCTGAGTTTAAAGAAGTCTGAATCAAGGTGCCTTGGAGCGGGCTTAACAGACGGCGGCTGAAAGCCAGGGCCATCAATTCCGTCGGTGAGAGACGAAGGGCTGGAATGTTTTTGAATCCGTCCAGGAGACGCCAGCGGACTTCGCCATCGACACGCTCGATCAGGAGCGGAAAATGCGAGGCTTCGAGAGCGGCGAGATCACGGCGGACCGTTCGAGGATGGCGCGTCAAATCGGCAGGGATCGCCTCAACCAACTCGGCAAGAGTTAGTCCGTTCCGTGCAACACCCAGGCGTTGCAACAGATGCCATTGCCTGGTGACCTGATCATTTCGTGGCATGGTTCTCCTTCAAACGCTGGGCTCGTACCATGCCACAATCTGACCATCTAGAACATCCCTGCTTTCAGGTGGATTTTGGAGATCGGAGCGGATCAAGGGCGTCTGCTTGCTGATAAGCCCAGCTGAACCATTGGTCTGCTTCGCTGCCCGGTTGGATCGTTCCATGTTTCGTAACCACTGCTTCTTTCACCGCGGCGAGGTAGGTACGAAGTTGTTGAGCTTTCGCCCAGCTCTCCGCTTCGTTGAACAGAGCCTGCCGTCTACGTTGCTTTTCTTGTTGTCGTTGCTCTTCTTCCTCACGGCGCCGCTGAGCTTCCTGCCGAAGTCGTGCTTCTTCCTCTTGTTTGAGACGTCTGGCTTTGAGAGCTTCAGCAACCTTCAACAGGCCGACGAGAAAGTTATTGAGGGTAGTTTCCAGCCGCGCAGTCTTCCCATCACTCCAAGACTTTTGCACCCCATCCACCCATTCATTGATCTTCAGGGTGAGGATACCCGTCGCCACATATCGATATTCGTGTCGAGGATAGCTCCAAGGACTCGACCGACGTTTCGGATCCTGCGGGAGTTCAATCCGCTGAAATTTCTCTTCGAGACCAAACTCGACAGGCTCATCATTGATTCGGACCCCAAGTGTCTTCCTATACCCCTCCTGGTTGCCAACTGGATACCCGCGGGTTTCCAATGCGCAGAAGAGCGTATTCATGATTCTGAGTGCACGGGAGAGGGCTTGAGGACTGACCCGAATGTTGAGTTGCCGGAGCGTGCCGGATTGAATGGCGCCATACTCATCGACAGAGGCAGATCGCCAGGTGGTGAGTTGGCCGCTAATCAGCCGGTGGGTCTTGCCGAGGCGTTCAGGCACCTCGATGGTCTGTCCAGGCGCTTGTTCAGCAGCGATCCTCTGAGCAACGTCCTCAGAAAACGTCATCTCAGCCCGAATGGTTCGATGGATCGTTACCTGCTGTTTGCTGGGATCTTGGCTAGGAGGGAGGGCCGTTTGCTTAACAGTTTTGCCCGTCTCTTTTCTCCGCCAGTAGCCGCGCCCTGGGTAGGGAACATTCAGTTTCTTGCAGATCTTCGCGAGCGCCACGTCTGAAATCCCATACTCCTTGGCCACCTTGGTCATCGGTGTGGCCCAGACTTGGTCGTACAGCGCTTCGCGAGATACTTGGGCCCCCTTAGAATGCTCTCCAAACATGATTTGCCCTCCTGGGTTACCCGAGGTCTTACCGAAGAGGATTAGTTTCGTATAACTGTCAGGGAAACACGAGCGCGGCAAAGGGGAACGGTAGTCCGAGCCAGCTAGTTAAATTGCGAAATCGTAGAGATGAAGATCAGATGGCGAGCTGTTTGTGGCCGGGACTCGACTAGAGAATTTTCAAATAGACCATTACTAAGCCCCGTCATTTACCCGAATTGACCGGTCAAGAAACATGAAATACGCACCCCTATCTAGCGGGACATGAAACCTTCCTCGTAAGACCTGAAAACCAACTCATTTCCATATTTCACTTCGTGATAAATGGCCTTAAATCACTAAGGCCAGACCCAGTTCGAGTACATGACCTGCTCACCGAGTATAGAAGTGCGAAGCACGATTCTGGGAACGGGCAAACCGATCCCCTTGGCACACGTTAACTTTGCTTTTCGTGTTCAATCTGTTTGAGAAGGTTCTGTACGCGCGCATTACCGGCTTTGGTCCCAAGTAGGAAAAGTGGAGTCTTGTTCTTGAGGCGAGAGTTAGGTCGCGTGAGCCAGACATTCGCTTTGGACTCTGTTCCAAATGCCTCAACTGCCTCCTGCTGAATATAAAACGCGTCTTGTGTTGCTTGTGCGCTCCTCTTGACGGTTTTCCGCTTTCCCGCGGGTTTCTCGGCAGATTTCCTTGTCTTAGTGGGCTCCGAGTCGGCGTACATCGGCGGCAACCCTGTGGTAAGAAAGAAAAGCTCATCGACGAATATTTGCTGCGTCCGAGGCGGCAATGTGGGCAACACAACCTCGAGCCAGTGGAGCATGGCCTTGTTCGTGAGCTTTTTGCGCCCACTATACTTGTGGACGGCTTGGCTATATGCCTGCATAGGACCCAGGGTCATTTCGTCTCTCCTCTCATGAGCCGGCCCAGAATTTTTTCACACCCGCCATCACAGTGGGCTCGGTATCAACACCCTCATCGTCCATTCAGTGATCATGTCCTATACATGACTTTTCACCCGCCACTCACAGCGCCGTGGCTCACGCGGTAAAGAACGGCGTGGCTTCCCGTGCTCCGTCCTAACCGGCAGCAGAGCCCCCACAGCCGCATCTACAGAGTCTCGGCTCTATCATACGAAGACGGATGTCCTCCAGAAAACGGGCACGGTTTTGTCTCCGGATTTGTCACCAACCCCCTTCGCTTGCATCAAAGAGCCCCTGTTGCCCACACGCTGATGGCACCGGGGGATGTCGTGACCATGACTCAGCCGCCTTACCGGCTACCTCTTTTTCCCTCCCCTCATACCAGGCCGCTCGCCTCAGTTGAAAAGCCTGGCGTGTTTCTACTGCCGTCTGGATTGCCTGGCGTGTCTGCGGAAGCCGATCCAAATAGGGTGCTATCCATCGAGCATAGCCCGAGTGAGTGATGAGCCGATGTCGACTGATCCACTGCGGTGGGCCTTGATGCGCGTTCAACTGTGCGGCCGTCCGAGTAATTGCCCCAGCCACCTGGCGATCACGAGCAGACCAGTCCAGACGCGGAGCCCAGTCCCGAGTCCCCCCGATCTCTCGCAATCCACGCTGGGCAAGCTGTTGCCACTGCACCCGCTTTTGCTCACAGTCCTTCGGTTTCGCGTTCTTCAGCTCCCTGAGAAAAGCTTGTTCGACCTGTTTGGGACCAGCATGATACTGATCAATCGCTCGACCGATTTCACTGGAGAGCGTCCCGGTCCCTCCATGGCTAATCCGGCGTTGCAACTTGTCCTTCTGAGCCCCAGTGATCGAGATCCGCACGGAGACGGTCTTTGGGTCTGCCCTGTTCATCATGCTCCTCTATACTACGGGTTTGTGGTCGTCACTCGTTCCCCCTGAGCCAGCAAGACTTCCAACAGTCGTCGCCGATCGAATGGAGCAAGGGCGAGGAAATTGATCCATCGCTCTCTCGGTTGTCGGGATGGCCGAGGGGCCCTGGCTCGCAGACGGACGGCGCCCTGATGGCGAGCCTGGGACCACCACCGACGCCGGTGGGACTCGGTGAGAAAGCGGCGCGGCTTCCCGCGATTCGTCCCAACCGGGAGCACCGCACCACAGCCATACCCGCAGGGTGTCGGACCCGTCATCGGCTGCCTCCTAGAAAAACGCGCACGGTTTTCTGGCCAGTCTTTTCACCAGCCCCCTCCCTCTGCTCCAAACAGACCCTGTTGCCCATCGCGGACCGCCTCTCCGTGAATCCGCTGAAACAGCTCGCCTGACCGTGGATTGGTCGGGTTTCCCACTGACACCCCTTTGGCCAATGCACCGTGCTGAATCCTCCAGGTCTCTCGCCTCACCCGAAACGCCTCGCGAGACTCCACCGCAGACTGGATGGCCTGCCGCGTCTTTGGGAGCCGGCCAAGATTAAGAACGATCCATCGGCCATGACCCGAGGCCGTCACGAGCCGATGAGTACTGATCCACTGGGGAATCCCCTGCTCCCCCTTGATCTGGATCCCGGTCTTCGTGATCGCCGCGGCAAGCTGTCGATCTCGTATCGCCCAATCAAGCCGAGGAGCCCATGTCCGTGTGAAGCCACGTGCACGTGTGGTTCTCCGCTTAGTCTCGAGCCAGGCCTGGTCCCATCGAAACAACCAGGCGTAGAGCCGACGGCAACGCCGCTCCTGACTCATGGTCCGGCGATGTCGTTGTGCCAATTGCTCCCACTGGGTTCGCCGGCGCTCACGTTCTGTGACAGACCCTCTCCCCTGCTGCAGTTGACGGCCAGGCTTTCGCGAAGACCTCGACAGGGGCAGCAACCCGAGGCGACGCGCTTCCTGCCACAGTGTCACGCTCGAAATGCCGAGGCGGGTTGCGAGTTCTTGACGGCTCACACGCCGATCTTGCCAGCCTTTCCGAAGCACCCACTCCCAATACAGCCCGTAGGCTTCCACACGGTCATATTGATACGCTGCCAGAGGCCCCCAATCAGGCCCTACGCGGGAATAGCTGAAGCCACACCCGCAGAGAAAGGTTCCGATCGGCCGGCCATCCTGCCGACGCGTTCGCACCTCATGCTGGACCACCGCACGGTGGTTGACATGTGGCGCGACCGGATTGAGACACGGCCAGGGACTGGTTCCAAACCAATCGGGACGGTCAGGCGCCAGTAGAAACTCTTCAACTGTCAAGCCCAGAAAATGAATCAACAAGAGATGAAACACAGGCGGTAGCGCTCGCTCGTGAGCCGAAAGGAGAGCCCGAATGCCTCGTCCCGTACTGAGCGGCTTCCCATGGCCTTCCAGGCTTCGGAGCCAGCTTATCGGATGCATCTGTGAAAAGGCGGACCAAAATGGATGCCAGGTAAGGCGTTTGCGATACGTGCCCCATCCTCGTTCCGCCATGAGAAAACGGTATTTCTCGGAATAGGTAAAGTGAGCGGCCACGCTTCCATGCTGGAGAAGCCACTGGACGTCCTTCGCCACGGCCACACGGGAATCTCTTCCTAGCGTATATAGCTTGAGAGGGCGTGGAATGGCCGTAGGAATGGCTGATTCCGCGGTAATGAATTCATGTCCCCCGGTCCTCGGAACTAAGCTGTTCTCAAACCAAACCTCATGCTTGGGACACACTTCCACTCCAGGGACCTGCGGAAGACGCTGCCAGTAGGTTTCACCAAGACTTTCTCGATCCTCTTTAACACAAGTCGGACAATACCGCAGGAATTCTGGCATAGCGATGGTATTGCGGCGGCCTATGAATAAGCTAGAGAATGCTGCACGCCCATGTCGCAGCTTCTCTAATTGCTGTCGGACTCGTGGACTGACGAACGGCACATAGCATGGGTACAAGGTATGCCCTTTCAGAAGATCGTCAGCAGTCATACAGTAACCCGGTGGCATGAAATGAACGATCTCGTGAAGGTCAGCGACTGATCCGAGCAGGCTTGCGATGCGTGATCCAAAGATTTTACAACTCAGACCGTGATGCAATCGCATCATAGCTCTGTAGCGCTCCCATACACTCATCCAAAGTTCTTCCCGATAGGGACGAGGAAAGCTACCCATCAGGGCATCAAGCTTAGAAGGCATTGGTCTGAAGTTGTTTGACGACTTGTTGCACTACCGGCAGCTTCCAAGTCTTATATGACATTCGCAGCTCTTGCCATGTCGTCATATTATTAAGTACACAGACACCTCCGGATTCTCCCGCAACCCGTACAGCCCACTGAATGCGACGGATCGCATTGCCCTCGCGCTTCTCCGATAGCTGAGCCAAGACAGCCATTGTGCTCGGAACATGTATCCTATGCTTTTGGGGAATACGACGCAGTCCCGCTTCATGGTACAGTCTGGTTGTCGTAATCCGCTTCAGCATCCCCTCGCCGACAAGCTTGGCGTATGCCTCTTTAATACGCCCCTCCCAGGTGCGATCTATCAGAGGCCAATCTCTCTTCTGTTGGCTGGGTCGCTTCATGAGTTTTGGCGGTAAATGTGTTGTCATCCAAGGCCGGTCGTGCCTCCATAACGCGGCATAGCTTGGGGGCGCTTCTCTTGAAAGGAAAGATCTTGGTTTTCCGTGATGCTGCTGAAGAAGGGTTAAGAACACCTTTCGATGAAAGGCTAAATTTGGCGCACGGCGTCGCCTTCTAGGAGGGGGAAAGCTCGTGATTCCCCCTTGCGGCGCCACGCTCCTTGGTAGGGACAGTTGTAAGCGCTGGGCCTCATGTCTGAGATGCCCCCTATCGACGCCGAGCTGCTTTGCAATCGCGACTAGCGATAAAGTCCGCTCCTCCCATAATTGGCGCAACTTCGAGTCCCATGTAGCACCATGATGAACAATATGCCGGCTGTAGACACGACCTGGACCATCAGGATGGGTAGCCCGATACACCATACCGCACTTACAGCTGAAGACCCATCGATCGCCCCACTTTCGCTCTTTTCTGCGTTTCTTAACGACCATTTTGGCATAATGCCCAGCGGCTCGATTGGGACATCGCCAAGGACCTTTCAGTTCATTTTCACGCTGTTCAGCAACGTGCGAATAGATCTCGTCGAGCTTAGAAGATTTATAAACCGGCTTCATGCTGAAGAACTCTTCTACGGATCGGTCTAACAGCTGAAGTACAAGGAGATGCCGGATGAGATCCGGTCTGCGTCGTCCTTCATCTGTTTTAAACAGCCCTCGGATCCCATTAACCAAGTTTTTGATGGGCACGCCGATCAATGATAGGAGCGTGGGAGAGAAGTACTGCTGGGCTTTCTCTACTAGTGCTGTAGCCTGAAAGTGCCCGGTGCGAGTCACGAAGCCGGCTTTTCCCAAAATTGTGCCGTATGCAGTTTTTACTGTGTCGTGACTGACTAGCATCTCCGGATGCCCTAACAACCATTCCATGTCCTTAGCTAGTCGGAGCAGTATGTGATGATCTTTCTGATTCGTGTCTAGCACTCGCGGGTTGTCGGCTAGTGTATGACTATTGAGGCTCCACGCTTCTTCACGCCGCAGCAGCATGGCACGGGCTGAGGTCTCCTCGAGAAACACACAGTGGACAGGACACACCAAGCACCCTGGCGCTTGATGTAACCGTCGCCAGTAGGTCTCTCCCCGCTTTGTTCGATCTATCCGGCTGCAGATGGGGCAATACCGAAGTAATGGTACTTTCCCAGAAGCGTAACTTGACTCTATTAAACGGCTTGGATAAAGGGCGAGTTCTTCGCTCATTAGTTGGGTGGTCCTCTCCTGCCAACCGTCATGCGCAAAGAAGCAGTACAGTTCAAGGAGTGTGTGGTTTCTTATGATCGTCTCGATGCTCAGCCCATGCCCCGGTGGTAGAACGCTCATGAACCGATGGAGATGCCGTGGCATAGTCGGATGAAGCGTACCTACATGAACTCCGAACAGCTCTATCATCACCTGTCTGATTGTTTTATACGGCATTCTCTCGGCGTACCGAGCACAGAGGCTCATCACTGTCTCTTCCTCGTATGGGAACGGGATACAGGTCACCATCATGGCTGTGTTTCCTCCGGCATATTTTCAGGTCTGGCAAGATGCTTGTTGAGCGCTTCAGTCGGCGGTACGCCCTTCGCCGACCCTTCAGTGATTAACCGTTGAAGATGCCCACGGCAGGACTGGGGCGGCTTTCGTGCGGATCTGCGCCGTTTCGGCGATCTCTTAATCTTGTGCTGGCATCTTCTTCCTGGGTGATGACAATGGACTGTGACTTCCGCTGACTTGGTCATTGGCTTTGCAGTGCTCACCGAGCGAGGCGCCATCCGCTTCCACGACAGCAATAGCCGTCCCCTGCCGCACACATCCGATCATCATGGCTGGGCCTCCTTCTGATCAGTGGATGGCTTCGCCACATGGTCTTTGAGCGCCTCGGTCGCTGATACCCCATTGGCCGACCCTTCGCTGACCAATCTCTGGAGTTGTCCGGTGCACGTCTGACGCTGCTTGCAGGGCGACTTGCGTCGCCTCGAAGTCGCTTCACCTAAGGCCTGCGGCTTCTGTTTGCGGCCTGTTGAAGCTGTCCTCTTGCTCGCTGGCTTTGCCTTGTCGATGGAGTGCTTGCGTTGTGGCGCCGTGACGTCATCTGCTTCGGCCACAGCAAGTGCAGTCCCCTGACTGTTTTTTAGCTCTTCGCGCTGTTCGCCCGTGAGCATATCGGACAGATCCTGTAGCAACGGATTATTCCAATCCCGCGCCTTGAGGGCTTCAAGAGTACCGCGACTCAGCGGGCAGTGGTGGGCTGCAGCCTCGGTCAGAGACCGCAGCGTCACACTCTCGGTTTCTTCCGCGATGGCATCTTCCTGGGCAAAGCGAAAAATGCGTAGCGCGAGGTCCATCACACCTCCAGACAGTTCATACAGTGTCTGACTGAACTCCTTGCCAAAGCGCGCCGGTTTCTGAATGACCTGACAACTCCATAGTGCCTTCACGAATTTGTCCCATTCCTCATCACACATCATCGGCACCCATTCGAAATGGCCTTCGCCCTCCGACCGGCGTACTTGGTGATAGCGCGCCAAAACCAGCTCATCCGCCGCATAGGTGCCCACGACCAGCACCGGGACCCCGATCGTGTTCTCAAGCCCCACGAGAAAATTTAGGATGACCCTCCGACCATCCACCAGGGCGTCCAAAAGGTTTTGGATTTCATCGATAACGAGGAGCCCCACCCCGTGCTGCAACGCGAGTTCCGCCATGACTACCAAAAGCTCATTCTTCGTCAGTCTTTTGTAGTGCTGGAAATAATTCGTCTTTCTGCCGTCCTTGCGGACGAAGAGGCGATCCAATTCAGCCAGAAACTGCAGACACAGACCACGAACAGATCCTTCCGGTGGACAATCAAGTTTGACCGCCACACGCTGTTGGAACGGAAAGGGTCTTCCTTGAAACTCACTGTGATAGAGCACAGGCGTGAACAGAGATAGGCATCGCTGCACCGTCCGGCTTTTTCCAGTCCCGGGAAATCCTCGTACCAGTAAATGATTTGCTACAGGGTCCTGTGGGGACAGGTCGGCCACCCAATCCTCCATGAATTGGGCGCTACGCTTTTTGACCTCTTTCGTGAACCCGGGCAGAAACGGTGTCAGCTCAACATAGCGTTGATAGAGCATCTGCTCAATCGCGCGGTACAAACGCACGGCCTCTGTGGTGGGAATGAAGAGCCGTTTTATGGCTATCCCAAGGTGATGGACTCGCTCATGAGCGGGTTTTTGCCGGATATCAGGAGGCAGCATAGGAGGAAGGCTGAGGTGTTGTATCACCTCGTCGTCTGTTCGCAGACGGCCGAGCCCTCGGGCCAAGGGGTTAGCGTCATACCACGCCATGCCGAGGTCGGGATACTGGTGGAGATGCTTCGCAAAGGACGGCAACTGATCACACACGGGACATTCGGCCATCACGACCTCCTTTCCACACACGATTGAAGGTTCCTAAGAGGCGTTTGCGACGGGTCGAGAGGGGCGGGGCAGTGGGGGCAGATGCGCCCCGACGGGTTGACCTAGCGGCGTGGTTGGGCTTTACTCCATGCTGCGCTCTGGCACTGGCCACGCGGCGCCGACGTTTCCCCGCCTGCCAGGTCTGTCGAATTCCGCGAACCTGGGCAGCCGCAGAAGGGGCTCGACGCAGCTTGGCGGCTCGCGCGCCAGCGGTCTTCACAATCTTGGTGGCCAGCGTCTGGTAGGCGAGCGTACCCTGATCATCTCGTGTTCGGGCCAGCGTCGTTTGACGACGCTCTTCCCTGAGAAGCGCCCTCACCTCGGCCCAACTCCGCCCTGCAAATCGATCGCTCGAGCCTTTGATCTCGCATTTCACAAACTCACGCCCAGCGTCGCGTAAGAGATAGACGACGTCAACCAATCGGTGATCGAAAGCAATCGAGACAGAGAATGTGCCGCGATGTTTTGCTCGAAACCGCATGGTATGGAAGAACGCGCCCGTACTCCCGTAATACAGCTTGCCGAAATACACGCCCTGTTCGGTCATCCTGGCCGTCGCCACTGGCAGCAGTTTGTGACGGATCACCTCCTGTGGCAGCATCCTCATGACCCCCGACCGTCGCGTGACCCCCCATCGCCAAATGCGAATCGGGTACGGCTGGAGACCATCGCGACGCATGTCCGGAGTGATGGGATAATTGCGCCGGCGACG
Organism: Nitrospira lenta; assembly: GCF_900403705.1. NCBI lineage: Bacteria > Pseudomonadati > Nitrospirota > Nitrospiria > Nitrospirales > Nitrospiraceae > Nitrospira > Nitrospira lenta. Next base: position 245,723 of record NZ_OUNR01000012.1, on the reverse strand, counting down.
AAAGTTGTTATGGTACAGGGTCGCAGTGATGAGGAGCGTGTTGAGCTCCTTCAATGTCAGCGCGGTCTTTAAGCGTGGATCCTCCTCACCCGGTGTGCGACGCCCGCGCGACGCTCCCGGCAAGGAATTCAGTAGCCGTTGTCGAATGGTCCGAATCGTCCGCTCAATAAAGCCTTTGAGATCTGGGCGGTACGGCGCCGTCGTTTGGACATTGATTCCAAACACCTTGGCTAGATGATCGCCCATTTTGCCCCTCAGCGGGCCGCGATCAGTGAGGATGGCATCAGGGAGGTGACGGAACGGCCATTCATGCTCGGCGATGGTGATGCCGTGCTGTCGGCAGTATTCAACCTTGTCACAGGTGGCGAGTTCAAAAGCGGTTTTAATACTCTCGTAACTTTCTTCCTCCAACGTGGCATAGGCAATCAGAATAGCTCCCGTGAAGACGTCTCCAATCGCATAGATTTTGGGGGCGCCGAGAATCTGCAGCGAATCGTCCCCATCGATAATGAACAGTTCGGTCTTGACTGTAGATCGGATGAGGTTGTCTGGTTCAGTGTCCTCATCACCTTCCCTGATATAAACGCGAGAATCCATCCCATCTCCCATCCACAGAGAGTTGGGCCCAAAGGCGAGATGGCGGGTATCACGATCTCGGACCTTGGCGGCTCTCGCCGCCATCACGGCTCCCATACGCTGCTCGGCTGACCGTTCTGGATCATGATAGTGATTGAAGTAGTACCGAAACTGATCTTCCGTTGGACGGTGATCTTGAGGCAGTAACTTGGGTACCCGTGTGCCATCGTGGTTCAATTCAAAACCACAGGACCATTCAGCCCCTGACATGGCAATGAAAATGTCATGAAGGGACGGCTTCGTCTTCTTGTCATATTTCTCTTCGAGCCAACACTGAAACACTTCGCGTATGGCCTTCGTTGGTTCGTGAGACCGCGAGGCCTTCGGTGGACGCCTTCTCTCATTCACCGCAATCTCTCGCGGCTGACCCTTGGCTCCACATTGATCATAGTCCGCCAAGAGTGCGTTCGGCGTTTGCCCGCATTTCAAATAGCGCGTCAATAACCGATAGCCTGTTCGGTGGGGAACCACTGACTTGAGGAGCCTCGACCGACAGGCATCATCCAGAATCTTGGGATTCGTAAAGACTTCTCTTACCCGTCTCCAGCGTCGGTCTCTCACCCGACGAAGTGTCTTGCGGATTTGGTGGTCTGGCATATTGGCGTAGGGGGCCTGCATCGGATCATGATCAAGAATCTTCACCACACCGCGGTCGAGCGCAGCCTGCAGCTCTTCCACGTCGTACCGCTTCAGCGTCAAGCGCTTCGCGGCTAAGACAATACAGATCCATTCGCTCCGGTCTGTGGACAACCGCAGCACCCGTTCTCTTCTCTCATCCTCCCACTCGATCACAATGTTTTCTGAGATCTCCATTTGTCCTCCTTTGTGACTACAGCAGGAAATCGTCTTGTGCGTCGTCCAGCACAATGAGGGGATTGGTCGGAATGATGCGGATATGCATGTCGACCAGAAGGAGACGATTCGCAATGAGATAGCGCACCATCGCCAGGGCGGTTCCTTCAGGAAGTCGCATTCGTGCGTCACACCAATCCGTCACATCACAACACCGATCATGGGACCGCCTCAACATGGGTATCAACACACGCTGGATCCGATCGAGTTCAACGCCGGCCAATGGATACAGTGATAACGGTCTTCTATAGGGATGGACCCATTCGATGTTTGCGACATAAGCGAGAGGGATTTGGCTGTGGAGGATGAGTTTCCAGTCAATCCCCCGCTGATGCCAATACGCGCGTTCGATCTCAAGGCTTCGCAGTTGAGTCGGCTCCGAAAGTGCCTCTTCGTATTTAAGGGCCCGCACGTGAGGCTCAACCCGGTGACGAGTCCGCACGGTATAGAGAAAGTCCGATGTGACCGGTCGGTAACGAGCGCGCTTGCGGTCCCAGGGATGAGACAGGTGGGACCGGCGGGCGATCGCCAGGGTCGTTTGGAGCGGGAGCGGAAACTGCTCCCGAATGTCGACGACGTCACGAGCCCAATCGAGTATCAGAAATACGTGATACTCGAGATCACTCAGGAGATGATGGACGCGGTCGGTGGTCCATCCCAAGGGACGGTGGGACCGACCATGCGATGAAAAGCTCCAAATGCGGACTCCTGGTTGAAAGACTTTCTTCTTACAGCCAAGTGTTGTGAACCGCGACGCACGAAGACGCAATCGTCTTTGTCGCAACGGAAAGTGACGGCCCCGCCGCTTGCTCCTCGATGCCGCTTGCCACCGATGCTTTCCACGTACTCGAGTTCGCCTTGGCATACGCACCTCCTTCTGGATATAGGTTTGACAACCTGCACATCTGTTCCGTACAAACAATACCGAGCCTGACATTAACGGCGCGCAGAATGACAATTTGTCTTAGGGCACCACTGACATTTTCCCATCTGACCATGAAGACTTTTGATTCATGCCGCGCCGCAGGGCCGCAACAACCTGTCCATCACATGCCGCATTATCTTATGCACGTATGTGCTTGTGTCAACTGCATGATTGTGCTAGACCTTGCACATTTGTGTTCTAGAGGAGGGTCTTATGACGATTGAGGATGAAGGAGGCTGGGGCTATACATTCAAGGGATTTGGACGGCACCTCAGGAAGGCCATCAACGATAAAGGCTTCAAGCAAGAGACATTGGCGGATCGGATTGGAATATCGATTCGCGCCTTGAGCTTGTATCTCTCAGGAGAACGGATACCTCGCGCCGATGTACTCACGAAGATGGCGAGAGAGCTTGGCGTGACAATCGACTATCTCTGCGTGGGAACCCAACCTGGGCTAGGTGTATATAAAGACGAAATCCGTGGAATTGCTGGACTGCTTGGGAACTTGTCCCCTAGAGAGTTGAAACCGGTGGAAGACTTCACTCGCGCCTACGTGCATGGAGATATCCAAATTCGCGACCACCTGGAGCAGCTTGCCAAGATGGCCTGGCTGCTGACCCAGGACCGTCTCGAATATAACCACAGGCTACTTCAGTTGTATGGGAAGCCGTCTCCGGAAGGGTCACAGAAGGACCATAGGGAAACAAAGAACAAAGGCAAGAAACGCCTTTCATGACGAGGGTAGACCTAAACCACTTGTTCCTCCTAGTAGCACAATTGGAAATTCAGTCATTTCCCTCAAAGATGGAATGCGATGGTAACCACCTTGCCAATGAGGCTCTGGGCGAGGCTTTGCGCGATTTCTCGTCTACAAACTCCGTCAATAGGTAGCCTAACTCTGTCCAGAGAAAATATTTCTTCGGTGCCAAAGCGGGATTTGATTTGCCCGCCTAAGTCAGGATGAGGTCCTCGACGTGTTTCGATATAAGTGGACCGCGGGCCGCAAGGAAATCGCCGTACGAACTCTTGGCATAATCGAAGGACGAGGGTAGAGGCAGAAGGTTTGACGCAAACACTGCGTCGCACTCTTTCCCAAGAGAAGCCACGATAGCGGGAATGTACTTTGCGGGCGAGTTATCCGATATCGTCTTGTTCGATGCAGCGGTCAACATGATGATGTTGCCCAGAACATTCGACGTTTCACCTTCACCCAGCGCCTTAAGGTATGCCCGCGGGTACACATGGTGGTATTCCTTCTTGTTATAGGAGGACAGTGCGTGCTCGACGTCCACGACCATCCCGTTGGGTAGGTTTCTAGGTGCAGCTGCCGCTAGTGCCAGGATGTATGCACGGGAGCGGGAGACATTGCTCTTGAATTGTGTCTTTGCCCATTCAGCAGCTATTGGGATAGTGCCGAATTGTTCAGGGTCGCCGACGCCTTCCAAGACATAGCGTCGGACTATTTCTAGGTCACGGGAAACAAAGTTCTCGCCGCCGACCTTGTACCGCTCACCGAACGACGCGCGCCAGAACCACTGACGTAGGCGAGCTGACTGCTCGGCCGAGAGGTGTTTTGTGTCGCGGAAAAGGTAGGTCGTGATTATTAAGACGGCCTCGTAGGAGAGAAAGTCCCAACTGTGAATTTTGAACTGAGTGCTTAACGCGTCAACTGCGTGCTTGAGCGCCGATTCAGTACGCACGGCAAGTGCTTCAATCTCAGGAGTGGTCAGCTTGCGAAGGTCTCGGAGGGCCTTGTCTTGAATCGAATCAAGTTGGACTGCCGAGACTGCTTTGAGGATCGTGGATCTCTCCGTCTCCCCATAGCCTTTTGATTCTATCGACGCAAGGATTCCACCGACTTTCTCATTCAGGTCGAAGTCCTCTGCCCAAGTAGCAGCAACCATCAAGTCATAGGTAGACAGTCGAGTACCAGAACTATTGATGCGCTCGAAGATGGGGCATACCTCATCAATAGTAAGATCCTTGAGCGTGACAACCGGAAGCTTGTACTGGGTAAACGCCGCGATTAGGTCGTCCAGCCGCTGCTGTAACTGGGCGGCATTTGGCAGAGCCAAGAGCGAGGTCCGATAATTCAGAAGGCTTGTCGTCTGGAAGAGCTTACGCAGCGGGAAGACATCGGGCCTTCCAGCGCCGGGCTTGAGTTCGAGGAATGTTTCGTTGGCGAGGTCGTACCCAGCCATGTAGCCTGGCGCGTTCTCCGGCGCTCCCAAGCATGAGTAGATGACCGTAAGTCGCTGCTGTCCGTCCAAGACGTAGTTGGTTGGCGTTATCTCGTCAGTCTTCGGTAATTGAAAGACTCCGATGTCGCGGGCTGCGTTAAGTTTGTCGACAGTCTTCCAAAGCAAAATGCTGCCAATCGGATAACCGTTTGCCACTGAGTCCAGTAGTTCGAGTGCCTGCTCGTCCTTCCAGACGAATTTGCGCTGGAACTGTGGGATCTTGACTTCACCCTTCTTGATATCGGCGATCAGTTGATTGAAGTACGCCGTCTCTGTAGTGAGTTTCGTCGAAATGTCTGACTTCATATCGTTTCTCTTCCCTGGAATACAGATGAAGGCATGACCGAGGCGAACGGTTGGTGCTTACGACGCCCAACTAATGAGTATACTGACCGGCATAGTACGCCGAGACAAACTGCAATTGGTGCGAGATTGTCGCGTGCCTTCAATCACTTGTCAATGTTTACCAGAGCGCGAGGTCGGCGTATTCGTATTATGGATCGGCATAGTGCCAGTATAGCTGCGGGGAGTTGAAACACTGGATCAACGCATCCTCGGGGCTACGCACTCCTCTTCCACCTCGATTCAGAATATGCGATGAGATCATAGGCCCAGGCATGGGCCGCCCGATCCGGCGACAGCCGGACAGGCAGAGGTTCCCCCAGGTAAGTAACACGGCGGTCATGTGATTAATGGACAGGGTGATCAATCTATTCTGAATCGAGGTTCTGCGGGCTTCTGCATTGAGCTTTTTATAAGCTTTATGGACACAGGAATTGCATTTTAGTGTGGTCCATTAAATTCCTGCTCCGCGGGTCGGCTCCACTATTTAATGAGTTCTTCCCAGCCGCTCTTGTTCTCAAGCTTTATCACCAAGTCTGGCGTAATTATTCCTAAGTCTTGGACTTTGTCACCGCTAACACCAGCCTTTTTTAGGGTCACACTTTATTACTAATGGTCAAACATTATTCCCAAGTGTCAAACATTATCACTGCCAACAAGTTGCCCCGGCGGCAATACCCCCCCACACATTCAATCAAAGATTAGACACTTTTAACTACCTGTTAACACAGGGTTAATCTGATGGTGTTAAGTTTCTTCCCGAACGTTGATGAGACGCTTGCCCTCGGAAATAGCAAGAGGAGGACAGATCGATGAATTGTCAAAAATGCAAAGGATTGATGATCGAGGAACAGCGACCGGAGCTCGCACCGGAATCCGTCGTGCATCGATGCATCAACTGCGGATTGGTCTTGGATTCATTGATACAACGAAACCGGCTGAGCAGCCGGCTCAGAAAAGATTCGTTCATGCGGGCTGCTTAAAGATTGCACTAGTGATCTGCTCCCATCTGGTGGCGGGGAGGACTTGCCCTGCTACCGGATCGGGCGGGTGTGGACGTCGCGCACGCGGTTAGACCGAGAACTCTGCCCAGATAAACGTATGATCTGATGGGTCTTTCGCTCGCCGCGGCTCGACGTCCACGTCAACCCTTGTACACTGTTCCGCCAGTGGTGCCGTCGCTAAGATATGGTCGATCCGCCAGCCTTTATTCGCCTCTAATGAACTGGGCGCCCGGTAATCCCAAAACGTATATTGCCGGCGATCCGGGTAGAGCTTCACAAACACGTCCTGAAAACCCCACGCTAGTGTTCGCTCGTAAACCTTCCGCGCATCCTCGTGATAGCAGACATGCTTGAGATGCTTCTCCGGACTGTGCACGTCCATGGGGCGCGGCGCAATATTCATATCACCACACCAGATGGCCGGTTTGGTGGGAGACAGATGTTTCTCGAAATACTGTCTCAGCCGCTCATACCACCCCAGCTTGTATTGATACTTGGGTGAATCGATTTCAAAACCTTGCGGCACATAGGTGTTGACGATAGGAATCCCGTCGATGACGACTCTGAGCAGCCGGGCATCCTCTGATTCACCGCCATCGTCGAATCCGTGGAATACCGCTTCCGGCGGCTTGCGGCTCAAGATGGCCACGCCATTATAGGATTTCATCCCGCGAAACGTGATGTGGTAACCGGAGGGGGCCAGAGCCAACAGCGGAAACTCGCTGTCCTGCACTTTGGTTTCTTGTAAGCACAACACGTCGGGCTTCTGTTGCGCAAGCCAATCCAGCACGATCGGCAGCCGTTTGCGAAGCGAGTTGACGTTGAACGTGGCGATTTTCATAGTGTGGACGATTAACCGGCGGGGATGCTAGCAGAAGCGGGAGACAGGAACAAGCAGGCCTATTTTCCAAGTCTCAAGACACGGGTGTTTATCATTTGATGATTCCAGGCTGAAGATAAAACGGCCCCTGGCAGTTGCCAGGGGCCGTCATGGCCCGAAATCATTCAGCGACGGCTACTTCCCCAACGAACCGAGTGCGTCCTTCATCTCCTGCCCGGCAGCTTTCGCATCGCTACCCATTTGCTGCCCGGCGGCCTTCATATCCTGCGCTTGGGTTTTCACCGCATCGCCTTGACCTTTCACTTCTTCGTGCTTGGCTTTCATCTTCTCTTTCATGGCTGCCCGCTTGGCCTTCGCCTCTTCGCGTTCCGCCTTCATCTTGCTCTTCATGTCCTCTTTATGGGCCTTCACATCGGCCTTCATCTTATCCTTCTCGGCTTTCGCGTCGGACTTCAACTGATCTTTCATGGCCCCTAGTTCATTTGTCATCGTCTCATCCGCGAGAACCAATGAACCAGCTCCGAATAAATAGACGGCAGCGATTGCAGCCATTACGATATGTCGCATCCTATCCTCCTGCATGTCAGAGTGTGTAAATAAACGGGCATTTACCTAGGCGAGGCTCTCCATATCCTGCCCTGGAATGGCGCTGGTGTCAAACACGGATATTGTAAGGAGACCCTCGCAAGGCTCCATCGCCAGGGTCCTCCTATGGCGTCAGACTACCGCCTGATTCATCTCAATCAGGTAGCGCCGAAGGATGGCTTGCTCCACTCGCGAGCGACCCCGATCGGGAGCCGGAAATCGAAGCACTAACTGAATCTTCCCCGGCTCGGGGAGTTGAATGGTAATACGAGGTTCCGGCGAGGGAGCCTCCAAAAGGTTGGCCTGTTCCAGCAGTTTCATCTGTCGCGCGGCTTCTTCCATGAACGGGCCGCACTCGGTCTTCGCGGCCATCAGCAACGCCTGTTCCGCTCGCTGCCATTCTCCTTCCGACCTCAAGGGCACGACGAGTGTATAGAGGCCATACTCCTGTCCTGGGTTTTCCTTGACGAGCGCATTCGTAAACAGAAGACTATTCGGAAACACCGTTATTCGTCCGGTATACAAGTGCGACGATTGGCCGGGGCCGATCTCCAGCAATTTCGTGGCAAACATATCGTGATCCAGCACCACCCCGCGGTGTCCGGCAATTTGGATGCGGTCACCAACGCCATACACCTTGCCGCCCACGCGCAATGCCGCTCCACTCAAGCAGAGAATCAATTCCTTTGTGGCCAAGACCAACGCCGCCGCCAACGCCACAATCGAGACGGCGAAGGCCTCCAGTTCATGCGCCCAGATGACGACGAAACCGATCAGGATGACAAAGACCATCGAGTTTCTAGTCGTCACGACCCAGCGGCGCTTGTCCTCCATCGACAAGGCATGGTTGCGCGAAATGCCCCGCACGACCAGCGTCCGGATCAGAATGACCGACACCAGCAGGATCAATGACTTGAGCCCATCCAAGAAGACGGAACTATCAACGGTGATCCAGCTCAACTGCATGCCCGTCATTCTCCGTCTTTTCTTCTATACCGGTTAAGGTTCATTGCCCTTTATCCGATACAACTCATGGGATTTTTTGGAAGGAGCTCCATGTCATCGTCACCCACCACGTCGGAGTCGGCCCTGGCCGAATCCCTTCGTCCCCGCCTGCACAACACCTTACAGCCGCTCCTGAATCAGGCTAGTCCTTGCTTACCAGCCCTGGAGAAAACCTGCCAGAAAATTCTCAGTCTGACCGGGGGACTTACCGGAGCCGACCGCCTCGCTCAAATTATCAGTCGTGATCCGGCCTTATCCTGCCGAGTCCTCCAGATCTCGAACAGCATTGCCTACAGTCCGCAACAAGTCATCACATCGATTCCCCACGCCGTCAGCTGGCTCGGTCTGGATACGGTCCGTTCCATTGTCACCGCTTCCCAGCTGGTCGAACAACTCAGTCAATGGCCCAATCAGCAGCGAATTGTCAGCGGAGTCATCGCGCGGGCTCTCGTCGCAGCCGTGCATGCCAATGAACTGGGCATGGCGCTCGAGTATCCCTCGTTGAGCCAGCTCTTCAGCGCCACCTTGCTCTACTCAATCGGTGACCTCGCCATCGCCAGTCAATCGCAGGATCTGTACGCCTCGTACCGCAAAATCCCGCTGACCGCCAAAACACCCGCGGCGCGCCTCCTCGAAGAAACGCAACTCTTTGGAGCCCCCCGCCTCCGGATCGCGCAAGCCCTCGGACAGATGTGGGCGCTGCCCCCTTTTGTCGTGGAGTTGTTTGCAATCGAATGGCATCCGAGCCAGGAACGATGGGGCTCCGGTCAGGAGATGTTCAAGGGCCTGGTCATCGGCTGCTCTTCATTGATCGACGTCATGACCGGCCCTCCCTCCCCGGCCATCATGGAGGCCGTCAAGCGAGGCCTCCTCGCGGGGAGCGGCCTGCCGTCACACCTGTTTGGCGACATCCTGGGGTGCGCATTGGATCGAGGCAAACAGTTGATCCATTCAGCAGGCCTGCCGTTTGATCTCTGGGAAGATCCCGTCGAGCAAGAACCCAGCGGCCTGATTCCCGTACCGCCGCCGGTAGAAATCTCTCCCGTCACGGCGATGCCACAGAAGCGAGGGCCCAGTGCGATCGAGACGAATCCTCTCGAAACGCTGCAAACCCTGCAAACCGCGTTGCGCGAGGCCAAGGATATCAATACGCTCCTGAGTACGCTGGTGCAGGCCCTGCACCGGGACGGCGGTTTTAGCCGGGTGGCCCTGGCCCTGCTGAACCCGAACAATACCGATCATTTGGTGGGACGATTGTTACTCGGCGTGGAAGAACCGGCTCTCTATCTCGACAGTTTGTCCGGCTCGCTGACCAAGGATCACCCGCACTTCTTGCAGCTCATGAAGCGGTCCGATGCGGTCTGGATCGAAGATTTCGCCCTCCCGCTAGGCAACCCCATCAATCCGAAATTTCTCCGCACGTGGCACCCTGGATCGGCCATCATCGCGCCCCTCCGCGTCGGAACCAGGCCCATCGGCATGCTGTATTGCGATAACGGTCCAATCCCCCGACAGGTGCAGCAAAAGGACTACCACGCCTTTCAGCTGTTCTTCGGCCAGACGACGCTGAGTATCAATCGGTTGGCGGGAATACTCTAGACATGGCGCGAACCCGAACGGTTATCGCGCCATCAACGTTTCGCGGGTACCCGGCACGCACTCTTCACGTTTCCAGGCCTTCAAGACTTTCTGCTCATCGAACGTCAGCGTATACCGATAGCAATACAGCGTCGGTTTCGGCCCCTCTCCCGGTTTGCCCAAAAGCGCGCCGACCGACTCGCCTGCGCCGCTGAGCCCAGGAGAGGCAATGGACTCCAGCTCTTTATCTCCCATCGAGACCCGATAGGTCCAGACACTGTCTCCTCCCAGCGCCGGCGTCTTGGCCGTGTGCGGAGCGCCCAACTTCTCGCGCACATCCTCCTGCGTCAATCGATCCACGCCCTTCTTGAAGTAGAGATCGCGCCAGGGACCGCCGCAGGCGGCACTCATCATCGCCAAAGCAATGACAAGCCCGCAGGCTGTCGCGCGAATGGCTAGGATATGACGAATCATGATTGGGAATTCAGTTGCTGCATGCGCTTAATCGAGCAGTAGAGGGCATAGCCCTGCGCCAACATGCCGGTGGTCAGAAGACCCAGCGCCGTGTTCAGCCAATGAGAAGTGGGATCGTCGAGCCCGCGCATTCCGAATACAAATCCGAGGGCAATCGCGACGATGCCGACCGCCCGGGCGATCATGCCCTGCATCCGCCAATTGATCTCTGTCTTGTGCCCCGGCTCCCTCATGGATATACGCTACACTGGAGAGGAAGAAGACTTCAACTCCGCCGTTGTCTGATCGCCGACAACCGTTCCTCCAGCGGCGCCGCGTCGGCCTCGCGATGTAATTTCCGCAAGACGCCGATGAGTTCGCTCAGGCTTTTCTCCACATCCCGATGCGTCTCTCCCAGCGCCGTCTCTCGAATGGTCAACGCGCGACGATAGAGCGGCTCCGCCTTCTCCGGCACCCCTTGCGACACATAGACCAACCCCAGATTGTGCAGGGTGAGGGCGACGTCGGGATGATCCGGACCATGGAGACGCTCTTTGATCGCGAGTGCCCGCATGAGCAAGGGTGCCGCGTCCGTATATTGCCCATGCATCCGATGCAGGACGCCAAGGTTATTCAACGTCGCCGCCACATCGACATGATTCTCTCCGTGCGCATCCTGATAGATCTTCAACGCCTGAAGATAGGCCGGCTCCGCTTCCACATACTTGCCCTGCGCCGTCAAGGCTTGCGCCTCGCTCGAGAGCGCAACGGCCACGTGCCGATCCTTCAGCCCATACTGGGACTCGGCTTTTTTGACGGCTGCGGCAAAGATCTGCTCCGCCGCAGAGTAGTCCCCCTTCTGCAAGGCTCGCTGACCGGCCGCCATGGCGGATTCCCAGGTTTGTTGTTCGCAAGAGAGCATCACCGCCGCCACAAGGACCAGCGTGGACACACGCAGTGAGAATCGGCGACTCATGACTGTCGCATCTGCTCGACAATGGATTCAGCCGGATAGGTCACGATCTCGGCCAACGTCGGATGGTAGTGCGGAATTTGAAGAAGATCGTGCACGGTCCCCCGGTAATACATCACCGCCAGTAGCTCATGAATCAGTTCCCCGGATTCTGGCCCGACAATTTCGGCACCCAGCACCGTCCCATTTGCGCGGTCGGCCATCAATTTCACAAACCCCTGGGTACTCCCAAGACACATGGCCTTTCCATGGTCGGCGAACGGATAGGCCCCGGTGAGATAGGAGAGGCCGCGCGCCCGGCAGGCTTTTTCCGTCAGGCCCACCGCAGCGACTTGGGGTTCGGTAAAGATCACTTCCGCCGCCAGCCGATCGTCGAAATGTCTGGGAGGATCGCCGGGATGGCAGGCATTCCATCCGGCCAACTCACCTTGTTGAATCGCAATGTGCACCACATCGTGAAGCTCCGTGACGTCCCCGACGGCAAAGATGTGGGGCTGCGAGGTCCGCATGCCGGCATCCACGACCACGCGGCCGGCATCCACGGTCACCTGGGCGGCCGACAGGTTCAGGCCGGCGATGTTCGGAGCCCGGCCAAGCGCGTTGAGCACCAGATCGCCGGTCAGAAGCTCTTCCTTCCCCTTGTGCATGACAGACACCGCCATCTTGTTTCCATCTCTCCGTACACGAAGCGCCTGCGTATCGGTCATGACCCGCAGGCCTTCGGCGGCGAGGGCCTGTCCGAGTGCGACCCCGACATCGGCATCAAGATGGGACAGAACATGAGGCGCCCGCTGCACAAGAGTGACCGGCGTGCCGATCCGCGCAAAGAACTGGGCCAATTCCAATCCGACGGGGCCGGCTCCCAATACGATAAGCGACTCCGGCTGCTCTCGTCGATCCAGCAAACTATCGCTGGTGACACAGCCCGTCTCGGTCAGCCCCGGAATGACCTTCTCGCGCGGAACCGAGCCGGTGGCAATGATGAAAGACTTCGCGGATAGGCAAGTCGAACCGACCTGCAGCCGATAGGGGGAAAGAAAGGTCGCCGGAGCTTCGTAGAGCACAAAGGCCGGATCGCGCAACTGTTGAATCCGGTAGTCGGCGAACTCCCGGACCAAGCGATCCTTTCGATCGACAATGGCCGGGAGGCTGGCGCGCACCTCGACCGGCGACAGACCGAATTCAGGAGCCCGCCGCATCACAGCGGCAATCTCAGCCGATCGCAAAATCGCCTTCGTCGGCATGCAGCCCCGCAGAATGCATAGTCCGCCGAGCGGGCCCTGATCAACGATCGCCACATCCGCCCCCGTCTCACGGGCTGTTCGCGCCGCCGCATAACCGGCGGAGCCGCCGCCGATCACGACCACATCATGTGTCCGTTGAGTTGTCATACGCCTTCCATTTATAGTCGTGGCAAGAAAGGATACACCATGATCCAGCCGGGCCGCTATCGACACTACAAGGGAAACGACTACGAAGTCGTCGGTGTGGCAAAGCACTCCGAAACGGAAGAGGAGGTCGTTGTCTACCACGCGCTCTACGGAGAGAAAGGGCTCTGGGTGAGACCGCTTGCCATGTTTCTTGACACCGTGACGGTCGAGGGGCAACCGCAACCCCGGTTCCAATTCGTGGCGGAAGGCCCCATTCCACCCAAAACGTACCCCCCCCCGTTCCGCCCTTATCCTCACGGTCCTCAACTACTCAGCGTTCGCAGCTTAAGTATTTCCCGCAGTCCGCCGATACCACGAGCGAGGAGAGACTTCCATGGCAGTGGTCCAACCCATCACCGGAGTTACCGACACCTACCCAGTCAGACCCGTGACGCCCGGAACACCGCTGATCGACGCCGTCGATAGCCAAGCTGGCAAGGATCACCGCAATCCGGCCGGGGATCGAACGAAGTTGGCGGCGCACCAGGCCTATCAAGAACAGACGAAGCAAACGCGGCTTCCGAAGCCGGCTATCCTAGCCAGAGATTTGATGACCACCCCGGTCATCACCTTGCCCTCCGACGCGACGCTTGTCGAAGCCTGGACCTTAATGACGCGCCGATCATTCCGTCATCTGCCGATTTCCTCTGTCCATGGCACGCTGGTGGGAATGGTCTCGGATCGGGATCTGATCCGCCACGCTCCCGATCTCGTCATTGCCGGTATTCAGAGCACCGCAGCCCATCGGCCCTTGGCAGAGATCATGAGCCCTCGCGTGCTTTCCGCCACACCCACGACCGACATTCGAGAAATCGCCCGGGTCATGATGGATGAACGAGTCGGAGCTTTGCCGATCCTAGATGCCAATCGCCAGCCGGTCGGCATTATCTCCAAACAGGACTTACTCCGGGGGCTGGCCAACCACGGCCCTATAGAACTCTGGACCTAGCCGCTCGTTCCGCCCCTTCCACACCCTGCACGCCGCGCACTCGCAGACGCGCCTCCCGAGACTCGATCTGACTGAGCGACGCTACTCCACCGCCGTCCAACGAGCGAATGCCGCGGCCTGGCCCACTCGAACACCCTGGCCATCGACGACGTTCCACACCGTGGCATCTTCGACCAGAAACCGCTTACCCGTAGAAGAGATTCTGATTCCCCGATAACCGGAATAAAATCCCTGCCGCTCAGCCACTGCCAACATGCGGGCGCGCTCATCCCGGTTCATGGGCTCTGCGGTGAGGCGAGAGGGCGTGCTCGTCAATTGGGACCACGACAGCTCCCACAGGTCGAGCGCCTGCTGATTGCCGTAATTCAAGAGAGGATCGACCTCCGTACCGTGCGACACCACCACGAAGGGCGCAGAAAACAGCGTGTCCGCCTGCGCGTCCGGTGAGCCGGTTCGGCTCAGCAAATCTCGCCCCGTCCAGCGATGAAAGCTATCCAGGAGAAGCTGTGACCAGGTGACTAGAAAGCGGTGGGAGACATCATCTATCGACATACCCTGCTGCTATCATGTCTGAACGGGCAAGACAAGCGAAGGAGATCAGGGCTTGGCGGAATTGGCCTTGCGGGGGGTCGGTTTTGGGAGGAGACGGTATTCGACGAGCCGACAGCTACAAAACGCGACCTGCCGGGTGTCGGTGGTCACCCGCACGATAATGGAGTGGCAAAAGACACAGCCTAACGAGCGGGTATCCCGAGCAATCGTCCAACGGGGGATAGAGATATGATCGGGGTTGAGTATGTGGTCATCCATCATAATTCCCTATCGGCAGTCCGGAAAAATTCTGAAGTCTCCGCCTATGGCGATATCGTGCGCCCCTCCCTGGCATGCCGCCGGATCCCTATGTATAATGACGCTCCTTTCCACTCCACCGGCACCGGTTCGTGAGGAGCACGTCATGGCAGGCAAGACATTATTCGACAAGATTTGGGATACGCATCTCGTACGGGAAGAACCGGACGGAACGACACTGTTGTATATCGACCGACAGCTGGTCCATGAAGTCACCTCGCCGCAGGCCTTCGAAGGACTGAAACTGGCGGGGCGCCGGCCGCGTCGCCCCGCCGCGACGCTCGCGGTCCCGGACCACAATGTTCCGACGACGGACCGCCGTCTCGGGATTGCCGACGCCATCAGCGCCAAACAAATTCAGACACTGGAAGACAATTGCCGGGACTTCAGTATTACGCTGTTCGGCATGAACGACATCCGCCAGGGCGTCGTCCACGTCATCGGCCCGGAACAAGGATTTACGCTCCCCGGCACGACGATCGTCTGCGGCGACTCACACACCTCCACTCACGGCGCGTTCGGCGCACTGGCCTTCGGCATCGGCACCAGCGAAGTCGAGCACGTACTGGCGACGCAATGCCTGGTCCAGAAGCGGCCCAAGACGATGGAGATCCGCGTCGACGGCGTTCTGTCGGATCGCTGCTCCGCCAAAGACATCATTCTCGCCATCATCGGCAAGATCGGCACGGCCGGCGGGACCGGATATGTCATCGAATATACGGGGTCGGCCATTCGCGCCTTAAGCATGGAAGGCCGCATGACCCTGTGCAACATGTCGATCGAAGGCGGAGCCCGCGCCGGCATGGTCGCGCCCGATGAAAAGACCGTTGCCTATATCAAGGGGCGGCCCTTGGCCCCGAAAGGCGCGCTGTTCGAGCAGGCCGTGCAGGCCTGGGAGCAATTGAAGACGGATTCGGATGCCAAGTACGACGCCACGCTGGTCATGCGCGCCGAGGATATCGCCCCGCAAGTCAGCTGGGGAACCAGCCCCGGTATGGTGCTCGGGGTAGACCAGCGGGTTCCGGACCCGGCCACGATGACCGACGACAATACCCGCAAGGCCACCGAGCGCGCGCTGGAATACATGGGACTCGCCGCCAACATGCCGATTGCGGACATCAAGATCGACACGGTCTTTATCGGGTCCTGCACGAATTCACGCATTGAAGACTTGCGTCTTGCCGCGTCGCTGGCCAAAGGCAAACACGTCGCCAAGACCGTGCATGCGATGGTGGTCCCTGGCTCCGGTCTCGTCAAACAGCAGGCCGAACAGGAAGGCCTCGATACAATCTTCCGCGAAGCCGGATTTGAGTGGCGGGAGGCCGGCTGCAGCATGTGCCTGGCGATGAACGCCGATGTGCTGAAACCGGGCGAACGGTGCGCCTCGACCAGCAATCGAAATTTCGAAGGGCGGCAGGGAGCGGGCGGACGCACACATCTGGTCTCTCCCGCCATGGCCGTTGCAGCCGCCGTCGAGGGACACTTTATCGATATTCGTCATTGGAGTTAGAGGACGCCATGCAAGCCTTTACCATGCTCACCGGCTTAGTCGCCCCCTTGGACCGGGTCAACGTCGATACGGACCAGATTATTCCAAAGCAGTACTTGAAGACGATCAAGCGCACGGGACTGCGCGAGGGATTGTTCTTCGACTGGAAGAAACAGAAAGATGGGTCGCCGGATCCGCAGTTCTTCCTGAATCAAGCCCGCTACCAAAGCGCCACGATTCTCTTGACCCGCGATAACTTCGGTTGCGGCTCTTCCCGAGAACATGCCCCCTGGGCCCTGCTCGATCAGGGATTTCGCTGCGTGATCGCACCGAGCTTCGCGGACATCTTCTACAATAATTGTTTTCAGAACGGCATCCTGCCCGTCGTCCTCACCGCCGACGAAGTCCTGGCGATGATGCACGACGTGCTGGCGACGCCGGGCTACCAGCTAACGGTGGATCTCGGCAAGCAAACCGTCACGACGCCAGGCGGCAAGACCTGCACCTTCGCGATCGACCCGTTCCGCAAAGACTGCCTGTATCGCGGACTCGATTCCATCGGCCTGACGCTGCAACACGAGTCCGCCATTTCCGCCTACGAACAGAAACGGAAAACCGAGGCGCCATGGCTGTTCACCGATATTTCATCATGAATCGAGGATCTGTCTCATGAAGTTCTTGCGCCCCAGATTCCTGTTGACCCTACTTCTCTTTCTCGGTGCGGCCTATCTCCTCATCGCCTTCAATCTGAGTTACTCCGACGGAAGTCGCGCGGGCTACATTCAGAAATTCTCTCAAAAGGGATGGGTCTGCAAGACCTATGAGGGTGAGCTGGCCATGACCACCGTGCCGGGTGTCGCGCCGGTACTCTGGAGCTTCACCGTCCAGGATGGACAGGTGGCCGCCGAACTTGAAAAAGTGCTGGGCAAGCGCGTGGTCCTCCACTACAAAGAATACCGCTACCTCCCCACGACCTGCTTCGGAGAAACCGACTATTTTGTGGATCGGATCGAAATCCAGGAATAGGCCGGCGGCGCGGCGCTAGAGCCAGCGCCGTTGCCGGAACGCCATCAACATCCCCGCGGCAATCAATCCCATCACTCCCAACACGGCCGGATACCCCCACTCTGACTGCAGCTCCGGCATGTGTTCGAAGTTCATGCCGTAAATGCTCGCGATAAAGCTCAGCGGCATGAAAATCGTCGTGATGACCGTCAAGACGCGCATGACCGCATTGAGGCGGTAACTGACGCTGGATAAATAAATATCGAGGCTGGCCGACACCATTTCACGGAGCGTCTCGATAGTATCGACGATCTGCACGACATGATCGTACACATCCCTGAAGAAGACTTTGGTCGGTTCATGCAGAAAGGGGCAATCGGAACGGGAAAAAGCATTCGTCGCTTCCCGAAGCGGCCACACGGCCCGGCGAAGAAAGAGCAGCTGCCGTTTGAGGGCATACACCTCTCTCAGCGTGTCCGGCTTCGGATCCGCCACCACTTTTTCTTGTAGTAATTCAATTTTCTCGCCCAGCGATTCGAGGACCAGAAAATACTGATCCACGATGGCATCCACCAAGGCATACATCAGATAGTCGGCGCCGTTCTGCCGAAGACGGCCCTTGCCGCCGCGCAACCGGTCTCGCACCGGCTTAAAGACATCGGTGCCATTCTCCTGAAACGAGAGGACGAAGTTCCGCCCGAGGACGAAACTGACCTGCTCGACCAGCAGGTCGTGCGTCTCCGTGACAGACAATACCTTCATGACCAGAAACAGGTAGGACTCATAGTCATCGAGCTTCGGGCGTTGATCGGTATTGGCAATATCCTCAAGCAACAGAGGATGGAGTGAGAATTGCGCGCCGATGGCTTCGAGCAGGTCGAGCTTGTGCACCCCTCCGATATCCACCCAAATAACAGACTCATCGACGGGCGGCCGCAACTCTTCCGGATTGGTCACCGTCCGCTCATCGCAACGCGCGCCGGCATAATCGAACACCGTCATGGTCACGGTGTCGGCTTTTTTCTCACCGATGTGGACCAGCGTCCCCGGCGGCAATCCGGTTTTTCTTGAGCGCTTTTGGACAAGTTTCATAGGTACTCAGCTTGTACGCAGATTCTCTCGGGAGGTCAAGGGATCGAACGAACCGGCTTCCAATCGCCGCGCGACCTTGCTACTCTGCACCATGGCTTGGGAACAGGAATATCGAGTCCTCACGACGGCAATACGCGACGCCGGCGACGCCGCCTTGCGGCTGGCCGCCGACGGCTTTCAGATCTACACCAAACCGGACGATTCTCCGGTCACCTCGGCCGACCATGCCGTCAATGACATCCTCATGGATCGGTTGCTCGGACACTTTCCGCATGACGGATGGCTGTCTGAAGAAACCCCCGATACCGCTGTCCGGCTGACCAAACCCCGCGTCTGGGTCATCGATCCCATCGACGGAACGAAAGCCTTCATCCGGCACGAACCGGAATATTGCATCTCCGTGGCGTTGCTGGAAGGTACGCAGCCGGTGCTGGCGGCGATCTTCAATCCATCGACCAACGAGCTCTATACCGCGATCCGCGGCCAGGGCCTCCATCTGAATGGCGCACCGGCGCCACACCACGAATCGAAGACCGACCAACTGCCGACGATCGCGCTCAGTCCGTGGGAACTCCATGTCGGGCGTTTCAGATCGATCGAGTCGCAAATGGTGAGCCGCCCGATGCGCTCCATTGCCTGGGCGCTGGCGCTGGCGGCCCGTGGGACGATTCACGGGGTCATCACCTTCGAGCCGGAAAATGAGTGGGATGTGGCAGCGGGAATGCTCTTGCTCGAAGAAGCCGGCGGATCAGCGCACGACGGCGCGGGGCAGCCGCTCCACTACAACCAACCGCGCCCCCGTTTTGAAGGATTCATCGCAACCGTGCAAGGATTTCCCGATCGCCTCATCACGCAGGTGCGGCAACTCCCAAGATCGGCCCACTGACGCAGGAAAGACCAGGGCCTCATGCGTGTCACAATTTTAGGGATTGGCTTACTGGGACGAGCCGTCGCAGAACGGCTCCACGACTCAGGGCATGCCGTCACAGTCTATAACCGCACGGCTTCCAAGACCGATCCTCTCCGCGCACACGGCATCACGGTGGCGGCGACCGCTGCTGAGGCAGTGGCGTCCACGGACTGTACGCTGCTCTACTTGACTGATGCGGCCGCCATTCATGCTGTGCTGTTCCCGCCTGCCGCGCCGGTGGATCTCCGCAGTCGAACTATAATTCAAATGGGAACCATCAGCCCGGACGAAAGCCGGGCATTCCAACGCTCGGTGTCCGCCGGCGGAGGAGACTATTTTGAAGCGCCTGTCCTCGGCAGCCTCGCCGAAGCCAAGGCCGGCACATTGATCATTATGGGCGGAGGCACAGCTGACCAGCTCCGCCGCTGGGAGCCGGTGTTCTCGTCCTTAACGCCGGCACCATTCCTCATCGGGCCCATCGGACAGGCCGCAGCCCTCAAGCTCGCGCTGAATCATTTGATTGCCGCAGAACTGTCCGCTTTCGCCCTGAGTCTGGGTCTCATTCAACGAGCCGGCATTTCCGTCGACCAATTCATGACGATTCTCAAATCAAGCGCGCTGTTTGCGCCGGCCTTCGAGAAAAAACTTCCCCGCCTGCTGGCGCGCCAGTACGACAAGCCGAACTTTCCCACCAGCCATTTACTCAAAGACGTGAACCTGTTTGCCGATGACGCGCGACACCATGGACTGAATATAGCCGGGCTGACAGGCGTGCGCGCCCTTCTCGAGCACGCGATCCAGACGGGACAACGGGATGCGGACTATTCGGCACTATTTGAATCGATTAACCCAAGAGATTAAGGAGCGGGAGGCGTATCACTGGCAGCCACACTGGAAATCCTCCGCGTGAGGTGGAACGTCCCCCCCTTCGCCGTCGGAGCTCGATCATCGCCGATGCGCGTGTACCACCAGCGGCCGTCGCCTTCGGAAAGATCCGGGCTTAATTCCACGACAAAGAGACCTTCTCGATCATTCTCTTCCTGTAGCCAGATTCCTTCCCAATGCAAGCCATTGAGCGCGACGGTTCGAAACTGCCCCTTCTTCCACCCGTACGTCCCGTTCCCTGCCTCATCGAGCGTGAGTAGCACCACCGCCATCTCTTCATAATCCCATTCGCCGGCAAGCACACGACGATCACTCGAATCCCCAGTGACCGATCCCGCAAGCGACGAGCTCGTCATCAGGCGTGAGGAGTGTGGACTACCGCATGCCGCCAGCAGCAGCAGCGGCACGATCAGCGCGCAGACCCGAGATTGCACCAGACGCATATACCGATAGACTCCCTGATGTTTTACCCTATCTACCATGCAGCGGCACGAGGAACAAGCGCTTCGATACAATCAGAACGTCTCCACCTTATAGATGGAGTGTCGCTAAACGCCGGCACGCCTCATCGAAATCAGATTCGGTTTTCGCATAGCTGAACCGCACGAACCGCGCGCCTTCAGGCCCTGAGAAGAAGGCTTCCCCTGGAACAGCGGCCACACCGGCCATGTCCAGCAGCGCCATCGCGCGTGCCTTGCCGGTGCTCCCCGGAAGCCGGGTCGCATCCGCCAGCACGTAGTAGGCGCCCTGAGGAACAGACGGCGTGAGCCCTGCCCGCAAGAGTGCCTCGCAAAAACGATCCCGTTTCCGTTGATACTCCCGGGCCATCTCCTGATAGAAGGAATCCGGCAGCTCGTGAATGCCGGCCGCCACACCCATTTGCAACGGCGCCGGCGCGCAGACATATAACAGATCGTTCATCGCCCCGATGAGCTGCGCCCATCGCTCCGCCGCGACGCTGTAGCCGATGCGCCACCCGGTAATGCTGAATGTCTTGGAGTAGCCTCCGATTGTGATCGTCCGTTCGGCCATGTCCGGCAAGGTCGCGAGGCTGACATGTTGCCGGCCGTCATACAGCATGTATTCGTAAATTTCATCGGTGAATACGAACAGATCGTAGCGCGTGGCGATCGCGGCAATCCCTTCCAGCTCGGTACGTGAAAAGACTTTTCCCGACGGATTGCCGGGGCTATTGACCACAATCGCTCTGGTGCGGTTTGTGACGGCTCGCTCCACCTCGGCGAGCGAGAAGGTCCAATCGGGCGGGTGCATCCGCACCGGCACCGGAACGGTGTCGACCGATTGCAGCGCCGTCGCATGGTACTGGTAGTAGGGTTCGAAGAGAATGACTTCATCACCGGGGTTCAGAAGAGCGGCGCAGGCACAATGAAACGATCCCGTTGCCCCGGCGCTCACCGTGATGTTGCGCTCAGGATCGGCCTGAATGCCATTGAAGCGAGCCAGTTTCTTGGCCAGTGCCTGCCGTAGTTCGGCCAACCCGTCGAATCGCGTATAGGTGTTGAACCCCTGGTCCATGGCGCGCTTGGCGCCCGCCAAGACCGGCAAAGGAACGGCCGTGTCGCAGACCCCTTGGGCCATATTGACCCCCTTGGCCTGTACACAGGCCTGGGTCATGGCTCGGATTTCTGACGGTCCGAGCTGCGCCATCTTGAGATTCCCTGTTCGTTTCATCACGACTTCTCCCCTCCCACATCCCAATCCCATCTTTTTCGCAGAGACCCGGGCGAAGGTCAACTGCTTGTCGAGCTCATCCCTCACCGCTATGGTTGATGGCATGATCGTTACTTCTTAGTTGTTTGTACTTGCATTCGATGGTTTCTCTGGTACACATTCGCAGTGACCTTCAGGGCTTTTCGAAGGCATGGCTGTCCCCCGTCCGAACTACACCATCTGAGGAAGGCGGAAAAAGAGAACGCGCGGTACAGTCTAGGCGTGAGGAATATCTGAGAGGATATGAAGGCCATGGAAGTACGACCACAACCGCCCGCGAGCCAGGACTCGGCAAGCGATCACCACAAGGATCGACGAGGAAGACGGCTGCCGCTCTCCTGCCGTCTCTTCTTCTTCGGCGAAGACGATTTTGAGGGTGAAGCCGTGCTGCTGGATATTTCCGCCAGTGGCTGCCGAGCAAGTTCGTCAATCCCACTCGAGATCGGCATGATCGTGAGACTGTCTCTTTTCCTGCCCGACCATCCATGGCCGCTACGCATCAATCAGGCCATCGTCCGCTGGATCGACTGCAAAGAGTTCGGATTGGAGTTCGTCGACATTACCATGGCCCAACGGGAGCGGCTGCGTGCATTGGTGATCAAAGCGCGATAGCGCTCGACGGCCGGCCGCTCACCGCACCGCTCTTTCTCCGATTTCAGAGAGGTCCTCTACGAAGCAACGGACTGCGACGCTGAAGGAGACGTGGCTGAGTGATCCGGCGGCGGCAATTGGGGGCTCTTGGATCGATACCGTTCATAGTACTTGAGTACTTTACGCACATAGTGTCGAGTTTCGCGGATGCGTGGAATCCGGCCGCCTTTCACCCGATGCACTCCGGCATTGTAGGCGGCCAGCGTCAGCGAGAGATCCCCGTCATAGAGATTGAGAAGATGACGCAACTGCTTCGCGCCACCGCCGATATTCTGGATGGGGTCGTGGAGGTTGCCCACACGTAAGGTCGCAGCGGTCTCGGGAGTCAATTGCATCAGTCCGACCGCCCCCTTCCGAGAGACCGCGTCGGGACGAAAGTCAGACTCCGTCTTAATAACGGCATGCAAGAGCGCCGGATCTAGCCGATATCGCTTGGCATAGAATGCGATCGCCCGACGGATTTCTTGTGTGTCGTATCGCGGACGACCATCGAAATCCGACTTCGTAGGAACGGGGATTGCCCCGACCATGACGACGGCCAACAGCAGCACACCCGCGCTGCGGAGACAGGCAGCGGAAAGGCGACATCGTTGTATGGAAATTGAAATAGTCACGCAGTAACCTGGTCGACCCATTCAGCAGGGGTGAACCCGGGTTACCGGACTATCTCCTCAAGAGCCGTGCCGTCCTAATGACCTCACAACCTGCTGATGTATCTCAGAACTGCGGCTGGCACGCGGTGTGTCCCTGATAATGCTGCCCACTTTGGACAGAGACGACCACTTTTTGGCAAGTGAACGACCTCAAACATTGCGCACCAGCACGCGCTACGGCTTGCCCCAGACTTCTTCCAACCGCTGCGTCCGGCCGCAATTGAATTTATAGAACTTGTAGCGCACGGGGTTCTTTTTATAGAAATCCTGGTGATACTCTTCGGCCGGGTAAAACGTCGTGGCGGCCACAATCTGCGTCACGATCGGACTGTGAAATTTCTTCGACTCTTCAAGGCGTTTTCTCGAGGCCTCCGCCAATTTCTGCTCCTCGGGAGTCGAGGGAAATATCGCGGCCCGATACTGATTGCCATGGTCACAGAATTGCGCGTTCGAGGTCAGCGGATCCACATTGCGCCAGAACGCATCCAAGAGCTTTTCGTAACTCACTTTGGCGGGATCGTAGGTCACCTCGACCGACTCCGCGTGCCCGGTCCCGCCCGCGGATACCTGCTCATACGTCGGATTGGCTATCGTCCCATCCATATAGCCGGAGACCGCCGCCGACACACCCTCGACTTTCTCAAAGGCTTCTTCCATGCACCAGAAACATCCGCCGGCAAAATAGGCCTTGGCCGGAGCGGTCGCGGCCGAGCGCTCCGGCTGGATCAGACTGAGGCTCAATCCTATGACGAGGATCACCCCTGCTAATACGGCTTGTCCGAAATTCCGTCTTGTCATTGCGAAGACCCTCCTCTGTGGTCAGTCGAGGCTGACACGACACTCTCACAGTGTACTACGGCGCTCGGCTTCCGATGGATTTTCGGGTATGATCTCCTCATGTCTCTCTCGAAACTTCTGCTCTGTATGGCAACCCTCGCTGCGCTGTCCGGTTGCGCCTCCTGGTTTGTGAAGGGAGAAATACCGGATGTGCTGGTCGCCAATATCACTCCTCTGGATAGCACACCGTTTGAGCAGCGGCTCAAGATCGATCTCCGCATCCGGAACCCGAACGACTACGAGCTACAGGTGACCGGCATGGACATCCGATTGGATTTGAATGGAAAACGGTTGGCTCGCGGCCTCGGGAACCAGGCGTTCACCGTTCCGCGTTTGAGCGACAGCGTGGTGACGATTGAAACGACGACGTCTACCCTGGATGTCGTGCGACAGGTGCTCGGGTTACGAAAAGTCCAGGCCCTGAGTTACGAGATCAGCGGCGTGCTGTATCTGAAAGATGGCCGGCTCCCCTTCGAAAATAGCGGGGTGCTGATGGAAAAAGGCGAGCTCTCCGGCATTCTCACTCCCTAACCGATGCTCATAACGCCAGATCGTCGTACTCCACCGGTTCTTCTGGTTTTGGTCGGCGTTTGCCACCCCCCATCTGCTTCATGATGAGTTCGATCGCCTCTTCCGGTGACGATGCGGCAGACACCAACCGCTTGCCGAGCTTGCGAAAGAAAGCCACATCGGCCGGAGACGCCTCCACAAGAATGACCGGCTTCCCGGCCTTCACTGCCAGCGCCACCTCGGACACGGTTCCCGACCCGCCCAGTCCACAGGCCACGACGACATCGCTGGTGAGCACATTGATATTGTTCCGGCCGCTGCCCATTTCCGTGATAATCGGCACATCCACGTGACGGGACACCTTGTCTTTGGCCGTGGGCATGATCCCAACCGTCAGACTCCCTCCCACTCGCTTGGCCCCTTCGCAGGCGGCGTCCATCACGCCGACATCCCGACCGCCGGTGAGCACCACCCAGCCGCGCCGGGCGATAAACTCACCGAGCACCCGCGCATTATCCAAATCTTTCTTCTTGGCCTTGGCCGGCCCCATCACACCCACTATGAATCGCATCGCTCCTCCACTCCGGACGGCTCGATTACACTCGTGATACGCTCAGTATGACATCGGCAGAGATCCAGGCCGACTTGACCTCTTCCTCGATCATACACCTACAATAAACCTCACGCTCTTCCACTCCGAACTACCCGACTCAAATCGTGAGGCCGTCAAGGGGACATCGGGGAAGATCCAATGGATCCAGACGACTTGAACTTGTCCCTCAATCACACGCTCTCGTACTCCAAACTGCCCGACTAGAATCGTGAGGCCGTCAGAGTGACGTCTGCATAAGTCCAGGCCGATTTGAACTGCCCCTCGACCTTGTCCGCATCGCTCCCCTTATGCTGAGCACGCAGGCTCTGGGTCAATCCCCAGAGACTCCACCCGTTCTGCGGGTGACGCCGAAGATCCTCCCGATAGACTTGTTCGGCCTCTGACGGACGGCCGGCCGTCAGCAACGCCGCCCCCAGATAGTGCCGCACGGGAATCGGCCAATAGGGAGGTTCCGCATAAGGCAGCGACTCTTCCAGTGCGACCCCTTCACGCAGAATCTTGATGGCCTCCTCATACTTCTGGCGGCGCGCGGCAATGTCTCCCGCCAGCAACCGCTCGGCGATTTTTAACATGGTCCGCGCGGTCTTGTCCTCAAGGCTGCGGTCCCGGCGGAACTGCTTCGCCAGGCCAGCCAGCACAAAATGCTCGCCTTCAGCCCCCGGAATCCTGCCCACTGCCGCTGATGCCAGTCCCCGCCCGAGCCGCCACATACCTTCGTGCACCCGTAGTCCCTTCGATGGAACCGGCTCGCGCAGCAGCTCCTCCCACCGGCCGAAACGGATCAACGAAAACAACGGCGCCGGAAGATAGAATTCTTTCCACTTCTCCTTCCGCGCTTCGGTTTCGGTAATGGTTCCCGTCAACTCTCGAGCAATCTTCAACGCCTCGGACTGGCGCCCTTCCATCATCAGCGACGCCCAGAGAAAATGCAGATTATGCGCGAAGTAGCCGTCCGCATAGCCTCCATTCGTCGGCCGGCCCGCCAGGTACTCTTTGTCGACATGGACCGCGCGGGCGTTGCCTTCCGCCGCCTCGTGATATTTGCCGAGGCGGAGATAGATATGCGCCGGCATGTGCACCAGATGCCCCGCTCCCGGCATAAGGCCAGGCAACCGTTCGGCACAGGCCAACGCCCGCTCCGGTTTCGGCGACGCTTCGACGACATGGATATAGTAGTGGCACGCCCCGGGATGATCGGGATGTCCGGCGAGAACCGTTTCCAACGTCGAGACCATCTCATCGGTCCCAGGATGCGGACGTCCGTCGGACGCCCAGAAATCCCACGGCCGCAGATCCATCAACGCTTCGGCAAAGAGAACCCCGGCATCCGGATCATTCGGCGATTGCTGCCAGACGGTCCGCATCGCCGCGGCATAGGCCTTATCGAGCGCGACACGAGAACCGCCTTTTGCACTGTATCGTTTTCCAAGCGCCTCAATGTACCGCTGCTCGGCGGGACTGGAGTGGCCGATCTGTGCCCGGGCTTTTTGCAGCGCCTCCCCCGCCCGCCGTTCATCGGTCTTGGCCATCGGCGCATTGATATTCGGCCCCAAGGCCAGTGCAATCCCCCAATAAGCCATCGCGGCGGTCGGGTCGAGGCGGGCTGCTGCTTCGAACGAACGAATCGCCTCTTCATGATTGAACGCGTAAACCAAGCGCAAGCCCTGATCGAAATAGTGCTGGGCCTGTTCGGATGTCGTGGTAATCGGGTGGCGAAGCGTTCCGAGATCGGTGAACAGCGGGACGGAATCCGCCGCCTCAGCAGCGCCGCCCCCCGACAGCAAAAGCGCGAGGCAGAACCGGGCAGCACGACTCAGTCGGCTCACCGAGCGGCGAGAACGAGGGACGAATCCGGCTGCATGCGGTTGAGGGCTAGTCCGTGCGGTGGTCAATGTTGCGAATAAGAACGGCACGTCCGCTGTCATCCAAAAACGCTTCGACCCTGTCGCCGACATGAGCCGGCCGGTCGATGCGGGTATTTTCATCCAACGCCACACGGCGTTCCGAACCATCCGAAAGGCTCAGGACATACGCACCGCCTTCCAGCAACAGCACCGCCCCCTGTAGAGACGCACCTGCCGGCTGCGCGAGCCGTACCTGCCCCTCGGACTGAACGCCCAACGTTCCCCGGACAATACCGACCCCGAGGGACTCTTCGTGAGTGCCCGCCGTTGAAAGGCAGCCGGTCAGCATACACAACAGTCCGCTTACGATCACCGCTCTACGCACGGATCCACCTCATACACACCATGTTGTTACAAATTCAGAGACGGCTCGCGAGATACTTTCCGTGACGCAGACAGCTCTTTCCCCCCGGATTTTGCCCGCATGACCCGGGCTTTCTTCACGGACGGCGCGGCCTGTGCCGCCGCCATGACCATCGGCAGCTGTTGTGCTTCCAATTCTTGCCCCAAATAGATCAAGACCTGCTGCTGTGAGCCCACCATCGATTTCAATTCTTGCAACTGTACCGACAGGCGGGCCACCTCTTGCTGATGCGCCAACAACTCCACGCGCAATGCGACCACTTCATCGAGAGGATGTGACTCAGCAACACGGGGCACCGAACGAGCGGCCGATGCAGGAATGGGCTCCCGACCCTGTTCATCGGACTGAATGCGCGGAATCGTCGCATCCAGAAGGGCGTTCCATCTGGCCAGGCGATCGTCGGAGAGATAGACCTTCTCCGCAACAGGCTGAGACGGTGACGCCGCCGATTCGGCGGTCGAATTGAGCGGGGCGTTCTCGGCCTGCCGGCGATTCATCGGAGGACTAATCGACCGACCCAGCCGGTGAAACTGCGCCACCATATCGGCAATCCCGCGCGCGCAGGTTGCTCCGGACTCCATAACCAGTTGGATGAAAGACCGCTGCTTCGGGCGTGCCGCGGACATCTGCTCGGGAGAAGGAATGCGCGCGATCAGGTTAATGGGCTGGTCGCTATATCGACGGGACATGACGGAACCTCCTCTATCAACTTCACCACCCAGACCGCAGAACATCGTGGAGGCAGGTTGCGACGATCTGACTGGAGGGATTCGAACATCGTGCGGGCTCGAACGGGAACCGACAATATCTCCGAGCCACTACGTACTTGTCTACTCCGACCATGCGGGTGAGTCAATCATTTTTCCAAACATGGTGTACCCACGCACGTCACAATCAAAGCGTCTGAGGCCTAAAATCTGGTGACGCTGGAGAAGTGAAACTCCGGCAGGACCACGGCGGGCACGAGCATCTTTCCCGTTTCAGAAGTCACCGCTTCCATCGGCGCCGTCCAGGATTCGACCTGTTGGAACGCCCGCAGAGGACTCTCGTGAAACCGGAAATTTTTCACCGCGGAGACAATCTCCCCCTTCTCTACCAGGAATGTTCCATCCCGCGTCATGCCGGTCAATGTCAGATCGGTGGGATTCACCGTGCGCAGATACCAGAAATTCGTCACGAGGATCGCCCGGTCGGTCGATTTGATGAGTTGCGCCAAAGAACTGGCCGACGATCCCTCGATCGAAAGGCGCGGCGCCTCGATTGTCGGAATTGGCATGATCTGCTGCGCCTGGGCGGCAAATCGATCATAGGCCAATTGCTGCAAGACGCCTTGATGAATCCATGCCGATGCCGTAGACGGAAGCCCTTCAGCCGTAAAGCCAACCCCGAGTAGATCGGCGTGCCCCGGACAATTCTCCAACGAGAGCCGTTTATCCAGGATCCGCTTCTTCAGTCTGCCGGCAAACGGACTCGTGCCTTTCAGATACGACTTGGCATCCAGCATCCAGATGATCCACGACCACAAACCAGCCACCGCCGCCGGTTCGAGAATAACCCGATAGCGGCCGGGAGGCAGTTCCTGCGGCTCAGCCCCCACCGTCGCCTTATGGATCGCCGACAGCGTGCGCTCCTGGACTTTCAACCGATCGATGGAACGATGCGCCGCCGAGGCCCACCCGGTCGCGTCGCCGGCTTGCACGGTAATGCTGAATCGCGCTTCCGTACGCTCTTCAAACGCCAGGAGCCCGGTGTCCGCCGCGACGCCGACCGATGCGCGGGCTGATGAGACAATGCCCGCAGCCGACATATTTTCCATACGGCATTGGCCGATCGCTTCGTTGGCATATTCCAAACGAACTGACGGACCGGCTTTTACGGTCTCACTACGCACCGTCGGACAAGAATTGTAGGCTTGCGGTCCGGCAGGCGGCAGATACTCCGGGTCTTCGGGAGAGACCCGTGCGATCGTCTCGGCCCGTTTGACGGTCCCGCGCAGCGACCCGGCGGTGAAATCCGTCGTCGTGGCCGTGCCCTGCCTGGCGCCGAATGCCACCGTGACCGTCACGCCTCCCCGTCGCGTGTTGACGTTCTGAGTCACCTGGTTGTTGGCGAATCGCGTCGTCCCGCTATCCTGATCATGCAAGGCCACCAGCGCATGGTCCGCCGTCGAACAGTTGAGGACCTGCTCGGCGATAAACTGAAACTCCTCGCGGGTGGTCATCTTCGGCCAAGGCTTGGCGCCGGTGACGGTCATGATCGTCCCTCACCTCGAATGACCTGAATGTTGCGGAAACGCGCATGCGATGCGGCGTGCGTCATCCAGCCGGACTGGCCTGGCTGGCCCTTGCCGCAGGTGATGAAGCCATACCGTTGACGATGCGACCGGTCGGCCACTCCGTCGCAACTGTTCCAAAATTCCGGCGTGATGCCGTGATAGATCACGTCGCGCAGCATGTGGGTCCGCCGTCCGTTTTCGATCAGCCAGAATGCATCTCCGCCGAACTGAAAATTGTAGCGCCGCTGATCGATGCTATAGGAGCCGTGGCCTTCGATATAAATCCCGCGCTGCACATCCGCCAGGAGTTGATCGAGGGTCGCCCGGCCCGGCTCCAGTCCGATATTGGCGATGCGCACGATCGGGACCGTCCCCCAGCTATCGGCGCGATTCGACCCGCGCGAGCGCGCGTCGCCAATTTTCGGCGCGACCTCTCTATTCGTGCAGTACCCCACGAAGAGCCCGTCGCGCACAATGTCCCATTTCTGGCAAGCCACGCCGTCATCATCGTACCCGGTGGCCGCCAACGTTTCCGGCTCGGTATTGTCCGCCGCCAGCGTGACGTGCGGAGATCCGTACCGAAACCTGCCCAGCTTATCCGTCGTCAGAAAGCTGGTCCCGGCATAGTTCGCTTCATACCCGAGCGCCCGATCCAGCTCGGTGGGATGGCCGCACGACTCGTGCATCGTGAGGGAGAGATGTTCCGGGTCCAGCACGAGATCGTAGGCCCCCGCATCTACGGCGGGCGCGCGCACCTTTTCGACCGCCTCGCGCGCCACGCGTGGCGCCTGCGTCAAAAAGCCGGCCTCCTCGATGAGTTCATACCCGCGCCGCAACTGCGGCGTATTGAACGATCGACTGGCGAATCGCCCGTCGTGGAGCGCCGTCGCCGCACACTCTCCGCTCGATGCGAGGAGATCAAACTCAAGCCGCGTCCCCTCCGTGGACGCAAACAGCTTGCGGTCTCGCCGCGCCCACAGCTCGGCCGTGCTGCGGACGACCCCGGATTGCGCCTGAAGCGATTCCATCGTGGCAAGAAGGAGCTCGGTCTTGTGCTGGAGCGGAACGGTGAACGGATCGATCCGAACCGGCGTCACAACACGATCGCGATGGACCGGCTCTGCTGCCAACCGAACCTTGTCGATGGCGACCGAGGCGGATCCTTTGGCAATCTCGATCGCCAGCTCGGCGACTCGCGGAACCTCTTCAAGGGAAAGGATCGAACTGGCCGCGAAGCCCCATCCTCCGTGATAGAGCACCCGCACTCCGAAACCGACATCGTCCGTATCCCGAATTGATGCGATCCGCCGGTCTTCGCCTCTGATCGTCTGAGCGGTGCTGTGCACGATGCGGATGTCGCCGTAGTCGGCGCCGGATGACGTGATGCGCTTCAGCGCGAGCTCAGCAAAATCATCCCACGTGGGAGCGCTCATCGCGTGACCGCCTTTGAGAGGAGTGAGCAATCTCGAATGAGGTCAGTATAACAGGATCAGAGGAGCGTACGCAGAGGGTCAGAAGGGACCTGAGCGATGACCGACTAGAACAGTCCGGCAATACCGGTGTTGACCTTGTCCTGAATGATCGGCGTCGCTTCAGGACTGTCGATATCTTTTTGTCGAACGTGTCCCACCATACGCATCTGCCGCACTTTGGGGCTGCTCGTTGCCTGCCCCGTGAGTGGCTGACCGATTGTCTTGCCGATTTTGCGATCAGTGATCTGCACGTCGGTGACACACAAATACGTCACGCCATCTTCTTTCAGAGTCTGTTGCATCTGCCTACCGGGAAAACCGCCTCCCCCGGCCATGGCCTGCCTCATCATGGCGTTGATGTCCGGCATTCCTCCACCCATGCCCATCATACCCGCACCCATTCCACCCCCTGACATATCACCGGCAGAGGCCATCGTCGTACCGCCACTGCTGATGTCGGCCCCGGCTTTGGCCACACTTTCCGGTGTGACACCATCTGCTGCTTTGTGGCAGTACATGACCTTGGCCTGGATCCAATAGTTCGCCTGCTCAGGATCCCGGCTGGAAGGCCGTCCTCACGCAGTTCGGCTTGCAGCCGTTCCGGGCCATACGTCTGGAGGGGCCGCACATGCGCAGCTAGGATCGCCACTTCCATCCGCGCTTCAGCGAGATCGCGTTTGAGCCAAGACCGCTCCGCTTCCAGATCCGTCACGGGCCGTCGGTGAGGGCGCACCTTAAACCGGACAGATGATGTGCTATCTACACTACAACTCACATTTGCTAGGTCAACAATCTGACCCATGATAGCCTCCTCCCCATCGCTCTCTGTTTCCCATCGAGGGACATCCATGAACGAAGAATTGCTGCAGCTGGCACAACGGATGCCCAAAGCCGAGTTGCATCTGCATATCGAAGGCAGTCTGGAACCGGAAATGGTGTTCCGTCTCGCCTTGCGCAATGGCGTTCGGTTGAATTATCCCAACGTAAACTCGCTGCGTGCCGCGTACGCCTTCAATAATCTCCAGGAATTTCTGAATATCTACTACACCGGTATGTCAGTACTGTTGAAGGAAGAGGATTTTTTCGATCTCACGTGGACGTATCTGACACGGGTGCATCAGGACAATGTGGTGCATGTGGAGATGTTTTTTGATTCTCAGGCGCATCTGGAGCGCGGCATTCCGATTGACGTTCAGATCAGCGGCATTCGCCGTGCGTTGCAGAATGGCAAGGAGCAGTTGGGCATCAGCTCCAAGCTGATTCTGTCTTTTCTACGTCACCTGTCTGAAGAGCACGCCTTTGAAACCCTGAAGCTCGCCAAGCCGTTTCTGGATCAGCTAGATGGCTTCGGCCTGGATTCCACAGAAATCGGCAATCCGCCGGAAAAGTTTGCACGAGTGTTCGCCAGGTGTAGGGAATTAGGTTTTAAAATCACCGCCCATGCCGGTGAGGAAGGCCCGCCGGACTATGTCTATCAGGCACTAGACCTGCTGCGCGTGGATCGCATTGATCACGGCAACCGCTCGCTGGATGATGCTGTGCTGGTGCACCGCCTAACCGATGAAGGCAAAACCCTCACCGTCTGCCCTCTGTCCAATCTCAAGCTCTGTGTGGTGAAGGACATGGATCAGCACCCAATACTGACAATGCTCAAACGGGGTCTCAAAGCGACCGTCAACTCAGACGATCCTGCCTATTTCGGCGGGTATGTGAACGACAATTACCGCGCACTCATTGAACACCTGCCAGTCACCCGCGAAGACCTCTACCAACTGGCCCGCAATTCCTTTGAAGGCGCCTGGATCACTGAAGAAGAGAAGACCAAGCACCTGCATGAACTCAACCGAGTGTTCGCGCAAACAGACCCTTTATCAACTGGAGGGGAAATTTCATGTAATCGCACCGGGAAAATTCCAGGAGGTCGTTGACACAGGTGCTTATCCACGGCCTTGAGTAGCACAACGCCTCCATCGGTGCTGGCACGGGTCTGATCGAATCGGGCCCCGTTCTCCATCTTGGGATGGAATTCGAACGTCAGTTCTGGTATGCACTCTGTCTCCATCGAGGGTCCTCTAGAGTGTACGTAGAAGCGTTTCGACACCGCTCCTATTAGCACAGTAGGAGCCTCGGTGGATTTTTTTATTATCAGAGTCGTGGATTATTCAGGTTAAACCAGAGTTCGCCTTCAAGTCTATGAACGACATGCTGGACAAGACTTCATTCGATAGTAGTGATGATGGGGCCATCCATTTTGTTCTGGGCGGGGAAGTCCAAACGTTGGCCCATGTTGATCCATCCATGACCATCCTTCGGTATCTGCGCGAAATAGGGAACCGGACCGGGACGAAAGAGGCCTGTGGCGAAGGCGGTTGCGGCGCATGCACGGTGGTGCTGGCAGGCTTGGACGATAGCGGACAGCTTTGCTATCGCACCATCAATTCCTGCCTTCACCCATTACCTCAATTGGATGGCCAGGCGCTTCTCACGGTAGAAGACCTGAAAGCGACCGATGGTCAACTCCATCCTGTACAACAAGCACTGGTTGAGGCACATGCGTCGCAATGCGGATTTTGTACACCGGGCATTGTCATGACCCTCTTCGCGCTTTACCAATCGGGGGAACACCTCGTAAGAGAAGATATCGTCAATGCGTTGGCCGGGAATCTTTGTCGCTGTACCGGCTATCGGTCAATCATTGATGCGGCCTTGTGTCTGTTTGATGCCGATCAACCGACCGGCGGGCCGGGCAAACAGCGGGCGAACCAACGTCTCGGGTCATCCGGACGGGTGGATACGGATGAACGACATCTTCGTGAATTATTACGTTCCCTCAAAAGACCTCACCGACTGCAGATACGAGGAAGTTCGACCACGGGTACAACAAACCATTGTCTGGTACCTGTGGATCTGGCCGAACTTTCCGGCATGCTTCAACAGTATGAAAACGCTGTTTTACTTGCAGGTGGCACCGAGATTGGCCCATTGGTTGCTCAGAACCGGCACAATAATGAAACAGTGATCTTCATCGGAAAGGTCAAAGAACTCCGTGGCGCCGTGATTTCCGATTCAGGCATCACCATCGGTGCGGCGACCACGCTGACGGAGGCCTGTCCCGTCATCGCCCGGTATTATCCCGCGTTTGGAGAACTATTGCTGCGCATCGGTTCTCCTGCCATTCGAAATCTAGCGACCATCGGTGGGAACCTTGCCGGCCGGTCGCCCCTCAGTGATACCGCTCCGGCGTTCATTGCCCTGGACAGCATGATGGTGTTACGTGCCGGCAGCAGGCAACGCACCTTGTCAGTGGAAGCCTATTTCACAGGTGGGATACAGGATGTTCTTGCCTCCGGTGAGTTGATCGAATCCATTTTCCTCCCGCTTCCTCAGAAATCGGGTACATTCTCTGCCTACAAAATTACCAAACGGCACGGTTGTGATATTGCCGCAATCAATGCCGCCTTCTATATGGAACTGAAGGACAATCGGGTACACCAGGTACGTGTGTGCTATGGCGGCATGTCCCCCTATGTGAAACGGGCCACCCATTGTGAACGCGCGTTGGCTGGCCGACCCTGGACCGCCGACACAGTAGTAACGGCATCGCACGCGTTAGAGAAGGATTTTGAGCCGACGAGCGATGTGCGTGCATCCGCAGCCTATCGAACGTTGGTCGCCAAAAATCTCCTGCGACGATGGTTTCTTGAGTCAACCCTTCGGCCAGAATCCTTGCAAGTCACGGCTTACCAAAGGACATATGAGTAACCCTGAGCTGTCAGGTGGTGTCGGGACTTCCAGGATGCACGATAGTGCCCATTTGCATGTGACCGGTAAGGCGAATTACGTCGACGACCTGCCGGTGCCCGCGATGACGCTCTATGCTGCGATTGGAGTGAGCCGATACGCTCATGCGCGCGTCACCACTCTTGACCTGGACCGGGTCAGGCAGTCTCCTGGGGTTATGTCCGTCATGGCAGCACAGGATATTCCGGGAGAGAATCTCCTCAGCTTCATCCAGGCGGATGAGCCCGTCTTTGCTTCGACGCACGTTGCGTGTGTCGGGCAGCCGATATTCGCCGTCGCCGCTCAATCGTTCAAGCAAGCACAAATGGCGGTCAATTTAGCGGCGGTGGAGTATGAACCCCTGGCGCCGGTCCTTACGGTCGAACAAGCGCTGGCTATAGACTCCTTTGTCCTGCCATCCATGCGTCTTTCCCGTGGAGACGCCACCCAGGCGATCGAAGCAGCCACCCACCGCCTGGAAGGACAACTCAAGGTAGGGGGCCAAGAACACTTCTACCTCGAATGCCAGGTAGCGCTGGCGATTCCAAATGATGACGGAGGGTTGTGTGTTCACAGCGCCACCCAGTACCCCTCGTATGTCCAGCAGGCCGTGGCCAGGGTGTTGGGGTTGACACGAATCAGTGATGTGACGGTGATGTGTCGTCGCATGGGCGGGGCCTTTGGGGGCAAGGAGACTCAGTCGACTCTCACCGCCTGCGTCGCGGCCTTACTCGCCGCGGAAACCGGGCAGGCCGTGAAATGCAGACTCACCCGGCAGGAAGATATGGTGATAACCGGCAAACGGCATGATTTCATAGCCCAGTATCAGGTGGGCTTTGACGATGAGGGCAAAATCGAGGGGTACAGTCTGGAGCTGTCCTCACGGTGCGGAATGTCTGCTGATCTCTCAGGACCTGTCAACGATCGTGCCATCCTCCACAGCGACAATTGTTACTTTTTACCTCATGTGTCCATTGTCTCTCACCGCTGCAAAACCAATACGGTATCGAATACGGCCTTTCGGGGATTTGGCGCCCCTCAAGGGATCTGGGTGATGGAACAGGTTATTGACGAGATTGCCCGTTACCTCGGTCAAGATTCGAACGAGATACGCAAACGCAACTTTTACGAACCGGGCCAACGCGATATCACGCCTTATGGCATGCGTGTCGAGGGCCGCCTATTGCCTGAGATCGTCTCCCGTCTGGAAACCGATGCCGGGTATGGAAAACGTCGCGCTGAAATCGACGACTTCAACCGTCACAATCCTATCCTCAAACGCGGGTTGGCGTTGACTCCGGTGAAATTTGGCATTTCGTTTACTCAAACCCATTTGAACCAGGCCGGTGCGCTCATCCACCTGTACGCTGACGGCAGTGTCTATCTCAATCATGGCGGGGCAGAGATGGGCCAGGGACTGTACACCAAAGTCGCTCAGACTGTCGCCGAAGAATTGCAGGTCGATCTGGAGCGCATCACGATTTCTGCTGCGGATACCAGCAAGGTCCCGAATGCATCAGCCACGGCGGCATCGGTTGGGTCAGACCTTAATGGAAAGGCAGCTCAAGCGGCTGCCCGTGTAATCAAATTGCGCCTGGTCGAATTCGCTGCGAAGTATTTCGACGTCCGGCCGGACGAGGTCGTCTTTATGAACAACCGGGTATCGATTGGATCACAACAGATCTCTTTCCAGGAGCTAATAGCACTCGCCTATAAAGAGCGGATCTCGTTGTCGGCGACGGGGTTTTATCGCACGCCGGAAATCGGATTCGACCGGAACAACTTCACCGGCCGACCCTTTTTGTACTTTTCCTATGGCGCAGCGGTCTCCGAAGTCGTAATCGATACCCTGACAGGAGAGAGTACATTGCTGAGGGTCGATCTCTTGCACGATTGTGGGAAATCGCTGAACCCCGCCATCGACCGCGGGCAGATTGAAGGGGCATTTCTTCAAGGGGCAGGGTGGCTCACGATGGAGGAACTCATTTGGAATGATGCGGGGATCCTGCAAACCAATGCCCCGTCCTCCTACAAAATTCCGGCGTGCAGTGATTGTCCTCAACATTTCAATGTGACGTTGCTCAATACCGCGCCTAACCAGGAAGACAGCGTGTTTTCCTCCAAGGCGGTGGGAGAGCCGCCGTTCATGCTGGCCATCTCAGTCTTTCAGGCTATCAAGGACGCCATTGTCGCTGCAGCCGGCCACGTTCGTCGAAGCCCCCGTCTGGATGCACCGGCCACTCCCGAACGTATTCTCAATGCCATACAGGATTTGCATTCGCATAATCAGCAGAGCTGTTGAAAAACTCGACATATGTGAGAGGCGTTTCATGGTCCAACATGTAACGGTTTTCAATCAGGGAGAGGGGATATTCAAAAAGGCCCAGGCTGATAGCCCTCCCAGCCCCGGCGTGAAGCAACTTTTCTCGTGGCAAGGCGAACCCGCTTGGACAGGCGGATCATTCAGAGAGCCACATGAACGCACCCGACGGGAAGAGCATCACGTGTGTGCGCCGGAAGGCGGGCAAGGGGCGAGGACGCCGCTGGCGGGTCCTTCGGCAAGACTCAGGTCATGCTTGCTTGTTCAACAGCCTGCTATGGGAGTTTCCGTACGCCTGTGATTGACTGGATCCCTATTCTTCAAACACTACTCGGCCGACAGGTGGCCTGTGTTCTAGTGTTGCTCGTACAGGCTAAAGGGTCAACGCCTCGTGACGTGGGCGCGAGGATGATCGTCACCCAGTCCAAGTCTTTTGGTTCAATCGGAGGCGGCACCCTTGAATATCGCGTGATTGAAGAAGCCCGCCGGCTATTGAAAAGCGGCAGCGACCAGAAGCCTGTGCGCCATCTTCGGACCTGGCATTTGGGTGCGGATGCTGGTCAATGTTGCGGAGGGGAATGTACGTTACTACTGGAGACAGTCCCTCCACTCAACCATGCATGGCTTGATCAATTGCAACACTATCAGGACAGCGCCCCTTGTGTCATGGTGACCTCTCTCAACGCGAGTGCATTGTCAGCCTATGACGGCAAACTGATCATTACAGAATATTTAGCCGGAGATGTTATTAAAGAAAGTCTGGCAGACGATCAGGAAATAATTGCCCCACTTGTCCGCACGCTTCTGGCCTCGCCAGGTAAAGCCGCCTATTCCCTACAGCTCGTTTACCGCAAGCCTGGCGACACACCCCCTGCCTACTTATTGGAGCGGTATGGCCCCGACATGTTCCGCCTGGTGTTGTTTGGTGCCGGTCATGTAGGAAAAGCCATCATCAGAGTCATGAGTGGATTGCCCTGTCACATCACCTGGATAGATGGACGCCCCGATATGTTTCCCGCCACAGTCCCGCATAATGTGACAACAATTGTGTCGGACACACATGACCGGATCATTGCTGACGCCCAACCAGGAACCTTCTTTCTGGTCATGACCCACAGCCACCCGCTCGATCTGGACCTCTGCGAGCATATCTTGAGGCGTGGAGATTTTGCGTATCTGGGACTGATCGGCTCAAAAACCAAACGGGAGCGTTTTAC
Organism: Nitrospira lenta; assembly: GCF_900403705.1. NCBI lineage: Bacteria > Pseudomonadati > Nitrospirota > Nitrospiria > Nitrospirales > Nitrospiraceae > Nitrospira > Nitrospira lenta. Next base: position 207,351 of record NZ_OUNR01000012.1, on the reverse strand, counting down.
TAAACGGCTTATCCAAAAGGGACTGGGGCAGGGGGTGGTCAGGCGTCTCACCTGTCCAATCGGTATTCGGGACATTCCTGATAAAGATCCCGGTGTCATCGCTGTTGCCGTGGCGGCACAGATTCTCCAACAACGGAATACCATAGCACCTGTGACGGACACGGCCGTCACGTTGGCGACCTTAGTAAAGGTTTGACGGAACCGATATGTCAAACATCATTATCATTGCCCTTGATCCTTTCAAAAAGTTTACAACCGGGTTCCGATTCGTCGCGATGGCTGTATGACCAAAAAACTCAAAATTTGTCTCTGCACAACCTTTTATCCTCCTTACAATGCCGATGCAGACGGTTGGTATGTCCAACGCCTCGCCAACGGGCTGGCCAGGCGCGGCCATGAGGTCACGGTCTTACACAATCCGGATGCGTATGAAGCGTTGGCAGGGGAACACATCACTGCACAGTATGAAGATCATCCCGCTATCACCATCAAAAAAATCACTTCGCCTTTGCGACTCCTGAGTTTATTGGCCATTCATCAAACCGGAAGGCCGTATGGGCAAAAAGCCGCGCTCCAAGAATGCTTCAAGGAACCTTTTGATGTCATTCATTACTACAATGTTTCCCTGTTGGGCGGGCCGCAAATTTTCAGCTACGGTAAAAGCCGAATTAAAATCGGGGGGCTGAATGATCATTGGTTGGTCTGTCCCATGCATTTACTTTGGAAGTATACTGGGGCAGTATGTGAGAAACCTCAATGCTTTACCTGCAGCCTGCATTATGGGAGACCGCCTCAACTGTGGCGTCACACCAGTCTCATGGAAGACATGACCAGGCATATTGATATGTTCCTTGGACCAAGCCTTTTTACTATCCACAAACACCTGGAGCGGGGATTTAAGAAGCGCATGGTTCACCTGCCGCCCTTGTATACCATCCCGGAAAAGACCCCGGCGGTCGAGAATCCTCTACCCCTGGATCGCCCATTTTTTTTCTGCGTGGGACGACTGGAATCCTACAAAGGGTTTCAGGATGTCATCCCCATGTTCCGCAACTTTCCGGATCATGGCCTCGTCATTTGCGGCCAGGGCAGTTACAGCACACATCTGCAATCTCTGGCCGAAGGCATGTTGAATGTGCATTTTACCGGCCCACTATCTCAGGACCGGATACAACAGTTATATGAAAACGCCGTGGCAACCATTGTTCCTTCACGCTGCTATCAGACCTTCTGTCATGTCACGGCGGAGTCCTTTTCCGCCGGAACCCCCGTCATTGCGTATAGGCAAAGCGCCGTTGAAGAAATCATTTCCGAACATGGCGGCGGGATCTTGTACACGAAGTCGGAGGAACTTCACGACGCCATCACCACGATGATTACTGATGACCGGACAAAACACCATTTGAAGACAGAAGCCTCTCGGGCTTACAGACAGGAGTATTCAGAAGAAGTCTATGTGCAACGTTACTTATCGGTCGTGGGAGAACTCTTGTCACAGAAACATCGGTACGGAGAAATACGTGACTATGATGCAGCCACCAGGACCTTTGCTGACCGAAAGATATTCGGCATATAGCTTACACCGCCAATCTTTCCTCTCACACCACTCCCAATGGATTTTCTGAATTCCACCTCGTCATGAAAATGCTCATTGAGACCGCCATTGTTTTCATTCCCATCGCCCCATTTGTAAACTTATATCGCTACTCTGGCTTTCTTCGTCGACTCAGCCTGTTTCCTCGTCTGTTCGGGATTCTCAGCTTCGGCATCATCGCCTACCTGACGTTGTCTGTCCTGCTCACCTGGTATCTTCCCCGATATTCCGCCTTTGTGATGATCATGGCTGCCCCACTGGTGTTGTACCTCTTTTACTGGCGAGCCAGGCCAACGTTCGGTTCTAGCAGAGGCCTCCCTCCCGGTTCTCTCCAATTAGCGCCTTCAGGACCATGGATTGATTATTTGTATTATCAGAAAGCGGCAGACAAATATGGTCCTATCTTCAAAATGAATAACTTTGTCCAACCAATGATCTGCCTGACCGGCATTCAATTGGGCAATAAGTTTTTGAAAGATCATGAAGAATCCACGACTACGCCGCCCATGCCCTTCAACAGTTATATTCCAGGCGGGTTCATGCGTTACATGGCGCCCGCCGTACATATGGAATACCGGAGTAAAATGAAAGGCCTTTTTGCGGATTCTGCCTTTCTTGAGAAAAGAGCCGCATCGGTCGAAAGGATTATCAGAACAAGGTGCATCACGATGGCGGAGAATTCCAAAGCCCTCCATCCCGTTCCCCATTTGCAACAGATGGCCTTCTCCATTTTTGTCGAACTGTTTCTGGGGCTGACCGCTCAGGATCCGGAATTCGAACATCTGCAAAATTTGTACAAACAGATTGATTATCGCCACGCTCTCTTCTCCTCAAGAAGAACAACGGAAAATGCTCTGTGTGAAATTGAGCAATTATTTCTCACCTACGGACTTGCCAGGGACACCTTTTTCAGGAGTTTTCTGGGGGATGCCGGCCACAATTGTTCGACCCATGCACAGGACAAAACGTTACTGCGGAATTTTATCTATCTGCTGCAAACGTCATGGATAGATGTCTCGGATCTTTTCGTCTGGATTTTCAAACTGCTCAGTGACAACCCGCAATGGATGAACACCCTTCGGAAGGATCTTCAGTCACAAGATGAAGGCACAATCCAATCTGCCCATAAGTTGGCAAATGGTATTGTGCTTGAGACGTTGCGACTGGAGCAAAGCGAATATCTCATGCGCAAGGCACTTCATGACATTCAGTTCGAAGGTTTTGTGATTCCCAAAGGCTGGTTGGTACGGATCGGCATTCGTGAGAGCCACCGCGACAAGGAAATCTTTGACGATCCCAATGCATTCAACCCTGATCGCTTTTGCACATCGCCTTACGGATCCAAGCAGTATTCTCCTTTTGGTATTCAACAGAAATCATGCGTGGGCAAAGGATTGACCTTATGGATCGCCCAGAGATTTGTTCTGGAGTTAGCCCGCGGTTTCACGTGGGAGGTAGTTCAGGATGGCCCCAGGGAATTAGGCTATTTTCATTGGCGACCCAGTTCTAAGCTTCGTGTACACATGACCCGATATTCACAGGTGTGACCACTGGTGAGATTTCTTGACCAGGACACAACAATAGTTGGAGTTATAGTCGGAAGTTGTGGAACGGAGTGTAAAGGTGGCGTACCTTTCCGGGTGATCACAAACCCATGATGCCGGCTGACAGGCCGGGCATCGACTATGGCTTCATCGACACTTCTTGAGCTTCAACGCCTGCCCGTCTATCATAACCCCCATGCTTCCTCCTGAACGCACCCCGCGCCAACGCATGATCGACTTGCTGATCGGCACGCGCCTAGCCACGCACCAGTTGGCTCAGATGCTCGGCATTCCCGAACGGCACGTCGAGGATCACCTCGAACACGTCGTGAAATCCATCGCCCATGACAAAACCCGCTGCTTCATCCTGGAACCATCCCGCTGTCAGGATTGTGAGTTCGTGTTTCGCGACCGACGGCGGCTCACCAGGCCCAGTCGCTGTCCCCAATGCCACAGTGAGGATATCGCCGCGCCGCGTTATGGCATCGATCTCGTAGGACCACCCGTCGGCCAGAAAGACAACCGCACCGCAACTGAATAGGGTGCGACAAGAAAGGACAAGGATGACAGCGACACGCTTCCTGCTCGGTGCCCTCTACTGCGGTCTGCTGCTGGGATGCTCTGGCGACAAGGCGAAAGAGCTGCTGGAAACCGCCGAGTTTGAAGAACGGCAGATGAACCTGCCGCACGCCAAGCAGCTGTACGACGACGTGGTCCGCCTCTACCCCTCCAGCAAGCAGGCGGAAATCGCTCGTGCTCGGCTGGCGCAAATGAATACCAGCCCATAATCGGCTCGGCCCACAATTCGCTCCCCCCTTCAGAGGCTCCCGCTCCCCCCCTTTTGAGGCACGCCGAATCGTCGTGCGGCGCGTACACTCAGACCAATGACTCAGCACCGCACTCACCCCGGTAAGGAGGCCCTCATGGTCAAGACGTACAGTGTCCGCAGCGCGACCCGCATTCCGACCCAATGCACCTTTTTATATTTCTGGAACGGCACGCTCGAACAGGGGAAGGTCTGGGATCTCTCAGAATCCGGGTGGCGGACTAGCATGAAACATCCCATCCCTGCTGGATCGGAAACGACGGTCTACCTGGCTCTGCCGGATCACGACGTCTACCGATACATGATTGTGAACGTGGCGACGGTCTGCTGGTCGGACGGGAATACGGCCGGTTGGAAAGTGTCGCACATCGACGAAGCCGCCAAGAACCGGCTCGATCAGTTTCTGAACGGCGCCGAAGAAGACTGACTCGTCTTCGGCCACCAGGGAATGAACGCGTTCGTGCTGTCCTGATAGCGGCGATAGTCGTCGCCGCGTGTTCGCAGGGCCTGTTCCTCCGCCCAGGGAATACCGGTGATCCTGACCAGCGCTACGCCCATCACCACCGGACCGATCCACGTCAGCCACCAACCGGGGATCCCGATGGCCATCACCACATAGGCCCACCAGTGAACCCATTCGAAAAAGTAGTTCGGGTGGCGTGAGTAGAACCAGAGTCCGTCACGACAGACCCGGTCGTGATTCCAGGGTTTCGCGCGAAATCCGGCCAACTGCCGGTCCGCGAGGGATTCCCCGGTGATACCGATCATCCAGAGGATCACACCGGCCAACTCCCACAAGCCGAACGGCGGTCGTGGATTCTGCATGACGGCCAGAAAGGGAAGGGAGAAGAGCACGACGGCGGCGGCTTGCAGCTGAAAGTACCCGAACATCCTGAGCGGCTCGTCCAAGCGCCATACCAACCGCAATCGCTGATACCGCTGATCTTCGGCTTTGCCGATCACCCGATGGAGAAGGAGGTATCCGCCCAGGCGCAGACCATAGGCCGACACCATGACGACCAAGAGAAGTTTCCGTTCGATCTCACCGGTCGCAAAATAAGCATAGTCCGCCACGACAGCGACCAGGCCAAAACACCAGCCCACATCCGCGAGCGAGGTGTTGCGCCGGACCCGCTCGATCAGCCACAGCACCACCATCCAGCCGGCCATCGCAATCCAGGCCCACAGGAGCAGCGTGAGTGGATCATACGCCATTGAGACCTCACGAACACACGCGTGACGACGTCAGCGGATAGTCCCACACCTCAGTACCAGGAGTCGTGGAAGTCATCAGCCATGAGCGCAAGCCGGGGATCGGAAACGAGAGGAGTCGCTGGATTTTATCGCAACACATCGACAAATCCGGCGGCCGTTGCGGCCCGCGATACGCGGTCACTGATCCTGGCTGAAGGCGCGACGCCAGCTCGGGATACTTCATCGCCAGCGCCTCACCGATCTCCATTCGGGACAGCCGTTCGGCTCCTCCAAGATGATACAGACCGGATCTCTTCAGGCCAATCAGTTCCCACACCGCACGCGCGACGACCGCCGCCGGCACCGGACAGCGAAACTCATCCGTAAACAACGTGAGATCGTGCCCCTGTCCAGCGCTTCGACGCATGTCTTCCACGAAACTCCGATCGCCGGTCGCCGAGGTCCCGGCCGTCAGTGCCAGACGGATCACCGTGTGCCGGGGATTGCTCAAGACAATCTTCTCAGCGACTGCTTTGGTCTCACCATACCGGTTGATGGGATTGATCCGGTCCGTTTCAACATACCAGCCTTGCCGGCCATCGAACACTTGATCGCTCGAAAAGAATAGCAACGGCACCTCGCTTGCGAGCGAGGCGAGTAAGGCCGTCGCGCCGACGTTGATTTTCGTCGCCAGCTCAGGGTCTTGCTCACAGACGGCCGGACGGCTGATCGCAGCACAGTGAATCACCGCTGTAGGCTGATGCTCCTGCCACAAACGGCGGACCGCCGTCTCGTCCGTGAGATCCACATCTTGCCTAGTCAGGCCGCGCGCATCCCAATCGAGCGCCCAACGCGATGCGGTCCGCATGAGATAGCTCCCGACCAATCCTCCCGCGCCGGTAATCCATACGACCGGCTTCATTGAGCACCTCCCAATCGACGTGCTGCGTCATGCGTAGACGGAATCATCTCCATGAGCCGATACTCCGTGCTTTCGATCACGACGATGTAACGCAACGACATAGCCTCTCACCGATTCGTCACAATCCCGCTCCCGAGATTGCGCAAGAATACCGGACCAGCCCCTTCATCTTGAAGAGTACGGAGACTTTGCGCAACGAGCTGACGGGCAGCACGGATCAAGGCCTCCTGATCGGCCTGCTCCAATCCGAGGTTCGTCTTGATCCTGGTGACCTTGGCGCCCAGCGGATCGGTGTCCGGCAACTGCCGTAGCGCGAGATGCCAGAATGTGCAGACACTCTGGCTCCCGTTCACTGTGAACGTGCTGAACATGGCGCGATCCTGTTGCGCTGCGGCGATCCCGACGCCTTCCAATACTTCACGGCGCTGACTTTTCAACAAGACAGTGGAAGCGGACAAGGGTTGATCCTGCTCGCCGGCGATGCGTGGCGTGGCATCCACGGAAATGATCAAGCAGCCCTCGGGAAATTTCGCGGTGATCGGCGCGCCCTGATCGGCGTTCCGCAGAAGGTTCACCAGCGTCTTCACGCCCAGATTGTCGACGGGGCCGCCGTCATAGGCTAAGACGGTGGGGCGTATGGTCGAGCTGGAAGAGGATGCGTTGCCATACAAAGGGACCGGATTGAACACCCCGGGATACGCGGCCGACATGTACACCGCTCGAGCCACGCCAAAGGACGACAGCGGAGAGGCCAGCCCGGCAAAGCTCTCATCGGAAATCACAAAGGGCTCGCCCGTCAGGGCATCGGTGGCATTCAAGAGGAGTTTAGGCCGGTCAGGATTCAAGTCGGCAAAGGTCGCGTTGTGGAAGAGCTGTTCGTCCAGCACTTGCACGACGGTGTCCGACTTGGTCGCATCGGTGAACCAGTAGGTGAGCAAGTTACCGGGCGACAAGAAGCGACCGCGCATATCGCGCTGAAAGTCGTGGCCCATCCGTTCCAGAAAGCCGTTGGAAAAATCGATGTCACGATAGCCGTCGAGCGCGTAGTAGGCCGCGGGGAGTGCGCCGCCCGAAACAGCGGAGAGCATGTCTACCTGTTGCAACAATCCGAGCCGGTGCAATTCCCGAAGTATCGCCCCGCCGAACACGGCGGCTCGACTGCCCCCGCCGGAAATGGCCAGGCCGATGAATCGCCCGTCACGCAGGGTTTCGTGATCGAGTGCTTGATTGGCGTGGGTGGGAGAAGAAACAACCGGTGCGGAGGGACTTGGCGTGGCCGAAACACAGCCTCCGAGTCCAAGGAGGAGAAGCATGAGAATGGCCGACGAGGCATTCATCGCCTCGTCGACCTCAAGACCATATGATTGTGCGTAGAGCGAACCATCCTTCTAGCAATACGGACTCGCCGGCCGTTCGGATGGGAGCCGAGATTAGTTGCGCGTCAACTTGCGATACCTGATCCGGTGCGGCTGATCGGCTTCTTTGCCCAACCGCCGCTTGCGGTCCGCTTCGTAGTCGCTGTAATTCCCCTCGAACCACACGACTTTGCTGTCGCCCTCGAAGGCCAGAATGTGGGTCGCCAAACGGTCGAGGAACCACCGGTCGTGACTGCTGACGACCGCGCAACCGGCGAAGCTCTCCAACCCCTCTTCGAGCGCGCGTAGCGTATTCACATCGAGATCGTTCGTCGGCTCGTCGAGGATGATGAGGTTGGCTCCTTCTTTCAGCATGCGGGCCAGATGCACGCGATTGCGTTCGCCGCCGGACAGCTCCTTCACTTTCTTCTGCTGATCGGTCCCGGCAAAGTTGAATCGTCCGCAATAACCCCGGGCATTCACTTCCACCTTCCCGAGCTTGATCGTGTCCTGGCCGTCGGAGATGATCTCATACACGGTCTTGTTGCCGTCGAGGCTGCGATCCTGATCCACGTAGCCGAGCTTCACCGTGTCGCCGATCTTGATGCTGCCGGAATCCGGTTTCTCTTTGCCGAGAATCATCTTGAACATGGTGGTCTTGCCGGCGCCGTTCGGACCGATCACGCCGACAATGCCGCCCTTGGGCAGGCTGAAATTCACATTCTCATAGAGCACCTTGTCGCCGAACGCCTTGCCGATTCCATTGGCTTCGATGACCACATCGCCCAAGCGCGGTCCCGGCGGAATGTAGATTTCGAGATCGTCCGCGACCTGGTCCTGTTTTTGATTGACGAGTTCCTCATACCGGTTCAGACGCGCCTTGCCCTTCGACTGCCGCGCCTTGGGCGACATGCGGATCCATTCCAACTCGTGCTCGAGAGTTTTCTTCCGCTTCGATTCGGCCTTCTCTTCCTTTTCCAGCCGGTCCTTCTTCTGCTCCAGCCAGGAAGTGTAATTGCCCTGGAACGGAATCCCGTGACCGCGATCGAGTTCCAGGATCCAGCCGGCCACGTTGTCGAGGAAGTAGCGATCGTGCGTCACGGCGATGACCGTGCCCTTATACTGCTGCAAATGCTGCTCCAGCCATTGCACGGATTCGGCATCGAGGTGGTTCGTCGGCTCGTCGAGTAACAGAATATCAGGCTCCTGAATCATGAGACGGCAGAGCGCCACGCGGCGCTTCTCGCCGCCGGAGAGCACCCCGACCTTCGCATCCGCCGGTGGACAGCGGAGCGCGTCCATGGCGACCTCGAGTTCGTTTTCCAACTCCCAGCCATTGGCCGCCTCGATCTTTTCCTGAATCTGCGCCTGCTTGTCGATCAGTTTTTCCATCGTATCGGGATCGGCCGACCCGATCTGATTGCTGACGTCTTCATATTCCTTGAGCAGCGCGACCAGTTCCTTCTTCCCCTCTTCGACCACTTCCTTGACGGTCTTGTTCGGATCGAGCTGTGGCTCCTGTTCGAGCAAGCCGATGCTGTAGCCTTTCGAACGGGTAATTTCACCGGTGTAATTGGGATCCACGCCGGCAATGATCTTGAGCAACGAGCTTTTGCCCGATCCGTTCAAGCCGAGCACGCCGATCTTCGCGCCGTAGTAAAACCCGAGATAGATCTCGCGCAGCACCTGCTTCTTCGGCGGGAACACCTTGCCGACATTGACGAGGGAGAAAATGACTTGTTTATCGTTGGTTGCCATGGGCCCTACCTTCCTCCTTTGCCCGAATTACGACGCAAACCCGCACCATATCAGACAACCCTTTTTTATCACAAGCAACCGGCGTCTCGCGCACTTCCCAACACACCGGAATCTCAGGACACCGACCGGCAAAGGCGGTTGCATAGCATCCAGCGGAAGACCACAATGCATCGAGAGACTGATCGCAAGCGGACTTTCAACATGGGAGTGGCCCGATGATGCACCGGATTCCGTTCTTCGCCCTGATTCTGACCCTGTTGTTCGGATCAGCGGTGGGACCAACGAGCGCGATGGCCTCTTCGGACGAGCGCGAACTCACGGAGTTGGTCGACCGATCGAAGACCACGCTGGAGAGCTTCATGGCTGACCCGAACATGGCCTGGTTTCGAGACCATATCAAGGACGCCAAAGGCGTCTTCATCGTGCCGCGGATGTGGAAAGGCGCGTTCTTCTTCGGAGGGGAAGGCGGGACCGGCGTGTTTCTCGTCAAGAACGCAACCGGCGATGAATGGAGCGATGCGGCGTTCTATACGATGGGGACGGCCAGCGTCGGGTTTCAATTCGGAGTCCAAGCGTCGGAGATCGTCTTGTTGGCCATGACGCAACGCGGCGTCGAATCCATGCTCTCCAATACGTTCAAGCTCGGGGCCGATGTCGCCGTTGCTGCCGGTCCGATCGGCGCCGGAGTCGAGGGCGCCTCCGCCGCGCTGAGCACGGATCTGATCACCTTCGCCAGAGCGAAGGGCCTCTTCGGCGGCATCTCGCTCGAAGGCGCGGTCATCACCGTGCGGGATGAGTCCAATCGCCTGTATTATGGGAAAGCGGTCAGGCCGGTCGATATTCTGATGATGCGGACGGTCTCCAACCCTCTGTCGGCTGGTTTACGGGGCGCCCTGGCCCGGGCCGCAGCGGGGAAATCACCGAGTCAGGCGGACGCTCCCGCTTCAAACTAGGGACGGCTCGTTCAGATCCCCAACTCCTCAGACAACCTCACTTCCGACTCGTCGACGATCTCTTCCAGGCACGTGAAGCAGGAGAAGGGGAATTGATTGACGGGGATCGCGCAGACTTCGCCGACGGGGGATTCATCCAACGCCGGTCCGCCGCATTCTTTATGGATCAGGGTCAGCATCGTGATTCCTTTTACGGTTATCCTAGTACCAGCTTATGAAACTGCTCGACCTGCTCCGGGCTGCTGAGCCGATGGTCGCCGGGAATCAGGTTGAGGTCGATCGGAAACCCCGGGGCTTTGGCCAGCAGCAGCCGGGCGAACTCTCGGCTCCCTTCGGGAAGAATGACTGAATCCTGTAGCCCATGCAGAATGGTCGTGTGTACCGGCCTAAGCCGGTCAAACGTAGCCTGCCAGTAGGCCTCGCTTTCCTCGACCCACTTCCATGACAGCGCCCAATCCTTGTGCAGCGGGTCGTCATCCCACGGCATCCAGCCGGTGCTCTGCCAGGCCTGTCGTCGCTCCGGGGCAATCTGCGTTGCGCGAACGCCCATCATATTGAACGCCGGGGCGATGAGAATGAGCCGGTCGACGAGCTCGAACTCTTGCGCGATCAGCCAGGCAATCCAGCCACCGAGTGAATTGCCGACGATTGTCGTTGGCGGCCCATCTTTGAGAAGAGTACAAACGCTGCGCGCATCGGCGATCCAATCGGACAGAGTGTAGTCCGTGAACCGTCCCTCCGAATCGCCGAACCCGCGCACATCGTAGCAGCAGAATCCCCAGCCCTGCTCCTCGCACCATTGCGCGAGAGCCTTGCTCTTATTCCCCCAGCGCTTGGAGAGAAAACCGGTGATGAAGAGAACTTGACGATCCTTCCCCATCGCGCGATCGCCGCGGATCAGCTTGCCGTCAATGCCTGTACGTCCGAATGAGTGGAGGTCGCTCATGTAGAAGTGGCCGCCTTGGTGATGAACGGCCCCAGCCGTTGCAGCACCACTCTCGGAATCTCATGCCCTCCGCGGAAATTGTGCCATTCAACGGACAGTCCCGCATGGGCCAGCGTGTCGCGCAACCGTTCTGCCCCGGCGTAGGGCAGAATCTCGTCCTGCACTCCGTGGCTCTGAAAGACCGGCAGGCCTTTGCGCTTCGGCAAGAGTGGCCCCCAGATCGGTTGCGCCAGTAACGTTCCGGAGAGCTGGACCAGGCCGGCATAGGGCCGATCGGTATGGAGCATCAGATCGCAGGAGAGCATGGCGCCTTGCGAGAATCCGCCCAGCACCGTCTTCTTCGGATCGGCGTCGAACCTCTGCTCGATCTCTTTCAAGAAACTCAGCATCGTCTCACGCACCGGCGCCAGACCTTTGGGAATATCCTGCGAGAGGTCGCGCACCCGTCCGGCCGCCCGATCCTGGGCAAGGCGCGCCATGTCGATCAGCCACCAAGCCCGCGCGTTACCGGGTCCGAAGCTCAGCGAGAGTGGGCCTTCGGGAAACACAAACCTCGTACCGGCCGGCACACTCAAGGCATCGGCCAGCGGCACCAGATCGTCGCCCGGCGCACCGAAGCCATGGAGCAGCAGGACAAGAGGCCCGCGCCCTCCACCCTTACCGTCCGTACCACCCGTGATTCGTGTCCGCAACCCGCTGATTTGCTCTTCACGCATGTGCTATCCGTTATTTCATGTACAAGTATTGCAGCAGCGCCACCAGACCATAGAGAGAGGACTCGACTACCGGCTGCTGGTACAGCGGAACGAACGCGCCCTGCTCGTTCGCCTCGACCTCGTCGATGATGAACTGGACCTGCTTCATCCGGACATCGCGATCCTGCCCGACTCCCAGAGCCTGGACCATCTGGCGGCTCAACCCGGTCAGCATGGCGGCCTTCGCCTTGCTCGCCGCCTGATACAAAAGGAGCGCCGCCAGCAGAGCCAGCAGAATGTTCAACGCCCAGGAGAACAGGAGCAGTATGGGATAATTCCAGATATCGAAATAGTCGTTGCGGCCGGCGATCATGATCAACAGCGCAATGAAGGGATACCGGATCAGGCGGTTCACGACTTCGGTCCGCTGCCCGATCAGATCCACCACCGCCAGATACTTCAGCTTCTCGAACTCCGCCTTCTGCGCCTCGCCCAGGCCATAATCGCGGAGATACTCTTCCTGCACCCGATCGGACCAGCCGCCGGTCGAGGCGGTGACCCATCCGATCCAGCGCCGACACAACATCACCGCGTCGAAGACAGCCAGATTGAGCAACACTACCAGCACAACGCTCACAAGCGTCAGAACCCAATCGACGGTGCAACTCAAATGTCCCCGGCAAGGGTGGATCATCTCCTCGTCGAGCACCCAGTGCCCCAGCGGCCACATGACCGCTAAGTAGAGAAAGAACAACAGGAGCGTGCGAGCCGCCCGCTGCGCGGGCTTGCCGGCCTCGCGATACCAGGACCAGGCCTGATCCACCGTCGTCGCCGTCATCGTCGCAGCCGGATGAGACACCCGCTTGAGGTTGGTCCAGAAGGTCCCGGGTGAAAACCGCTTGCCGGCGGACTCATCGTGAAACAGGAAATCTTGGCCGATCAGGTCGCTGTTCTTCGCCAGATCGCGCATGCCCTTGGCCAGCAGGATGAGGCAGAGGATTACCACCAGAAAGCGAAGCAATTCGCTCGGCCAGATGCTGATGCCGTCGGTCCATGAAAACGGCTCGCCTTCGTCATGCCCGGCGAGGAGCCTCGTCGCGCCGCCGGAGGCCAGGAAAACCGCGAAGGCCGCCAGAATCAGGATTCCCAGCACTGCCAGCAGCTTCGGATTGCGCGTGACCCAAAGCCAGATCCGCTGATTGCTCCAGGCCACAATCGTGCCAGCTAACAAAACGATCACGAGACTGGCCCCGATCACCGTATTGTCAAACCCGACCCCTTGCTTCAGCTGCCCGTACTGTTCGGTATGGGCAAGATCCGACCGCAGGGGATGAACCGTCCGCAGGCCTTCTCGGTCGACCACGCTCAGGTCCACCGCCCCGTTTCGGCCCACTTCAAAAATCCTCGGATGCGACCCTGCATCGTAGAGCCGATCGTCCGGCGTCAGCGCCGCGTGGTACGCCGATGTGCAGGGCCCTCTCTGAGGCTGATGGCCCTTGAGTTCGCAGGTAACCTGTCCCACCGCCTGCAGCGTGGCGAAATACGCGGAGGTCTGATAACTGCTCCGGAACGGCGGGACGTCGCGCTGGAGCCCCCCTTCCAACTGCAACCCGAAGGGGGATGCGATGACCATGTTGCGTGTCGACTTGTACTCGCTCGGATGAAGATGGCGCGCATCCAGATCCAGCGTAAAAAAGATCGCGTGCGGGAAAAACGGACGGAGCGCCTTGATGATGAGCAGCGCATCGTAGGGATCCGTTCCCATGATCCCGATCGCTCTGGCGCCTTCGCCTTCGTCGTGGATGCGCGCGACCAGCGCACGCACATAGTCGAGCTGGCTGGTGCCCTCCGGACGGTCCCGCCACGTATCGCCGGCCTGATTGGCCGCTGTGGCCTTCGCCCGGGCGGCGCGCGCCGCGTCGTCGCCCGGCACTTCACCGTCCAGGCCGGCCAAATAACTGTAACGAAAGACGTTGAGCGTCAGCGCTTCATAGTCGGCAGGCCGCTGAATCTGCAGATCGACGGCCTGCGGAATGCTGGGACACAACCGCTTGATGTCCACCGGCACCTGGATCTGTTTCAGATCCTCTTCGGAGAACGTCGCCACCTTGGCGCAGGCGGCGGCGCGGAACTCGATCGGCAAGGCTCGTCCGTAAAAAGAATCCCATTCGCCGATGAGAATCACGGCATCCCAACCGAGCCGAACCTGCCGCCGGTCCAATTCAGCGATTAACGATTCGAACTGCCGGTCGTCCGAGCCGATATCATAGACCAGCCGGATGTTCGCGTCGGCCAGCCGGCGATAAAACTCATGTTCGCAATCGTCATAGGTCGCACAGGCCGCGCCTTTGCCGGACTCCGCTTTGAGCCCGTAGGCCAGCAGCCCTTTCATCGCGCTGGCCCAAGGCGAATACAGTTCGATCGACCCGTCGGCATTCGGCCACACCCCGAGCCCGTCATGCGGATTGCCGTACAGGGCCGCGGCCTCGTCCAGCAGTGTGCGATAGGCCGAAGAACTACGCGGGCCGATGATTTTGAAGGTGACCGCCTGCTGTATGGCGGGATTCAGCCGCACGAGCTTGCGCTTGTCGTCGGTAAAAAGGCACTCGCCCCTGCTCGCTTCCTGACAGGCCAGCCCTTGGGACAACGACGTCAAGGTCGCCAAAAAACCGCGGCTCAACGTTTCGTCGGGGAGCCAGACTACCAGGACACTGTCCGCGCGCAAGCCCGGCTCGCCGCAATTGCGAGTCTTTCTTAGCCGATACCATTCATAGGGAAGTCCTCGAACGGCTCCTTGCGGATCCCAATCGACAAATGAAAGATGGGTCTCATCTTCCGGCACATAACAGGCCGCGCCGAGGGCCGTACCGATGGCGTACCGGTCGCGAAGCCGCGTTTCCGCACTCTCTACGTAAGGCCCTCCGCCCGTCGTCGTCAGCAACACGGCGAGGCGCTGTCCGCCCGCCACCCGTTCAGCGATCGCCTCCCGAAGCGTGCTGAGCCGTTGGGCTAATGAGGAGGTCTTCCCGGATGCCGCTTGAGGCGTCCCCTTTTCCCGGATAGCCCGCTCGACCGCAGCCACCGGGTCTTCCCACAGCCGCGCCCGGACCAGCTGCTCGCCGGTGCTCTGCTTCATTTCCAGCCCGGTGCCGACCGGCCGCGAACTGCGCAGCGGTTCCTTCACCAACAACACGCCGGCAATAGCCAGCACGAGGGTGAGAGCTCCGGCTACAGCCAGTTTCGAGTCCCCGGGAGATTTTGCCACAGGTCACACTCCGCAAAAGATGACAGCCCCGCCACTCTACATCAGACAGAGGAGGAGACTGCAAGGAGTTTCCGGAGAACCGCGGCGAGGAGCTGAGCGGATGGGCCGCTCCTAGGGAACGACTCTGAAGATGCCGCCGGCGTTGGACACATAGATATATCCGTCGGCCCCCAGCATCATGCTGAGCAGCGCACCCTGGCCGCCGCTGTACGCCGTACTGGTGCTGCCCAGCTGCGTGAGATCGGCCCCGCTCAAGACCACCCGGCGGATTCGTCCATCGTTCCAGGCCGCGAAGAGAAGGTTATTGCGGTAGGCTGTCGGGTAGGCCGTGGAATTTTCCGGAATCGCGATGATCCCAGTAGGGGCAATCACGGAGACATAGGCGAGGATCGGGTCATGGAAGTTCGCATTGCCCACAATACCTCTGACTGTGGGCCATCCATAATTGCCGCCGGAAATGACACGATTGATTTCATCCGTATCCGACGGCCCGTTTTCAGTTTCCCACAGATGGCCGGTGTGGGGATGGAACGTGAACCCGTAGCTGTTGCGATGGCCCAGACTGAAAATTTTTTGCGCATTGGCGTTCGAGTTTGAAAAGAACGGGTTGTCGGACGGAGCGCTGCCGTCGGGATTGATCCGCAGGATCTTCCCGGCCAGCGTTGTCAGGCTCTGAGCATTCGCTGTATTTTCCGCATCGCCGATGACCACATAGAGCTTCCCGTCCGGCCCGAACTGAATGATGCCGCCATTGTGATTGCCGTTAGCCGGAAGATTGTCGAGGATGATCTGCTGGTTCGTACAGAACCCACCGGACTCGGTGTACCGGACCACCCGATTGCGCAAGGGGCCCGCGGCCGAATGATAGACGTACACAAAATGGTTCGTCGCAAAGTCCGGATCGAGAGTTAAGCCGAGCAGACCCTGCTCCCCGCTCGTGACGATCGCGATCTGGCAAAACTCCGTCGGCACAAGCTGCCATTGCTGATCGATGATGCGAATCTTCCCTGTCAGGCGTTCGTTGAAGAAGACGCGGCCGTCCGGCGCGAGCGAGAGGCCAACAGGAAAATTCAGACCCGACAGGACGGACTGGAGAGTCAAATCACCGGTCGGCGGCTGGCTGACCGAGAAGGCGAGCGTTTTCGTCGCTTCGGCATTCATCAGCTCATTGTGACTTTGATCGGCAAGGACGACCCGAACCGTATGGCTCGCCGAGGACAAACCAAAGATGTCGAAAGACACCGCTGATTTCCAATGGACGAAATGTGTGTGGACGCCGTTGTAGAGCACGCCATTGTCTGCGTCGATGCCAGCGCCGCTATAAAACATGTACGGCACCAGATCGCCGTCGAGATAGAAATGCAGATGGGTTTGACCTGGCGGGCCGACCGTGAAGAACTGCGTCGTGAACGAGACCGTGACGGGACCGACCGGGACCGTGGCGTTCTGCGCCGGGCTCGCCAACGTAACAGTTGCCGGATTTCCAGCTACCGGAGGCGGGGGGACCGAGGGAGCCGGTGAAGTCGAGCCGCCCCCGTCCTGCGTACAGGCGGCGAGCATCATCAGAAACCAGACTGAAACGAGCAGGCTCCTGCCGATCTGTGCCGTCGTCTGAACCTTCACGCTCATGCTCCTTGTACGCCGTGAGACCGCCCAGCGAACCCACCCATTCGATCAGCTGAGCGGCCGTCCTCTTGAACAGGCTTTCCGTAAAGCATAAAAAGTGCCCCGGAGAGATCCCTATTAGGACGAACAACTCACCGATAAATGCTTGCCCCAGTTGGGGGGCGCGGCGGCGTAAGCCTCCATGCTCGGCTGGTCGCTGTAGGGATCTTGCAACAGCGCCAGCAGGCGATCGACTTCTGAGTAGTCCTTCTGCTGTGCCTTCTCGATCGCGGTCTGGGCCAGATAGTTGCGCAACACGTACTTGGGGTTGATCCGGTCCATGCGTGCGCGCCGTTCCCCATCGTGGCTCTGCTCCTTGCGCAACCGTTCGGCATAGCGCTGGGCCCAGGCATTGAATGCCGCACGATCGAGAAAGAAATCACGGAGCGGTTCGTTGAGCGAGTCCGCCGCCGATGAAAAGGCTCCCAGCGCGCGGAAGCAATTTGTGTAATCGGCATGACTCTGCTGCATGAGGCCCAGCAAATCCTGTATCAACGCGGCATCGTCTTCCTGCTCCTGGCTCAACCCGGCCTTGGCCTGCATCAGTTCCATATAGCGGCGCTCGCAGAGAGGCGTGTAGGAATCCAGGGCGGCTTTCAGTGAGTCCTTCTCAGCCAATGGCAGCAGCGCCTGCGCCAGACAGCTCAGATTCCAGAGACCTATATACGGTTGTTGATTGAACGCATAGCGGCCGTTGTGATCGGAGTGGTTGCAGATGAAGCCGGGATCGTAGTCGTCGATAAACCCGAACGGTCCGTAGTCGAGTGTGATGCCGAGAATCGACATGTTATCGGTGTTCATCACGCCGTGGGCCCAGCCGACGGCCTGCCATTGAGCAATTAGCTTCGCCGTCCGCTCGACCACCTCCGTAAAGAACCGCGCGTACTTGTCGGAGACGTCGACCAGATGAGGATAGTGCTGCGCGATGACATAGTCGGCCAGAATTTTCAGCTGCTCATGCTGCTTGCGATAGTAGAAGACTTCGAAGGAGCCGAAGCGGACATGCGTCGGCGCCATGCGCAGCACGACGGCGCCGGTCTCCACCTGTTCACGATAGACCTGGTGATCGCTGCCGACGATGCACAGCGCCCGCGTCGTCGGAATGCCCAGGCCATGCATGGCTTCGCTGCAGAGATATTCGCGAATCGTGGAGCGCAACACGGCGCGACCGTCGCCGTCGCGCGAAAAGGGCGTCATGCCCGCGCCCTTGAGTTGCAGATCCCATTTCTCGCCCCGGTCATTCCAGACTTCACCCAGTAGGATCGCGCGGCCGTCGCCGAGCTGCGGAACATACGTGCCGAATTGATGGCCTGAATAGAGCATCGCCAGAGGCTCCATCCCCGGCACGAGAAGGCTTCCGCCGAACAGGCCGGCGAATTCCGGGCGCGCCGCTTCCGCCGGATCGAGATCGATGAGTTCCGCCGCCGCACGATTGAAGCTGATGAGATAGGGAGCCGACGAGAACGGTGTGGGGTTCAGCTTGGCATAGAACGATTCGGGCAGACGCGCATAGGTGTTATCGAACGAGAGGGTTTCCAATGTACGGCGAGCCACTATCGACCGAGCCCTTCCAGGTCCCGATCCACCGTAAAGACCAGCACCTTCTCGCCGATCTGGGCATTGATATCGGTAAAGAGCGCTAGCGATTTGGCCCCGGTGATGTCGTTCACCTGCTCGAAGAGCTTCTCGCGTCCCTGGGCAATGAGGGTTTGCCGGATTCGTTTGACCATGTCGACGCCTTCAGCGGTCTTGGCCAGTTGTCGCTCAGCCGGCGTCAGGACGCCTTTCAAGCGAACGACGACGAGATCGCGCACGATATAGGCCCGCACATCTTCCGGGCCCCGCCCCATGAACTCCTGTTCGAATTTGATGATGGCATTACGAATCGCCGATTCGATTTCGCCTTTGGTCAGTCCTCTGTTCATCGCGCAACCCTTCCACCCAGATGATAGAGGGTGATTATAGAGGGGCCGCCGAGGAGGCCACAAGAACAAAGCCGCTCCGTCTGGCCGAAAGAGACGGGAGGGCCCGAAGACCTAGATCGCGATGGGCATTGTACCCGCACTCTTGACTACCCCGCGACCGATACCGGATAAGAAACATCAGGATTCAGCTCGGGGTGTCGGTGCTCCTCCGCAAACGCACGGGACAGCCACACCATCGGGCTGACTCACATTCAGAGGCAGTAGGGTGATCGGCACGTTTCGGGCCGGTCGCAGTACAAGCCAACGGGGCGGTGCGTGAATCTGTCGTCGCGTGGCCCCGTTGGCTTTTTGTTTTCCGAAACCGTGAGGTGCCCGTGTACGCCATTCTGCTTCCGTTGCTCCCCCTCTTGACGACGCTCATCGTCGCCGTCGGCGACGAACGCTCACGCCGCGCCCGCGCGCAGCTCGCCATCTTCCCGATCGGCGCGGCATTCTGCGGCGCAATCGCCACCCTCTACATTGTCGCCACGCAGGGACCGATCAGCATTCGCTTTTACGATCCCAACTCAATGGCGTCGCTCACGTTTCCCATCGGCTTGCATATCGACCGGCTCAGCGCCGTCATGATGGTGCTGATCTCGGGGGTCGGCACGGTCATCTATGCCTATTCCATCGACTACATGTACCAGGACCCTCACGAACCGCGGTACCTCGCGCTCATCGGTCTGGCGCTCTTCGTCCTGCTCTGCCTGGTTTCCAGCGCGAACCTCATGATGCTGTTTCTCTTCTGGCAACTCCTGAGTTACCTGCTGTATCTCCTCGCCCATAACCATGCCCATGCGGGCACGCTGGGAGGAGCCTTCAAGACGTTCACGCTGTTGCGGGTCGGAGATATCGCGTTTCTGGCGGGAATCGTCCTGGCCCACGCCCTCTACGGAACGCTGGAGTTTCCGGCCTTGTTTGCCAAGGCGGCTGAATCATCCGTGACGCTGTCGCCCCTGCCGGGATGGGAGATCAGCGGAGCCACGGCCGTGACGCTGCTTCTGTTTATCGGCGGCATGAGTAAATCGGCGCAGTTCCCGTTCCACATCTGGCTCCCCCATTATCTCTATGCCCCGACGCCCGCGACGGCGCTGCTCCATGCCGGCATCATCAATGCCGGCGGGTATCTGATCAACCGGCTGGCGCCTTTGTTCGGGCTGAGTTCGACGACGTTGCATGTGGCGTTCGTGGTGGGGACACTAACGGCGATCGTGGGCGCCACCATGATGCTGGCGCAAAACGACATCAAGAAGACCCTCGGCTTCTCGACGGTCGGTCAGATGGGCTACATGATCATGGAGTGCGGCCTGGGCGCCTTCTCGCTCGCGGTCTTTCATTTGATTGCCCACGGACTGTTCAAGGCCACCATGTTCCTGAACAGCGGCAACGTGATCCACAAAGCCAGACAGGAAGCGCATTTCCCGCATGCGGACCGGCAGGAGGAAGAACAGGCATTTTCTCCCCTCACCTGGTCGACCGGATTCGCGACGACCTTGATGATTCCCCTGCTGATCCTGCTGGTCACCCACGGCGTGCTGCGCATTCCCTTGCTGGAATCCCAAGGCACCGTCATCTTCCTCTTCTTTATTTGGATCACCTCCTCGCAAGCCATTTTGACGCTCACCCGCCTGCGCGCGGTGCCCTCCTGGGAAGTATCGGGGGCCATGCTCGTCACGCTGCTCTTCGTTGTCTTCGTCTATTTGTTCGCCGTCGAATCGTTCACGGCCTTCCTGTATCCCAATCCCGCGGAAGTCGCGTCCTACTTTCAAGCCGCGGATCTTCCGAACTGGCTCTTCGACAGTATCGTGCTCATGGCCACGGTTATGACCGTCCTCAGCTGGTGCTATCTCTATCTGCGCGCCCATGGCCGGACCGTGTGGATGCCGGCCTGGGTGGAAGGCCTGCGGAGCCGCTTCTACGTTCTCTTCATGAACCAGTTGTACGTGGACGGGCTCTACGATCGATTCGGCCGGGCCATCGCACAGACCGCCAGCCGTCTCGACAATCGCGCGGAACGATGAGGCGGCGGATTCCCCTGAAGCGTCGTGGGCAGAACAGGCGAGAGCGACGGCAGGTCCGCCGGGGAAGATTCAAGCCGACTCGGTGCTTGACGATGGTCTAGACAACGTACTAATGATGGACGCCGAGAGGGCCCTCTGACGCGGTCTGTGACCGCCCGATGCCGGGTTCGCGCGAGGCGCGAGGGCGAGGGATAGAAGAGAGATCATCACGTTCCGGTGTTTCCGGTGTTATGGAGTACCCGTGTCGTTCGTGCTGCTCATCCCATTGCTATTACTCGCGGCTGCGTTGATCGTACTGATTGGCCCCGACGAGACGCGCGACCTTCGCGCGAAGATCGCCGCCTATCCGATCGGAGCGGCCTGTTGCGGCGCCATCGGAACCCTCTATGTCGTCGCCGTGCAGGGGCCCATTTCCATTCGCTTCTACGATCCGGGGTCGATGGCCGCGCTCATTTTCCCGATCGGCTTCTACATCGATCGGCTGAGCGCCATCATGATGACGTTGATCGCGGGCGTGAGCACCCTGATCTTCGTCTACTCGACCGGCTACATGTATCAGGATCGCCACATGCGCCGGTATCTGGCCCTGATCTGCTTCACGGACTTTGTGCTGATCTGCATGGTCTCCAGCGCCAATCTGATGATGCTGTTTCTCTTTTGGCAAATCCTGAGCTATCTGCTCTATCTCCTCGCGCACAATCATGAGCATACGGCGACGCTCAAGGGAGCCTTCAACACCTTTACGCTGTTGCGCGTCGCCGATGCCGCCTTTCTGGCTGGCATCGTCCTGGCCTACCGCGTCTACGGCACGCTGGAATTTCAAGAGCTCTTTGCGCGGGCCACGGAGAGTCCGGTCGTATTCTCGCTCTGGCCCGGGCTCGACATCAGCGCTGCGACGGCCGTCACCCTGCTCATCTTCGTCGGAGCCATGGGGAAATCCGCGCAGTTTCCGCTCCATTTCTGGCTGCCCCGGTCGCTCTATGCGCCGACACCCGTGCATGCCTTGCTCCATGCCGGGATCATCAATGCGGGCGGCTTCTTGATCAACAGGCTGGCGCCGCTCTTCGGACTCAGCTCGACGACACTGCATGTCGCCTTCGTCGTGGGCACTCTGACCGCGGTACTGGGCGCTACCATGATGCTGGCGCAGAACGACATCAAGAAAACGCTCGGCTTCTCGACCATCGGTCAGATGGGCTACATGATCATGGAGTGCGGCTTGGGCGCCTTTTCGCTGGCCGTATTTCATCTGATCGCCCACGGACTCTTCAAAGCCACCGTCTTCCTGAATTGCGGGAACGTCATTCACAAAGCCCGGCACGAGCCGCACATCCCCCATGTTGATCAGCAAGAAGAGGAAGAAAACTTCTCCCCGCTCACCTGGTCGACCGGATTCGTAACGACGCTGGTAATTCCCCTGGTCATTCTGCTGGTCACCCACGGAGTCCTACGCATCCCGCTGCTCGAATCGCAAGGCACGGTCATCTTCCTGTTCTTCATTTGGCTGACCTCGTCGCAGGCCATTTTGACCCTCACACGGCTACGCGCGATCGCCTCTTGGAAAGTGTCCTCCGCGATGCTCATGACGCTGCTCTTCGTCGTCTTCGTCTATTTATTCGCCGTCGAATCGTTCACGGCCTTCCTGTATCCCAATCCCGCGGAAGTCGCGTCCTATTTTCAAGCCGCGGACTTGCCCAACTGGATGTTCGACGGCATCGTCCTCATGGCCACGGTCATGACCGTCCTCAGCTGGTGCTATCTCTACATGCAGGCCCACGGCCGGACGATCTGGCTGCCGAAGTGGGCCGCACGCTGGGTTGAGAGCGGACGAAACGGATTATATGTCCTGTTTATGAATCGGTTGTACGCCGACGAACTCTATCAACTGCTGGGACGGACGGTCATGCGCATCGTCCATCGCTTCGATAAACGCGAACGCGGGTGGTCTCGATGATCGACGCAACCCTCATTCCCTGGATCCTTGCGGGCGTGCCCCTGCTGGGCGCGGCGTTAAGCCCGGCCTGGTGGGCCCACCCCCACCGGCTCATGACCTGGTCGGTCGGTGTCTGCGCCGTCAGCCTGGCGTCTGTCGCTGTATTCGCCGGCGCGCTGACGGCGCCGCCCGAAGGCCTGCTCCTGCTGTTTTTGCTTCCGCTCGCCGCTGGGGTGTCACTCCTGGGCCAACCGCATCACTTGGACCATCGCGCCTCCTGGGTTCTGACCCTGGTAGCGCTCAGCCTGGGACTCGGCGCGCTCGCAAGCCAGCCGGTCACTGCCAAACTGTTCCTGATCGCGATCCACGGTTTCGTCATCGTCTTGCTCTATCGCCATCACACGCCGCTCTGGCCCATTTCCTGGTGGGGCCTCGGGGCCTACACCCTCGGCGCCCTCTGTCTGGTACTGACGCTGGTCGCCGCCCCGCCGCTGTCGTCGATGGCGGCGCTGCTGGCCTGCACGATTCTTCTGCCCGTGGTGCCCTTTCACGACGGGCATCTCACCGCGTTGACCCGGCTGCCCGGTAATTTGCCGTCGTTCATGGTCCTGCTCTTTCCGGCGCTCGGCCTGCATGCCCTGGCCCCGCTCGCGCCGACATTGCCGGATCCCGTCGTTTGGGTGATGAGCGTCCTCGCCCTGGCCGGCGCCATCTATGGCGCCATCAAGGCGCTGGCCCAATCGCGCGTACGACTCCTGCTGGCCTACAGCAGTCTCTCGTTCTTTTCGATGCTCTGGTGGTGTGTCGTGACCACACGCACAGCCACCCCGCGCGCCGCCCTCTTCGTCGGCGCCGTCGGGCTCGTGATGTGCGGGCTCCTGTTGGCCTGGCAAATTATCCGCACGCGCTACGGAGACGACGTGGATCCGCAAGCCATCAGCGGGTTGGCCTCCACCATGCCCCAGTATGCCGTGCTGCTGTCACTGCTGGCACTGGCCGCCATGGGGCTGCCGCCGTTCGGCGTGTTCGCGGGCTTCATGGGTCTGTTGCTGTCGTCTACCGCAGCCTTTTCGACCGGCATTATTGTGCTGGTCTGTGCCTGGCTGGCGTCGTCCTGGTACATTTTGGATCTGGTCCAGAGGCTTCTGTTCGGCACGCGCCGCACCGACTTGCGCTACGCCGACTTGCTCCAGAGTGAGCTAGTGGCGCTGATCATCGTCGTCTTGACGCTACTCGCACTGGGCGTGACCCCGATCAGCCTGTTCGGATCGGATCAGACGACCGCCACAACCGGCGTTCACTCGGAACCCGCCGGCACCAACCCAGGATCGCTTGTATGGAACCGATAAACCCGGCGCTCGATATCGAATCCAGACGGATGGAGCTGCGCGGCGTGGTCCAACTCGCCGGTGAAGTGATTGCGCAGTACTGGCCGATGCGGACCTTCGTCCACCACAATCCGCTCCACAGCCTTGAATATCTCCCGTTTGAAGAGACGGCCCGGCGCGGCAAGCAATTCATGGGAGGGCATAGTTATCTTCCCGGCACGCTCTATCGCGAGTATCTGAAGACGGGCCGGATCGAGCTGGGCCATCTCGATGCCGCCTTGAAGTCGCTCGTTCTGGATCAGTCGGTCACGATCGGCTCGCGCCGGATCCCGCACGGCGACGTGTTGCGAGCCTGTCTCACGGATGGCCTCTGCGCCCTTGCGACGGAGCCGCTGGACGATCAACTCCACGATCCCGCGCAAGCCGTGATCGACATCGTGGCGGCGAGTCTGTCTTCCGAGTGGGCCTTCCCCGATCTCCGCAAGCGGATTCACCGCATTGTCGAAGGCGACCAAGCGGCCCTGGGCCGGTGGCTCACGCTGTCGCATTGGTGCGACGACACCTTCGGGACACAGATCGTCCAGCAGATCAACCATGAACTCATTAAGTGGTGCGAGGCCTTCCTGGATGAAGGCCATGCCACCTGGGCGATGCCGGGACGGGAAAAAGGACTCTACAACGCCTGGAGAGACCTGGCAGCTCAGGAATGGTCGCCCTGCGGCATCGCCGACAGCCGGAGAAAAATATCCCGCCTGCCCGACCATCCGGAGGACGCGCTGCGGCAAAGTCTGGACGCACTCGGCATTCCCGCTAATCTGCTCCAGGATTACTTGTCGCTGCAATTGACCGCGCTCCCCGGCTGGGCCGGCTTCATCAAGTGGCGCGCGGAAGAACGCGATTATCCCTGGCAGAAAGCCTATCCGGTCGGCCTCGTGAAATTTCTCGCCATCCGCATCTGGTACGCCAGCGAGTTGGTGCAGAAGACCTGCCGCGAAGAACTCGGCATTGAGGGGCGCTACGACGCCATCGTCGCCTATATGCGCGAGCACCCCGACGAATACTATCTGAGGAGACAGCGGGTCGCCGGGCGATTGCCCGCGCTATATGCCGAGGAAGTGGATCGGCTCCGGCATCACAAAGGAAACGGGTGGGGTCGTGTCATCGAGCGCTACGGGACGGACGTAGTCCCACGGCAGGAAATTGCCGCCCGACGCGGCGCCGCCAAGCAGTTGATCGCATTGGCTCGCTCCTTGGAACTGGATCCGGCCGTCTTAGCCGAAACGCCACACGCCGTGCTGAAGCAGCTCTTCGACTGGATGGAGTCATTTCCCGAGTCGGACCATGGACCGGTGTGGCTCAAAGCACTGGAGGCCGCCTACCAGCAGCGTCTGCTCGCCCAGTTGCGGACCACGCCGCAGCAGCGCACCCTGCCGGCGGACCAGCCCGGTACGAACCGCCCCTATTCGCAATCGGTCTATTGCATCGATGTGCGCTCCGAGCCGTTCCGCCGGCACCTGGAGTCTACCGGCCCGCACGAGACCTACGGCTTCGCCGGATTCTTCGCGGCCTTCATACGCTATCGCGCCTGGGGCAAGGAACACGACACCGAGCAGTTCCCCGTGATCATGCGCGCGAAGAACGAGGTGCGCGAAATCCCCCGGAGCTATCTCGATCACAAAGTGTCGAAACACGAAGCCCGCACCAAGTGGGTCCATGCCGGCCATACGCTGCTGCACGATTTGAAAGAAAATGTCGTGACCCCCTATGTCATGGTGGAATCGCTCGGCTGGTTCTACGGCCTGCCGATCTTCGGCAAGACCCTCCTGCCGTCGCTCTATCAGCGCTGGACCTCCTGGTTGCGGCGCCTGTTTGTCCCGGCCATCGCGACGACGCTGACCGTCGACAAGATGGCCCCGGCCGAAACCGCGGAGATGCTGGCGGCCGAACACCACGCCGTCGTCCGAAAAGTGCTGCATGAGCAGGGCGGATTGCGCAGCTCGCGCATCACCCCGGTCCTCGTCGAAACCCTGCGGCAACAAGCGCTGAACGGCCAGGCCGATCTGGACACGGTGCTCCTGGACGCGGCGAAACCCGCCGAGCTTTCGCCGGAGGTCTTGCGCACACTCGTCGATATCCTCCGGCGCCAGTACGACCTCACCGCGCGCGCAGCCTCTCGGCAGAAGGAACGGATCACCCGGACCGGGTTCACGCTGGAGGAACAGACCCTCACGGTCGATACGGCCCTGCGGATGATGGGGCTGACGAACAACCTGGCCCGGCTGGTCCTGATCTGCGCCCACGGCAGTACGTCGGAAAACAATCCCTATGAGTCGGCCCTGGACTGCGGCGCCTGCGGCGGCAACGAAGGCAAACCGAATGCCCGCGCCCTGGCCATGATGGCGAACAACCAAAAAGTGCGCGAGCGGCTGGCCAAGAATAAACTGGTGATTCCGCCCGACACCCACTTTCTGGCCGGCCAGATGGATACGACGACGGATGAAGTCCAACTGTTCGATCTGGAAGATGTGCCGCCCACCCATCGCGCCGACCTGGCGCGGCTCCAGGGAGATCTGAAGGAAGCCTCCACCCTGACGAGTCAGGAACGGTGTACACGTTTTCCTGACGTGGAGCAGCCGCTGGACGAGGGCGCCGCTGAATCGCACGTGCGGCAACGGAGTGTAGACTGGAGTCAGGTCAGGCCAGAGTGGGGCCTCTCGAGCAATACGGCGTTTGTGATCGGGCGCCGAGAACTGACGAGGGGACTCAACCTCGAAGGACGGGTGTTTCTGCAATCCTACGACGCGCGCCAGGATCCGAGCAGCCGGCTCCTGGAAGTGTTGTTGACCGGCCCGCAAGTCGTGGCGCAATGGATCAACATGGAGCATTATTTTTCCGCGGTCGACAACGACGTGTACGGCAGCGGCAGCAAGATCTACCATAACGTCGTGGGACGGATCGGAATCATGTCGGGCCCCTGGAGCGACCTCCGTCTGGGCTTGGCCAGACAAACGGTGATGAACGGCGACGTCCCCTACCACGAACCGATGCGGCTTCTGAGCATCGTGGAGGCGCCGCGCGACCGCATCGACAAACTGATCGAGCGGCACGAAATCCTGCGGCACTATTATCACAACGAGTGGGTACACCTCGTTGCCCTCGACCCCGATGACCAGCTGTGGTATCGGTATCGCCCCACGGGCGAATGGGTGCCGCTCGCGTAACGAGACCGTGCCTGCGCGGAAAGCACGTCGAACAACAGTTTTGGTAGAGCAAGCGTCATCAACACGAGGCTATTAAAAAAGCCGCCGCGAGCCAAGAGACCAGACGTACAATATTGATACGTTGATCTTTGAGCGATGCGAGAACGATGCTGGCGGGGGGTTCAACAGGCCCACGCAGCGAAGGAAGGAGGACTCAGATGGGCGCGTTGACATTGCATCCGATGAAAGAGATTCGTGTGATCGTCGCGGGAGAGCACCAGGCCTTTGTGACGGAGTTGCTGGATCGCGTCAAAGCGACCGGCTATACCATCATCGGCAACCTGGCCGGCAAGGGGCACCACGGCGTTCGGGAGGCCCATTTCATGTTCAGCGAGCAGGAAAGCCTCGAGATGATCATGACCGTCGTCCCGGAAGACAAGGTCGAGCCGATCCTCTCCGGCCTTCGGCCGCTGTTTGAAAAGCACTCCGGGGTCATGTTCGTCACGGATGTGTCGGTGAGCCGTCAGGAATATTTCGGGAAGAAGGCCAAAAGCGCCTAGTCGGAAGCTGACAATAGGTAGAACGCTCTGAGCGCCGTGAGAACGCCGCTGGCAGGCTTTCTCAACAACCGACTGAGACCGCCCTTGTCTTCCACGCCCTGACTTGTCTAGAATGGGCCCCTCTTTGATGGTTCTTGCAGGCTGTTCAAAAAGGCTGTCCAGCGAGGCCGCAGTGAGTGAGAGGCCGAGGCGTACTTCTCAGTACGTTGAGCATTGAACGATACGAGAACGAAGCTGGAAGGTTTTTTCAACAGCCTGCTTGGGAGTTTGCGATGAAGGGCTTACGCTTCGAACGCATCGGCAAGGGTCGCTACTACAACGTGGTCTTCCACATTGGAAGCACCTACATTCCCGTCAGCGACGATACGGTCGAAGAACTTCGGACCCAGAGCCTGCTGCCTGCCGAGCGCTTCCTCGATCTCCTCGTCGACCGCGTCGGCTACTCCTCCTACCTTAAAGATCAGATCCGCACAGAACTGAAATCCTCCGGCGATCCAGTCACTCAGATCACCGTCCTGCAAGGCGCGATTCGCGAACTGTAATCGGTCGCTGAAAATCCGACCTTCTCACTCCTCCAACCGTCGATGCCTCCGGACTCTCCCTGAGTCTTGAGTGAACCCTACTTTTTCATACCGGTGGCGAGAACCGTCTTGACAAGAGGCCGCCCTCATTGCAATTCTCTCGTTACGTGCCGACCTTAGCGACCGTACTTTTTACAGAGAAGGAGCACTGCATGACGACCGAACCATCCGATGACAAGCGCCCGACTCCCGATCCTGCCGAAGATAACGCTTTTTTTCCTTCGCCCTATTCCCTCGGGAAATTCACATCGGCTAAGTCCGATCTAGACGCGGCCGAGTACCCGAACGCCTACCGCGGCGGGAAGTGGAAAGTGTTGATGATCGCCACGGACGAACGTTACCTGCTCATGCAAAACGGCACGATGTTTTCGACCGGCAACCATCCTGTCGAAATGTTGCTGCCGATGTATCATTTGGACAAAGCAGGATTTACGATCGACATCGCGACGCTCTCGGGAAATCCCGTTAAGCTGGAACTCTGGGCGCTGCCGAAAGAGGACGCTGCGGTCCGGAGCATCTACGATAAGTATCGCCAGAAGCTGAAGAGCCCGTTGACCCTGTCGGACGTGATCGCACACCAGTTGGGCGATCATTCCGACTATATCGCCGTCTTTATACCCGGCGGCCACGGAGCCCTGGCCGGCATTCCATTCAGTCTGGACGTCAAGACAGTGTTGCAGTGGGCCGTGGCACGAGAGAAATACATCATCTCGCTATGCCATGGCCCGGCTGCGCTACTGGCGGCCGCCGTCGGCGAGACCAAGGACCGGTACCTCTTCAAGGGCTATAGTATCTGTGTCTTCCCTGACTCCATTGACGAGAAGACGCCGGACATCGGTTATATGCCTGGTAGACTGCCGTGGCTCATCGGTGAAAAATTGAGAGCGCTGGGGGTCACCATTCTTAACAGCGACATCACCGGTCAGACACACCAAGATCGGCGGTTGATCACGGGGGATAGTCCGTTCGCCTCCAACAATGTTGGGAAAGCAGCCGCGAAGGCTCTTCTTAACGAAGTCGGCGCCGGCTGAGACACACTACAATCCGATTGCAGCGATACTGATCCACGGTACGCGGAGATCCCGCTATCCGCTGCAATCGGTTGTCGTGCCTATCCGCATAGGCAACTCTATGCCAACGAGCGGACGGCGTCCTCGATGAGTGCGACGATTGCATCGGGATGCGATGCCAAGGACGCATGGCTTGCCCCCAGGGTGATGATCTTGCGCGGATTCATCCGCCCCGCCATGTGCGTCTGATTCTCCGGGTGGATCATCCGGTCCTCGCTGGACACCTGATACCAGCACGGCTTCTTCTTCCATGCAGGGACAGTGATCTTGTCGCCGAACGTGCCGGCCACCGGCGCTTTCTGCGTGACCGCCATCACCAAGGCTTCGTCCGGGGTCAGATCTTGGCAGAAGCTCTCGTGAAACTTGTCAGGCTTAATCCAGAGGTAACCATCGCTGTCTGGCGCTAGGTTGGCGATCGCCGCCGGAGGCTTGGCCTGGCTGATTCCACCGGGGCTCTCGCCGGCGTCAGGCGCAAAGGCCGCGATGTAGATGAGGCCGCTCACGTTCGGAAGATCGCCCATCTCGGTGATCACCGCGCCGCCGTACGAATGTCCGACCAACAGCACCGGGCCCTGTTGCTGCACTGCCATCTTGCGGGCGCGCGCAGCATCGTCGGCCAGCGAGGTCAACGGCAACTCGACCGCACGCAGCTGGTCGTATCCTTTGTGCGACAGTGCAAGGATGACCTTGCTCCAGTGTGCCGCACCACCCCAGAACCCATGCACGAATAATATAGTGGGTTTCGTCGTCATTGCGGTTTTCCTTTCCTATTCATGACCGTTCACGGACTCGAAATATACTCAAATATCCCATTCCGCACGGTCTTAGAAGAAGGAGATACCGGAGGCGTAGCCTCTGGGCTACGTTGAGGATCTGAACGATGCGAGAACTCAGCTGACGGACTTTTTCAGCATTCTGTTAGTCCGGCACCTGGCCTTCTTGGAACAGCTGATTCATGATCGCGTTGCGCATTTCGGGGTCGCGATAGTGCTTCACGGCTTTGGTGTAGTTTTCCATCGCGCTCTGGCGCTTGCCGCGGATGGCGTAAAGCTCGGCGATGCCGTGGTAGGCCCGGGGGTCTTCATCATTGCATTTCAATGCGCGGCTGAATAATTCCTGCGCGTCCTGGAACTGCCGCTTTCTGAGCGCGAGCCAGCCGAGCGCCGAGTGTGCCGATCCGAACTCGGGATTGGCTTCCTGCGCGTCACGATAGGATCGTTCGGCTAAATCCAACCGCCCGCGCGTTTCATAGAGCCCGCCCAACGCGAAGTGGACCTCGGCGTCTTTCGGATTCAGTTTCAGCGCCGTCTTGTACGACTGCACGGCGGGCTCCATCTTTCCCTGTTCCGCCAGGGCACAGGCGAGGTTGGCGTGGGCGATGTGATCGTCGGGGTTGAGCTTGATGACTTCGCGATACTGTGGAATGGCCATTTCAAGCCGGCCCTGCTCCTGGTAGGCCACGCCGAGATTGGTGCGGGCTGGAGCATACTCCGGCGCGAGCCGCACGGCTTCGCGATATTCTTTGATCGCCATTTCGAGATGATTCGCCCGCTCGTGGATCTGCGCGAGAAAGTAATGCGGGTAGGCCGACTCAGGGGCAAGTCTCGCCGCTTCTTTGTAGGACTTCATGGATTGTTCCGACTCGCCGGACTGGGCAAGGAACAACCCCATGATTAGATGGGCGTGGGCATTCTCCTGCTGCCGCCCGACGAAGGCTTCCACCCACTGCTTGACCTCGGCAATATCATCGGCTTCGTGCAGGCAGCGGGCATGCGCCTGCCAGGCCTCGGCGAACTGCCCGCGCACGAGATGCACGGCGTTCAGCGCAAAATGCGGGCGGGGATCTTTTTCGACTCCCGTTGGAAGATGGCGAGCCCAGGCGCGGGCCTCTTGCTCGGCAAGGTCCCATTGCCCGGCGAGGAGTGCGGTTTCACATGCGGTTTGATGATCAGGCATGGCGTATCGGAAATTATCTGGTCAAGGTGTCTTCGATATCGGGGGATGTGGCCTGGATGCGATTTCCTAACATAGGATACCGCGCGGCCAGCTTCTGTTTCATCAGCCAGGCGATGGTGCGATAGGACCAATGGCCCTTTACGCCGGAGCGGAGCTTGGCGATGTATTCCGCTTCGGCATAGTCCATCTTGAAGAGGCAGCGGACTTTGAACCCGAACGGAATGGCGTAGAGCGACCCTTCGGCGCTGGCCTTCTTGAGCTGTTCGATGTCGCTGCGCACGGCATCCATCGCCTGCCGGTATTCTGAATCCAACCCCGCCTGCACCAGCGGCGGCGGCACATCGTAGCCATGAATCGTCGTGAAGTTCTGCTGGATCTGCTGGCAGCGCCGGTGGCGATGCATATCGCGCCAGCCGCCGATGTCCATCAGGATGTCAAAGGTGAAGGCGTAGCCGCTGCGAAATTCCTTGATCAGTTCGTCGTACGGTCCCCGCTGATTCATCCCGACATCGATGGCATCCTGCTTCTGCTTGTCGGACCAGTCGCGGACGACGGCAAGGATCTTTCGGTAGGGCGCGTGCGACGCGCGATAGAGTAACGTCGTGACGATTTCATCGATCGGATCGTGGCCTTCAATTAGCTCGACCGATTCCTGTTCGCCCCAGGTCGAAGGCTGATCCAAACCCGTTCCCTTGAGCGCTTCTTTCGCGTACCGGCCCAGTTCTTGGTAGACCGATGCTTGATACTCGTTGGGCTTGGCATGGCGCGCGAGGGTCGGAGCCATGGGTTCGGTCATTCCCGCCGCCTGGCCGCTCAACTCGCCCCACAGGTTCATGGGGGCACGCTGGCAGGCATCCCTGAGATCATCCGCGATGAGGCGCAGCTCCGGCAATTGCGACGAGAGTAAGCGGGTGATCTGCTTTTCCAGCGTCCTGATGCTCACCACCTGCCCGACATTGGTCTTCGCGGCGAGCGGCAGGAGATAGCGCGTGACGTCGAATGCCCGCGCGGCAATCGTCCGCTGATAGTCCGCCGGCTTCATCGACTCGGGACACGGTTCGCGCTCGGTGAGAAACTGGATCAGCTGCGGATGCAGGAGACGATAGACTTCTGACAGGCTCCGCAAGATGCCTTCATAGGTGCCTTCGGTCTCGGACCCGCGCAAGGAGTCCGGGATATACCAGCTGCCGGAGGCAAAGTTTTGGTAACGGCTCGATTTCGCCTGCCCGTCCCACAGCGGTTCGTCCTCAAGACGGATAGCGGCGAGCTCAGAAATGTTTTCGAAACAGATGATGACATGGCCCAGGTCGGCGATCGATGCGTGACCGTAATCAAAATAAAATTGGTCCCAGAATTTTTCCGAGGAATGGCCATGGACCCACTTGATGCTGCTCTCGATGGAGTCGGGCGAGCGGCTGTACCGCGCCAGGGCATAGGCCGACTTCTCCGGTGGCATGGGCGCCACGGCGATCACACGCCGGCTGGACTGATCCTGACTCATCGACTTGAAACCTCACGAGGCTGCGGACAATCACGAGGGCCGAACTATACCCCCCGACTGCCTGAGGCGCAAGGCCGCTCCGTTGACTTGGCTCGGAATGCGCCGTTATAGTCCCGACGTTTTGCCTATGGTGAGGACCGACGATGATCAAGGGCATCAAGGGCGTAAAAGATCTGCTTCCGGAAGAGACCCCGCGTTGGCGCCTCATTGAAGAGAAGGCCCGGTTCTGGGCCTCGACGTTCGGCTTTCACGAAATCCGCGTGCCGATTTTCGAGGTGACCACGCTCTTTGCGCGCAGCATCGGCGCCTCGACGGACATCGTCGAAAAAGAAATGTACACGTTTCAGGACCGGGACGGGACGTCGCTGACCTTGCGCCCTGAAGGAACAGCCGGAACGGTCCGGGCCTACATCGAACACAACCGCGCAGCCGAACCGCTCCCTCAAAAATATTGCTATCTCGGACCGATGTTTCGCCACGAGCGGCCGCAAGCCGGGCGTTTGCGGCAATTTCACCAGTTCGGCGTGGAATCCTTCGGCATGGCCGATCCCCGGGCGGATGTTGAAACGATCGCCCTGCTCTGGCAGTTGCTGTCAGACCTACAGCTTCCCGCGCTGACGCTCGAAATCAACAATCTCGGGTATACGAGCGACCGGGAAGCCTATCGGCCGGTACTGGTGGCCTATCTCCGCCAGTATGAAAGCCAGCTCTGTGCTAATTGTGTGAGACGAATTGAGACGAATCCGTTGCGCGTATTGGATTGCAAGGTGCCGGCCTGCCGAGCCGCCACGGATGCTGCGCCGACGCTAGCCGGATCGATGGCAGAACCGGCCACAACGTATTTTACAAAGGTGTTAGAGGGACTTCAGGCAATCGGGATTCCCTACCAGTTGAATCATCGGCTGGTTCGGGGGTTGGATTATTACTGCTTGACCACGTTTGAAGTGACGACCACGAGTTTGGGTGCTCAGAACGCCGTAGGCGCCGGTGGACGCTACGACGGTCTGGTTGAGACGTTGGATGGTCCGAAGACGCCGGCGGTCGGCTTTGCGGTGGGCATCGAGCGAATCTCTTTGATGCTTCCTGAATCCCTCACGCCGCCTTCCGTTGGAAACAAGACGGTTTATGTAGCGGCCTTCGGCGAACGGGCCGCGCTTCACGGCTTGAAGATTCTTCAAGACCTCCGTCTGGCCGGTGTTCGAGCGGTGACGGATTTTCGCTCAGCAACGTTAAAAGCTCACCTTCGCCAGGCAGATCGTTTTACCTGTCGCTATACTCTGATTCTCGGTGACGATGAACTGGATAAGGGTTCCGCGATCCTTCGGAATATGGAGACGAAGGAGCAACAAGAGCTACCTTTCTCTACACTCGTCGCCTCTCTTCTACCTCAGGTTCTTACCTCCTAGTTCAGCCGTTTTTGCGGTTGACTTTCCCTTCAAAAATTCGTAGGCTCACCCCCTCTGGATAATTTTTACAAGTCGTTGATTAATTAATATAAATATCTGTGAATTACCTATGAATTCAAAGAAGCTCGGGCTGCTTCTTTCGGTCCCTCCGACCCATGCAAGTGTGGAGACCGTTTATCGTCTTTCACGCGCAGCTCTTCACCGCAATACCGAGGTGTATTTGTACCTCATCGATGAAGGGGTGAAGAACATTTCAGACGCCCGGTATCAAGAGTTGGCGACCAATGGGGTGAAGCTCTTTGCCTGTGCCTATGGATGCCAACAACATCACGTACCGACCGATGGGATCCATTCCAAGATCTCCTTATGCGGGCTGGTAGTCCTCTCCGGGATTATCGATGCCTGCGATCAATTTTTGGCGTTTAC
This sequence comes from Nitrospira lenta, assembly GCF_900403705.1. Lineage (NCBI taxonomy): Bacteria > Pseudomonadati > Nitrospirota > Nitrospiria > Nitrospirales > Nitrospiraceae > Nitrospira > Nitrospira lenta. The sequence continues at coordinate 172,685 of NZ_OUNR01000012.1, read as the reverse complement.
CTGATCTAAAGGTATCGACCCGGCGATGGCGAAGAAAATAGCCGTAGTAATCAGAGAAGATCCCCGTCAAACGCACCGTCCGGTGGAAGCGCTGCGTATTGCGCTCGGCCTTGTGGCAGGGACCCATGATACGACTGTGGTGCTGCTCAATGAGGCGGTTCGGCTGCTTTCAGAAGATCTCGATGACGTGATTGATATGGAAATTTTAGAAAAGTATCTCCCGTCAATCGAACAGCTTGAGATTCCATTCATCGTCCAAGCGGATGCCGATCGCTCATTGATACAACCTCAGTTTGCTGTCCAGTATCAGACGGCTGAATACATTCGACACTTTTTGACGGATGTCGACCGAACTCTCGTGTTTTGATTTGTTCAGAGGGATGCCGTGGCAGATTGTTTGTACATACTCCGTCAGCCGTCTAACGGGATTGAATCTAGTCTCTTTATCTCACAGGAGTCCGAATACGTTCTCCTTGAAGAAGGATTGCCGGCTTCTTCTACCAGTTTTGGCGAGCAGGTGCGAAAAGACGGTCTAAATGACTCCTCTCCTTCCGTCGGTTTAACGGATCTGGACCTCTTGGATTTGGTGTTTGCCCATACGAAGATTATCCTGCTCTGACTTCTTATTATCTTTACCAAGATAAGAAACTCGTAGGAGTAGTAGGAGTCGTAGTAGTGAGGAGAATAGTGGGAATAGCTCGTAGGTTGTTGCAAAGATAGAAAAATATAGTCTGGCTTCAGTCTGATGACTCTGTGGATTTCCTCTGCATGAACCTGCCGAGTGGGGTGGTATAGCGTGTGTGTAGAAGTGGATAAGCAAAATCCGACTCGACAACATACAGGGGTACATGATAGTCAGCGGTTCCTCTCAGGTGGTATTTTACTAGGAATTATGGAGAGAGCTATCTGGTTGTCCACAGGTGTGTATAAGCCTGTGCATAGGAATTCTGAAGGGTTATGAGTATCGACACGGTTTGGCAAGAGGCGCTTCACTTCATCCAGGGAAAGGTCCCCAAGCAGGTCTATGACACCTGGTTCACTCCAGTGCATCTGGATCGGATTGAAGACTCGACCGCCCATATCGGTGTTCCGAATAAGTTCTTTGGCGAATGGCTGGGGACTCACTATGGCCCGCTTCTGTCCGAAGCGGTCTCGGCCGCTCGTGGAGGCGGAGAGGTCACCGTCTCATTCCTGGTCGATCAAAAATCCGCCAAGGCGCAGGACCACGCGGCGGTCGTTAGCGTTGCCAAGACAGTCGCTCAGACGAAATCGCGGCGGGGGATTCAGCTCAACCCCAAGTATATTTTTAAGAATTTTGTCGTCGGCGCCGGGAACCAGTTCGCGCATGCCGCCTGTATGGCAGTTGCCGAACAGCCGGGGAAGGCGTACAACCCCCTCTTTATCTACGGGGGCGTGGGCCTCGGAAAGACGCACTTGCTGAACGCGATCGGTAATCATGTGGCGGAACGAACCGATCTCCGAATCGCCTATCTGACGACCGAGCAGTTCACCAACGAGGTCATCAACTCGATCCGCTACGACAAGATGATGGATCTCCGAAAGCGCTATCGGCATATCGATATGCTGATGATCGACGACATTCAGTTTTTGGCCGGCAAGGAACGGACGCAGGAAGAGTTCTTTCATACGTTCAATGCGTTATATGAAGGGCATAAGCAGATTGTCCTCTCCAGCGACCGGTTTCCGAAGGATATGCCGGATATTGAAGAGCGACTCCGGTCCCGCTTCGAATGGGGACTCATCGCCGATCTACAGCCGCCCGATGTGGAAACGCGGATCGCCATTTTGCGAAAGAAGTCCGAGGACGAGGGGATCCAGCTTCCTGAGGATGTGATCCAGTATCTTTCGACCACCCTGAAGAGCAATATTCGCGAGCTTGAAGGCAGTCTGGTGCGGTTGGGCGCCTTTGCGTCGCTCACGGGGCAGAAGATTACGCTGGAGATGGCCAAGACAGTCCTGCGCGATCTCATCGGGGACAAGAAGAAAATCGTGGCGATGGAAGATATTCAGGATGTGGTCTGCACCCAATTTCACGTGAAGATCAACGAGCTGAAGTCCCGCAGACGCAGTAAGACGCTGGTCCATCCCCGGCAGATCGCCATGTATCTCTGCCGCGAGTTGACCGATGCGTCCTATCCGGAGATCGGCCGGCACTTCGGGGGCAAGGACCATACGACGATCATCCATGCCTGCCGCCAGGTGGCCAAGGCGAAGGACGCGGATCCGGCCATGCAGACGACATTGGAAAAACTGAAAGAGCAGATCCTACGGGGCTGAGTCGTCCTGTTGAGGGAGAAGACATTATGAAGGTACGCATCGGACGCGATGAACTATTGACGGGGCTCCAGCGTGTGCAGGGCGTGGTGGAGAAACGGAACACCATGCCGATTCTGTCCAACATTCTGCTGGAAGCCAAGCAGGACGGCGTCGAAATCGTCGCGACAGATCTGGAAATCGGCATGCGCGGCCTCTATAAGGCCACGGTGCTGCAACCGGGCGGCGTGACCGTCTCGGCGCGGAAGCTGTATGAAATCATCAAGGAGTTGAAGGCCGGCGAGATCGAGCTGACGTCGGGCGACAATAATTGGACGACGATTCAAGCGGGCAAGAGCCAGTTCAAGATCGTTGGTTTGCCCAGTTCCGAATACCCTGCTCTGCCGGTGATCGATCGCGAAGGCTTGATCCCGCTCTCCGGCGCCGGGCTGTTGGAACTGATCCGGAAGACGCTGTTTGCCGCAGGGGACAATGATGCGCGCTATATCCTGAACGGCTTGCTCGTCACCTTGGTCGTGACGGACAAAAAGACCTCGCTCCGGCTTGTGGGCACCGATGGTCATCGCCTGGCCGTGACCGAGCAGGAGGTCGGCAAAGCCGGCAAGAGCGATCCCCAGGAGATCAAAGCCATTGTTCCGAAGAAAGCGGCGCAGGAAATGCGGCGCTTGCTGGAAGAGGGAGGCGAAGGCGAACCGCTGATCGGGTTTACCAAGAACCTGATGATCTTCCGAAAAAGCGGGCTGCTCATGACCTCACGGTTGATGGAAGGGAACTATCCCAACTATCAGCAAGTCATTCCCAAAGAGGGCGGCAAGAAGATCAGCGTGAACCGTCTCGAACTGGAAAGCGCGTTGCGGCGCGTGTCGGTCCTGTCGAAAGACAAGGCGAACGCCGTGAAGCTCTCCTTTGCGCCGGGCCACATGGTGCTGTTTTCCAGCAACCCAGATTACGGAGAAGCGACCGAGGAGTTGCCGGCGACCTATGACGGTGAGGCGCTGCAGACCGGGTTCAACGCCCGGTATCTCCTGGATGTGTTCAGTGTGATGGATAGCGACACCATCTCGTTGCAGATGGAAACGCCGCTCAGCCCGTGCTTGATTCAGGAAGCCGAGAATCCTGGGTTCAAGTGCGTCGTGATGCCGATTAAGATCTAAGCGGATGATGAACATGCTCACCAGCGTCGTTCTCGGCTCAAAGAAATCCTCAACGTACCCCAGAGGGTACGCCTCCGGTTTCTTTTCGCCTGCGGCCTTGCCGGATGAGCATGTTGATCATCCGCCGAAAAACAAGACCAGAGACTAGGAGACGGATGGCCACGAACGAGTCAATCAGCAAGCCCAAGTCAGACAGCTATAACGCCGACCAGATCAAAGTCCTCGAAGGGCTCGATGCCGTGCGGAAACGCCCGGCGATGTACATCGGCAGCACCGGCGTCGATGGTCTGCATCACCTCGTCTACGAAGTCGTCGACAACAGCGTCGACGAGCATATGGCGGGATTCGGTGAAACGATCGAGGTCACGATCCACATCGATGGAAGTGTCACGGTCGTCGATAACGGCCGGGGCATTCCGACCGGCATGCACTCCACGCAAAAGAAATCCGCAGCCGAGGTGGCGCTGACGGTGCTCCATGCCGGCGGAAAGTTTGAGCAGGGCGCCTATACCGTTTCGGGCGGTCTGCACGGCGTCGGTATCTCCGTCGTCAACGCGCTCTCCGAATGGTTGGAGTTGGAAATTTGGCAGGACGGCCAGGTCTACGTGCAACGCTATCAGCGCGGCAAACCGGACGCGCCGCTCCAGATGACCGGGAAGACCAAACGGCGCGGTACCCAAGTCACCTTCAAGCCGGATAGCCAGATTTTCGAAACGCTGGAGTTCAGTTTCGACATCCTGGCCCAGCGGTTGCGCGAGCTGGCCTTTCTGAACAAGGGTCTGGAGATCGCGCTGAAGGATGAGCGCAAAGAAAAAGAACAGATCTTTAAGTACAAGGGCGGCATCGTCTCGTTCGTCGAACACCTCAATGAAGCCAAAACGCCGATCCATAAGCCGATTTATGTGCAGGTCGAAAAACCGGACATGATTCTCGAACTGGCGTTGCAGTACAACGATAGCTACGCGGAAAATCTGTTTTCCTTCGCCAACAACATCAATACGAAAGAAGGCGGGACGCATCTCGTCGGCTTCAAAGCCGCGCTCACGCGCACGATCAACAGCTACGCCAACGCCAACGACCTGCTCAAGAAAGAGACCGAGTCCTTGAGCGGCGACGATGTGCGCGAAGGTCTGACAGCGGTTGTCAGCGTGAAAGTGCGCAATCCCCAGTTCGAAGGTCAGACGAAGGCGAAGCTCGGCAATAGCGAAGTGAAGGGCATCGTCGAAGCGGCGGTGAACGAGGCGCTCGGCACCTATTTCGAGGAAAATCCGACGGTCGCCAAGAAGATCATCGGCAAGGCCATTGATGCAGCCCGGGCGCGTGAAGCCGCCCGCAAGGCCAAGGAACTGATCCGCCGGAAAAGCGCGCTCGATGGAGGCTCGTTGCCCGGCAAGCTGGCGGACTGCGCCGAGAAAGATCCGGCGCTGAGTGAGCTGTACATCGTCGAGGGAGATTCGGCCGGTGGTTCTGCCAAACAAGGCCGCGACCGGAAGTACCAGGCGATTCTTCCGCTCAAGGGTAAAATCCTGAACGTGGAAAAAGCCCGGTTCGACAAAATGCTCTCCAGCGACGAAATCCGCACCTTGATCATGGCGCTCGGCACCGGCATCGGCCGCCGGCGGGAAGAAGGCGACAAGCCCGAGAAAGACTCCTTCGACATCGCCAAGGCGCGCTATCACAAGATCATTCTCATGACCGACGCCGACGTCGACGGGAGTCATATCCGGACCCTGTTGCTGACGTTCTTCTTCCGCCAGATGCCGGAGTTGCTGGAGCGCGGGTATATCTACATCGCCCAGCCGCCGCTCTTCAAAGTGAAGAAGGGCAAGTCGGAAAAGTATCTGAAAGACGAAGGGCTCTTGAACGAGCACCTGGCCGATCTCGCCGTCGAGGAGGTCGAGGTCTATGTGGAGAACACCCAGGGATACATCACGGGCCGCCGGCTCCTGCCGGTCCTGAAAAAGCTGGTCGCCTTTGAAACGTTCCTCTCGCGTTTGAATAAGAAACATCATGAAGCCAACATCCTTCGGGCCTTCGTGGACGAGCCCGGACTGGACCGCGAGATGCTGAAGGATCAGGCGGCGCTCAGGACGGTGGTGGCCAATGCCAAGCGAGTCTTGGAGGCCATCTACCCGAAGGCGACTGCGGAGCTGACCATCGTCGAGGACGAAGAGCATCAATCCAACAAGGTGATCTGCCGGATTACGAGCAACGGCATTGTGCTGAGCATGAATCTGACGCACGAAGTCGTCGGGTCGGCCGATTTCCGCGAACTCCAGAAACTGGCTCCCTCCTCCATCGGACTGGGCCGCGCGCCCTACAAGCTGAAAGCGAAGGGGCAGGAGCAGCAATTCTCCGGCACGGCGGATCTGGTGAAGACGATCATCGAGATCGGCAAGCAGGGACTCGGGATTCAGCGATATAAAGGTCTGGGCGAAATGAATCCGTCGCAGTTGTGGGAGACCACGATGAATCCGGAAACCAGGACCCTGCTCAAAGTGAAGCTGGAAGATGTGCCCGGCGTGGATGAAATCTTTACGATTTTAATGGGCGATGAGGTGGAGCCCCGCCGCAATTTCATTCAGGCGCACGCACTCGAAGTCAGAAATTTGGACGTGTAACGATAGAGCGCTATCAGTCGTGTCCGGTCTTGATAGGATGCCACAACGGTCATCCCGCAAGGCCGCAGACGAGAACGACGTTGGTGACCTTTTTCAGCCTCCGTGGAGAACTAGATGCCCCCAGATGAACGCTTAGGCTATATCGCAATTGAAGATGAAATGAAGTCGTCGTACCTGGATTACGCCATGAGCGTGATCGTAGGCCGCGCGCTTCCGGACGTGCGCGACGGGCTCAAGCCGGTCCATCGCCGCATTCTTTTCGGCATGAACGAAATGGGCCTGGCCCATAATCGCGCCTATCGCAAGTCGGCCAAGATCGTCGGCGAAATCATGGGTAACTACCATCCCCATGGTGACTCGGCGATCTACGACACCCTGGTGCGCATGGCGCAGGACTTCAACATGCGTTATCCGCTGGTCGACGGCCAGGGGAACTACGGGTCGATGGACGGCGATTCCGCCGCCGCCATGCGATACACCGAAGCGCGCATGACAAAGCTGGCCGAAGAGCTCCTTGCCGATATTGACAAAGAAACCGTCGATTTCGGTCCCAACTACGACGAATCCCTGCAAGAACCGCTGGTGCTGCCTACGCGAGTTCCGAATCTGCTGATCAACGGGGCCGGCGGTATTGCGGTCGGCTACGCGACCAATATTCCCACGCATAATCTGGGCGAAGTCATCGACGGGCTGTTGCTCCTGATCGAGAACCCCGATGTGACTATCGCTCAATTGATGAAAAAGATTCCCGGCCCCGATTTCCCCACGGCGGGATTTATCTACGGAATGAGCGGCATCAAGGACGCCTACGAGACCGGCCGCGGGCTGCTGAAGGTACGCGCCAAGGTCAATGTGGAGTCGGATGAGCGGACTGACCGCGAGCGGTTGATCGTCACGGAGGTGCCGTACCAGGTCAATAAGGCCAAGCTCATCGAGAAGATTGCTGAGCTGGTGCAGGATGAACGGATCAAGGGTATTGCCGACCTGCGGGATGAATCGTCGGATCGTGAAGGGGTCCGTGTCGTCATCGAACTCAAGCGGGGCGAAATCCCGCTGATCGTCCTGAACAATTTGTTCAAGCACACGCAGCTGGAAACGACCTTCGGCGTGATCATGCTTGCGCTGGTCAACAATCGTCCGGAGGTCCTGAACCTCAAGCAGATTCTGTCGCACTTCCTCGATCACCGGCGCGAAGTGATCGTGCGCCGTACCGCGTTTGAACTCCGGAAGGCCGAGGAGCGCGCGCATATCCTCGAAGGGCTGAAGATCGCCCTCGATAACCTGGATGCGGTGATTGCGCTTATTCGCCGGGCGCAGTCGCCTGATGAAGCCCGCGCGGGATTGATGAGCCAATTTGGATTAAGCGAAATCCAGGCTTCCGCCATTTTGGAGATGCGTCTGCAGCGCCTCACGCAGCTGGAGCGCCAGAAGCTGATCGAAGAATACAAAGAGGTGCTGAAGCAGATCGAGTATCTGAAGTCCATCTTGGCGAGCCCGGCCCTGGTGCGGCAGATCATTCAGGACGAGCTCGCGGAAGTCCGCGCGGCCTATAAAGATGAGCGGCGGACCCAGATTGTCAAAGAGGAAGCGGAGATCAGCCTCGAAGATCTAATCGCCGAAGAAGAAGTGGTGGTGACGATTTCCCACACCGGCTATATCAAGCGGAATGCCGTCTCGCTCTACCGCGCCCAGCGCCGGGGCGGAAAAGGCAAGATCGGGATGGGGATCAAAGACGAAGATTTCGTCGAGACGCTGTTCACGGCGTCGACGCACGACTCCCTGCTCTTCTTCACCGATGCCGGAAAAGTCTTCTGGCTCAAGGTGCATGAAATTCCCGAAGCCAGCCGCGGCGCCAAGGGCAAGGCCCTGGTGAATCTGTTGGCCTTGTCGAAAGATGAAAAAGTGACGGCCACGATGCCCGTGAAGGAGTATCGCGACGATCGCTTTGTCGTCATGGCGACGAAGCAGGGCGTGATCAAGAAGACGGAATTGTCGGCCTACAGCAATCCCCGCCAGGGCGGGATTATTGCGCTGTCGCTGGATCAGGGCGATAAGCTCATCGCCGTGCATGTGACGGACGGGTCCCGGGAAATGCTGCTGGGTACGAAACAGGGCATCACGATCCGCTTCAAAGAGGAAGATGTCCGGTCGATGGGCCGCACTGCGCATGGTGTGAAAGGCATTACCCTCGAAGCCGGCGACGAAGTCATCGGCATGGAAACGATTACCCCCGATTCGACGACGGCGATTTTGACCGTCACCGAAGGCGGGTATGGGAAGCGGACGCCGGTGAACGATTACCGGGTCCAGGGCCGCGGCGGAAAAGGCATCATCAGCGTCAAGACCACGGAGCGGAACGGCTTGGCGGTCGGCTTCCTGCAAGTGCGCGACGGCGACGAAATTATGTTGATGGCAGCGAAGGGCAAGTTGCTGCGCTGCAAAGTCGACGACATTCGTGAAGTCGGCCGGAATACTCAGGGCGTGCGGGTGCTCGACCTGGACGGCGACGATGATCGCGTCATAGGGGTGGCCCGGTTGGCGGAAGTAGTAGAGGCGATCCCCGAGGATCAGCCGGAGGCCTAGTCCGGCGGGCCTGTCTCGCCGCACATGACGTTCATGCACGAGCAGGTATCTTCCTCAACGTCCCCTGCCGGTCCCAAGGCCAAGAAGCCGTTGGATACGGTCGTCAAGCTGGCGCTCACGGTCTTTGTCGGATCGTTTGCGCTCATCTGGGGCGGCATGTATCTCAGCCGCCCCGACCGGTCGATTCCTCCCTATAGCGTTGGGTCGCAGAACGGCCAGCTTGTCGCGACGCATGTGCCTCCTGGAACGACGGATCATCAGATCGAGACCTTGCTGAACCGGTTTCGAAAGGTGGGGCACCAGACGCACGATTTCGGCCCCATGAAGATTCGGCCCACCACGCCGGACGATGCCGGCAGCCGGTATCGTCGCATGCTCATTTATGTGTTCGATGATGACGGATGGACCGATCCCGAGATGCTGGCGAAATATGTAGCCAAAGATGCGACGGTCGCCAACGAGTTTGATAAGTCCGTTCGGGGATATTACCTGTTGCAGGATCAAGAAGAGGAAGGCGGGATCGGCCCCCTTCCCAAGACAGGTGAGCTTTCGGCCGCGACGCGCGTGCTGTTCAAGGGACGCGTGACGGATCCTCTTCCGGTGGAGGCAGAGTCGCCAGAGAAGGATAATTCGATATCACCTCTCTAAAGCGCTGACGGATACCGGGGTCCTGAATTGCGGAGGCGTGAGCGGTGAACTCGGCCAGCTCTTTGTCGGAGGCCGGGGCTTTCTGAGGCGCGGGGGGCACTGGAGCAGGCTCGGTTTCCCGTGATGGGATCTCGCCTACGCGTAGGACGATGTCTGTCAGCAGTTCCGATCCGGCCTCGGCATTCAGTTTGGCCAGGAGCGCCGGTTTGAGAAACGTCAGCTGCTGGAGCCACACGGAGTTTTCGACGAGCAGATACAGTTTGTGAAAGCGGATCTGGACGGGCCAGGTATGCGAGCCGATCGGCTCTCCGACAAGGGCGGGCCACTGTTGCTGGATACGCACCTCGACGAGCCTGGTTTCCAAACCCAGTTGTTTGGCCACGCTGGAGAGGATTGTACCGAACGAGACGAGAGGGCCGGAGCTAACCATCGGCCATCTTAGGCTTGGAGCATGAAACGGGTCAAGGCGCCGGCCCTATACGAGCGATATGTCAAAAGAGAAAGAGGATCAATACAAAGTCGTCGTCACGAACCGGAAGGCCTACCACGATTACTTCATCGAAGAGAAGTTCGAGGCTGGGATTGCGTTGTTGGGCACCGAGGTCAAATCTCTCCGGGACGGCCGCGTGAATCTGTTGGACAGCTATGCGTCGGTGCGCGAGGGGGAGGTGTTTCTCCACCATTGCCACATCAGCCCCTATAGCCACGGCAACATGATGAATCACGATCCGCTGCGGGTGCGGAAGCTGCTCCTGCACAAGAAAGAGATCAACAAGCTGCTTGGCAAGACGCAACAGAAGGGTCTGACGCTCATTCCCCTCCGCCTGTACTTCAATGAGCAGGGTCGTGCGAAGGTCGAGCTCGGGCTGGCGAAGGGGAAGAAACTCTACGACCGGCGGGAAACCATCAAGAATCGCGAAGCCGGACGCGAGGTCGAACGGGCCATCAAAGACAGAAAATAGAACCGCCAGTCGTATCGCATACTCTTCCGATCGCACGACATTTCTTCTTCTTCACTCACAGAGGCCTTCGCTTATCAGTTGATGATTCAGCTCGGACTATTTCCGGGCAATGGGTGCGAATATTTTACGACTTGACTTTAGTACTAGTTAGAACTATATGTCTGGGGTGCCTGATGGGTCAGCTGATTCACTATGGGGGTGCTTCATGAAAGCCTTCTTTCAAACGGATGACGGATGGACAGGAATAATCTTGCGGCTCACGCTGGGGTTGGTGATGTTCCCGCACGGAGCGCAGAAGTTGCTCGGCTGGTATGGTGGATTCGGATTTGACGGCACCATGGGGTTCTTCACCCAGAAACTGGGGTTGCCGTGGATCATCGCCTTCCTGGTCATCGTCGGAGAGTTTTTCGGCAGTCTTGGATTGTTGAGCGGATTTCTGACGAGGTTCAGCGCCGGGTCTCTTATTGTGATCATGCTCGGGGCCATCACGATGGCCCATCTTCCCCACGGGTTTTTCATGAACTGGTTCGGGCAGCAACAGGGCGAGGGGTATGAGTATCATCTGTTGGTGATTGGAATTGCGGCGGCGCTGCTGGCCACAGGAGGCGGCAAGTGGTCGGCCGACCGCCTGATCGCAGAACGGATCAACCGCTAATTCGAAGGGGGATGACATGTTTGTAGTCTTAGGGGCGACAGGGAATACCGGATCGACGGTGGCGGATACCTTGCTTCACCGCAAGCAGCCGGTGCGTGTTGTCGTGCGATCGGCTGACAAGGGTGCCGCATGGAAGGCGAAGGGTGCGGAGGTGGCGGTGGCGTCGCTGGAAGATGTCCCCGCGATGACTAAGGCCCTGATGGGCGCCACCGGCGTCTATCTGCTGGTCCCGCCGAATTATGGGGCGGCGGCCTGGCTCGCCGAGCAACGGCAACGCATGGATCAGGCCGCGCAAGCGGTGAAGGCCAGCGGCATTCCGCATGTCGTGTTTCTGTCGTCGGTCGGCGGCCATCTTGCGGATGGCACGGGGCCGATCCGGGCCGTTCATTACGGAGAGCAGGTGTTGGGGGCGGTTGCGAATCACCTCACCATCCTGCGGCCCTGCTCGTTCATGGAGAACTGGGCGCCGGGAATCGGCATGGCGAAAATCCAAGGTCTGCTGCCGACCTTCATGTCGTTCGGCTTTTCTCAGGAAGCGGCCACCTTATTTAAAGAGATGTATACGGGATTCGCCACAGGTACGATAGGGTACGAACGCCCTGAGCAAAGTATACGTGGCATAGTGACACTTACAGACGCACTGCGGCGAATGGTATAAGGAAAGGGGCTAGGTGAATTCTATTGCCGCGATGGCCCTCCGGCTGAAGCGCCTTGACGGTCGGGGCGAGTAAGGCGGCCGTGAAGACCTTTCAAGAAAGCGAGGGAAACCGTCATGAAAATGAATTTGGACAAAGTCGGAACCTTGGCCTCGGATCTTCGGAAAAGCTATCCCCGTAGTCCTCGTGAAAAACTGGGCGGCTATGTGATTGCCGCCCGCTGCGTGGATAAATGCCGGGCCTTCTTGCTCGGAATCAACGGGGAATACAACTATTGGCCATGCTCGCTGGCCGGCCAATGGTTTTCCTTTACGGGGATTACGCCCGAGCAATTGAAGGATGTGGTCGCAACAGGAGCCACGGACGAGCAGATCGCCGAATGGATCGAGGGGGCATCGAAGGTCAAGGATGCGAATGACGTGCTGAAATGGAATAACAAGTTGCGCGATATGCGGCTGAGCGACATGAGTCTGGAGGCGCAGCGCTATCTCGAAGACTATATTCCTAAGGTCGTGCCCGCGCATCGCCCGGTGTACGTGTGGTTTGATGTGTACGATTTGGAAGAACGGCGGTTGTGAGCAAACCGGTCGGAGTCGATCAGTAATGAAATGAAAGGAGCGCAACGATGAAGCAGCAATCTACAAGTGTCGTCGCAGCGGCCAAGAAACTGGTCGGAGTGTATCGGGCAGGATCTCATCATATGGTCGGTGACGGGTTTCCGGTTCGCAATATGATTCCCGGCGCTAACGGCAGCGATGAGCAATTTTCTCCGTTCTTGCTGCTGGACTATATGGGGCCGAAGTATTTCCCGCCGACCTACCGGCGGCTCGGTGTGGGCGAGCATCCGCATCGAGGGTTTGAAACGGTGACGATCATGTATCAAGGCAAGGTGGCGCATCGCGACTCGACCGGCAGCGGCGGCGTGATCGGCCCCGGCGATGTGCAGTGGATGACGGCGGCGTCCGGCATCGTGCATGAAGAATTGCACGATGAAGAGTTTGCCGAGCAGGGAGGCACCTTGGAAGGTGTGCAGCTCTGGGTGAATCTTCCGCGGGCGTTCAAAATGTCCCCGCCGCGGTATCAGACGCTGGTGAGTCAGGACATTCCGACGGTGGAGCTTCCCGACGGCGCCGGACGGGTTCGCGTCATCGCGGGCGAGTTTCAGGGCGTCGCCGGGCCGGCGACGACCTTCAGCCCGGTTCACCTGTACGATCTTCGTCTGACGGCGGGACACCGGGTTGAGTTGACGCTGCCGGCGGGATTTAATACGTCGGTGCTCGTGCTCCGGGGACGGGTGGCCGTCAACGGATCGCAGGAGGCCAATGAGGCTGACTTGGCCTTGTTCGAGCAGGACGGCGAACGCGTGACACTTGAGGCCAAGGAGGATGCGACGCTGCTCGTGCTTAGCGGAGAGCCGATCGAAGAACCGATCGCCCGCTATGGTCCGTTTGTCATGAATACTCGCGAAGAGTTGATGCAGGCGGCGCAGGATTATCAGGCCGGAAAGATGGGCCATCTGTCGTGACGGCAGCGCCGCTTCGCATCGAGATCTATTCCGACGTCGTTTGCCCATGGTGCTATGTGGGCAAGCGACGGCTGGAGCGAGCGCTCATGGAGTTCGATGGAGACACGCGGATTACCTGGCGCCCGTTTCAGCTAAATCCTACGCTGCCGGAGGATGGGATGGATCGGACGGCGTATCTCGAAGCGAAGTTCGGAAGCCGCGAGGCTTTCCGGCGGCTGGAGGAACAGGTGCTGGCCGCCGGATCGGCGGAGCAAATTCCGTTTGCCTTCGACAAGATCGCGCGCACCCCGAAGACTTTCCTGGCGCATCGGCTGATCTGGTTTGCCGAACGGGAAGGACGTCAGGACGCGGTGGTTGACTCGCTGTTCCGGGGTTATTTTGAAGAGGGGGCTGATATCGGCGGGATCTCCGTTCTGGTTGATCTTGCCGGCCGTGCCGGATTGGATCGGGAGAGTGTCGCACGCATGCTTCAGAGCGACGAAGGCGCCGCCGAGGTGAAGGCCGAGGAAGCGACCGGCCGTACGCTTGGAATCCGCGGCGTCCCCTATTTCATTATGAACGGAACGTCTGCGATCTCAGGCGCGCAGCCTTCAGATCGATTTGTGGAAGCGCTCAAACAGGTTCAGAGCCTCTTGGCGCGGTAGTGATCGAACCGCGGAGCCGGCGCGATGAACCAGGTTCCGATGAGCAGGATCGCCGGCTCTGCGTAGGGAATGGAACGTCCATGCATTGTCCAACCTAGGAGAAATCCATGAAATTCAAGAGCCAGTGTCGCCGCCGTGTGTGGTCGTCCGTCTGGAAGCCGGTCATGCTTGCGGCCTGCGTCTTCGGATTGTCTCCCGTGCTTGTCTCGGCGGAGGAGTTGCCGCGTGAAGCGGTATTGCCAATGCCGCTCGCCGCGACGGCGGCGAAGGCTGCCGTAGATCAGTGTGCGAAAGATGGCTATCGAGTCAGCGTCGCGGTCGTGGATCGGGCCGGCATACTGAGGGCATTTCTGCGGGCAGACGGAGCCGGACCGCATACCGTCGAAAGCAGCGAAAAAAAGGCCTACACCGCGGCAAGTATGCGCGGACCGACGGCGAACGGCGCGGAGCTGATCGCCAAGAACCCGGCGCTGCAGGGATTGCAGCATATGAACGACCGGATTCTGTTTTTGGCCGGCGGTTTGCCGATCGACATCGGCGGTGAAGTCGTCGGCGGGATCGGCGTCGGAGGCGCGCCGGGAGGACATTTGGACGCGGCTTGCGCGCAAGCGGGGTTGGACAGCATCGGCGCCGCGCCGAAATTCACCGGGGCTAAATAGTGCACGGACGGATTGCGGCTCCTCGGTTGGTCAAATGGCCGACGGGGGCGGATAGCGGCGGCATGTGAGAGGAAAGAAAAAGAGAGGTGCGTCATGGCGGTGCAGGTCTACGGCTGTAATCACATTGTCATCGAAGTGACCGACGCCAAGAAGGCCGTGAAATTCTATTCCGATGTGTTCGGCTTGAAGATGCTCCGGGGCGGTGAAGGGGCGGCCTGGTGCAAATTGGGCGAACATCAGTTCATGGCGATCTTTGAGGTCGAGCACCTGCAACCGGATCGCGTGAAGCATTTTGGGCTGATGGTCCGCGATGCCAAGCAGATCAAGGAAGTGAGACAGAAGCTGACGAAGAAGTACAAGCTGAAGATGCAGCCGGGTTTCCGCTGCGACTTTCGCGATCCTTGGGGCAATCGCATTCAAGTCGGCGATCTGAGCGACGAATCGCTTGTGTGGCTGCTCCCCTATCAGGAAGTGCAGAAGGCCGGCATCACGTTCGGGAGGTGAACCAATGAGAGCGCACTATCTCGGTCACGTCGTGTTCTATGTGAAAGATCTGCAACGGTCGCTCGCCTTCTATCGCGATCTGTTGGGTTTCAAAGAAGTCGGGAGGATTTTCAACGGCGCAGCGGCCGCGCTCACGTCTGGTCGCACCCATCACGAGTTATTGCTGATCCAGGTGGGCGATGCGCCGGGGCCTTCACAGGGCCGGCGGCGCGGGCTTTATCACATCGGTATCAAGGTCGGCGACAACCTTGATGAGCTGCGCGCGGCGAAGCGGGAACTGGAACAGGCCGGGGTGACGATCGACGGTATGAGCGATCACACGGTGAGCCAGAGTCTCTATCTGCATGATCCCGATGGGAACGAAGTCGAAGTGTACGTCGATGCGGATGAGTCGGTCTGGAAGAACGATCCGGCGGCAGTCGTGTCGCCGATCAAGCCGCTGTACCTCTAATGAGGGATCTATCAGGCCTCTTGCATTGGGCAAGGGTTTCGCACTAATACTTAATTTAGCAGCATGTGGGGCCGGCCAGATATGAATCCAGAGACGAGAGTCTCACAACAAAGGGAGCGTGATTATGCGTAAGGCGGTGGTGTTAAGTTTGATGATCTTGAGTCTGGCGATGGTTGCCCCGTATGGGTTTGCTGGCGACGGTGGACATCCTGCGACAACGGCAACGCATATGAAGGTCACGGGCGTCGTCTCGCAAGTGCGTTCCGGGGAGACGACGGTGAAGACCTCGTGGGGCTCTATGATCATTTCCTCTGCAACCGGGCCTCAGAATCTGAAGGTTGGCGAGGAAGTGGTCATGCAAGTGAATGAAAACAATGCGGTGATTGACGTTCACCGGAAGGGGGATAAGAACCATTCCCATCGATTCGTGTCGGGCGCCCTCACGTATGCCTCATCGGACAAGAAGGAGATCAAGCTCTGGACCCCGGAGGGAGAGAAGACGTTTGACGTGCAAACAGGCCGGTCGAAGATGTCGGTACTTGAAGAGGGAGCTCCGGTCACGGTTGAGTTGAATGAAGAGGGGAAGGTAATCGATATCCATCGCTTTACCGTGGAGATGGCGTTTACTGAACACCCCCGCACCATGCCCGGCCATGTGATTCAAGCAAACGGCGTCGTGACCAAGATCGAGTCCGGCCTCATCTATGTGAAGACGCCGACCGGGCAATACACGATCAGCGCGAAGACCGCCCCCGCCGATGCGGCGGTCGGTGATGAGGTGTCGATCTGGCTCAATGAAGAAAATATGGTCATTGATCATCACGGAAGTAAGCACAAGGCTGGAACGCACCGTCTGATTTTTGGCAAGTTGATCTATACCGGTGCGACGAAAAATCAGATCAAGCTTTCGACTCCCGAGGGAGAGAAAGTGTTTCCGCTTGAGCGGATGGAAGTGAAGACTAAGCCGATCGCGGAAGGGTCCGATATTGTTGTCGAGCTGAACGAAGAAGGAACGGTGATTGACCTGAGGAAGGTGCAGTAACCGCGTTCCGTGAGTGAGCTCGTACGGAATAGGGGGCCATCGTCATCCTGACGGTGGCCCCCGCCTATCTCGCCCACAGATCTGAGTCGAGAAGCCGGTGGCGAGGGAAAGGACGATCATGAAAACGGTTCTGACGGGTGTGGTTATTGCGGCCTTCGCTATCGTGCCGTGGCCGGCAGGGATGGGCGAGCCCCTTGCGCATGCGGCCGATGGAGATGTCCGAAAGGGCAAGGCTATCTATGAGAAACATTGTGTGCTTTGTCACGGTCCCCAAGGTCGAGGAGACGGCCCTGTCGGAAAAACCATCAACCCCCCCGCAGCCGATTTCGCCAGTGCGGCGAGCAAGAAAAAACCCGATGCAGAATTGTTGGCCACGATCGAGAAGGGCCGCCCGCCAACGGCGATGGTGGGCTGGAAGGGACAACTGTCGGACGCCGAGATGCAGGATGTCCTGGCCTATGTGAAGAGTCTGCGACAGTGATTCATGAGCAAACGGACGCATAACTCGATGAACACATTAACCAAGAGGGCGACTCATGGAAAAGCCGGTCATCGCAGCCAAGCAACCCGCGGTCTTGTCGTTGGAGCCGGGCACTTACTATTGGTGCCGCTGTGGACGTTCGAAGAGCCAGCCGTTTTGTGACGGGTCTCACAAGGTGACCAGTTTCACGCCCATGGAATTCACCACGACCGAGAAGAAGACGGTCGCGCTCTGTCAGTGCAAGCAGACCAAGAATCCGCCGTTTTGCGACGGGACACACAAGACGCTTTGAAGGTGAACTGGTCCTTCCTTTCCCCTTCCGCGGACCTTGCTCCCGGCCAGCGCACCGGAAAGTTCCGGCTCGGTGGGGATCAATTGATAGCCGTGCGTGCGGCATGGTCCGAGAGAGTCACGGTGCGGCAACTAGGCAGACAAAATGAAAAGACACCTGCCAGATGGAAGGACGGCTGCATTGCCGAGGAACATTTGTTTTGGGATAACGCCGAGTACATGAAGCAGTTGGGGGTTGGCGAAATAGTCATACCGGTCGTCCTTGAGGCAATAAACAGTTTTGCACGACTGCAGGCTGTGAACCCTATTCGGTTGCGGAAAGGAGTACGCAATGTCCAGTCAGCGCAAGATCACCGTTTCGAACAATGGCCCCTATCTCGTTTCCGGTTCAGTCCCGCTCGCCGTTCAGATCATCGGAGTCAACAGCGCCGGCGAGTCGATTCTGTGGGTGGATGGCGACACGCTTCCGACCTCGGCGGAATATGCGCTCTGCCGTTGCGGAGCATCGAACACAAAGCCGTTCTGTGACGGCACGCACGCCAAAATCGGTTTCGATGGGACTGAATCGGCCAGCCGCAAGCCGGTCATCGAACAGGCGGAGCTGCTCGACGGGCCGACGATGCAACTGGCCGACGCTGAGGGTTTGTGCGCCTTCGCGCGCTTTTGCGATCCGAACGGCCGTGTATGGAACCAAGTGGAACACACGGATGACCCCAAGGTACGCGCGCAGTTCATCCGGCAGACGGGCGACTGCCCTGCAGGCCGATTGATTGCCGTCGACAAAGGTACCGGTCAGCCGATCGAGCCAGCCTTGTCGCAGTCGATCGGGATCGTCGAAGATCCGGCGTTGGAGTGCAGCGGTCCGTTGTGGGCGCGCGGCGGCATTCAACTCATCGGCGTGGATGGCCAGGCCTACGAAACTCGCAATCGCATGACTCTGTGCCGCTGCGGCCGGTCCGAGAACAAACCCTTCTGCGACGGAGCGCATGCGGCCGACCCCAAGTTTAACGATGGTCTGAAGTGAAGGATGTCCGCCGTCCTGTATGGGAAAGACACGAAGAGGACACGTGACGGTCGATCGAGCCAACAGGGCCTGTCGAAGGAGTGAGTGATGCCGGACGAGCAGTGGACCGATATCGGACGTGTCGAAGAGCTGAAGCTGAGGCCGGTACAGACAGTCATGTGCGGCACGACGCCAATTGCCCTTACGTACAAGAATGGGTCGTTTGCCGCGATCTCCGACGCCTGCAACCATGTCGGCGGTCCCTTGGGCCAAGGTACGCTCGACGGCGAGTTCATCGTCTGTCCTTGGCATTACTGGAAGTTCCACCGCCAGACCGGCCAAGGAGAGCCGGGCTACGAAGAGGATCAGGTCCCGGCCTATGTCACTAAAGTAGAGAACGGCCGGCTCTATATCGATCTGTCGTCGGCGACGAAACGAAAGAAGCAGAAACAGCAGCCTCATCCCCTAGCCCGTCCGGTCGTCCGCCAGCCTGGTCCAGTCCGCGTTCTGGGGATCTCGACGACGGCTATGACCCTGGGACATCCGCGGTACAGCACCTCCGACGCGATGTTGGATGTGGCGTTGGAGCATGCCACCGCCGCGCTTCAACTGGAGACCCAGTGCATCAAGCTCCGCGAGCTGAGCTTTCGTGCCTGCGAGGGGTTCTATTCGAAATCGGCTTATGCCTGTACCTGGCCCTGTTCGATCACGCAGATGGATCCGACGGATCAACTCGATCGCGTGTACGAAGCGATCGTGCATTGGGCCGATGTAATTCTGATATCCACCCCCATCCGCTGGGGCAATGCCAGCAGCTTGTATTACAAGATGGTCGAGCGGATGAACTGTATCCAGAATCAGGAGACCATCGCGAATAAACATCTACTCAAAAACAAAGTCGCTGCGTTCATCATTATGGGTGGCCAAGACAATGTGCAAGGCGTCGCGGGGCAACTCATGACCTTTTTCGCCGAAGTCGGCTGCCAGTTTCCGCAGTTCCCGTTCGTCGCGCATTCCCGGGGTTGGAGCGCGGAGGATATGGAGCGGAATGTCAGCGAGGTGCAGCACAGCCGGGAACTTCGGGAGGGGGTGCAGGCCCTCGTGGCGCGCGCGTCGGACATGGCGAAACTCATGGTCGGCGGTCAGTTTCCTGACCATCCGCTCGCGCGCGGCGGACGGAAAGCCCATCAGCTGGACAGTGAATCGGCCAGGTGACGACTGGGGATACCGCTGCAATAGCCTGATTCATATGGCAATGAAAATGATGTGTCCGTCTCGTCGATTAAGCCGTTGACATTGCAATAGACAAACATCTAATTATGAATACTACACAAATGCGTCCTTGCATGGGCAGGCAACGTAGTCGTATTTGAAGAGTGGCGCCGGTGACGATGTGCTGGCAGTGGAATGACAACAGGCTATCTGTGAGTTCATATGGTGAGGCAGATATCAATCAACGAGAAGGAGAAGCCAGCATGAAGGAACGCTCGCTCAACGGCAAGGTCGTCCTTATTGGCGGCGGAGCCAAGAACCTCGGCGGGCTTATCAGCCGAACCTTCGCCGCAGATGGCGCCAAGATCGCTGTCCACTTCAACAGCCTGTCAACGAAGGAGGATGCGGACAAGACCGTGTCCGATATCGAGGCAGCCGGCGGCAATGCATTTGCCATCCGGGGCGACTTCACCAGAGTCGCCGAGGTTGTTGCTGCGTTTGCTGCTGTAAAGAAGCAGTACGGCGGCATCGACATCGCCATCAACACCGTCGGTAAGGTGCTGAAGAAACCTTTCGGAGAGACGACCGAAGCAGAATACGACTCGATGGCCGCGATCAACTCCAAGGCGGCGTACTTTTTCATCCAGGAAGCCGGCAAGCAGCTCAACGACGGGGGCAAGATTTGCACGATCGTCACCTCGCTCCTCGCGGCCTATACGGGCTTCTACTCGACTTATGGTGGCATGAAGGCTCCGGTGGAACACTTCACCCGTGCCGCATCAAAAGAGTTCGGCGGTCGCGGTATCTCCGTGACCGCTGTCGGTCCGGGCCCTATGGACACCCCGTTCTTCTATGGCCAGGAGAGCCCTGAGGCGGTTGCCTATCACCAATCCGCTTCTGCACTCGGCGGGCTGACAAAGATCGAGGATATTGTGCCGCTCATCAAGTTCCTTGTCACTGACGGCTGGTGGATTACCGGGCAGACCATCTTTGCCAACGGCGGGTATACCACGCGATAGTGCAGGGGTACGGAGTTCACGCCTGGTCAGGCTGCCGTTTCCAGCGATTATGCAGCCAGAGCCAGCTTTCAGGATAGCGACGGATCACTTGCTCGAATTGCGTGGCCATCACCTGCGTGTAGATCTGGATCCGCGCGGTGGGATCTTCGACCGGTGGAAAGACTACGGGTTCGAACACGAGGCGGAAGCGTTCCCCGTTTCGGACAAGGTAGGCAAACATGACTGGCGCGCCGGTGCGGATATGCAGGAGCGCCGGCAGTGTCGTTGAAGAGGCCGGGCGACCGAAGAACTCGACAAACACGCCGCCGCTCGACAGGCTTTGGTCGATCATCATACCGATAATGCCTTTGTTCTTGAGGCATTTGAGCGACGCTTTCACGGCGTCTTTGGGGAGAATGATCTTCAGCCCGCTGGCGGTTCGCTTTTCATAGACCCACTGATCGACCATCGGGTTGCGGACGGGCCGGGCGATGACCGTCATATTGCCGTAGACGCGTTGCACGAGCGCACCGGTCAGTTCCCAGTTGGTGAAATGCGCGGTCAGGCCGACAATGCCTTTGCCTTCTTTGATCGCCGCATCGACATGTTCGCGCCCTTCAATTTCCACCAGGCGGTCGATCGACCCGTCGGTAAAGTCGGACACGCGGGAAAATTCGACGGCGAGCCGTCCGAGATTGCGCCAGACTTCGTACGCAATGTGCGCGCGCTCGGCCGCAGGCTTTTCTGGAAATGCTAAGGCGAGATTGCGCAACACGAGGTCGCGCCGCTTGGTGATGATATGCGAGACGCCCAGACTGAGCTGTTCCCCCAATGTCATAGCCCAGGATCGCGGCAGAATATGAAAGAGCAGGTCGGCAACACGCACAAGGCCGTACTCAAAGGCTTTTTTCATCGTACGCAAACACCTACTCGTTGCACCGTGGCGGTGAGGCTGGGCGATTGACTGGAGGCCAAGAATAGGCGAGTCGATCAGGTTCCGCAATCATTTTGCGCGGCGGCGAGCCACGAGAAGCGAACGGGTTGTCGGGTGTCTCCACGGGCGCCCGGCGCAATGGGAACAGGCCGAGTCCCCGTCGGTTCAATCGGGCCGTTGCGAACCAGTTTCGCCGAAGGCATACTAGGCCGCTATGGACGAAAGCCTTCCCTCACAGACTGCTGAGGCAGAGGTGGCTCAATACGGCGCCCTGTTGAAAGTATCCGAGGCCATCGCGGCCCACCGCGACCTCCAGGCGCTGTTTCGAGATCTCGCGCACCGTCTCCCGGCAGTAGCGCCGTTCGACTTCATCGGTCTGGTCCTCCATGATCCGGAAAAAAATCTGATGAAGGTCCACGTGCTGGAAACGGCGGCGGCGCGGCCTCTTACGACTACGACCAGACTCGATGGACTGGAAATGCCGATCGAAGAATCGGCTACCGGCTGGGTCTGGACCCATCAGCAACCGTTGATCATCCCGTCGCTCGCCGAAGAAACCCGTTTCGCGATGGGTATGACCGCACTCCGGGGAATCGGCGTCCAGTCCGTGTGTCTCCTGCCGCTTACGACCGCGATGAGCCGGCTGGGGGCGATTGGATTCGGGAGTCTTGAGCCGCAGGCGTTCGGCGCCAAGGACCTTGCTCTTCTCGATCAGGTGGCGAAGCAGGTTGCCGTCGCCGTGGACAACGTGCTCAATTTTGCCAGCGCGAAAGTGTCGCAGCGGGCACTGGTCCGGGAACGGGACCGGCTGAATCTGCTGCTGGAGATCAATCATGCCGTCAACGCGACACTCGATCTGAAGCAACTGCTCTCGGCGATCGCCACGTCGCTTCGTCGCGTGATGCCGCACGAACGGACCGCGTTGCTCTTGTACGAACCGGAGCGCGAGCAGTTCAGGCTTCATGCCCTCAATTTTGACCTCACGAAGGGTTTTCTTGCTGAAGGCGAGCTGACGTCGGTCGACGGCACTCCGGCGGGGATTGCCCTCCGCTCACGTAAACCGTTTTATTGCGTCAAGGCCGATCTCCAGGGGTTTCGTTCCGATATCGCCGATCGTCTGCTGGCGGAAGGCATTCAGTCGGCCTACTGTTTTCCCCTGCTCTCGCACGACCATGTTTTGGGCGTGTTGACGATCAGCAGCCTCACCGAAAAGACGTACGAGACCGATGACATCACCCTCTTGGGGGAGGCGGCCAAGCAGATCGCCATCGCGGTCGAAAACGCCCTCAACTATGGCCATGTCCTCAACGCCCGTCAGGAATTAGCCCGAGAGCGGGATCGGCTGCAGCTATTGCTGGAGACGAACAATGCGGTCGCCTCCCATCTGGAAGTGCGGGATCTGTTTGCGTCAATCACGACCGGCATCCGCCGCGTGCTGAAGGCGGATGTCATCAGTTTGACCATCCTGGATCCTGAGCTGAACCAATTGAAACTGTACGCCTTGGACTTTCCCGGACAAAAGGGATTGCTCGAAGAAGGCACCTCGTACACGCTGCGCGGATGCCCAGCGGCCGCGGCAATCACGGGGCGGGAACCGGTGATGCTCGGCCAACAGGAGCTCGAGCAAGCGGAGAGCGAAGTCTCCAAGCGGCTTGTGGCCGAAGGGGTCAAATCGGCCTGCTGTGTTCCTCTGCTGTTACGGGACCGGACGCTCGGCGCCTTGAACGTCGGCAGTCTTCAGGAAGGGGCCTTTACGCAGGCGGATGCAGGGATGTTGAGCGAAGTGGCTAAGCAGATCGCACTGGCCGTTGCTAATTCACTGGCCTATCAGGAAATCGCCGCGCTCAAGGACAAGCTGGCGAAGGAAAAGTTATACCTCGAGGAGGAAATTCAGACCGACTACAATTTCGAGGAAATCGTCGGTGACAGTCAGGCGCTGAAACGGGTGCTCAAGCAGGTTCAGACCGTGGCGGTGACCGATTCCACCGTCCTGATTCTGGGCGAAACGGGCAGCGGGAAGGAATTGGTCGCGCGGGCGCTCCACAATCTGAGCGACCGGCGTGAACGGACCTTCGTCAAGCTGAACTGCGCGGCCATTCCGGCAGGTCTGCTCGAAAGCGAACTCTTCGGTCATGAAAAAGGGGCCTTCACCGGGGCCATTGCCACGAAGCTCGGCCGGTTTGAATTGGCAGATTGCGGGACGCTCTTCCTCGACGAAGTAGGCGAAATCCCCTTAGACCTGCAAGTGAAGCTCCTGCGCGTGCTGCAAGAGCAGGAATTCGAACGTCTGGGAAGTACGAGGACCATTCGCGTCAATGTCCGCCTGATCGCTGCCACCAACCGCCAGCTGGCGCAACTGGTGGAAGACAAGGGGTTCCGCAGCGATCTGTACTATCGGCTCAACGTGTTTCCGATCACCATGCCGCCGCTGCGCGAGCGGACAAGAGATATTCCTGCGCTCACCAGGCACTTCGCTCAGAAATTTGCCCGGCGCATGAAAAAGCGCATCGAGACAATTCCGTCGGAGGCCATGAAAGCGCTGCAGGACTATCCCTGGCCCGGTAATGTGCGGGAGCTTGAGAATTTCATCGAGCGAGCGGTGATTCTTACCCAGGGCCAGGATCTCTATGTGCCACTGGCCGAATTGAAACGGACGCCGAGCGCCACGGCCAGCTCTGGAGCGGCGACGCTCGAACAAGCCGAGCGCGAACATATTCTCAAAGTGTTACGCGAATCGAACTGGATCATCGGTGGCCCAGCCGGTACCGCCATGAGGCTTGGCATGAAGCGAACCACCTTACAATCCAAGATGCTGAAGCTCAACATTTCACGGCCGCGCTAGGTCTAGCCGATCATTCGGCATGTGCCGAAATATCGGCAGGCACTCCCCGCCTCAACCGTCTCGTTTCCCTCCCTCTGTCTCTGCCTAGATGGGCGAAATGATCAGGGTTTTTCAATACTTGAATTTATTGCGAAAGGAGACCGCTTTCACGGAACGGTCATTGCTGTGCTGGAGTCTGTGATCGCACAATCGTATCAAATGTTTTTCCGTGCATGACGTGTATGAGAGGAGTGGGCGCTTCAAAATAGCGCGGATTGTTGCGGGCGAGATCGCGGTTTTTGTGGTGCTGTTGGGCGATCGGGTAGGCACGCGGACTCGCTCTTGATTTGATGGAATGCCTCTTGTCATTCCACAGCCGTAAGGTAGAGAATCCATGCTCAGGATTACGATCCGAACTGACAAGCACTCAACAATCTTCCAACTCGAAGGACGGTTGGCGGGGGCCTGGGTACAAGAGCTGGACCGGTGTTGGGAGGCTAGTGCCAGCACGAAGGCTGCGCATCCTCGCGTTGTAGACCTGTCAGCCGTGACCTATGTTGATGCCGAAGGGAAAGGTCTGCTGAAGAAGATCTTTCAGGCCGGGGCCAAGCTTGTTGCGTCCGGCTGTGTCACAAGCAGTGTCGTGAATGAGATCACCCACGGTGGGTGAAGATGTGGGCGTGCCTTAGTGGCAGAAAATGGATGAGGAACGATTGATGGCACCTATGACAACACAGACGAGCATACGCAGATTATTCTTCGGCCTAGGCGGGCTAATGATGGCCGTCGGTGCGCCGATGTTGGTGGGCTGTAAACAAGAAGCCGCGTCCACGCCGGCCCGTCCGATTCCGTCGGTCCCGGTGGTGACCGTGTCGTCACAGACGATGCCGGACGAGCCGGAATTTATCGGGCAGACGGAGGCGTCGCGTCCGGTGGAAATCCGGTCCCAAGTAACGGGCATCCTCAAAGAGCGATTCTTCGCGGAGGGCCGGGACGTCAAGAAGGGGGACCGGCTCTATCAAATCGATCCGATCCCGTTCAAAGCGGCGGTGAGCAGCGCGAGCGCCAGAGTCGCACAGGCGGAAGCGCGGCTGGTGCAAGCCCGGCAGAATTTCGCCCGTGTGAAACCGCTGCTGGAAGAGCAAGCGGTGAGTCAAAAAGATGTGGACGATGCAGTGGCGGAAGAGTTGGCGGCAAAAGCCGCGCTGGAGGCGGCCAAAGGCGATCTGGTGAAATCGAAGTTCGACCTCGACAACACGCTCATCCTGGCGCCCATCAGCGGCCGGATCGAACGGAGTCGGCTCTATGAAGGGCGCCTGATTGCCGCGCAGAGCGACCTACTGACGACGATTCATCAACTCAATCCGATGTACGTTAATGCGAGCGCTCCGGAAGCGTTCGTGCTGAAACGGGGACGGGAGCGGGCCTCCAATCGGATTCAAGGCGCGTCGCTCTATGAGTTGCGCGGGGTGATCACCTTTACCGACGGCAGTGTGTATCCCCATGAAGGCAAGTTGGATTTGCTCGAAGTCGGCGCGCGATCGGCCACGGGGACCAGAGACTTTCGCGTGGCGTTTCCCAATCCCGATAGCGCTCTATTCCCTGGCCAGTTTGTGAAAATCCGCATCTTGGGCTCCGTGAGAACCGGCGTGATTCTGGTTCCCCAGAGCGCCGTCCAGCAGGGACCCAAGGGGTCCATTGTCTTTGTTGTGGGAGCGGACAATAAGGTGGAGATCCGCCCGGTCCAAGCCACATCCTGGCGCGGCAGTCAGTGGTCCATTGAAGAGGGCTTGCGCGATGGGGACCGGGTGGTCGTCGAAGGCCTCCATCTGATTACGCCGGGCGCGCCGGTCAACCCCGTTCCGTATAAAGATGCTGCCGCTTCGGCCGCACCCGGACAGCGGGGAGACGCGAAGTCGGAGTCTGCAACAAAGCCGGAGCCTGTAAAATGACCCCACATTTTTTTATCGACCGGCCGATCTTTGCGACGGTCCTGTCCATCGTCATTGTTGTAGTGGGATTGGTCGCCTTACATAGCCTGCCGATCGCCCAGTTTCCTGAAATCACCCCTCCTGTCGTGCAGATTGAGGCAGACTATCCCGGCGCGAGCGCGGAAGTCATTGCGGATTCCGTGGCGCGCCCGATCGAAGTGCAGCTCCCCGGCATCGACAATCTCCTCTACTACGATTCCACCAGCACCAACGATGGCCACATGACCATCAAGCTCACGTTCGAGATCGGAACGGACGTGGATATTGCGCAGGTGCAGACTCAGAATCGCCAGAAGCTGGCCGAGCCGCAGTTGCCGCCCGAAGTCGTCCGCCAGGGGATCAGCGTGAAGAAGACGTCGCCGGACCTGCTGGCCGTCGTGGCGCTCAGTTCCGAGGATCCCACGCAAGACACCGTGTATCTCTCCAACTACGCGATCCTCCGCGTGCTCGATAATATCAAGCGCATCAAGGGCGTCGGCGACGCGGTGGTGTTCGGAGGGCAGAATTATTCTATGCGGGTGATTCTTGACCCGACCCGCATGGCGCAGTTGAATATCACGCCGTCCGACATTGCCACCGTCGTTCGCGAGCAGAACAGAGATTTCCCGGCCGGAACGATCGGCCGGGAGCCGGCGCCCAAAGGTACAGAGCTCACGATTCCCGTGATTACGCAAGGCCGCTTCACGGAAGTGAAGGACTTTGAAGAGATGATCGTTCGAGCCCTGCCGAACGGGTCCATGGTGCGTCTGAAAGATGTGGCCAGGATCGAATTGGGCGCCCAGTCGTATTCACTCGAAGGCCGATGGAACGGCAAGCCGAATGTCTTTTTGCTGACGTTCCTGTCGCCGGGCGCGAACGCGCTCGATACGGTGAAACGGGTTCGGAAAGAAATGGATGCGCTGGCTGTGAATTTCCCCGCCGGGGTCTCCTACGACGTACCCTATGACACCACTCTGTTCATCGAGGTTTCGATTC
Organism: Nitrospira lenta; assembly: GCF_900403705.1. Taxonomy (NCBI): domain Bacteria; kingdom Pseudomonadati; phylum Nitrospirota; class Nitrospiria; order Nitrospirales; family Nitrospiraceae; genus Nitrospira; species Nitrospira lenta. The sequence goes on along the minus strand of NZ_OUNR01000012.1, from coordinate 145,580 downwards.
AAGAAGTAGTCAAGACGCTGGCAGAGGCCATGGTGCTCGTCATTCTTGTCGTCTACCTGTTCCTCCAGAGCTGGCGGGCGACGCTGATTCCGGGCGTGGCGGTGCCGGTCTCGCTTATCGGCACGTTTGCCGGGATGCAGGCGCTCGGCTTCTCGATTAATACGCTCACGCTGTTCGGGATGGTGCTGGCGATCGGGATGGTGGTCGATGATGCGATCGTGGTGGTGGAAAACGTCGAACGCCATATGGCGAACGGACTGTCTCCGAAGGATGCGGCCAAGAAGGCCATGGATGAAGTGACCGGACCGGTGATCGCCATCGTCCTGGTCCTCTGTGCTGTGTTCGTGCCGGTCGCGTTCTTGGGAGGGATTACGGGCGAGCTCTACAAGCAGTTTGCCATTACCATCGCCATATCCGTGATCATTTCGGGTATCGTTGCGCTCACGCTCAGCCCGGCGCTGTGCTCGTTGGTGCTGAAGCCGGGGCACAGCCAGCGCAAAGGATTTTTCGGCGTCTTCAATCGCGTCTTCGGCTGGACGGAGACGCGCTACACGGCGATCGTCGGCACGATTCTGAACCGATCCGTCCTCTCGGTGGTGCTGGTCCTCCTCATCATCGGCTCCGTGTTCGGACTCTTTAAGATCATTCCGTCCAGCTTTCTGCCGGACGAAGACCAGGGGTACTTCATTGCCGTCGTTCAGCTTCCCGACGGCGCGTCCAAGCAGCGCACCGATGTGGTGCTGGATAAGGTTGAAAAGTATTTCCTTTCGAGCCCGGCCATCCACTCGACCGACTCGTTAGTTGGCCAAAATTTCGTCTTCGGCACGCGCGGGCCGAATTCGGCGACGATGTTTGTGCCGCTGCGCCATTGGGATGAGCGGCAGGGGCCGCAGAATCACGTGAAGGCGCTGATCGGGGCCGCGTTCGGAGAGTTCGCGAAAATTCCCGAGGCGCTGATCTTGGCCTTCAACGCGCCGTCAATCAGAGGCCTCGGCGCCACGGGCGGCTTTTCACTTCAAGTCCAAGATCCCAGTGGCGGAGATTTCAAGAAGTTTGCCGGCGTCACGCAAGAGTTTCTTGCCAAGGCCAGGCAGCACCCGGCCATCGGGGCGGTCGGCACCAGTTTTCGCGTGAGCTCGCCCCGGCTCTTTGCCCACGTGGACCGCGAGCGCGCCAAATCGCTGGGCGTGCAGATTTCCGACGTCTTCGATACGTTGCAGGCCTATTTCGGTAATTTCTACATCAACGACTTCCTGAAATTCGGGCGGGTGTATCGGGTCCAGACCGAGGCCGATGCCCAGTATCGCGCGACGCCCGAGGATATTTCGAAGGTGTATGTTCGTGCCACGAATGGGCTCAATCAGACGATGATTCCGCTTGATACCGTGGTGACGACGGAGTTCACCAGCGGGCCGGACCCCGTGACGCACTTTAACGGATACAACACGGCACTGGTGCTGGGCTCGGCCGCCCCGGGGTATAGCTCAGGACAGGTGCTCGATGCGCTGGAGCAAGTGGCTCAAGAGGTGTTGGTTCCGCAAGGGTATGGGATCGACTGGAGCGGCATCTCCTACCAAGAACGCATGGTCGGGCAACAATCGCTCTATGCCTTCGCGTTCGGCTTGCTCATGGTGTTCCTCGTGCTGGCCGCGCAGTATGAGAGTTGGTCGGTGCCGTTTGCCGTCCTGCTCGCCGTTCCCTTCGGCATTTTCGGTGCCTTGTCCGCCGTGTGGGCTCGCGGGATGTCGAACGACGTGTATTTCCAGATCGGGCTGGTGACGCTGATTGGGCTTTCCGCGAAGAATGCGATCCTCATCGTCGAGTTCGCCAACATGCGGTATGAAGCTGGACACACACTGTTCGATGCCGCGATCGAATCCGCCAAGCTTCGGTTTCGGCCGATCATCATGACCTCCATGGCGTTTATTTTGGGTGTGGTCCCGCTGGTCCGGGCAACCGGCGCCGGAGCGGCCAGCCGCAACTCTATCGGGACGGGCGTCTTTGGCGGCATGCTCGCCGCCACCTTCTTGGCCGTTTTCTTCATTCCGCTCTTTTTCACGTTAGTGCGAAAAATGTCTCAGCGACTCGGCGGACAGCGGCCGGCCGCATTGGCGCCAACTGAAACCCTATCGCAAGCAAAAGAGGAGCTCTGATGCGCAGTTTGCTGGTAACCCTCTTGGGTGTCTCTCTTGCGTCGTGTGCGCTGGGGCCGGACTATTCCCGCCCGAAGACTCCGGCCGCCGACACGTTTCGCATGGCGGAAAAGGACGGCGCCACGGCGGTATCCATCGCCAATATGCCGTGGTGGGAGCTGCTGAAGGATGAAGAGTTGCAGAAACTCATTCGGATTGCGCTCGTGGAAAACAAGGACTTGAAACGCGCGGTTGCGGCCGTCGAGGAATATCAGTCACGGCTCTTCATTGCGCGCACGGACTACGCGCCGCAGATGACCGCCACGGCCAGCGCCCCGTCTTTCGGCAGAATGTCGAACTTCTTGGTCCCCGGATTTCCCAACGCCTTCAACTATTATCTGCAGGGCAATCTGTCCTGGGAGCTCGATATCTGGGGACGCATTCGCCGGTCGAATGAAGCCGCGCGCGGGGACTTGCTGGCGCGCGAGGAAGGCCGGCGGACGGTCGTGCTCCAGCTGGTCAGCGGCGTGGCCGAGGCCTATTTCGATTTACTCCAGTTCGACATGCAGCTGGATGTCGCCCGGCGGACGCTGAAATCCTGGGAAGAGTCCGTCCGTATCGCGCAGGCTCGGCTTCGCCAAGGGATGATCACGAAGCTAGATGTCGACCAATTCGAAGCGGAGCGGGCGAACGCGGCGGCGCGGTCGGCGGAACTCGAACGGCAGATGATTCAGAAGGAAAATCAATTGAGCGTGCTCTTAGGCCGTGTGCCGCACCAAATCCCTCGCGGACGCTCGTTGACGGAACAGGTGTTGCCGCCGGCCGTGCCTCCGGGCCTTCCGTCCGAGCTGTTGCAGCGCCGTCCGGATATCGTGCAGGCGGAATACACGCTTGCTGCGGCCACGGCGCGGATCGGTATGGCGAAGGCGGACCGGTTTCCGAAACTTAGCATTACAGGCATGCTCGGCGTCGCCAGCCCGCACCTTTCGCGCCTTGTGGCCGATGAAACGGCGTTTGGTGTGGCGGGGCCCAGCCTAACGGGACCGCTCCTCAATGCACAGATTTTGGGCTTTCAACAGGAAGCCAGCGAGGCTCAAGCCCGCCAGGCGGTCGCTCAGTACGAACAGTCGATTCTCGTGGCGTTTCAGGAAGTCGAGGATGCGCTGATCGCCGTGCGCACGGTGCGCGAACAGCGAGAGGCGCAAGTACAGCAGGTCGACGCGCTTCGATCGGCGTTGCGGCTCGCCAACCTTCGGTACAAAGGCGGGCTGGCGAATTATCTGGATGTCTTGATCGCGCAGCGAAGTTTGTTCGATGCCGAACTGGCGCTTACGGGAACTCACCGGCTGCATCTCGTTTCCATCGTTCAGCTGTATAAGGCGCTCGGCGGCGGATGGTCACCAGAGATGGATCGCCAGGGCGAGTCCAGCAAGGGATAGTGTGAATGGAGAAACCCGCTGAGACGCAAGTCCCAATCCATGATCTTCTGAGACGGCGCTGGAGTCCGCGTGCGTTTGCGGAGCGGCCGGTGGAGCCGAATGCGGTGCTGTCGCTCCTTGAAGCGGCCCGCTGGGCGCCGTCATCCAGTAATGAGCAGCCGTGCCGCTTCATTGTGGCAACCAAGGATCAGCCGATTGAATACGCTCGGCTGCTGGCCTGTCTGATGGACGGCAATCGTGTGTGGGCCTATCGGGCGCCTGTGCTGATCCTGTCCGTAGCCTGCATGGAGTTTGAAGAAGATGGAAGTCTGAATCGCCATGCGTTTCACGATGTCGGACTGGCGACGGAGAATCTCTTGCTGCAAGTGACCGCGCTGGGGCTTGTCGCGCATCCGATGGCGGGTTTCGACATCGAGAAGGCGCGGGCCGACCTCCAGATTCCGCCCGGCTATGAGCCGGCCGCTATGATTGCCGTGGGGTATCCTGGAGAGTTGAGCGTTCTGCCGGACCATCTGCAGCAGCGGGAGTTGAAGCCGAGAGAGCGGAAGCCGCTGACCGAGATCGCTTTTTTAGGACAGTGGGGCCATCCCTTTCCTTTCCCATCCCCGCAGATGTGAGATCACGAATCGGTGTCCTCCCTGAATGGAAAGGTGGCGATCGTTACCGGCGCGTCGAGCGGAATCGGTCGTGCGATCGCCGAGCGGCTAGCGACGGAGGGGGCCCTCGTCGTCGTGAATTATCTCCGGAGCGAGCACAACGCTCGGGCGGTGGTCGCGGGCATTCAGGGCAAGGGCGGGACCGCCGTCGCGGTGCAAGCCGACATGCGCGTGATCGCCGACGCGCGACGGCTGGTTGCGAGCACCGTCTCCCAATTCAACCGCGTAGACATTCTGGTCAACAATGCTGGGAAGTTTGCGCCGATCCCCTTCCTCGACACCACTGAAGCGGACTTCGATGCGCTCATGGCCTTGCATGCGAAAGGCCCCTACTTTGCCATGCAGGAAGCGGCGAAGGTGATGCGCGATCACGGGCGTATCGTGAATATTTCCAGTGCGGGGACGAAGCTGCGTTACAGTGGAGCGACCGCGTATCTCGGCAGCCGGGGTGCGCTCGAACAATTCACCCAGGGCATCGCGCAGGAGCTGGCGCCGCGCGGGATCACCGTCAATACGGTGGCGCCAGGCTTCACCGATACAGGCGTGTTGACCGAGCCCTATCGGCAGATGGGGGTGCAGCTGTCGCCGTTCAAGCGATTGGGCACGCCGGAGGATATTGCCGAGGTCGTCGCGTTTCTCGTCAGTGAGCAGGCCCGATGGCTAACTGGACAGACGATTCAAGCCGGCGGCGGCATCGCCATGTAGGAAATGTGTGAGAGTACGGCTATGACCGGAGCGTTCGGTCAGCCGGCGTGGTATAACGCGGCGGGCCGGGAAATTCGTCGATTGCGCACCGTCTCGATCCCGCTCTCCCGGCAGTTGTGGTGCGGCGCGCACCGAACAAGAACCGTACTCTCTAGCTAACGACAATCTGACAAAGGAGTGAGCATGGCACGGCAGAATGTTTCCACCGGAGGCCCCTGGGAAGCCACAATCGGGTATTCACGCGCCGTGCGGGTCGGTGCCCATGTGCAAGTGTCGGGGACGACGGCCATGACGCCAGGCGGTCTGGTCGGCAAAGGCGATCCCTATGCGCAGACGATTCAGACGTGCAAGACTATCGAGACGGCGTTGCGCCAAGCCGGGGTGTCGCTGGCCGACGTGGTGCGAACGAGAATTTACATGGCCAACATCGACCAATGGCAAGAGGTCGGCCGGGCGCACGGAGAGGTCTTCGGGAATATCCGGCCCGCGACGACGATGGTAGAAGTGAAGCGGCTAATCGATCCGGAGATGTTAGTCGAGATCGAAGCGGATGCGATCGCGCCGCAGTAGCAGAATGCCGAACGAGACAGTCGGCGATGTTTCCTGCCTCCGCCGAAGCGCTTCGCGCAGGCAGGGCGCAACGCTCAGGGTCTCAGAGTACAGCGGCGAGTACGTCTATGCGCCAAGGTTGGGCGTGCGAGAGCCGTGATCTGCTTGAGCATACTGCCGCATGGTCCGCAAGGCCGGTGCGTGATCTAGGATGAAGGATTCTCAGCAAACTCGACACTTGGCCAAGGTCGATCCGGTGATGGGCCGGCTGATCCGCGACGTGGGGCCATTCTCCCTGCTCCCGAAAGTGCGCCGTACTCCCTTCGAGTCTCTCGTCCGGGCTATCGCATTTCAGCAGCTCCATGAAAAGGCGGCCGAAAGCATTCTGAAGCGGTTCATCGCGCTCTTTCCCGGCCGACGATTTCCCCGTCCCGCCGAACTGCTCGCGGTCCATGTTGATGCCATTCGCGGAGCGGGTTTTTCAGGCGCCAAGGTGCTGGCTCTACGCGATCTCGCAGCCAAGACACTTGATGGAACGGTCCCGACCGGCCGTGCGATCAAGATGCTCGACGATGACGCGATTGTCGAACGGCTTGTTGCGGTGCGCGGGATCGGCCGCTGGACGGTCGAGATGCTGTTGATCTTCCAGCTGGGCCGGCCGGATGTCTTGCCGGTGGATGACTTTGGTGTGCGCAACGGGTTTCGCATTGCCTATCGCCGCCGTACGATGCCGACGCCGAAAGAGGTGTTGCGTTATGGCGAACGATGGAAACCGTATCGCACGGCGGCGGCCTGGTATTTGTGGCGCGCAGCCGATCGGGCGAAACAGGAGACGACGGTATTGTGAAAGGACCTCATGAAACTGACCGGCATCTGCGAGTGGATTGATCGCAACATTCTTTCCTTAGGCCGTGAGATGCGGCTGTCGTATCTTCCGCCGCTTATGGTCTACATGGCGTACGGGATTTCCGGTCTGACCGGCATCGTCGGCACATTCTTCGTGAAAGATTATCTGGGCCTCTCGGCCTCATTCCTGGCGGCACTCGGATTCTGGGCCGGCATTCCCTGGGCGCTCAAGATGCCTATTGGACATACGGTGGATCTCTTGTGGCGTTGGAAGAGCTGGCTCGTCGGTCTCGGGGCGGGTTTGCTGGCGGTCAGTCTCGGGATCATGGCCGCGCTGATCGGTAATCGTGAGGCGATGACGGCGATGCTCCCGGCGGAAGTCTGGTTTGTGCTGAGCACGTTGCTCGCGCCGGTGGGCTACGTGATTCAGGATGCGGTCGCCGATGCGATGACTGTCGAGGCGGTGCCGCGTGTCGATGAGAAGGGCCGGCTGTTTGACGAGCCGACGCGCAAGCTTATGCATACGACGATGCAGACGCTCGGGCGCGTGGCCATTGTGGGCGGCGGCATTCTGGTGGCGATGATCAACGTCTATGTATTCAGCGGCACCGAGGGGTTGCCGCAGGCGGAGCTGGTTCGGTTGTACAAGCAAGTGTATCTGCTGGCGCTGGCGATTCCCTTTGTGTCGGTGCTGGGTGTGGGTGTCGCCTGGATGCTGCGGCGGCGACATATGGCCGCGCTGATTCAGCAGGGGTTCACCCGCGCGCAGGTGAAGGAGATGGTGAATGTCCGGGGCGATGGCGGTGACGCGACGAAACCCAACTGGTGGATTCTCGGCGGAAGCCTGGTCTTCGCGCTGTTTACTGTGACGGTCGGATTTGGCGGCTCTTCGTATAGTGAAGAAATCGTCTTCATCGGCTCCATGGCGATCGTGTTGTTCCTCATGGCCAGACTAGTGCGTGAGTTGGAACCGGACAAGCGCTTGACGCTGGTGGGGACAGCCGTGGTCGTCTTTATCTTCCGCGCGATTCCCGGCACCGGCCCTGGGGCGACCTGGTGGATGATCGATCACCTGAAGTTCGATCAACAATTTCTGTCGATCCTCTCGCTGATCGGGAGTACGTTGACGCTGGCCGGCATGTTTGTCTTTCGGCGGTTCATGGCCGAGCGATCCATCGCATATGTGGTGGGATTTCTGACGGTGATTGGGACCATCCTCACGTTGCCGGTGGTGAGCATGTATTACGGCTTGCACGAATGGACTGCACGGATGACTGGCGGATTTATCGATGCGCGGTTTATTGCCTTGATCGATACGGCGTTGGAATCCCCGCTCGGGCAGATTTCCATGATTCCGATGCTGGCGTGGATCGCCAACTCAGCACCGGAGAATTTGAAAGCCACGTTCTTTGCCGTGATGGCCTCGTTCACGAACCTGGCGCTGTCGTTGAGCCAGCTTGGGACCAAATATTTGAACGAGGTGTATGTGGTCACGCGAGAGGTGCACGACCAGGCAACGGGCGCCGTTCAAACGCCCGCCGACTATAGTCAGCTGGGGCCGCTCCTCATCGCGCAATTGCTCTTAGGACTAGCTCTACCGTTGGCGGCGATTGGTTTTGCGAGAGTGACGCGATTCAAGAGCGCGTGACATGAACAGGATGGCCGCATGAATGCTTTGCAGTTTCTTGTCGACCACGGCGCCTCGGTCCTGTTCTGGGTGGTATTTGTTGAACAGGCGGGCTTGCCGATCCCGGCCATCCCGTTGTTGGTCGCTGCCGGCGCACTCGTGGGGGCCGGCAAGATGCCTTTACTGACGGCGCTGCTGTTTCCTATTGCCGCGTCGCTGATTCCCGACCTGGCCTGGTACTATCTGGGCCGGATCAAAGGCGGGAAGGTCTTGGGTGTCTTGTGTCGGCTGTCTCTTGAGCCGGATTCCTGCGTGCGAGACACGCAGAATTTCTTCCAGCGGCATGGACCGCGCTCCCTGTTAATGGCGAAGTTTATCCCCGGGGTCAGCACTGTGGTGCGGCCATTGGCTGGCATTACGGGCATGGGCGCCGCGACGTTTCTCTTTTACGATATGGCCGGAGCCGTGATCTGGGCAGGACTGTGCGTCGGCATGGGCGCGCTCTTCAGCAATCAACTCGAGCAACTTGGGCTACTCTTTGACCAAGCCGGCGGCTGGTTTCTTGCCATCATCGGAGTTGGGATGGTTGGGTTCATCGGGTACAAGTTTTTCCATCAGCAAAAGTTTCTGCGAGATATCCGAATGGCCAAGATTACCGTGGATGAACTGAAGCAGCGCATGGATGCCGGCGACCCCATGGTGATTGTCGATGTCCGGCATCCGCTGACCCTCCATCTGGATCCGGAGATGATCCCCGGGGCCTTGAGCTTCCGGATGGAAGAGATCGAGCATCGCCACCACGAGATTCCTCGTGACCGCGATATTATTCTCTACTGCTCCTGTCCGAACGAAGTCTCCAGCGCCCGCACCGCGCTGCTGTTGAAGAAGAAGGGCATTCATCGCGTCTGTCCGCTCGAAGGCGGGCTTGATGCCTGGAGGGAACGGAAGTTTCCGCTCGAGCGACGGGGCGCATAGGCGCAGGGTATCGGCTGCCGCCTTCTCGCTGAGATCCGTGTGCGGCATGCGAATGACGTTCGATTGTCCCGATGTGAAGAGTGTTCGTGCCCTGGCATCTCATTGACTTGTGCGGTATCATGCACATCTCTCTCTGGGAATGGCTGGCGGCGTCGCGCCGGCAGCCGAGCCAGAAGATTGTTTCGACAGCTGTCCAAATGAAAGGGGGCGACCGGTTTCGACGGGGATACTAAAGTCAGCGGTGCATGTCGAGCTCTCGGGGTCTCGTAAATCCTCCGGGAAAATGTAACTGCCAATCAAGAACTGGCACTCGCAGCTTAATTAACTGCGACGTTCCTCCACCTGAGGCCCGCGGGGGTGGTCGGAGCGCGATACAGCGGGCTGGTCCAAGGCTGGTGCTCAGCGGCTGAGGACGAGACAATACTGGGCTAGTGGCCAGTCTAAGCCAGCCGATGGGCGTGGGTGGCTGCGAAACTAAAACGATCGGCTACACATGTAGATCCGTTGTGCTGAAGGTCTTCGGACAGGGGTTCAACTCCCCTCGCCTCCACCAATCCGCACTGTGTGCGACCCGGCGCCTCTTTTTCGATGTCTCGTGATTGAAGGCGCCGGTCCCCTGCCAGTGAGTTTCTTGCCTGTGCAACAGCTCGTTCGACCAGAGGGCAATGATGTCGGGCTGAGAAAGTGCGTGCTTGCTCGGTTGTGAAGATCCTCATTCCTTGTATCGAGCGTTCCAGGGTTGGACGGGGCAGCTATCCGACCATACTCGGGATGCCGTGCGTGTGACGTAAGGAGAACCCCGTGTCCATACTTGCCGGTCAACGAACGGTGTTGCTTGCGGGCGCGACGGGGCTGGTCGGTGGCCTGATACTTCAGTCCTTGCTTGCCGACCAGACGGTTTCCCAAGTGCATGCGCTCAGCCGCAGACCCTTGAACATCCGTCACCCTAAGCTCCAGGTCCACATCGTGGATTTCAGCTGCGTGCCCGCGCTGCCGCAGGCTGATGAGGTGTATCTGGCGCTCGGCACGACGATCAAAATCGCGGGCAGCCAGGCGGCATTTCGCGCCGTCGATCTGACGGCCAATCTGGCGGTGGCTCAAGCTGCAGTCGCCGCGGGAGCTCGACGCATAGGGTTGGTCAGTGCGGTGGCCGCCGACGCGCGATCGGTCACGTTCTACAATCGCGTCAAGGGTGAGCTGGAAGATGCGCTGAAGGCACTCGATTTCACAGCGCTGGTGATTGCCCGGCCCTCTCTGCTGCTGGGCGATCGAGACGGCTTGCAGCAGCCATTGCGGATCGGCGAGAAGATAGCGACTCCGATTGCCCGGTTGCTCTCGCCCATCATTCCTGGAATCTACCGGCCGGTGCTTGCGCGGGCGGTGGCGCAGGCGCTGGTTAAGACTGTGCCGACAGCCGAGGGAGTGGTCGTGCTGGCTTCGGATGTGCTCGCTAGGATCGGTGGCGAACATTGACGAAGCGTCTCAGCCGGTAACGCGCATGCTGCATTGCCGGTGTCTCGCCAGCGGGGTTGAACAGGTGGCAACAATCGTAGCCCATCCGCGTGGCCGAGCCTGATGCAGCTGAAGATCACGCCCAAGAATTGATTCTTTTGGCCGCACTTTGCTAGAAGTCTGCCATCGAGTTTCTCCGGTTCTGCAATCGGACTGCCTGAACGTGTTGTGGTCCCAACAAAGGAGCGTTATGAATACCGATTCCATGAAAGATCTCGGCCCTCTGGCTTCGCTGGTTGGTGTGTGGGAAGGGGACAAAGGGGCTGATGTGGCTCCTTCCGACGATCGCGGCACGGAGCGGAATGCGTTTCGGGAACGGCTGTCGTTCGAACCGATCGGTTCGGTAGAGAATCATGAGCAGAAACTTCAGGGACTGCAGTATTCACGGAAGGCCTGGCGGCTGGGCGAAGCGGAGCCGTTTCACCAAGAAATCGGGTATTGGCTCTGGGAGGCTGCTGCGAAACAACTGCTGCGTTGTTTCGTCATCCCGCGCGGGATGGCGGTGCTGGCCGGGGGGCCGGCCGAGGCGGCTGCGAAGAATTTCACGATTTCTGCGGATGTGGGTTCGGATACCCAGGGGATTTGTTCGAATGTGTTTCTGGACCGGGAGTTCAAGACTGTTCGGTATGAGCTTGCGATCACGGTGCACGGTCCTGACAGCTTCAGTTATAAAGAAAATACGCAATTGAAGGTCACCGGGCAGAAAGAACTCTTTCACCATACGGATGCCAATACCGTCAAGCGAGTCGGATAGGTTCATGACCGTCGGCAGGGGCCTCCTCTAGATTTGCCTGCCTCTTTTCGGTACCCTCAAACGAGAGGCTGGGCAACTGAGAGCTGTCATCGCCGGGTCGTTGAATTCCGAGAGGGGTTGGTGGATGGACATTCGGTCAACGATTGCCATGTGCATGGTGATGATGGGATTGTCTTCTGTCACCGCCCCTGTATGGGCGGACGAGATCGTGGCCCCCAAGTCAGAATCGACTCCAACTCCTGTTCCGGCTCCTGCGACTCCCCCTGTCTCAGTACCGAATCCAGTTCTGCCAAAATCTCATGCGCAGGATGCTGAGACGAAACCTCCGGTCAAGACGCAGGCTTCTGGAGCTCCGGCGGAAACCCCGAATAAAGAATCGGTTCCAGGGAAAACAGAATCCACTCCAACGCCATCCAAGCCCAAGGTACAAGAAGGCGAATCAAAACCTCCGGCGAAGGCCCCGCATCTTGCTAACGGGTCGGCTCTTCCCAAACCCACGGCCCCACTCCCTCCAGAGATAGCCGGCAAAGACGGAGCGGCGATGGTGCTGGTGACGGCCAGCGAGTTTACGATGGGCAGTGACAAAGGTGACGATGACGAATCCCCCGTGCATCGCGTATATGTCGACACGTTTTATCTCGATAAATTTGAAGTCACAAACGGGCGATTCGCCAAGTTCGTCGAGGCCATCCAGAGCGAACCGCCGTGGGGGTTTTCGGATAAGGATACGCCGGTGACTCATGCGGATCGGCCGGTACGCTGGGTGAGCTGGATGGACGCGATGGGGTATTGCCTCTGGGCCGGCAAGCGGCTGCCGACGGAAGCCGAATGGGAGAAGGCGGCTCGCGGGACGGATGGACGGGTATATCCCTGGGGCAACGAGGTCCCGACGGCGGCGCATGCGGTGTTCGGTTTGAAAGAAGGCGGAGGCGAGACCGTCTCCCCTATCGGCAACCGTGACAAAGGGAAGAGCGCGTACGGCGCCCACGACCTGGCCGGCAATCTCTATGAATGGGTGATGGATTGGTATGCGGAAGATTTCTATGCTAATTTCGCCAAAAATCCGGCCATCAATCCGCGGGGGCCAATCGAAGGGACGGCCAAGGTTCAGCGTGGCGGATCTTATATCAATAACCCCTATCGGCTGCGTTCCTCGTTTCGGACGAAGGGCGACCCGACAGAGCAAGATCCCAATGTCGGATTTCGCTGTGCGCAAGAGGTGCCCAAACTGCCGTAGGGCGGTTTCGGACATGTTCCTCCGCTCGTGAAGCGGGAGCCGCTCCCTCCGTACTCGCCTGCTGCTGCACTTTTCTTCTACGTCGTGCACACATTGGCCGGTATCCCCGGCTTCCTTCAGGAAGGCCAGGATTCACGGCCGCCCCGCTTCTCATATGAATCCCTCGATACTGGTGGCCAGTTGCGCAAGGCCATGCTTGTCACGTTCTATTCCTAAGCGTTTTTCTTCAACGCATCCAGAGGTGAAATATGTTTTCTCTTCGCGATGGCGCGGATTGTGCGTACCATCGTAGTACGGCCGCACGGTCACGGAGGAGGAATCATGAATGTCCTTATCATTGGTGTAGTGCTCTGTCTGCTGATCTGGGGGCTCGCGTCCGGGAACGGTGTGATTCGGGGCATGGCTCGAATCGTCACCGGTGGTTTGACGCTGCTCTCTTTGGCCGGGATGATCCTTCTCTTCGTTGTGGGGCAGAAGGCGCATTGGACCAGCGATGGGCCCGCTATGCTGTTCATCATGATTGGAATCGTCGCGTGCGGACTCTTTGCCTTTCTCTTCGGGAATATGACCGTGTCTTCTTCTCCGCCTCAAGACTCCCCGCCGCCCTTGAGTTTCAGCGAACTCATGCGTCCCCCGTCTCTTAAAGAAAAAGGGCGCCCTCCGGAATAGCGCGCGTTCGGCGTCGGTCCTCGTCTCCCCGTTCCATCTTTGAATCGGTCGGCGTATGGTAGTGATGCACAGATGATGACTGAGGGTTGTTTGTCCATCCTGACCATGTGGGGGAAAGGGCGTCGAAATGAAACAGTATGAGGTGACATCGGCTGGAAAGGTGAAGCTGAAGGACCACGATCCGGACGAGACTGGTGAGTACAAGAAGACGGATCAGGGTAAAGACAAGGCGAAAGCAGACACGGCTAAACTTATCGCCCGGCTTGCGGAATTGCAGGAGCGTTTGTATGCCAATGCCACGCGGTCTGTGCTCATCGTGCTGCAAGGCATGGATACGAGCGGCAAAGACGGGACGATTCGAAATGTGATGTCCGGCGTGAATCCTCAGGGATGCAACGTCGTCGCGTTTAAGACGCCGTCGAAAGACGAACTGGCGCATGACTTTCTCTGGCGGGTCCATCGTGAAGCCCCGCCGAACGGGCACATCGGTATCTTCAACCGATCCCATTACGAAGACGTGCTCATCACGCGGGTGCATGGGTGGGTGTCGGAGGCCACCGTCAAGCGGCGCTTCAATCAGATCAAGATGTTCGAAGAGCTGCTGCACGATAACGGCACGGTGATCCTGAAGTTCTTTCTCCATATTTCGAAAGCGGAACAGAAGGAACGCCTCGAAGCCCGTATTGCCGATCCGGGAAAACGCTGGAAATGGAATTCCGGCGACTTAGAGGAACGGAAATTGTGGGATGGGTACATGCGGGCTTTCGAGGATGTGATCTCAGCGACCAGTACGAAGCAGGCGCCTTGGTATATCGTGCCGGCGAACCGAAAGTGGTACCGCAACCTAGTGGTGGCGGAGCGTGTCGTGGAGGCGCTTGAAAGTTTGAAGCTCAAAATGCCATCAGGGCCCGAGGGCATCGATTTTTCATCACTCAAGATTGTCTAGAAGTCGCACGGTGAGACGCTACGTTCTGATGCGAACGGCTGTCGTGAGTAAATATTCGTGCGTCCCCCATTGACAGAGTTTTCTAATGGGCGTAGACCGGAATTGCGGCCCATGATGTGTGAAAGCGCGGGAGATCGGGCAGACCGCGCGGCTGCTATCCAGGTTTCTCGCTGACTTCATCAGAGAGGAGGGTGGATATGAGCGACGCAACGCCACCTGGTTCGTCAGGCCCGTCGATGCGAAGGCGGGTTTCTCGTCGGTCGTACTAGTCGATTCTCTCCAGGCCGCGCCGTAAAGGCGCCGATGACCAATCGGGTGTCGGCCTGATCAATGTAGAGAATCGATGCTAGCGCGGGGAACGCCAGTACCTGGGATTGACGAGGTCTCCCCCGACGAGAACCCCAACGCAGTTCTCATCGTCCGGGTCTTTACGGGCCGCGACATCAGAACATGTTTCTTGGCGTCCTAAGCGCCGCTCACGGGCGACCTTCCACCATGGAGGCAAGGTCGCCCGTGTTGTTTCTCATCTCGTCACAATATCCTCCAACATCGTTATCGCATCGCTCGATACTTCGCCGTACACGAATGATACGACTTAGCCTCTCGCTCGCTGCCGTCTTGGTGGAGAATATTGTGACGAGCGTGTCAGGGCGATTATCTCCGAATATTGTGAGGTCTGCGCCAGGCGTAGTAGAGCGGGATGCCGCTCAGGACGGTGGCTGCGCCATGCAGCGATTCTGTCGGTCGTTCGAGCGCGCTGGAAATAACCAGGGCAGCAGCTCCGCAGACGAGTGTGATCGGCAAGATTGGGTAGAACGGAGCCTGAAAATGCGGATGGGTTGAACTGCTCCGACGAAGACAGAAGATGGTGGAGAGAGTTAGGGCCATGAAGAGCGAGAGGACCAAGCCGCTATAGACAAGGAGTTGTTCGAATGTACCACTGAGAATCAGCAGCGTGGCCCAGAGGCTTTGGAAGATGATCGCGCGGGTCGGAACATTGGTTCGAGGGTGCACGTGGGCGAGCCAGGGGCTGATCATGCCGTCGCGTGCCATGGCCCAATAGACCCGGGGTCCGGCCCAGGTCATCGCGCTCACCGCGCCTGCGATAGAGAGACAGAGGATGGCGGCAACCAGACGCCCGCTTTGCGGCCCCCACAACGCGGCGGCGACTTTCTCCGCCACCGGCACAATCGGCTCTTCCGCCAGTTCACGGATAGACAATGCTGACAGGTAGACAACATTCAGCAAGAGATAAATGACGGCGACAAACGCGGTTCCTCCGATCATGATTCTCGGCAGAGTCTTCTGTGGATTGACGATATCCGCGGCAATGTAGCCGGCGACGTTCCAGCCGAGGTAGCAGTAGGTCACGATGATGAGGGCGATGGCGGCGGATCCAAGCGTGGGTGCCTGCGCGATGGGTGCGGTGAGGAACGGGCGCCCCTGCCCGATCACGGCCGACAGTCCGCCGAGAATCAGCCCGCCGATGGCCACGACTTTGGTGGTCGTGAGTATCATCTGCAGGCGGCCACCTGTTTGGATGCCCCGACAATGGATCACGGTGGCGCTCCAGAGGAGGGCGAGAGAGAGGCCTTTCGCGATCCACCCTTGCTCGTCTTGAATCGGAACGACACGCATCGCATAGGACGAGAAGCTGATGGCCGAGGCTGCCACGGCGGCGCCGAAGCCGATGGTGAACGATGTCCAGCCGCTCAGGAAGGCGATGAGCGGTCCGTACGCTTCTCGCAGGTACACATAGTCTCCTCCTGCATGGGGCAGCCGCGAGCCCAGTTCACCATAGATCATCGCCCCGCCGACGGCGAAGAGTGCGCCTATGAACCACAAGAGGAGAATCAACAGTGGATCGCCGAGATCCCGGGCCATAATGCCGGTCGTCGTGAAGATCCCGCCCCCGATGATATTGCTGACGAGCACGCAGGAGGCGGTAAACCAGCCGATGCGTAGAGAGGTGGACGGATCTGGTTGCGATGACGCGGACGGCATGGTTGCCGGCATGATGCGCGGAAATGGGCGGCGAGGCAAGGCGACGTGAGCCTGTTGCTGTGGGTTGAGCGGTGCGGACATTCTATTTCTGCAGGGATCGAATGCTGCCCCGCCTTGTTTCTCCGCTCATGGCCCCTTTACAATACTCTCCTCTCTCTTACCGAAGGAGGCCACCATGGGTCTTGCCGACAATGCCTGTATCCCCTGTCGCGGTGGTGTGCCGCCGGTTCCCGCGGATCGTGCGCAGGCTCTGCTGAAAGAATTGGGTCGGGGCTGGACGCTGAACGCGCAAGGGCATCTTGAACGGCTCTATACATTCAAGGATTTTGCTCAAGCCTTAGCCTATGTGAATAAAGTGGGCGTGATCGCTGAGGCCGAGGGTCATCATCCGGATCTCTACCTGGCTTGGGGCAAGTGCAAGGTGGAGATCTGGACACACAAGATTAACGGCCTCACGGAAAGCGATTTTTATCTCGCGGCAAAAGCCGACCGGGAGTTTGAGCCATTCCGAGCGGCAGTATCCTAAGCCAGGCGATCTTGCCATGATGAACGGACGAGGCAACCGATGAGCGATCAGGCGCAGGTGGCGCTCATCAACATGCCGTTCAGTTATTCGAAGTACCCCTCGATCCAACTGGGCACCCTCTCTGCGCTGCTCAAGTCGAAGGGGATTCCCGTCGACTGCCACCATTTGAACGTCCGTTTCGCCCACAAGATCGGTGTCCCTCTCTATGAAATGATCTGCGAGAAGCGCGCCCTCTTCGGGGAGTGGCTCTTTTCCTATCTCCTGTTTCGCGACAATCCCAAGCGTGCGGAATACCCGCGGGTCTTTAAGCCGGTCTTCGAGCAAGTGGCTCAGGAGAGCGGGCAGCCGATCTCCTTTTTTGAAGACATGGCGACGAGGACGGCGCCGCAGTTTCTGACCTGGGCGATGACGGCGATTGATTGGGGTCAGTACAAACTCGTCGGTTTTACCTCGACCTTCGATCAGAATGTGGCGAGCCTGACGCTGGCGAAGATGATCAAGGATCTGTATCCAGAGGTGAAGATCGTCTTCGGCGGGGCGAACTATGACGGCGAGATGGGGATGGAATACTTCAGGGCGTTTCCCTTTATCGACTATGTCGTGGTGGGCGAAGGAGAAGAGGTGGTGCCTGCCCTCGTGCGCCATGTCCTAGAGGGTACGTCTGACGCGGTTCCGAATGGAGTGATCTTCCGAGAGCAGGATCGGATTCGATTTACACCGAACCCGGCGCTGTTTGCCGATTTCGCGAAGACCGGGCCTCCGGACTACGACGACTATTACCATCTGCTGGCCGAACTCGGGGATGCAGCGCAGGGCCTGGACCGCATTCTCCTTTACGAAGGCTCGCGCGGTTGTTGGTGGGGGGAGAAGCACCATTGCACGTTCTGCGGCCTCAATGCCCAGAGCATGAAGTTCCGGGCGAAATCGCCGGATCAGGCGGCGCGCGAGATGACGGCGCTCTCCAGCCGGTACGACACGACCCGGTTCAGGCTGGTCGATAACATCATCGACATGAAGTATGTCGAGAATCTGTTCGGCCAGTTTGCCGCGGCGCATTGCGATCTCGATGTGTTCATCGAAACTAAGAGCAATCTTCAGAAGAGTCAGATCCGCATGCTCGCGGTGGGGGGCGTGAAGTGTATGCAGCCGGGCCTGGAGAGTCTCAGCCTGTCGCAGCTCAAGGCGATGGATAAGGGCGTGACGCCCATGCAGAACATCTTGTGTCTGAAGTGGAGTAGCTACTACCGTGTCGCGGTGTCCTGGAATATTCTGCTCGGATTCCCTGGCGAGACGAATGAGGATTATCGGCGGCAGATCGATTTGCTTCCCTCGCTCTTCCATTTGCAGGCGCCGGAAGCGACCGGGAAATTCTGGCTGCAGCGGTTCAGTCCCTACTTTACGCGTCCGCATGAATATGGTGTGCGGATTACGGGGCCGGGGATGGCCTATGAGTATGTGTATGATGCGGCGCGCCTTGATTTGCTCAAGATCGCCTATGATTTCGAGTATGAGTTGGATCACTGGCCGGTGGATCCGCATCTCTATCAGGAACTGGTCGGTCTGGTGGAGGAATGGCAGCGACGGGCGCGCGGCAGCGACCGACCGTTTTTGTATTACTCAAAGTCTATGGACTACATCACGGTGTATGACGGACGGGATCCTCAGGCTCCGACCAGGCAGCGGTTCGATTGGCCAGCCGCAGGCATCATCGAGGCTTGCAATGAGGCTGCGAAGAGCAGGGATCAGATTCGGGCCGTACTAAAAGAAGCGAAGCGTGACATGACACTGTCTGATGACGAGCTGAATGATGCGCTGGGTGTCTTGACGAGCCGTCGTATCCTCTATGAAGAGCGGGAGAAATACTTCACGCTCGCGATTCCAGAAAACCAATTTCTCTGAGCCACCCCGAGCGCCGGCAGTTACAAGCGATCGCTCTTACATCGACAACTTCTCGGCCACGTTCCGCATCTGGACGCCATGCACGAGCGACGCGCCTCCCCTAATCGCGCAGGCGACGTGCACCGCTTCGGTCATTTCCTCAACATTCGATCCCTTCTCCAGCGACGCCTGCGTATAGGCATCGATGCAATAGGGACATTGCACGGCGTGCGCGACGGCGAGGGCGATCAAGGCTTTCTCCCGCTCCGTCAGGGCCCCCTCCGCGAATACCGCACTGTAGTAGCTCATGAACTTGTCCCAGAGTTCCTTATTACCTTTGCCCATCTCGGCGAATTTACCCAGATCGTGTGCGTGATAATACGACTCCATAGTTCAGCTCCTTTGGCTGTACAGGGGTTGAGAAGAAACGATGCGGGAAGTTGGGCGTACTGGTTCAGGGTCAGGCATGACCGGGCGGATCGGGCTCAACGTTCTGGAGAACTTCAGAAAAGCGACTGCCGACAATATCGGTGACTTTGGCCATCAGGTCGGTGACTTCTTTCCATTCTTCCGGAAGCAGGTCCTGTTTCAATTGAGGATGAATCGCCCATTGCGCATCGACCTGAGTTCCCTTTCGGCTCACAAGGACGCGCAAAAGTTCCACGTCCCATGTCGCTTTTTCGTTTGGGTTTTCACCTGTCGGGGAGCTGCTCATTGGGCCTGAGGGAGGTGTTGATGTTGCCATGTGATGTACTCCAGCAAGAAGGTTGCACAATCTTAGCGTACAGATCGGCTTGCTGTATACGGGGTGTCGTGTCGGCTTGGAGAGGTGGCGAACTCACCGGCAGGGGGGTCTCTTCACGGGATTGCTGACGGGTTCATCGGAGAGATGGAGGTCTGCTGTCCAGGGATTCCCGAATCACTGAAATCATAGAATCGTGGAGGTGTCCATTGCTTGCAACCAACTCCTGTCCGTAGAGAGAGTGCGATTGGCCACAAAAGTCCGTCACCCTTCCCCCGGCCTCGCGAAGGATCACTACCCCGGCGGCCATATCCCACGGGTTGAGCTTCACTTCCCAAAATCCGTCGAATCGTCCTGCCGCGACATAGCAGAGATCAAGGGCTGCCGATCCTGTGCGGCGGAGCCCTTGGACCCGAAGTGCAAACCGAGCAAAGTGATCGAGGTTGTTGTTCGGAGTTTCTCGAATATTGTAAGCAAAGCCGGTTACCAGGAGGGCTTGATCTAACTGTGCTGTTTGAGAGACGTGGAGTGGCTGATCATTGACGCGCGCTCCTCCACCACGCATGGCGCTGAAGAGTTCATCACGACTGGGATCGTATACAACGCCAAGTACACACTGCTTCTTGTACTCAAGGCCAATGGATACGCAATATGTAGGAAAGCCATGTGCAAAGTTTGTGGTGCCGTCGAGCGGATCGATAATCCAGAGGTAGGGAGACTGACTTTCTCCAATGCGTCCTCGTTCTTCCGCGAGGAAGGCGTGTTTGGGATAGCTAGCCAGAATCACATCGATCACGCATTGCTCGGCGGCAAGATCTGCCTCTGTGACGAGATCGATCGCGCTCTTGTTCTCGACGCGGAAACCGGTGTGCGCGTAATGCGAGAGGACCTTGCCTGCTTGTCTTGCTGCATGAATGGCTGTGTCCAAGAGCAAGGTGACAGGTGTTTCATGGAGGGGTGATGAGTCAAGCATGGCAAATCATAGCACAGGGCCTCATGGTGGCTACCTGTCTATTTTTAAGCTTCCTATCCAGCGATGGTTGAAAAAATGGTGCAGAGACATGTGCAATCAATTCAAAGCATAAGAATAATGCATCGTAACTATATATAACTATGAGGATAGTAATTTCCATTCTGTTCTAGGCAAGCCTTGTCCATGTACTTGTCACAGCTTTAGCTTCTTTAGAGAAAGCTACTTTATGGTCATAGTATTTTAGTATGTTGTGAGCGCTTGACTGTTCTTGTATGCAATGCTATAAAGCAAGCATGCTTCTGTTGGGGGTGCTGTGGAAGAACTAACAGATATTCTTGTAGGGCTTGAGCAGCGGATCCATGCCTACAAGAATAGGTTTCAGGAGCTTGAGAAAAAGAAGCGTCGACTCGACGACGAGATTGCGACAATCAAGAAATATCTCGAACTTGCTGAGACACTCTACCGAGTAGAAGCAGATAAAGCGAAGCTTGCCAGTCTCTCCAGTCAAATTATTACCGATGACAATAAGGGCGTGCGGACTCTTCCGGTCATGGATGTGACGGATCAGTCGCGCGAGATTCTCTTAGGCCGCAGCAAGTATGTCGGAAAGAGTGTTCCCGAAGCGACGTATGAAATCTTGCGCGAGTCCAACCGTGCCATGCATGCGAAGGAATTGCTGCAACGGCTTGCGGAAGGTGGGCTACAGATCAAAGGGAAAACGCCGTTGACCTCTGTGGCGACGTCACTGAAGCGGGATAAGCGATTTAGGAAAGTCGGTCCAAATACGTTTGAAGCACTTGATGATGTGTTGGTTCAAGCGGTGTAGGGCATCGTATTTCTTCAAAGGGAGGGGGGTGAGACTCTTGGCAACGAAGAAAGCAGCAGCAAAGAAGAAGAAGAAGTAACCTGCCGAGTACGACTCGCCGGGGGTGAGGCCACTCACTCTCGGCGTTTACTCATGATTACGCCTTGTGAAGGCGCAGCAAGCCCATCCACTTCCTACGCAATCAATTTCAAATCTTGACGAATAGTTACGAGGCCTGAAGCGCGACGGCTGGCTGTGACCGGCTGATCGGAAGCGACTTCCTGGATTCAGCGGAAGCGGACTCTGTATTGAGCAGAATCCATTTTTCAGGCTGTTCCAAGATTTGCTCGACAAGACGAGTGTGGAGCGCATGCCCTGACCGTTCGGCAATGAGGTGGCCGATGAAAGGCATGCCAAGAAGCGAGAAATCTCCAATAAGATCCAGGACCTTGTGGCGAACGAATTCGTTTGAGAAGCGAAGGCCGGACTCATTCATGATTCCGTTCTCTGAGAGGACCACGGTATTCTCGAGGCTTCCGCCTTGTCCGAGGCCACGTGCCCAGAGGGCTTGTACTTCGTGCATGAATCCGAATGTGCGGGCTTCTGCAATGTCATGTTCGAAGGTGGCCGCAGAGCAGTCGTGCGTATAGACCTGCGTCTTAATCATCGGATGATTGTAGTGAATGGTGTACGTGATTTTGGGCGTCGATGACGGTTCGATGCGCACACGCTTTTGGCCGTCGCAGACTTCAATCGGGGCCATGATTTTTAAGTAGGGCTGGCGGCGCGATTGTAAAGTCAGGCCTACGGAATTGATCAGTCTGACAAACGGCACGGCGCTGCCGTCCATGACGGGAATTTCGCCAGCCGTGACATCAATGTATACGTTATCGACTCCCAGTCCTGAGAGGGCGGCTAGTACATGCTCAATGGTCTTAACCTGAAAGCCATTGCCGTTAATCGCGGTGCATAGTTCGGTCGGCACCAAATGTTCGATAGATGCTGGGAGGGAGGCTCCTGACTTTCCATTCCGATTCACGAAGACGACACCCGTATTTGTAGGCGCTGGTCTGAGCGTAATAGTTACTGGCTGGCCTGAGTGAAGTCCAATGCCAGAGCAGGTAATCGGAGCGGCTAGAGTTTGCTGATTCCTCACGATGGCCTCCAAATTCAAATGACGAGTTGTCATTTAGCAAGAGGCTTGCCATGACGAATATATTGTAAAATATTGATATGTTTATTTAAATTTGACTTTGGGCTGTTTGCAATGTGTTGTAAAAAAAATACAACTGTGGATTTTCAAAAATACATCTGTAACGGTCGCCTTGCGCTTGTTCAGGGTCGTGGGTCCAGTTCAATTAGCCCTTTCCGGATTGCGAGGATGGCCGCCTGGGTTCGGTCATAGACCTGTAGTTTGTGGAAAATGTTGCGCACGTGATTTTTTACGGTTTTTTCGCTGAGGTCCAATGCGTTTGCGATCTCTTTGTTGGTTTTTCCGTCAGCCACTAACCGGAGAACCGTGATTTCACGTTCGGTGAGGTCATGTTCCACCCACCCCGGCTTTTTCCCTTTCTTCTGAGCCATGAGGGAAAATTCAGCAAGAATCTTGCTGGCGACTGACGGGTGAATCAACGATTCGCCTCGATAAATTGCGCGAATTGCCGCGACGATTTGGGAAGATTCGGAATCTTTCAGCAAGTAACCGGTGGCACCGGCCCGAACGAGATCGAAGATGTACTGCTGTTCTTCATACATCGTCAGCGCGACGATTCCGATATGAGGGAACTCGCGTTTGATTTGCCTCGTGGCTTCGACGCCCCCCATACGAGGCATGCTGACGTCCATAAGAATGACATCGGGAACCAGAGCCTTGGCCTTTTCGACGGCTTCCATTCCATCCTGGGCTTCTCCTACGATATGGAGATCTTCTTTGGTTTTGAGAATGGCGGCCAGTCCTTCTCGAACAACGCGATGGTCATCGGCAATGAGGACTTTAATTTTGTCCATGTTCACTAGTCTCCTTATTCATGAGGGGGACTTCGACGGTGATCGTCGTGCCTCGCCCCTGCTTGGAATCGATGTGTCCCTCTCCGCCGACGAGTTTGGCACGCTCAATGATGCCTCGAATGCCAAAGTGGTCCCATTTATCCGGGTCGCGCAGCACGGCGTCCATATCAAAGCCGATGCCATTGTCTGAAATGGTCACGCGCAGCATCTCGAGGTTGATCTCCAATTTGATGGAGACACGATCGGCCTTCGCGTGTTTTTGGACATTGCTTAAGGCTTCCTGAATAATCCGGAACAGGAAGATCTTCGTCCGGGGAAACAGGATTTGTTCATCCCCGGTCACGGTGAACTGCGCTTTGATGCGAGCTTGCGTTTCGTAAGACTTGAGGTAATTGGTCAGCGCGGGAATCAGCTCCATTTTGTCATAATGGAGGGGCCGCAAATTGAAAATGACTTGCCGGGCTTCTTGGATGGCGAGTTTCAGCTGGGCCTTGCTTTCCTTGATCGTGGCGAGACTTGCTTTCGGGTTCTTGCGTACCAGTTCCTGGCATAAATCGAGCTTGAAATTGACGCCGGCGAGGCTCTGGACAAGGCCATCATGGATCTCGCAAGCGATGCGTGTTCGTTCTTCAGTGACCGCCGCGCCGGTTTCTTTGACATACAGCCGGTAGAGAGACTGATACTTATTGAGCGTGTTCTCAATTTCTGCAGTGGCACGGATGCGCGCGCCGATGAGCTCCCACATGAACTTGGCACTGGCTCCGCCGATGATGGTGACGCCCATCCGGTGAAAGTCCTGGAGGAATTGCCAGACCTCAGCATCGCCGGATACATCAATAATAAGGTCTACCCGCTCCATCGCTAAGAGCTTACGATAGTTACGCGTCACGGGGATTTGGAGTTGTTTTGCGAGGGTGACACCGGGTGCCTGCGTGTTGACTTCGGCTATTCCCACGATCTGGACGAGCGGATCGTTGGCGAAAATCTCCATGAGCGCGGTTCCGCCACGCCCGGCGCCGATAATAGCGACATTGGTGGCGCCGACCTTCGGCGACTTACTGCGGACTTTGGTGGAGCGATGTTTCGTCGGTGCCATGGCTCTATGAACCAGTGTTGGTTGCCGGGGTGCAATTGATGGCTGAGCTGAAAAATCGAAGGAAGAGAGATGAAGGAGAAGAAACAGAGCGAGGGGATGAGGAGTCTGCCGTCACCGCTCCCGACGCTGCTGAGCCAGGGATTTGAGTTCGTCCATGAACTGATCAATGTCCTTGAATTCGCGATAGACCGACGCGAACCGGACATAGGCAACCTGGTCGAGTTGGTGTAACTCCTTCATGACTTCTTCGCCGACGACCCGACTTTCAATTTCACTTTCGCCCATCTCCTGGATCCGTTTCTCGATGCGATCCGTGACGTCCTCGATCGTCGCCGTGCTGATGGGTCTCTTCTCGCAGGCTTTTTTAAGGCCGGACAAGATTTTCGCGCGGTCGAACGATTCGCGCCGCCCGTCTTTCTTCACGACCACCGGGAGAATTTCTTCAACCCGCTCGTAGGTGGTATAGCGCCGTTTACAGCCAAGGCATTCGCGGCGCCGGCGAATGACCTCGCCTTCCTTGGCCATACGCGAGTCCACCACCTTGTCTTCGAGTTCGTCGCAGAACGGACATTTCACTGGTGGCGACCCTGCCCTTATGCCTGTGGGCTAGTAGGAGTGGAAAATAGGGAAGCGGTTGCACAGCGCCTTCGCTTGGGCGCGGACCTCTTCCAGGACGGCGGCATCGTGGCGGTGCTGCAGGACGCGGTCGATGAGAGCCACGATTTCCTTCATGTCCGCCTCTCGCATGCCGCGCGTGGAGACGATCGGCGTGCCGAGCCGAATGCCGCTGGCCACGGACGGGGGCTTTTCGTCATAGGGAACGGCATTTTTATTGACGATGATGCCTGCGGCGTCGAGCGCGGCATCGGCCTCTTTCCCCGTAATGCCCTTGTTGGTGAGGTTCACCAGGAACAGATGGGTGTCGGTTCCACCGGAGACAATCTTGTAGCCGCGGTCGACGAGCCCTTGTGCGAGCGCACGAGCATTCGCAATCACCTGCTGTTGATAGCGCTTAAAGGAGGGCGACAAGGCTTCTTTGAAGGCCACGGCTTTCGCCGCGATCACATGCATCAACGGTCCACCCTGAAGTCCCGGGAAGATAATCTTGTCGACGGCCTTGGCGTGCTCGGCTTTGCACATCACGATACCGGCACGAGGACCGCGGAGGGTCTTGTGGGTGGTCGTCGTGACGAAGTCGGCGAAGGGGACCGGGCTGGGATGGAGTCCGGCTGCGATCAGTCCGGCGATATGGGCGATATCCACCATGAGATAGGCGCCGACCGATTTGGCGATCTGTTGGAAGCGAGGAAAGTCGAGGATGCGGGCATACGCACTCGCACCGACGACGAGCATTCGCGGCCGACATTCGTCCGCCAGTTTTTGTACGGCGTCATAGTCAATCGTCTCGGTCTGGCGATCCACTCCGTAGGCGAAGGCCTTGAATATCATTCCCGAGAAGCTCACCTTACTGCCGTGCGTCAGGTGGCCGCCATGGGCAAGGTCCATCCCCAGGATGGTGTCGCCGGGCTTGAGTACCGCCAGGTAGGCGGCCATGTTCGCCGATGAGCCGGAGTGCGGCTGAACGTTGACATGGTCCGCACCGAAGAGCTCTTTGGCCCGCTGAATCGCCAGTGCTTCGACGGTGTCGACATGCTCGCATCCGCCGTAGTAGCGCTTGCCGGGATAACCCTCGGCGTACTTGTTGGTCATCAAGCTGCCTTGGGCAGCCAAGACTGCGGGGCTGGCAAAGTTCTCCGACGCGATCAACAAGAGTTTGTCACGTTGGCGGGTCTCTTCCGCTTCAATCGCGGCATAGACATCCAGATCAGTTGATTTGAGAGCGTCTAGTGACCCGATCGCGTCGCGCATCACCCCTCCACGGTGTATTCCCGTTATGCTTCAGCAGCAGCTTCCGGTTCTTGTTTCTTGACCACACGGACGGTCACGGTGGCGGTCACCTCACGCGGCATCTTGATCGGGACTGTGATCGTGCCCAGTTCCTTAATCGGTTGCGCCAGCTGGATCTTGCGCCGATCAATGGTAAACCCTTGTACGGCCAAGGCTTCGGCTAAGTCTTTGGATGTCACAGATCCGAACATCTTGTCGTCTTTTCCGACTTGTGCCTCAATGGTGAGGGTGACGGCAGACACGTTCTTGGCGTGCACTTCAATTTCGAGCTTCTCTTTCTTCGCCTTCTCCGCCGCGACCCGCTTCACATGCTCGAATGCCTTGATGCTGCGGCTGTTGGCCAATACAGCTTTCTTGCGAGGCAACAGGAAATTTCTGGCAAACCCGTCTCGAACATCGAGCAGATCGCCGAGATGGCCGACCCCATCCATCGTTTCTTGCAAAATGACTTTCATGCCCCTAACTCCTTCTGTTGGAAAGGAAGTGAGAATACGAGGGATCAGGTTGAAAAGTCAATTCTCTCATCATTTTTCGGGTCGTGTTGGCGGCCTGGACAGGCGCCGACGAGCCCCTATATCATGGCCCACCGATCGATGAGGATGAGAGGAGCGAGATGCAGGTAACTGCCAGAGCCTGTTTGGAAATGTGTGCTGCCAGCCTGGATCGAGAGGTCCTGCAAGCGAACGACGCCGGGCTAGACATTCCTATAGTGGTGACCAAGGGACGGCTGGTTCATACCGTGGGAGGCCTCCACGTGTATGAATTCACTCTCCCGGCGGGATGTCTTCTGCCGATCGATCTTCCCCTGTCGATCGTTCCTGGAGACGAAATTGAAGCGACTGAGGGGGTGGTGCTGAGCTGCCAAGGCCAAGTGGCGTTGGTGCAAGCGGTGGATGCTATCGGAGTCTCCGTTCCTTCCGCGACGCTCATTCCTGACCGCGCCGGGCATCTTGGGACCATCGCGACGCGGCTGCGAGACATGGTCAGCCAGGCGGATGCGTACAATCTTGGTCCGTCGGAGCGCCTAGTGCCGCTCTTGATGTCGTCAGGTGATCCCAGCCAAGCCGCCCTCGGTTCCTCAACGATCTTGACCACGGTGTGGCTCGACGATCAGACGTCGCGTCGTCAGAAGATCGCCACACTCGTGCTTGAACTGATTCGCGCGAACAAACGGATTTTACTCATTGGTCCGGATCATCGCTCATCGGATGAGATGGCCGGGGTGATCGCGAAAGCCATGAAAGCCAGCGGATTGACCTACAAGACGTGGATCAGTCGCTACGAGATGAGTATCGTCTCTCACACGAGCGGAATTTCCATCCATGAACTCGGATTTGAAGCGCAGATGCATCAGTTTTATGCCAAGTCCAGGGCAGATAAAGCCTCGCTTCGGCGAAAGTATGACCGGTTTCGCGAATTGACTCCCCTGCTGGCCTACAAAGGGCAGAAACAGAAGGATCTGGATGAAGTCCGTTTGCTGGAGTGGAGGCTGCTGACTCAGTTGAGCGAGCTACAGGCGAAGATCAAGGATGTCACGGCGATTCTGACGGAGTATGAAAATCTCCCCCTCTGGCGTCGGATCGGCATGCAGACTGTCGGGAAGAATGTCGAATCGCTTCAGCAATATCGAGTGCTCTACGAACAGCAGATCGGTGAACTGACCAAGGAGCTGGAGATCGCCAAGGTGCGTATCGACGAATTGGTTCCTGAGGCGGCAGTCCCGAAAGATTTGCGACCGGAATTTGACGACCTCAAAGAGGCCATCACGAAATTGGGCGGGACGAAGAAAATTCGCGAACTCTTGGCGGCGGAAGAAAATACCAACCGACAAGCCTTTATCCAGAATCGCCGCCTGGTGATCTCAACGCCCGCGCGGATTGCCAGTGACCCGTTGTTTGCGCGTGTGCGGTTCGATGTCCTCATCGTCGAAGACGCGCCGCACATCGATTCCACGATGCTGCTGGCGGCCGCAGGGTTGGTGCGCGAGCGCATTGTGCTCAGTGGGGATCCTCGCGATCTTGCCGCACGAGAAGGCTGGGCCATCCCCGGGATCGAATCCCCGGCGGTCTTTTAAGGCGGCGCATATAGTTGCTTGACGCCGGTAGCGTGAATTCAGGATAATCCCCCCCTCGACCCTTCTTGCCGAAGTGGTGGAATGGCAGACACACTGGTTTCAGGTACCAGCGATCGCAAGGTCATGCGGGTTCAACTCCCGCCTTCGGCACCATATCTTCACTTCAGATTACGCATCAGCTGAATTGCTCATCTGCTCACTCGCTCACTCGGATGAGTGGTGTTTCCTATTTGCCTGTCACGTCGCGATTGCTGAAGATCAACATGAACGTGAAATCGGTTAGTATCTTGACGAGGAGCGAGCGGCAAGATCCTGTGCCGAAAGAGTCGTCGTCAGGCGAAGGAGGGACAACATGAACATGAGAGCTGCCTATTTGGCTGGTTGTGTGATGCTGGGGGTGTTGTGCAGCATGGAGGTGCGCGCGGCGGACAGCCCGGCGCCGCCATCTCCGTATGCCCATGGCGACGAAGCGGCATTGCCGAACGGTGTTATCGGCGTTTCGTTGCAGGTCGGGGCTGAGCGGATCGGCGATCCGGCGGTGCTCTATGTCGGGATGGTGCATCCGGAAGGTCCGGCCCATCAGGCGGGGCTGGCGCATGGAGACGAGATTGTGACGGTGGATGGCACGGCCACGGCGGGCAAAAGCTATGAGCAGGTCGTGAAGATGATTCGTGGCACCGTCGGGACCGCGGTCAAGCTGGGCGTGAAGAGCGAGGGAGGCCTGCGGGAGTTGTCGATTACCCGCGTCGCCGGTGACAAACTGCCGAAGGGCCCGGTCGGATCGCACGGCGGTCCATCAAAATAGGAGTCGATCATGGGCTGTCGCAGGACGATCATGGCGCTGTTTGCGTTGCTGCTTTTCTTGGGTCACGGGACGGCGTCCGCTGAATCAGGACAGGTGAATGCCGTCACGACTCACCCTGCCTTAGCCAGGTCAAATCTCTTCATGGCCGCCGGCGATTATCGCCGTGCGCTCGAAGCCTGTCAGCGAGCCATCGATGAGGCACCGTCGGCAGCCCACTACATCCACCTCACGTACGTGTATCACGCGATTGATGCCTATGTGGAATATCTGTCTCAAGAAGAACGGTGGATAGCGGTCGAGCATCTCTATCTGAATCTGGCCTATCGCGCCACCGAAGACCTGGTTGATCCTCCGGGAGGACTGGCCCGCATGGCCAAGGAAATGATGCAGGCCGGTGTGCGGCAACAGTCCGACGTCAGTGCGGCGATGGCCAATCGGCTGGATAAGGCCGAGTCGGATCGTCTCTGGGTGGAACAGACGCAGTGGCGGGCCGCGAATCCGAAGACCTGGTGGCAGGGGATGCCGGCCGCCTGGATGCGGTAGGAGGGAGAGATGCGTCACGCACCGCCGGTCGGGGTAGATATTAAAATATGGGGCGGGCTCTTCCTAATCGTCGGCACGATAGATCTGATCGTCATGGCGTGGTTTCCCGCCGCTGCGCTCAACCTGTTCGGGGCCACGGTGACGGGACCGGCTTCGTTCCTGATCAAACTCCACTCCCC
This sequence comes from Nitrospira lenta, assembly GCF_900403705.1. Taxonomy (NCBI): domain Bacteria; kingdom Pseudomonadati; phylum Nitrospirota; class Nitrospiria; order Nitrospirales; family Nitrospiraceae; genus Nitrospira; species Nitrospira lenta. The sequence goes on along the minus strand of NZ_OUNR01000012.1, from coordinate 115,993 downwards.
TGCCGTGTATCTGTTGATCGGGTATGGGTTTCTTTGGCTGCGCCCGTGGGCCTGGGGGTTGAGTCTGGCCTATGCCGGGTTCGGCATGGTGAGCGAGACGATGAATCAACTCGCCTTCGGATTTCATGTCGTCCGTTCGGGGTTCATCGCTACGACCCTTCTGTTTTCCCTGTATCTCATCTGGCGGCGGGCGGTCTTTGTCGATGAGCCGATGTCCGACAGTAAATCGAAACGGGCCTCACAGGAATTGTTGTAATGCGTGGTCTGGTCTGGTTCAGGCGAGATCTTCGACTGCACGATCAACCGGCGCTGACGGCGGCCTGTCAGGAGTGCGATGAGGTCCTGCCGCTTTTTGTGTTTGATGAACCGCTGCTCCAGTCCCGTGAGTTCGGATCCGCCTGTGTGAACTTCATGCTGGGCTGTCTCCATGAACTTTCGACATCACTGGCCGGGCGAGGACTCGTGTTGCAGTGGCGACGGGGTGAACCTGTAGAAGCAGTGGTGCAGGCCGCGCGGGAATCGAAGGCCGAGGTCGTCTATTGGAATCGCGACTATGAGCCTGCTGCGATTGAACGTGACCGCCGGGTGCAACTCGCGCTTGCTGAGCAGGGCATCCGTACTCAGACATTCACCGATCATGTGGTCTTTGAGACGGAGGAAATCCGAGGCGCCACAGGAGACCCGTTGCAGCGGTACAGTGCCTATCGTGCGCGCTGGTGGGCCAAGTGGCAGGCTGCGAAACCGTCACCGCTGGCGAGCCCCAAGCCCAAGGCATCGACCGTGGTTCCATCGCGATCCGCCCCGCGTCCTTTTCCTTCTCCGGTAGAGCTGGGGTATGACCGGGTTGTCCCATGGATTGATCCGGGCGAGCGAGAGGCGCAGAGGCGGCTACAGGAGTTTCTCGGCAACGCTATCCACACGTATGGTGATGGGAGAAACCGTCCCGGTGTAGATGGGAGTTCGCGTCTCTCTCCGCATTTCCGTTTCGGCACACTGTCGGTCCGCACCGCTGTTCATGAAGCTCTGGCCGCTCTCGCGCAAGGCGGGCGGGTGTCGAGGGCGGACGTGCTCATCTGGATTGATGAACTGGTCTGGAGAGAATTCTTTCAGCAGGTGCTCGCAGCTTTTCCCTGGGTGGTGGCGGGTCCGTTCCGCGCCGTGGCGGTTCCCCCTGTCCGCGAACCGGGGCTTGAACGGGACCGGTTGTTTCAGGCCTGGTGTCAGGGACGAACCGGGTTTCCGATCGTGGATGCGGGCATGCGGCAGCTGCATCAGACGGGATGGATGCATAATCGAGTGCGGATGATTGTGGCCTCGTTCCTGATCAAAGATCTGCGGATCGACTGGCAGAGCGGCGAGCGGTATTTTATGCAGCAGTTGCTGGATGCCGATGTGGGCGCCAACAACGGCAATTGGCAATGGTGCGCCGGGACCGGCACGGATGCGATGCCCGGGTATCGCATTTTCAATCCGGCACTGCAAAGCAAGAAGTTCGATCGGGAGGGCCTCTACATCCGTGCGTATGTACCGGAACTGGCGAAGGTGACGGGCAAATGGATTCATGAGCCGCACCTGATGACGCCCGATGAACAGGACCGGGCCGGATGCCGGATCGGTGTCGACTATCCCGCGCCGCTGGTGGATCATGCGCAGGCCCGCCGAGAATATTTGGATCTCGGCAAGCAACAGGTGATGAGATGACGACGGCGCCGCTTCGCCTCGGGATCAGCCGCTGTCTGCTCGGAGACGAAGTCCGGTTCGACGGAGGGCATAAGCGCGATAACTTTCTGACCGATGTGCTCGGTCCTTACGTGGAATGGGTTCCGGTCTGTCCGGAGGTTGAAGCAGGACTGGGGACGCCTCGCGAGGCGATGCGGTTGGTGGGCGATCCGGCGCATCCCCGCCTTCTGACCATCAAGAGCGGGCGAGACCATACGCGGGTGTTGGAAAAAATGACTACGGGCCGCCTAGCGGAACTAGGGAATCTGGATTTATCCGGGTACGTCTTTAAGAGCGGTTCGCCAAGCTGCGGGGTCGAGCGGGTTCGCGTCTATACGGACCAGGCGAGGCCGAGCCACCATGGCCTCGGGATATTTGCGCGGGCCTTTACCGAGCACTTTCCGCTGATTCCGGTCGAGGAGGAAGGGCGGCTCGGTGATGCGTCGTTGAGAGAGAATTTTATCGAACGAGTCTTTTGCTATCGCCGCTATCAGGATCTGCTCCACAACGGAGTCACGAGGCAGGCGTTGGTTCGATTTCACACGATCCACAAGTATCTGTTGCTGGCCCATAGTACACAGCACTATCACGCTCTCGGTCGCCTGGTCGGCCAAGCGGAGCACTATCGACCCAAGGAGCTGGCCTTCAAGTATGGGGAACTGTTTATGGAGGCGCTAGCTGTGAAGGCGACGGTCCGCAAGCATGTCAATGTGCTGCAACACATTCTGGGCTACTTCAAGACAACGTTGGGGGTTTCGCAAAAAGCAGAGTTGTTGGGCGTGATCAGTGATTACCATCAGGGTCTGACGCCATTGATCGTGCCGATCACGCTGATCAAACATTATGTGGGCCTCTTCGACGTCGGCTATATCCGTGAGCAGGTCTATCTCAATCCGCATCCGAAGGAACTCCTGTTGCGCAATCATGTGTAGGCAGAGGTGAACCAGAAAGGAATCGCGTATGTCGAATTCGGTGAGGGGTGTCATTCTCGTTGGCCACGGCGGCATTCCCAAGGGCTGTCCGCAGGAATTGGTGACGAAGCTCAAGCGGTTGGAAGGTCAGCGGCGCACGGCCAAGCAACCGCCGTCGACGGAAGAATTGGAGCTGGATGCCAAGATCCGCCAGTGGCCGAGAACGCCGGAGACGGATCCCTATCAAGCGGGACTTGAAGCGGTGGCGGCGCAGTTACGCGCCAATTTAGGGGATGTCTTATTTGCTGTGGCCTACAACGAGTTCTGTGCACCGACATTGGAAGTGTCGGTAGCGGAACTTGTTAAGCAGGGCGCGACTCACATTACCGTCGCCACCACAATGTTTACGCCGGGTGGCTCCCATTCAGAAGTGGAGATTCCTGAAATCCTCGATCATTTGCGGCCCCAGTATCCAGGAGTCGAACTGCGTTACGCTTGGCCGTTCGATCTTCAGCTGGTCGCGAATACCTTGGCGGAGCAGGTGAAACGCTTTTCATGAGCGACGCGGGACGGCGCTCACTGGTTGTTGTGAAGGTGATGGGGCTGAGCGCAGTGCGGTTCCGTTTCGTCAGGCCGGGTGCTGCCTTCCGTCGCGCAACCGTGTAGAATGCCCCGGCACTCTTCATTCACCTCGGCCAATGGAGGTTCCGTGCGGGAGCAACTAGCCAAAGCGTTTCACGAGACGCACTCCTTTAAGTGGGATCCCCAGAGCGGGTTCAAGCTGGCGTCGGGGCTTATGAGTCCTTTCTATGTCGATTGTCGTGCGCTCATGGCGCACCCGGACGCACGCCGTCTGGTTGGACAACTGGCCTATGACGCGCTCAGAGACATTTCGCTGGATTGTCTGGGCGGGTTGGAGATCGGGGCGATCTCCATTGCCACGACCATTTCCGACTATGCCTTTACGGCTCAACCGGCTCGCGATTGGCGGACCTTCGTGGTTCGCAAACAGGCCAAGGACCACGGGTTGGGGAAGCTGATCGAAGGGGCCTACAAGCCTGGCGAGCGAGCGCTCATTGTGGATGATGTGTTGACCAGCGGTGGGTCGCTCTTAAAGGCGGTTGCGGCGGCACGAGGGGCTGGGTTGACCGTCACTCATGCTCTGGTGATTGTTGACCGGCAGGAGCAGGACGGATGTAAGAAAGTTGAAGTCGAAGGACTCACGGTGGTCAGTCTTCTGACGATCGACGATCTGACCAGGGCCCACGGAGCTCAGCGTAAAGGCTGACGCCTTCCTACTTGCACTGAAAGTGAATGCCCCAGCGGCGTTCTTGGACGATCTCTTGCGCCCCTTCGACGGGGCCTGCTACCCGGACTCGGCCTTTGGTTTCTCCTTCCCGGATGATCGAGTAGGCCCCGCCGCATTTCTCTTTCATGATGGCCAGCGCATCTTTTCTGAACGAGGCCAGGAGCGCTCCCTGCTCGCCTTTGAACGGATAGACGACGACCCCGCCGCGGTCGGATTCTTGAAGCAAGGTGGCGCCATCGGCACAGCCCGCCAGGGCAAGGAGCAGCAGAGACAGCAACACCCTTGACCCGTCTTTTGACTTCTTTTTATGATCAGGCAGTAGCATGTTCGGCTCACGAGTCGTGACGCGAATCCTGAGGAGGTGTTATGCAACGATGGAAATGGATACTCATGGGCGCGCTTCTGCTGAGTAGTCTCGCGGTGACCGGTCAGGTGTGGTCATACCATTCTTACCTGCTGACCGTCCAGCAGCTGCAAGCGGGACTGACCAAAGCTTCAACCCCAGACAAGAAGGGATTTGTGTTGGTGGATGTGAGGAGTCCGGAGGAGCACCGAGCCGGGATGATTCCCGGTACCGACTTGAATATTGATTTCCGTGAGATGAAAGCCAGACATCAAGAGCTCGGTGCTCAGTTAGATGAGCACATTGTCGTGTATTGCCAGTCCGGTCATCGCAGTAACATTGCGGCAGAAACGCTGGCCGATCTGGGCTATCGGCATGTCTACAATGTGTCGGGAAGCATGAATGCCTGGATGGAGGCGGGATATCAGGTCGTGCAGCCGGGACGTTAGGGCTTTGGTGCGGGCTTCGCGGCGCCGGGAGCGCGCTCTCGCGGACTGAGGCCGATGATCGTGGGCAGCGGAATATGTGCAGTCGATCGGCCGGCGAACAGGTCTTTCCAATTCACGGGAAAGTCTGAGGCCTCTCCGCTTTTCCACAGTGATTCAGCGACGAAGAGGTCGGACGAAGATCCGCCGTCCATGGCCATGGCGAGTGTAATCGACGGGAATGTATCCCGCAGGCATTGGCCGATCCCGTGTAAGCTGACGAGCCCCAAACTTTTCAGAATCAGAATGTGCCCGTCTTTATCTTCGGTCACGACGGTTTGGTAGGCCCGCTTGCCTGTCTGCCGCACGCGAATGGCTCCCTTCCGATCAAGCAGCATCAACGACTGAGCGGCTTCCAGAAAGTCGGGAGGGTCTTCATGAAAGACATCGCCGGCCAGATCCAGTATCCCCGCTTTGGGGGCTGAGCGCGGAGGTTGGGGTTCTGCGACGAACAGTCCTTGCCAAATGCTGTGGCGTCGACTGCCGAGCGACTTCCCGTCTTTAAAGAGCAGGCCGAGGTACGCGAAGTTCTCTCTGAACAGTCCGGCGTTGAACACAATCTCGTGACCGCTTCGTTTCTGCCATTCTTCGATAGTGGGGGGATGCAGCAGGCCTTCCTGCGCAAAGTAGTGCACCGAAAAACGATAGAGAGCCGGATTGACCTTGATGACTAGGAAGCGGTCGATGTCGGGACATCGCTCGTCCGGCTGCCAGACCGAGGCGGTCAGACCAGGGGCCAGGCGTTCCCACTGTGGTTCTTGCGCAAGTGCCGGTGTCGGTGCCCAGAGCAGAAGCGAGACGAAGAACAGGCGCAGCATGCGACAGGAAGGGTGCGGCGGTTGCGTCGTCTGAAGGTCCATGAGGCCCATCCGTGGTGGCGCCGCGCTGCGGCGTTCTGTGCGATTACGATGCGTGAGAAGTGGAGGCTTCCTTCCGCGGCGAACCGTTCTGTGGGAGCGGCGTCAGATCGAGGAGCTGGCGAATCCGTTGGCTCAGGGCTTCTGGCGTAAACGGTTTCTGGAGGTAGTCGCTCAGCTGATCGGTCGCCCCGATGCCGACGTCATCGGCATAACCCGATATGAAGAGAATTCTGAGGTCTGGCTTGAGGATGCGCAGATGTTGGGCCAGTTCTGTCCCGCTCATGCCGGGCATGACCACATCGGTGAGGAGCAGCTGATAATTGCCGACCTGCTGTGTGGCGGCCAGGCAGGCTTCCAGTCCGTTTTTGGATTCCAATACGCGATAGCCGAGCTTTTTGAGTTCGTCCCGGACGAGGTCGCGGACGGAGGCGTCGTCTTCGACGAGGAGGATAGTTTCACGTCCCCGGTTTGATGAACGAGGGGCTTGGTCGGGCGCAGTTGGATCGGGATGTGATCGGACCGCGGGGAAATACACGTCGAAGCGACTGCCTTGCCCGATCAGGCTGGTCACATCGAGGCCCCCGCCACTCTGGGTGACAATACCAAACACGGTCGACAGCCCCAGGCCGGTGCCTTTCCCTTCCTCTTTGGTGGTGAAAAACGGTTCGAAGATATGGGTGAGGGTATCGGGCAGCATCCCGACTCCGGTATCTGACACGCTGAGTTTGACGAATGTTCCGAGCGCAGGAAGCTGGGCATGATACATCGGCGTCCGTGTCAACTCGACCTGCGAAGTTTCGATTCTCAGCCTGCCTCCCTTGGGCATGGCATCCCGCGCATTCACAACGAGGTTCATGAGGACTTGCTCAATCTGGGCTGGATCGGCGCTGATGCGGAGATCCTGAGGCGCCAGGGCGAGGGTGAGTTCAAGATCTTCACCGATCAGCCGGCGCATCATTGTTTCAAAATTGGTGATCAGCGGATTCACGCTCAGTACTTTGGGAGTCGATGGTTGTTTGCGGCTGAATGTGAGGAGTTGGCGGATCAGCGTCGCGGCCCGGTCGCCCGCCTTTTGCATTTCTTCGATCTTGTTTCGGAAGGGGTGTTCCGTCGTCATGTCGTTGAGCAGGACCTGGGCATGGCCCATGATGACGGTGAGGAGATTGTTAAAATCGTGCGCGAGCCCTCCGGCCAGGCGGCCGACGGCTTCCATCTTTTGTGCTTGCCGGAGTTGCTTCTCGCTTTGTCGCAGAGCTTCTTCAACGCGGGCGCGCTCCTGCCGTTCCTGCAATTCCCTGATGGCACGTTGGAGTGACGGCACGAGCCGTCCGAGGCGCTGCTTTAAAATGTAGTCGGTGGCGCCTCGATGCATGGCGTCGATGGCCAATTCCTCGCCGAGGGTTCCGGAGACGAAGATGAATGGGATATCGGGCCTGAGTTGTTGCGCGAGAGCAAGGGCGGTGATCCCATCGAATCCGGGCAGTGAGTAATCCGCCAGGATCAGGTCGATCTTTCCTGCTTTCAACGTGTCGACAAACGTGTCCCGCCGATCAACCCGGATGGTCTCACACGGAATGCCGCCCTCGTTGAGGGTCGCCAGGATCAATTCGGCGTCGGCGGGGTTGTCCTCAAGTTGGAGGAGTCTCAGCGGGGTCGTCACAGAACCTCGGGGTGCGTCATATTAGTTCGTGGATGCTGACCCTTCGGGGGGTGGCTCATTGATCACGCCCCAGAATGTGCCCAGTTCTCTCACGGCCGTGAGAAACTGGTGAAATTCGACGGGCTTTACGACATAGGCATTGGCGCCCAAGGCGTAGCTTTCTGCGAGGTCTTTTTCTTCCCTCGAGGAGGTCAACATGACGACGGGAATCGGACGCAGGCTGAGGTCCGACTTGATCGTGCGGAGGACTTCGAGTCCGTTGACCTTGGGCATTTTGAGGTCAAGAAAGACCACGGCCGGATTGCCTTTGAGGCGCGACTTGAATTGTCCGCGGCAATAGAGATAGTCCAAGACCTCGGCGCCGTCGTGACAGAGGACGACCTTATCGGAGATATGCTCTTCTTCCATGGCCGCGAGTGCGAGTTCCGCATCCCGGGGGTTATCTTCGGCCAATAAGATGGGTTTTGCAGCCGTCATGTTCGAGGTCTCCTAGTTGGGAGGGTGACAAAGAACGTCGCGCCTTGATCGGGGATGCCTTCAGCCCACACCCGCCCTCCGTGGCGATGGACGATGCGACGCACATTGGCGAGGCCGATGCCGGTTCCTTCAAATTCGTCTGCCCGGTGCAGCCGCTGGAAGACGCCGAAGAGTTTGCCGAGATATTGCATATCGAACCCTACTCCATTGTCCCGGACAAAGACGGTGATTTCCCCTGCGCTCTTCCGCTCAAGGCCGATGGCGATCTTCGCGAGAGGTCGGGTGTTGGTAAACTTGATCGCATTAGAAATCAGATTCACAAATACCTGACGAAGCATGGCGGGATCGCCCGGTACCTCCGGCAGTGTGTCGATTGTCCAGGATATTTCTCGTCCTTGCAAGTCAAGACGTAAATCGTAAAGGATGGTTTTGATCAGCTGGTCGAGATTGACCGTCGTGTGGAGCATTTCTTGGCGCCCCATGCGGGAAAATACGAGCAGGTCGTCAATGAGTTGGCCCATTTGTTTGGCGGAGTCGGAAATGGTTTGGAGGTAGCGCGCAGCCTTCTCATTCAAGGTGTCGCCGACCGATTTACGGAGCAGCGAGGCATAGCCATCGATGTGGCGAAGCGGCGCACGGAGGTCGTGCGAGACCGAGTAACTGAAGGCCTCAAGCTCTTTATTGGCCGCTTCAAGGAGTTCACCACGCAGCTGGAGTTCCGCGGCCACCTTTCGGCGCGCAGTAATGTCGTGCCGGATGAGGTAATACACAGAGGCGAGGAGCACCAGTTGAAGGAGCGCCCCTAAGGCGAGCAGCACAATCGTATTGGTGGTGCTGAGTGTCGATTCACTGAGACGGCGGCGTACACTCTGACGTTCGTCGACTTCCATTTCCCCGATAATGCGGTGAATGGCTGTGAGCTCGCGTTTCGCGGCGCCTTCTAGTGCGATGCGACGGACGGCTTCGAAGCCTCCCTTATCCCGTTTGGCGATCGCTCCCGTTTCCGCATTGATTTGCTGCTCGATCAGTTTCTGCAGTGTTTCAACTCGTCCCTCTTGCAGTGGGAGCCCGGCGGTAAGCTCTTTCAGATACTTCACATAGGCCGGTTTCTGCTCCGTGAGCGTGCGAAAGCTCTTTAGGTAGATGACTTCTCCGGTGACAAGATAACGGCGATGATTGTTTTCTGCCTCATCCATCGCCACATCGACGTTATTCAACAGTTGGAGGAGATCGTGGCTGTTCGTGTCCAACCGGCTGTTCTCGACCAGGACGGTCGTATTGCGATAGGACACGGCCCCGATAATAAGAATGCCGATAAAGACGAGGCTGAATCCTGCCAGAATTCGTCGTTCAATGGTGAGTTCGCGAAACCGCATGACCAAGGTCTGCTTGGCCGGATGTGGCTGGTTGGGGGCCTGGGTTGGGCCTGTGTCCTGGGGGGGATCTCCGGCGATCGGAGGCAGCGGCGGTCGATCGCTCGGCACTGTGTCCATGAAAAGAAACCGCGTTGAAAGGTGTAGGGAAAACTCCGGGCACTCTACTCTCGGCCGTTCACAGGCCGCAAGATCTATTTTAGCAGATCTGTAAGGGATGCCCGACGGTTAGCCCCCGAGAGGGGGAATCGGAGGGAGCGCGGTCGCGGCTGGTGTCGGTGGGAGATGGGAGAACATCATCGTGGCAGAGACCACCCAGTCGATGAAGGGTTGAGGATAGATTCCGATCAACAGCGTTCCGGCAAGGCCGACATACACCACGGCCTTCATCGGACCAGAAATCCGAATGGGTGACGGGTCAATCGGCTCGGCGATGTACATCTTCTTTACGACAATCAGGTAGTAGTACATGGAAATGACGATATTCACGAGCCCGACGGTAATGAGGGTATAGAGCCCTTCTTTGATGGCGGCTACAAAGATATAGATCTTGCCGATAAACCCGGCTAAGGGTGGCACGCCGGCCAGTGACAGGAGAAAGAGCAGCATGGAGAAGGCCAAAAACGGCGATCGGCGATTGAGGCCGCTGTAATCGTTGATTTCTTCACTGCCGATGGCCTGACTCATGGCGATCACGACCGCGAAGGCGCCGATGTTCGCAAACAAATAGGTCAGCAGATAAAACAGGATCGCATCGTTGCCCATCTTGGTGCCCGCTGCCATCCCGATGAGGACGTTTCCGATTTGGGCAATGCCTGAATAGGCCAGGAGGCGCTTAATATTCGTTTGGGCTATAGCCACGATGTTCGCATAGGTCATCGACAGGACGGAGACGGCCGCGAGCAAGAGCACCCACATCGGCTTAAAGGTGAACAGGGCCACGAAGAACAACCGGAGCAGGATGGCGATGGCGGCGCCCTTCGGCGCGATGGAGAGGAATGCTGTTACGGGCGTGGGCGCGCCATGATAGGTGTCGGGAACCCAGGTATGGAATGGAACGGCCCCGATTTTGAAACCGAGAGCCGCGAAGATCAACAGGAAGCCGACGATCAAGCCTGGCGTGGCCGGTGCCGAGGCCATATCTGAAAAGACCAACTTGCCGGTTTCCCCGTAGACCAGGCTGATTCCGTAGGCCAGGAGACCGGCGGCAAAAACACCAAGAATAAAGAACTTGAGACCAGCTTCATTCGAGGCGAGGTCTTCGCGCAGGTAGGCCACGAGCACATAGAATCCGAAGGTGGAAAACTCCAGCGTGACGAAGAGAGACAGTAAATCGTTGGCGGAGGCCATAAACATCATGCCGAGGGCGGACATGACGATGAGGAAATAGTACTCCCCACGAAAAAAGGCAAAGCGGTTGACGTATTCAATGGAGGCAAGGATGACGAGAATGCTCGCGCCAAGGATAAACATCTTAAAGAAGATGGCCATGCGATCGAGCACAAACATGTTGCCGAAGAGGGCCCCGGAGATATGCGTCAAGTCGAACCAGGCGAGGCAGCCCAGGGTGACGACGAGCCCCACGACGCTCAAGTAGCCGATTTGTTCCTTCGGGAGCCGGGGAAAGGAAAAGTCGACAATCAAGACCAGGCAAAGCCACAGGATCAGGAAGATCTCCGGCAACAGCAGGAGGAGATCGGCTATCGTCATATTGAGTTCAAAGTTCATAGTGTCGACTGGTACCCTATTGAGCCACGCGCGAGTCAGGTAGCTGTGCGCCACGGGCCGCCAACTGTTCAGGCAGTGAGGTTGCCGATGTCTCCGGAGCCTGCAGTTCGGCCACGGGCACGACGTGAGTAATTCTGGCAATGAGCGGATCGACCCCTGAGCGAACCACGTTGTACAGGTGCATGGGGAAGAGTCCGAATCCCACACTGACGGAAATCATGATTAAAAGCGGGAGACGGTCCACGAACGCCACCGCATCATGCGAGTGACTGTATTTCTGGTCCATCGGGCCATAGAACAGGCTTCGCATCATCTTAAAGAGATAGGCCATCGTCAACACGATTCCGAGCACGGCGACAATGACCTGTAGCGGATACTTGTTCCAGCTGCCCACGATGATCATCACTTCCGCGATGAAATTGATCGTGCCTGGCATGCCGATGGAGGCCATGCATCCCACCACGAAGCAGGCGGAGATAAAGGGCATCTTATTGGACAGCCCCCCGAGTGAGGGAATATCGCGCGTGTGAGTTTGATCGTAGACCCAACCGGCCATGGAGAAGAGCATGCCCGTGGCCATCGCGTGGGCGAACATGTAGATCACCGCGCCGCTGAGGCTGATGTAATCCAGGGCGGCCATGCCAAGAAACACATAACCCATGTGGCTGGAGCTGGAATAGCCGATGACATACTTGGTGTCTTTCGCGTAGTACGCGACGAACCCGCCGTAGACGATACTGAACATGCAGAGCACGGCTGCCATGGGCATGAGCTCCCGCGTTGTTTCCGGGAGAATCTCGAAGGCCACGCGGATAATTGAGAAATGTCCGAGCTTCATGAGGACGCCGGCGTGCAACATGCTGGTGGCAGCGGGCGCGGCGGCGTGTCCCACGGGCGACCAGGAATGCAGCGGCCAAAGGGGCGCGATAGAAGCGAATCCGAAGAAAATGAGGACCCAGATGATTTTGTCCAGTGTCGTGCCCAGCACGGGAATGTTCATGAGATTGGCATGTTCGCGAAGCACGAGAATGTCAAACGTGTTCAAGCCTGAATATTTGTAGATCAGGAGAATGCCCATGAGGGCGGCGACGGCAAAAGCGGAGAGGAACAGCACCAGCTTCATGGCCGCATACTCTTTGCTGTTCGAGCCGAAATTGAAGATGAAGCCGACGGAGTCGCGTTGTTTGACGCCTTCCGGATCGGTCATTTCCAAATACTTCTTGGTATGGCTGCCCCACATCCCGAGCAGGAGGTACATCGGAATGACCGACATTTCGTAGAAGAAGAAGAGAAAGAAGAGGTCCAGCGACATAAAGACGCCGATGGTGGCTGCCGCGAGGATCAGAATCCAGATGTAAAACTCTTTGGCGCGATCTTTGATGTGCCAGGAGACGAAGATACCCGCGAACAACAAGATCGACGAGGCCAGGACCAGGGGTGTGCCGATGCCGTCGACGCCAAGGTACAGCGAGATGCCCAGTTGATGTGACCAATCAAATCGTTGGATGAATTGGAATCCACCTCTGACCGGATCGTACGCATAGAAGAGGTACAGAGACGCAATGAGTGAAATAAAGGCTGATCCGGCGGCAATCCCGCGCACGAGCAGCGCCTGGCGGTTGGAGATGAAGATCAACGCGAAGGCGCCGAAGAACGGCGCGAAGAGAATGTAGAGTAAGGCGTAATCACCCATGGGTCTTAGCGATCCAATCGTTGAACGGGTTCAGTCAAGACGGCGACGGTTCCATGATCGAGGCGGTCTACCAGGGCTTGGATCGAACCGTTTATGATGTGGAGGAACGGCGATGGATAGAGCCCGATCCAGAGAATCATGACGGCCAGCGACACGGCAATGACCATTTCCCGTAACTGTAAATCGACCATCGTATTCTTCACGGCTTTTCCGAGAGGGCCCAGGATCGCGCGTTCGTAGTACCACAGAAAATAGGCGGCGCCGAACACGACTCCGGTGACGGCGAGGGCGCCGAACACCCAATTGGCTTTAAACGTACCGAGGAGAATCAAAAACTCTCCGACAAAACCATTGGTGCCGGGTAGGCCGATGGAGGCCAGTCCGATCAGTAAGAAGAACGAAGCGAGGAGCGGGACCTGTTGCGCTAACCCGCCGAATGCCGACAGCTGGGTAGTTTGCTGTCTCGAATAGAGGAACCCGGCGATAAAGAAGAGACCTGCCGTACTGAATCCAAGATTAATCATCGTCAGGAGGCTACCCTGGAGTCCCTGATAGTTCAGCGCAAAGAGCCCCATCATCACAAAGCCCAAGTGACTGATACTGCTGAAGGCCAGAAGTCTGCGGAAATCTGGCTGGATCAGGGCCATGACGGCGCCATACGTAATCGCGGCAATGCCCAGGCACATGATCACGGTCACTACGGTGTGGCTCTTAGATGCTTCCGGCAGCAAGGGAATGCTGAAGCGAATAAAACCGAAGGTTCCAAGCTTGAGTCCGGCAAGGACCACGGCCATGCCGATCGGTCCTTCGAGCAAGGCGTCAGGCAGCCACGTGTGGAATGGAAACACCGGGGCTTTGAAGGCAAAGCCCATGAACATGAGCCAGAAAATGAGAATTTGCTGATCGACTGGAATAGGGACCGTCAACAGATCAAGGAGGTCAAAGGAGTAGAGCTGATCGGTATGACGAAGGACTGCCCAATGATGAAAGTTCAAATCCAGCAGCGCAATGCCCACGAGCATAAAGACGCTACCTAAGAGTGTATAAAGCACATACTTCAACGCGGCGTGATGCCGTTCTGCCCCGCCACCCCAGAGCTTGATCAGGAAATAACTGGGGATGAGCATCAATTCCCAGAAGACGAAGAAGAGAATGAGGTCCAGTGAGACGAAGACGCCCATGGTCGTCGTTTCGAGGGCCAGGAGGCACATCATGTACAGTTTCACCTGGTGACGAATGGTGTCCCAGGAATACACGATCACCAGAACGGTCAGGAAAGCCGTCAGCCCGACAAAGAGCACGCTGATGCCATCGACTGCCAGGTGGTAGCTGATGCCCAAGGCGGGAATCCAACGGACATGTTCGGCGAATTGCATCGCGGCGGAATCAGGGACGAAGCGAAGGAGGACGAAGATCGCCAAGGCGAGTTCGACCAGACTGATCGTCAGGGCGGAAGTCCGAACCATATCCTCATCATCGACGAGCCAGAGCACGGCGGCTCCGACAAAAGGGAGGAAGAGGAGACAGGACAAGATGGGAAAACCAGCTGCGAGTTCTTCTAACATAATCGTTGCGCGACTCCGACGTTCCCTCGACGTGACTTACTTTTGCAGGATCAGCTGTACAACTAACGCCAGCAAGAAAATGCCGGCGATAATGATCGCCGCGTAGTGGTGGACCATGCCGCTTTGGAGCTTGCGTCCTTGGCGAGCAGCCAGATGATTGCTGAGCCCGATCACGTTGAGGCCGGCATAGACGACGTACTTTTCAAGCCAGGTTGATCCGGCTGACCCCCATTCCGCCATCTGTGCGACACCGTTCACGAGGCCATCGATCACGGTTCGATCAAACCAATCCAGGAATTCACCCAGGCGCTTGGTCGGCTCGACGAACAAGAAGTCGTAGAGCTCATCGACGTAGTATTTGTTCAAGAGCGTTGTGTAGATGCCCGAGAATTTGGCGGCCCAGGTGTCGGCAGTTGACGGACTTAAACTATAGAGAAAATGCGCCAGACCCCATCCGACGACGGCAATGCCGGTCGCTGTTCCCATCAGGAGCAGGGTGGTGGCCACGCTGGTTTCATGTCCGCCGGCGACTCCGGCAACGGGGGCGAGGAATCCATGGAGCCAACCATGTTCCGGTGGGAAGCCCAAGATGAGTCCGCCGAATACTGATAAGACTCCGAGCGCCATCAAAGGCCCGACCATGACCATGGGCGATTCATGGACATGCTCTTCTGTGTGATGGTCCATGCGAGAAGGACCGTAAAAGGTCAGGTACGTCAGTCTGAACATATAAAACGACGTGAGGAACGCACCGATCGCCGCCAGTCCATAGAAGAGGAATTGGTGATTCACGAAGGCGTGGCCCATGATCTCGTCTTTGCTCCAGAACCCGGCCAAGGGGGGGATGCCCGCGATGGCAATGGTGCCGATGAGGAAGAGTCGATAGGTCCAGGGTATCTTTTTGCTCAAGCCGCCCATTTTCCGAATGTCCTGCTCCCCTGACAGGGCATGGATCACGGAGCCGGCTGATAAGAACAAGAGGGCTTTGAAGAAGGCATGGGTCATGACGTGGAAGACGGCGGCGGTATAAGCGCCGATTCCGCACGCGAGAAACATGTAGCCGAGTTGACTGACGGTCGAGTACGCGAGCACCCGTTTAATGTCGGTTTGCACCAGACCGATGGTTGCCGCAAATAAGGCGGTGCAGCCTCCGACGATGGCGACGGTCTGCATGGCAATGGGAGAGAGATCGAAAATGGCATGGTTCCGTACGATCATATAGACGCCGGCCGTCACCATGGTGGCGGCATGGATCAGCGCGCTGACCGGCGTGGGGCCTTCCATGGCATCCGGTAACCAGGTGTACAGAGGGAGCTGAGCGGATTTTCCGACCGCGCCGACTAACAGGCAGAGGGCGATGGCGGTAGCCATGTCGGGCGAGAGTTGACCCAGCTGGGCAAACACCTTGGTGTAGTCGAGTGTCTTGAAGTTAATAAAGACCAGGAAGATGGCCAATAGGAACCCGGCGTCGCCGATGCGGTTGACGACGAACGCTTTGGTGGCAGCTTTGGCGGCAGAGACTTTATCGTAGTAGTAGCCGATGAGCAGATAGGAGCAGAGTCCGACTCCTTCCCACCCGATGAACAAGACCGCGTAATTGTTGCCCATGACGAGCAACAACATCGAGAGCATGAACAGGTTCATATAGGTGAAGAACCGGGTGAAGCCCGCTTCACCGTGCATGTAGCCGACGGAATAGACGTGAATCAGGAATCCGACGCCGGTGACGACCAAGAGCCAGACGCAGGTCAGGGGGTCTACCAGGTAGGCCAGATTGATGGTGAGGTCGCCGCCGAAGATCCATTGATAGGCGATCACTTCGTGAGTGGCGCCGGTGCGCAGGACATCCGCGAAGACGCCGATGACACAGAGGAACGAGAGGCCGACGGATCCCCAGGCGAGGCGGTGAGCGACCTCATGAGAATACCGGCTGCCAAGGAGACCGTTGGCAATGGCGGCCAGCAAGGGGAAGACCGGAATCAGTTTAATGAGCAGATCAGTTAAATCGAACACGTTACCACTTCAAGAGGTTCATTTCGTCGACGTTGGTTGAGAGTTTCCCGCGGAACACCACAATGATAATGGCTAAGCCGATGGCCGCTTCTCCTGCGGCGATCGCAATGATGAACAGGGCCACCAATTGCCCGGCCATGGATTCAAGATAGTAAGAGAAGGCGACCAGATTGATATTGGCGGCGTTGAGCATAATCTCGACGGACATCAAGACGATAATGAAATTACGTCTGATGAGGACGCCGAGCAGTCCGATGACGAAGAGGATGGCGCTGACTGCCACATAGGCCGATAACGGAAGCATGCGTCAGTCTTTCCTCAAGTTGAGCGGCTTGGGTGTTTTCGCCAGCACGATGGCTCCGATGATGGCACCCAACAAGAAGACTCCCACGATTTCAAATTGCAGGAGATAGTCGCTGAACATCTTGATCCCGATCGCCGCCGTGTCCCCGTCTTGTAAGACGGCAACAGCCGGTGCACCGCCTTTGGCGCCGGCAAAAGGCGAATGGAGCAAGAGATATATCACGTAGAGGGATCCCAGAACGGCCGGGGTCAAAAAATACAGATAGGTGGAGTGAAAATACCGTTCGTCCGTTTTGAGATTCAAGAGCATCAGAACGAAGAGATAGAGCACGAGGATGGCTCCGGCATACACGATGACTTGGACGGCCCAGAGAAACTCCGCATTGAGCAGGACGAAAAATCCCGAGACATGCAGCAGGAGCGCGAGCAAGGCCAGTCCGCAGTGGACGGGATTCTTGAGCGCGACCGTCATGACCGCGGCCGCAATACTCATAAAGGCAAAATATGAAAAGAAGACAGCAATCATCGGGGTGTCTCAGCTCAAATGTTTGGGAGTCGATTGTGTGGCTTTGAGGACCGACTGGGGGAAATAGTATCGGTACTCACGACTCTCCTCGACATTTTTCTCCTGGTTATGGGCGTAAAGATATTTTTTCGCGTCACTGAGATGACGCTCACCAATGTCGTAGAGCCGCTTCTTGTCGAAGAGGAGGGTACGCTTATCATGCGTGGAAAATTCGTACATCTTGGTCATGGCCAGTGCATTGACGGGGCAGGCTTCCACACAGTAGCCGCAGAACACGCACTTCGTGATGTCGATGTAAAACTCAGTCGCGTACCGCTGCAAGGGGCGGGTCGGGTCTTCCGCGCTGATCACCTTGATGCAACGGGATGGGCAGGCGGCCTCACAAAGATCGCATCCCACGCAGCGTTCGCGGCCGTCGTCGTAGCGCAGCAGCGATAATGCGCCGCGATGAGTGTCGGGAAGGGTCCGCTGTTCGCGCGGGTACTGAAATGTGATCGGGCGATGGAACATATGGCGAAACGTCACCTTCATGGCATCCCAAATCTCATAGAACAGGGCTGCATGCAGAATTTTTTTTGTCAGTGTGGCAACGCTCATGGTCGGCTCCCGCCCGTGATACGACGATCTGTCACGTTCTTAGGCCTTTTCAATACTGACCCAGGTTTGCTTAAAGGCCGGCACGCCGGTGACGGCATCTACATGTACGGCCATCAAGTCTTTGACCGGGGGTTCATTGAAATGCTCCGGGAAGAAGCAGGTGTTCGGCGCCTGTGCAATATCAGGCTGCACACCCAGCTGGAGCGAACCCCGTTCCGAGGTCACGCGAACCTTTGTGCCTTCTTGGAGACCCAATCGTTCCATGTCGCCTGCGTTCATCCGAAGCTTCCCGGTGTTCGGGGCAATGTTGATGAGTCCTGGCGCCTCTGTCGACATCTTGCCTGAATGGGCGAGCAATTGTCCCATCGCCAGGGCGAAGGGCCGTTTGGAATCGGTGACTGGTGCCGCGGCACGATAGCGAGTCTTTACTTCTGCGGCATACCCGTTTGTCAGATACTGATCGGGAGCCGGTGTGACTTTGCGCGGCTGGCCAAGGTTGTAGTACCCGGGCAAGAGTTTCATGATCTCGGCTTGAATGTCGTTGGCCGATTCATATTCCCACTGCGCTCCCAGGGCATTGGCCAGCGCGGTCATAATGTGCCAGTCGGGCAAGCTTTCCCCCACGGGATCCATGGCCTGGCGTACGCGCAGGACGCGCCCTTCGAGATTGGTAAACGTTCCTTCTTTTTCCGCGTAGGTGCAGGCAGGCAGGACGAAATGGGCTTGCCGACCGGTGTCGGTTAAGAAGGGATCTTGCACCACCAGCAGTTCGAGCCGTTCGAGCGCGCTGCGGACTTCAACCGAAGCCGGGAGTGTGGCCAAGGGGTTTTCTCCGATAACGTAGAGGGCCTTGATCTGACCGCTTTTGCAGCGCTTCAAAATTTCCATCAGGTTGGCGCCGGTTGCGGTGGCGGGTATCGCGGTCTCCCATGCCTTACTGAATCGATCGCGTGCCGCCGCATCGCTGTATCGGCCCTGACCCGGTAAGAATTCTGGCGCGACGCCCATGTCGACGGCGCCCTGCTCGTTCGGTTCTTCGGTCACGGTGTTGACGCCACAGCCGAGCTGGCCGAGTTTCCCGGTGATCCAGGCCAAATCGATTAGCTTGAGGACGTTCTGATAGCCGTCAGGACGCCGTACGATACCTTCGGCGCAGAGGAAAATCGAACGAGGCGCCTCGGCCAGGATAGCGGCGATGTCCCGATAGGTGTCGGCGGTGACTCCGGTGTACGTGGCAATCTGCTCGAGAGAGAGGCCGGCCAACGCGGCTTTCAATGCTTCGTAGGCTTTCGGGTGCTTGTTGACGGTTTGTTCGTCGACGAGATCCTGATCGATGGTGGCTTTGACGAGGCCATCGATGACCCACCCCTCTGTACCTGGCTTGATGAGGAACGGATGGGACGCCAATTTCCCGAGATTCGTGATGGTCGAATCGAGAGCGACGACCTGTGCTTTGTACACCCGGATGGCTTCCTTGATCCGGACAGCGGTCAGGGGGTTGGTTTCGGTGATGTTGGAGCCGATTAACAGAATGGCCTTGGCTTTAGTGAGATCTTCCCAGTCATTGGGAGTCCGGCCGAAGCCCAGAGCATGGCGAGAGGCATGCACGAAATTCATATGGCCGTAGCGGGCACTGCTGTCGAGATGGTTGCTGCCGAACACGGTCCGCATGAGCTTTTGGAACAGATAGAGCTCTTCGTTTGTGCAACGGGCGGTAATCAACCCGGCAATCGCATCCGCACCGTGTTTCTGTTTCACTTCAGTGAAACGGTCGACAACCTGGTGCATTGCTTCGAGCCAGGGTTTGGGCACGAGTTGGTTCCCCTCGCGCACAAGTGGCTGAGTGAGCCTGGCTTTACTGTCGAGATACTCGAATCCGAACCGCCCTCGTACACAGAGTCCGCCGTGTCCTTTGGCGGTTTCCTCGCGATCGCCCCACTTGTTTTTCCAGGACAAGGGAGAGGTCACCCGGATGACTTCGGAGTCTTTCGTCTCAAGATACAGCTGGCAGCCATCACCGCAATAGTTACACGTCGTGGCGGTCTTCTTCATCTGCCAGGGCTTGTAGAGGTACTTCGAATATTTGTTCGTGATCGCGCCGACGGGGCACACGGCGAGACAGTCGCCGCAGAATTCGCAGGACAGCGGGAGGTCGCCCTTCGCCACGACTTGGTTGAAGCCGCCCTTTTTCATGAATTGCAGGGCGTCGATCATCAGCACATCTTTGCAGACGTTGATGCATTCAGCGCAAGCGATGCAGCGATTCATATTGAAGTCGAGCACCAGGCTGCGAGTATCTTCCGGAATGAATTTCTGCTTGGCGCTGGCCAGGTTGGTCACACCGTGCTGAAACGCCATGTCCTGGAGTTCGCAGTGACCATCCGCATCACAGACCGGACAATCCAAGGGATGGACTGAGAGATGTTTTTCGACGGCTTTCTTTCGCGCAAGGAAGAGATCCTCTCCTTCCGTACGGATTACCATGCCGGCGGTAGCTTTGGCGGTGCAAGAGCGAACCGGGGCTTTCTTCCCTTCCTGCATGACGAGACACATCCCGCAGGAGCCGAATGGGTCGAAGGTATAGTGATAGCACATAGCCGGGATGATCTTGCCCGTGCTGGAGATGACGTCGTATAGCGAGACCCCGTCTTTGGCGGAGACGGCCTTTCCATCGATGCTGAGCTCGATGGTTGTCGCTTCGACGTCCGGGTTGGTGGCTGGCTTCAAGCCCATAGTTCGGATCCTTGCCTCTCTCAGGCTACCGGTCGCATTCGCCCATGACGATATCGTACGTGCCGAACAGCGTAATGGCGTCGGCGATCATATACCCGCGTGACATATAATCAAATGCGCCCATGTGGATGAAGGAAGGGGCGCGGATTTTCAGGCGATAGGGTTTCCCTCCGCCCGTACTGACAATGTGGAATCCCAGTTCACCCTTGTGCGCTTCTGTTCCGCAGTAGATCTCTCCCGGAGGGGCGTTGAAGCCCTGCGAGAAGAGTTTGAACTGTTGGATCATGGCTTCGAGATTGGTGAAGACGCGTTCTTTCGGTGGCAGGGTGACGCTGGGGACATCCGCCATGATCGGGCCATCCTGCATCTGTTCGAGACATTGCCGAATGATCTTCACGCTCTCGTAAAGTTCCATGACCCGGATCCAATAACGATCATAGGTGTCGCCGTTTTTCCCCACGGGAACACTGAACTCGCATTTGGGGTAAGCCGAATACGGCTCGTATTTGCGCAGATCGTAATCGACTCCTGATCCCCGCAAGGTCGGGCCGCTGAGGCCGAAGCTGACGGCATCTTCTGCCGAGACGACGGCAACCCCTTTGGTGCGGGCAACCCAGATACGATTCGTTTCCAGGAAGACGATGTATTCGTCGATCTTGGGTGGAAAATAGTCGAGAAATTTCTTGAGCTTGTCGAGTAGGGACGGTGTGAAATCGCGTTCGACTCCGCCGATCCGGTACCAGCTAGTGGTCAATCGGGCACCGCAGAGTTCATCGAACCAGTCCAACAGGATTTCCCGGTCACGGAAACAGTAGAAGAAGACAGTCATGGCGCCGATGTCGAGCGCTTGGGTTCCCAGCCAGAACTGATGGCCGATGATACGCTGCACTTCCGCGACAATCGTGCGGAGGTACTCTGCCCGATCGGGGACCTGGAGGTTCAGGAGTTTCTCGACGGCGCGGCAATAGGCGAAATTGTTGTACATCGCACAGACATAATCGAGCCGGTCCGTATGGGGAATGAACTGATGATAGGTGCCATCCTCGGCGAGCTTCTCGACACCGCGGTGGAGAAACCCCAGGACGGGCGTCGATTTGACGAGCCGTTCCCCTTCTAATTCCAAGATCACTTTGAGGACACCATGGGTGCTCGGATGCTGCGGCCCCATGTTGAGCAGCAGCTCCTCGGTCCGGAGCGTCGGGAGCGATTCGCTCTCCGGATGTTCCGGGTCGACTTTATAGACGGTGGTTCTCTGATCTTCAAATGCCATGGGCCAATCTCGTTCCTATCGCGGCACTTCGTCGAGAAAATCGAACGTGTCTCGCCAGCCTTTGCCGCGGAGCGGAAAATCCTTCCGCAGCGGATAGCCTTCAGTGTAATCGTCGGGCATGAGGATGCGGCGCAGGTCCGGATGATTGCGGAAGCGGATCCCCATCATGTCGTACACTTCGCGCTCCATGAAATCGGCGCCCTTCCAGATGTCGGTCAGAGAGTCGACGATGCAATCAGATTCCGGGACCCGGGTCTTGAGTCTGATGCGCTGGCGCTTTCGGATCGCATAGAACTCCCAGACCACTTCAAAACGTTCTTCGTCATCGGGCCAGTCTACAGAACTGACATGAACGATGTAGTCGAAGTCCATCCCTGGATCGTCGTGCAGAAACTGAGCGATTTCGTGAACCTTTTCTCGCGTGACGGTCACAGAGATATCGCCGCGCCATTCGGTGGATGACACAAAGCCCACAGGAAAGGTGTCTTGAACTCGTTGAGCTAGTTGATGCATCGGGCCGTTCCTAGACTTTCAAGCTGGCTTTGACCTGGTCTGGTTGCGTGACAAACACCCGCTTTTGCATAATGCGCTCTTGCAGCTTCAGGATGCCGTCAAACAGTGCCTCCGGCGTGGGAGGGCAGCCAGGGACATAGATATCGACGGGGACGAACCGGTCGACACCTTGGACGACGCTATAGCTGTCATAGATATTTCCGGAGGTAGCGCAAGATCCCATGGCGATAACATACTTAGGCTCCGGCATTTGATCGTAAATCTTTCGGATCACGGGAGCCATGCGCCGACAGACGGTTCCGGCAACAATCATCAAGTCGGACTGTCTTGGAGAGGCACGGAAGACACCGGCTCCGTAACGATCCATGTCATAGCGGGACGACACGGCCGCAATCATTTCAATGGCGCAGCAGGCCAGGCCGAAGGTCATGGGCCAGAGCGAGCCTTTACGCGCCCAGTTCACGGCTTTTTCGACGGTCGTGGTAATGACGTCAGGAGAGCCGTCTTTGTCTGGACGCCCCAGTTGGATCAGTCCCATTCAAGTGCTCCCTTTCGCCAGGCGTAGACATATGCGACCAGGAACAACGCAATAAACAACAGCATTTCAACGAGCCCAATGATCCCGAGCTTTTCGAACACGATGGCCCAGGGATAGAGAAAGATCACTTCAATGTCGAAGATCACGAACAGCATCGCAAAGACGTAATATCGGACGGGAAACGGCATGCGAGCGTCTGAAAATGGTTCAGATCCGCACTCATAGGTCGAGAGCTTTTCCGGCTCAGGATATTTCGGTTGCACAAAATAACTGAGCACCAGCGTGACCACCCCAAAGGCCAGGGCAATAAATATAAATAGGAGTATCGGGAAATACCTGGTGAGATACTCGAGCAGAAGGTCAAAGCCGGTCATCGTTCCCATCTCGCAAGATGTTGAACTGGAAAGAAGAGTCGAGATCTTAGTTCTGAGGTCTGGGGGATAGCAAGCGGACAAAGGACCTACAAAAATGGACCCGAAAGCCCTAGGCGACCCTATTGAAATCTGTTCAATGTGAAAAACGGAAACGTCCGATATATTACGTGGTTATTCCGTGTGAGATCCAAGCCCTCGCCAGTGGGGTAAGCGCTGCCTCAATGTTCCGTGGGGATGAGCTTACGATGGCTTCTTTGGGTTGGGCGTGCGGACTGTCCGAAGTTGAGTTGGGGGACTTCCTTGAGAAACGTCCCATTCTGCTTCCAATGGGGAGAACGCCTTCGCCTTCCGGCGTCGATGGATTTGGGTTTCGATCCGTGGTTGCTTCTTCGGATCGGGATCAGCCGGCGATTTAGAGAGTGTCATATCCACTGATGCCAATTCTCTTGGAGGAAGAGTCTTGATGCGATTTCTGTACGATAGCACCTCGCAAAAAGCTCAGTCAAACTCCTGTACAACCAGGAGAAATTCTTGACAATACCCTACTATTTGCTATGGTTTGCGAGGATCCACTCGCCTCAACCAAGGACAACATTTATGAAAACGACGACTTCTCTTTTCTTGGCCCTGGCATTGTCTGTGGTCACGGCGCCGGCTGGAGCCCAGTCGGTTGATACGAGCACCATACGATTTGGGGAAGGCGCCTTGGCATTTGCTGAGGGGGCGATTCAAAAAACGACGCCTCGCGATGGCATCGTGAATCTCATTACCGGTGACAATCAGTCGACCGGCGATCGAATGATTCTTGGACAACATGATGTGTTGTATCTCAAGCTCGATCATTCCCATGACGTCGCGCCGGGGGATCTGTACACCGTCTATCGTCGAGTCCGAAAAGTCTTTCACCCGGCCACGGGCGAGTATCTGGGGTTTGTCGTAATCCGGCTGGCGGTGGTGCAGGTGACGCAAGTGGATCATGCGCTGACGACCGTTGAAGTCGTGCGGAGCTACGGGGTGATTGCTCCTGGCGATCCCGTGATGCGTTTTGCGCCGCCGGTTTCTTCAGAAGAGCCCGCCCAAGTGAGTGATATGGCTGAACTTCGGGGAATGATCGTTGAGCTCCAGGCCGATAAGCCCATGACGCTGGTATCCCAGTTCGATGTGGTCTATCTCGACCGTGGAAAGGGAGACGGTCTGAAGAACGGAGATCTGCTGGAGGTGCAGCGCCACAGCCAGGGACTCCCGCCGCGGAAGATCGGACAATTGAAAGTGATTGCGACGGAGGGCCGGACGGCGACAGCGATGATCCAGAGTGCGACGACAAGAGTCATGAAGGGAGATAGATTTAAGCTAGCCGGACATTCTGTGCCGGCGTTGGTACCCGTCGAGAGCCCTGTTCAGCCACTGTCTCAGCCCAAGGCTCTGCAGATGGAGAAGACGGTGGCAGCGATTCCGTTGGATCTCGTTGCGAAGAAGCTGAAGGTGCATAATGCTGCCGGAGAAAGCCGATTAAATCTTGGCGAAATCACGAATTCACTTCGGTATGATTCAGGCGAAGCTTCAATCAGGCCGGAAGGATATAAAGTTCTGGATCAATTGATCGAGTATCTGCATACCAGCGGGGATGTGCGAATGATCCGAGTCGAGGGGCATGCGGACAATGTCGAAATTGGCCCGGCGCTGAAATCGCGGTATCCGAGCAATTGGGAGCTGTCCAAGGCCCGTGCGAACGGCGTGCTGCGCTATCTTGTCGAAAAAGGTGGATTGGACTCGGCTCGTCTGGCTTCCGTCGGGTATGGGGATGGCCGTCCAGCTGAGACGAACGCGACCGAAGAGGGACGGACCAGCAATCGGCGCGTGGAAGTTCTGCTCTACGCCCCAACGTCTACGGAGGCGAATTCTCCGCAGTCGGTTATGCCCAAAACGGTAGACAAACAACCTAGTGATCCGACCAGCTTGAGCGCAAAGGGCGAAGGTGATCCTGCGGCATTTGCCCCGCTGACACAGGATGGTGCCGTAGATCCTTCCGTATCTCGTGCAAGTGGGCAGGACGCACTTCTGGCAACCGATAGCCCGGGAACGCTCAGCCTTCCCGATTCTACAGGGAAGACGAGTGTCTCGGATCCGGCCGCGCAGGATCTAGCTGCACCCGCCGGTCGGCCTCTCGAGTAAGTTTCTTATTTCAAGGAGTGGGCGCAGGTCTCATGCGCCCACTCCTTGAACGGTTTCTCGGCGATCATCCCGTCCCCTCCTCTTCCCCTTCATTGTTCTGTCTTTCGGCGCACTGCTAGAATGCGTCATGCCTACTGAATTTCATCACGCTATCAATCGTCCGAATGTACCTGTTTTTGCCAATGTGATTGTCCCGCGGCATTTAACCAAGACGTTCACCTATCTGGTTCCGCCAGCGCTTGTAAACCGGGTTGTCGTGGGCCAGCGGGTTGTCGTGCCGTTTGGACGAACAACGTTGGAGGGGGCTGTTATAGGCCTGACTGGCGATTTGCCCGGTGGGGTGAATGTCTCCCAACTGAAAGCCATTGCATCGGTGTCAGATAGCGACGATCTGTCCGGGTTCCCTCCCGGGATGTTCGAGCTTTCGCGGCAAGTGGCCGAAGAATATATCGCTCCCTGGGGGCAATGTTTACGATTGGTCAGCTCGCCTGCCTCCAAGGTCGACCGACCGAAGTACTGCTACATGGCGACAGAAGAAGGGCGCCTGGCTTTGGCTCAAGGCAAGTGTCCAGAAGCTCACCTCCCGCTTTTCAAACGCATTGCGCGCAGGAAGAGCGGGCTCTCCGCTTCGACCATTCAGCTGTCTCGTCGTGGCTCTGACCGGCAAGCCCTCACGTTTCTTGAAGCTCAACAATGGATTGTCAGGAGTGAAGCCGCGGTCTCCAAACGAGCCTCTCGCGCCCGCGAGGATATGCACGAGCGTGAGCTTCCCAGCTGCGAAGGGTTCTCTTATCTTAGTCCGGATTCTGACGTGGTCCGACGGATCCAGGCATTGATACAGGCGGCACAGGCGGCAAGGGTTCTGATCGATGGGATGTTGGACTATCGACTCGGTCTCATGGCACGAGCGGCCCAAATTGCTGTGGAGCAAGGTCGGTCTGCTCTCATAATTGTCGGTGAAGTCGTTCGGGCGCAGTGGCTGGCACAGGCGCTGCGGGAAATTACGAACTGTCCTGTGGCGCTGCACCCGCACCGTGTTTCTGGAGCCGATGTGGAGCTGGATAGGAAGGGCGTCCCGCACATTATCGTTGGCACCCGCTCCGCGATTTTTTACCCCCTTCGATCGATCGGATTGATCTGGGTTGATGGGGAAGACAGCTCCGCTCTCAAAGAGCCTCAGGAGCCGCACTATCATGCGCGAGAGGTGGCATGGATGCGGGCGCAGCAGGGGGCTGCACTTCTGGTATATGGGTCGGCGCATCCGTCTTTGGAAGTGGTCAACGCGGGCGAGATCGAACGGTTTTCGCAAAAAAGAGAGGCCAACAGTTTCCCGTCTGTCGACGTGGTCGATATGAGCCGGGAGTATGGCGGAGTGCCATTCAGCGCGACCCTCGTGGCTGCTCTGCGTGCCACAGTCGCTCAACAAGATCGCGCGATTCTCTTTCTCAACCGCCGGGGATACG
This sequence comes from Nitrospira lenta, assembly GCF_900403705.1. NCBI lineage: Bacteria > Pseudomonadati > Nitrospirota > Nitrospiria > Nitrospirales > Nitrospiraceae > Nitrospira > Nitrospira lenta. The sequence continues at coordinate 89,368 of NZ_OUNR01000012.1, read as the reverse complement.
CCGGGGCTCTCGTCTGTCGCGATTGCGGATGGGTGCCACGCTGCCCTTCGTGTGCCGTTGCCTTCGTGTATTACCGGGAGTCTGCACGCCTCGCCTGTCGGTATTGTGGGCGTAAGGAGTCATTGCCTGAGATCTGTGGAGCCTGCGGAGCGTCGCGCTTAAGCCCGATTGGGGAAGGAACGGAACGAATCGAGCAAGAAGTCCGCCGGCTCTTTCCCGGGGCACGGATCCTCCGAATCGATCGCGATACGACTCGTGGAGTGGCGCCCACGCGTCAGCTGTGGCAACAAGTTCATGCCCGCACCTGGGATATCCTGATCGGGACACAGGCCTTGTTTCAACGGGAGCCTATCCTGCCGGTCGGTCTCGTTGGAATTGTCCATGCCGATTCCGGTCTGCACCTGCCTGATTTTCGAGCGGCTGAACGGACCCACCAGCTGTTGGTTGATGCGGTGAACGTGGCGCGGCCGGCTCCCGCTGGCGGGCGTGTCATTCTGCAAACCTCGCTGCCGATGCATCACGTCATGCAAGCGGTGGCGGCTCACGATCCGGCGAGATTTTACGATGAGGAAATTCAGGCGCGTCGTTCGTTGGGGTACCCGCCGGTTCAGCATCTCATCTATCTGACGGTGTCGGGGAAAGAGCGGCGGCTGACCGAGTTGGCCGCGCAGCGATGGGTGAGTGAGTTACAGAAGATGCTAACGGGTCGTCTATCTGCGACACCATCTGGATCTGGATCGGCGAAGCTGAGTTTCTCGGCTGATCCACAGAGCCAGGGGATTGTCGTTCTTGGACCGGTGGCGGCGACAGGGGTGGGTTCCGGAGGGACATTGGGGTGGCACATCATGGTGAAAGGTGGAGACCGCACGGTGATGCGCAACGGAGTCCGCTGTTCGCTCGAAGCGATGGAGCGAGCGTATCCGAGTCGGACTTGCAAGTTTAGCGTGGATGTCGATCCGGTCGATATGGGGTAAGAGACTATCGCTTTTTCTGGCGCGATGGCCGTTTGGTGGGTTCCGATGTGGTGGGATCGGTTAGAGAGGCCGGTGTTTCTGGCTTGCGTTTGAACAGGCCGTAGGAAAAAGACATCCAAAAGACCGAAGAGAACAGACCCAGGACCACGGCGGAGAGGATCGTCCCCATCTCTTCATCGGAGGGGCCGGCTGCGGCGGATTTGAGCTGTACCATCAGTTGCAGTGGCCACGCAAAACTTTCCAGCCCGAGCAGGAGTGTCGACCAGGCCCAAATCTCCGTGATGGTGCGGCACTTCCAATATAAAAACGCCCCGACCAGTGCGACCCACAGGGCGATCGCTTCCGGCGCCAGGGTGCCCCAGAGCAGCCAGAATCCTATGGCCACGACGAGCGTGCCGAGGCCGGTATTCAGCACCATGAGTTTGTGAGTGGCTGGAGGCATGGAGGCGGCAGTGTGCAGGGCAGGATGCCGTGATGTCAACGTGGACCGAGGGATGCGCGCGCGAACTAGTGACTGAGTTCAGATTGCGCCGCATCCAGCAGCGTCTGCATATCGAAGGGCTTCTGAAGGGTGCGTCGGGCTCCCAGCATTTTAGCCACATCGAGGAAATTCAAGATGCCGATCATGTCGCTACCACCGGTAATGGCGATGACACGCGAAGCCGGGAACTCGCGGCGCAGCGTCATGATGCTTTCAAGCCCGTCTTGATCGGGCATGAGAATGTCCATGATCACGAGATCTGTGGGTTTGGTTCGATACCGCTCCAGGCCCTGCTTCCCGTTGCTGGCTTCCTGTACATCGTATCCCGCTTGCTCCAAGGTCTCTCGGATCAGTTGGCGGATTTGATCTTCGTCGTCAACGACTAGGACTGATGGCATCGTGTTCCTCAACAAGTTCGCGGGCGAGTTCACGGTATCGCTGATGGGCTGACGGAGTCTCCGAGGCTGCTTGGTCCAGCACTTGTCTGATAGTGCGTGCCACATCCTGCAGCAGCAGCGGTTTTAGAACGTACTTGGTCAAGCCTTGGACTTGCTTGGCTTCTGCGGACAGCGTGTGCTCCGATCCTGAACAGAGAATGATGGGAAGATCTGGACGCAATAGGCGACAGTCTTTCGCCAGGGCCACGCCGCTCATGTTCGGCATCGTGACGTCGGTGATCAGAAGGTCGAACCGCTGGGGGGCCATGCGAAACGCCTGTAACGCTTCCGATGCACTCATGCGCACCACGGCATAGTATCCCAGCGACTCTAGCATCTCCCCTCCAAAACGGGCAAGGGATTCCTCATCGTCGACAAAGAGAACGCATTCATGCCCTTGCGGAAGCGGCTCTTCGGTGCCGGGGGAGACGGCAGGGGCGTTCTGGGCAGGGATAATCGGCAGGTAGACTTCCACGGTCGTGCCGGTTCCCGGGGCGCTGTCCACGAAAATGGTTCCCCCATGGGCCGTGATGATGCCGTGCACGACCGCGAGGCCCATGCCGCACCCTGTGCCAAGATCCTTCGTGGTAAAGAAGGGATCGAAGATGCGTTCCTGAATCTCAGGCAGCATACCTTCCCCCGTATCCTGGACCATCAGCCGAGCATAGGTGCCGGGTTCTAGTCGCGCCTGAGGGCCGACTCGCAGTTGTGCGACCTGGATTTCCTCCAGCGCGACGGTAAGGGTTCCGCCAGTTTTCTGCATCGCGCGCAACGCGTTCTCCACAAGATTGAGCAGCATCTGATGCATCTGAGACGAATCGGCGGACACCGGCGGCGTCGGCACATGGATGCGCTCGTTCAGATGGACCCAGGAGGGGACCAGCGGCCGGAGCAGTTTCAGTGATTCTTTGATGAGGATGTGCAACGAGAGCGGACGTTTGAGATGGCGTCCTTGTTGACTGAACGTGAGGAGTTGATGGACCAGGTCGCGGGACTTCCGTCCTGCGGCAATGATCTGATCGAGGTGTCGCCGGACCTTGTGATCTTTGGAGATGGCTTTGAGGGCCAGTTCACTGAACCCAAGGACGGCGGTCAGACTATTGTTGAACTCATGCGCAATTCCGCCGGCCAAGGTCCCGATCGCCTGCATTTTTTGGAGGTGTTGCGTTTGCGTAATGAGGTGTTCTCGTTCTTGTTCCGCCTGCTTGCGGGCCGAGATGTCTTCGTGCGTGACGACCAATCCGTCCCAGGGGCCGTGAAGCGGCATGACGGTCATGGCAAACCACCGAGCGTCAGTGGATGTCTGGCTGGGATATTCCAGAGAGAAGCGGTCGCGAGTCCCTGCCCGGACGGCCTCGATCCCTTCCAGCGCGTTCTGCGCCGTGGCATCGCCCCCTTGGGCCGCATTCTTGAGGCTGACAAGATAATTTTGCCCCGGTGAGATCGAAGCGGATTCGCCGGACGCGTTCGGTCCGAATTGCCGCCACGCGGTGTTGACGGCCGTGATCTGGCCGGCCTGGTCGAGCACGGCGACTTCAGCCGTCAGTGAATCGAGCACGGCTTGGTTCAAGGCGTCTTTTTCACGCAGCAGCTCGTCCAGAGCTTTGCGAGCGGAGATATCCACGATAGTGGCGAGGACATGAACTCCGGTCGACGTGCGCAGCGGGGCGAGTCCGATTTCAACGGAGATCTCCGTCCCATCTTTCCGTCGCGCGAGAAACTCGCGGCCTGCGCCCATCGGGCGAGAGACGGGTGAGGAGAAGAAGCTTCGGCGATGATCGGCGTGGGTGGACTTGAATTCACTCGGCACCAGAATATCGACCGAGTGGCCGATGAGTTCGCCGTGCCCGTAGCCGAAGATCTTTTCGAGCGTCGCATTCGCCAGCGTGATGGTGCCATCCTCCGAAGTCAGGAGAATGCCGTTGGGGGCGGATTCCACCACCAGTTGGAACTGAAGATCTCGTTCCTTCGCGATTTCCTCAATCAGCCTGTAGTCGGTTAAGTCTTGCACCGTTCCCGACATGCGAATGGGCTGATGGGTCTCATTACGTATGACGATGCCTCGGCATCGAACGAAACGGATGTCTTTACTCGGCCGGATGATGCGGCAGTCCACATCGTATGGAGTATCAAACTGAAGCGCGTTCTCGACGGCGGTGAGCACGCGGTCACGATCGTCCGGATGGAGGGCGGACTTAAAGATTTCGTACGTAGGTGTCAGGGACCCCGGCTCGTAGCCGAAGATCCGGCATTGTTCATCGGACCAGAGTTCTGTCTGATCGAGAATGTTCCATTCCCAACTGCCGAGATGGGCGATCGCCTGAGCGGATTGCAGATGGGCTTTATCGTCTTCGGGGGTGGCGTCGACCGGATTGTGCAGAGGTGTGTTGGAAAGGCGTAGGAGAACGGAAGCCTTGCCTTTCCAGAGCACGAGGGAGGCGGAGACCATGACCGGGATGACTTTGTGCAGTGTGTGCGAATCCAAGCAGACGACTCGCTCTTCGTATGAGGTGCGCGGCTCTTCTGAGCCGCGCAGGCGCTGCAGGCGGTGCCGAGCGGCCTCTTGCCGGTCAGGGGGCAGGATCGCCGCTAGGGGATTTCCAACGAGCTGTTCCGGAGAAGTCGCTCCGAGTAGTTCAATCCCGGCGGCATTGACGTACACAATGCGGTTGTCTTCGCCGATCACCAGAATGGCTTCGGCCATGAACTCAGCCAATAGGTGCGAGGGGTCGTGCGTGTGTTTGAGCGCGTCTTCTGCCTGCTGCCGCTGGGTGACATCATTCATCACCCAGATAAACCGGATCACGGTTCCCGCCCGATTCTTGACGGGGGAGAGCGTGATTTCGTTCCAGAATGGCGTGCCGTTCTTCCGGTAGTGGCGGACGGTGACGCGACAGGCCCGGCTGTCCTGAAGGGCCAGCCCGATTTTCTCCATCGCCGTGCGATCGGTGTGAGAGCCGTTCAGAAAATGTGTCGATTGTCCCAAGATCTCGCTCTCTGCGTAGCCGGTCAGGAGCCGGAATGCCGGATTCGCCTGGATGATCGGATGGCGGGGGACGGAGGCATCGGTGACCAGCACGCTGGCGCTTGTGGCGGCAATCACCCTCGTTTGAAGCAGCGAGTGCCGCCGTTCACGAACAAAGCCCCAGAGAGCCGCCCCGGAGAGCAGGGCGCTGCCGAACAAGAGGTTTCCGGTTACATCCATGCCAGGCTCCAATACGTCGCCAGGTGTGGCATGTGGGGCTTCGTGATCAGGCGTTCGCGGTTTGATCGAGGCCCGATACTCAGGCGCGACGGTTCCATAAAAAAGAGGCGCGCCAATTGATACGCAGAAGGGCCAAACAGCATCGCCGGGGAAGAGCAACGAGGGATAAGTGCAAAACAAACCATAGAATATGGATAAGTATAAAGAAAATCCTGCGAATAGCCTAGAGGTAGACGCGTGATCTGCAAAGAAAAATAGGACCTACCGAAGTAGAGCCGTCCGACTCCAGCTATTGCTTCCTCTTGGCGAAGAATGCAGCGGCTTGGGCCCGCCGTGTGACGCGAAGTTTCTGGAAGACATTGGCGAGATAATTTTTGACTGTTTTATCACTGAGGTTGAGGGCTGTGGCGATTTCCTTGTTGGTTTGACCTTCTGCGACCAGGGCCAGCACTCGCTCCTCTTGGGGAGACAAGGGCTCGGTTCCCGGAGGGACTGAGCCTTTGCCGATGCCGCGCAGCCATTTGAGCGCCCGTTCCGTGACAGAGGGATCGAGAATGGAGTGTCCTTCTGCCACCGCATGCACCGCGCGGAGCAGCGCGGCCGAATCGATCTCTTTCAGCACATAGCCGTGTGCGCCGGCCAGTACTGCGGCGAGGACCGAATCGTCATCGGCATAGGAGGTCAGAAAAATGACACGCATGTGGGGATGGGCCGCGAGAATTTCCCGGCAGGCATCCACGCCGGATCCGTCCGGGAGCCGCACGTCCATGAGAATGACGTCCGGATGCAGCTGTGCCGCATCCCGCACCGCATCGGTGACGGTCGAGGATTCTCCGACGACCGTGACGTGCTCGTGTTGGGTGAGGACGGTGCGAAGCCCGACCCGGACGACCTCATGATCATCGACAAGCAGCAGGCGGACCGCAATCGTTTTCACTTTCGGCATGGCGGGTCTCCTTCGGTGGATCGCTTCGGTAAATCGATGGTGATGCGGGTACCGTGTTGCAGAACGGATTTGATTGCGAACCGTCCGCCGATTTTCCGGGCTCGGGCCTCCATGTTCGTCAGGCCGTGCCCCGCCCCGCGCAGGCTGGCGGGGTCGAACCCTCTTCCGTTGTCGGCGATGGTGAGGCGGATGGATTGAGACAGCGATTTCAAGGAGACCGTCGTTTTCGTGGCGCCGGCGTGGCGGAGGCCATTGCTCAGGGCTTCGCGGACGATATGAAGTAGATGCAGCGCCTGTTCGGTGGAAAAGGTGTTGATCAGACTCTCATCGATCGTGAGGGCGCAGGGAATCGGATGGTCTGCGGTGAGTGTCAGCACCATGGTCCGCAGCGCCATTGGAAACGTGCTGCCCTGGAGAATTTGAGACTCCAGCCCGGCAATGAAATTTCGCACCTCGCTCATGACGCGATTCAAGTGTCCGATCGCCCGGTCCATCGACGCGGCGGCTTTTTTATACGACCGTTGAGTCATGAGGGGCTTGCAGGCTTCCAGTCCGAGCCCGACCGCGTAGAGGGATTGAAGAATGCCGTCGTGAAGATCCTGGCTGATGCGTTCCCGCTCATCGAGCGCGGAGCGGAGGTCGCGCTCCCGTTGCCGAAGCGTTTCTTCCATCCGTTTGCGTTCGGTGATATCGGTGCAGGCGCCGAGCACCATGGTCGCCCGGCCCGATTCATCAATGATGGGTCGTCTGACGGTTTGAAGCCAGCGGGTGCGTCCCGCCGCGTCGGTGATCATTTCTTCAGGAACAAACTGTTCGCGAAGAGAGTCCAATACTTCAAGGTCGATGTTTCTGAAGCGTGCGAGTCCCTGTGCATTGGAATGGAAGTCCGCATCGGTTTTGCCGGTCAGCTGGTCTACCGTGGTGCCATAGGAGTCGGCCACGGCCTTGTTGACGAGCGTAAAGCGTCCGTCACGGTCTTTCGCATAGATGAAATTGGGGTCGGTGTCGATGATTTGCCGGATGAATGCATGGGAGCGCCGCAGGTCTTCTTCAGACTGCTTGATCTGTGAGATGTCATGGGCGACGCCGATGATGCCGATCATGTGGCCGGCGGCATCGCGGTAGGGGGCCTTGGAAGTGAGATACGTGATGCGCTTCCCATTGGCGAGCGTACTCTCTTCTCTGGTCTGTATGCATCCGGTCGCGATGGTCAGCCGGTCGGTGTCTTGGCAGCAGGCGGCGAGGTCGGCCGGCCAAATAGCGGTGTCGTGCTTCCCGACGATCTCCTGAGGGGACAGCCCGACGACACGGGCACCGGCGGGATTCATATGGAGATATCGCCCTCCCAGATCTTTGACAAAGACGACGTCCATTGTGGCGTCCATGATGGCCGAGAGCAAGGCATGATTTTGCCGAAGCGCATCCTCGGCCTGTTGTTTTTCGCTGATGTGACGGCTGCGTTCGATCTCGACGGCGATTCGCTGGCCGATGATCCGCAAGAGTTCGTGCTCCTCGTCGGCGAACTCGCGCAGGGTGCTGTCGAGGAGGCAGGTGACGGCGACGACGGTGCCGTGATTGTCCAACGCCGGGAACCCATAGTACATGTACGCGTCGTGGTCTTTGAGCAGCGTCGCGTGAGGAAAGCGCTCCATGACGCGGTCATACATCTGTCTATCTTTGGCGTGCACAACGGTGGCGCAGGGGGTAATGTCCAAGGAGGAGCGCTCCTCGCTCCTCACAATCTGGCCGTCGATATAGATCGATTTAAAATGCAGTTCTGCGCCGACGATTTCTGATAAGCAGACAACCTGAACGTCGAAAAGTTCGCCGATGATACGGACGACTTGATCGAACACCACGGCCGGATCGCCCGACAGTGTCATGCTGAGCTCAGAGAGTTTCTTCAGTTGTCTGACGCGGGAGGCTTCCCGCTCGGCGAGCTGCTTCCGTTCGGTGATGTCTTCGATGATGGCGACCATGTGATGACCCGTGTTCCCGCGAAGGGGAAGGCTGGTGGCATTCACCGTGACCCAGATGGGCTGTTGGTTTTTCCGAATATACCGTTTTTCCAGCCGATGGCTGGTCCGCTCTCGATGGGCTTCAGCGGCCAGGGCCAAGTTGGAGCCGCGATCGTCCGAATGGATGAAGAGGGCCGAGGTCTGTCCGAGAATTTCTTCCTCGCGGTATCCCACCAAGTTGCAAAAGGCTTGGTTCACCTTCACATAGCAAAAATGTTCGTCGAGCAGCGCGATCCCTAGCGGCGCGCCTTCGACCAGCAGCCGGAACCGTTCTTCGCTTTGACGCAAGGCTTCTTCGGCCTGCTTGCGCTCCCCGATATCCCGAATGATGGCACAGGTGTATTCGCTGCCTTCGTACTGCAGATAGCTGATGGTGACTTCCGTGTCCAGCACGCGGCCGGTTCTCGACCAGTGCTTCGATTCAAACGTCAAGGCGCCGTTCTTCTTCAACTCTTCCCAATGGGCTGCCCACGCTTCCAGAGTAAAGTTCGGGTCGATGTCGTGCACGGTCATGTGCGTGAGTTCATCGCTGGTGTATTCGAGCATGCGGCAAGCCGCCTCATTCACGTGTAGAATGTTGGCGTTCTGGCCGATCCAGAAAAATGCCTCGACGGCATGATCCACGGAGAATTGCGTGAGTTTCAGCGCTTCTTGGATGCGCCGAAGGTCGGTCAGATCTTCGTTTAGAATCACGGCGCCGATCGTGGTCCCGGACTCATCCTTCACCGGGACTGTCGTATTGCGAATCGTTTTCCTTCTGCCATCGAGATCCTCCAGGTCCAAGGTCTCGTTGAGCGAGGCCGCTCCTGTGGTGAGCGCGTGGCTCAAGGCCCAGCGGTGGGGTTCACTGGCGGGCTCCAGTGTCTCCCACCAGCCGGACGGGTTTTCCTGGGATTGCAACCCGACTTGCTTGATGTTCGACCAGATCTGCTTGGCGGCTGGATTGGCGAGGAGGGTCCTGCCGGTGCGATCGGTAAACCAGACGCCGATCGGCAATGAATCGAGCACGGTACGGAGCTGGCGCTCGCTCGTGGTCAGGGCCTCCTCAGCCTGTTTGCGTTGCGTGATATCGAGCATCGTCCCGACGATCTGCAGGGTGCCTTGTCCATCGTCGTTCAAACGGGCGCGGTTCTCGATCCAGCAGTAGCTGCCATCGTGGCGGCGGAGACGATACACAAACGTCTGGGCTCCATTACTGAGCAGTTGCGGCATCCCCGTCGTCATGATGTCCGGATCATCGTCGGGATGAATCGACTGGTCGAGGCGATCGGGATTGGTCAGGATATCGGTGCTGGTGTAGCCGAGCAGCTCGTAGACGTTGGGCGTAATGAAGGTAATGGGCCAGCCGTGTCCCACCTGCCGGGTATAGACCACGGCCGGATTGTTTTCCAGGATGAAGGTCAGCCTCGTTTTCGACCGGCGAAGCTCTTCTTGGTCTCTTTTGCGCTCGGTGATGTCGCGCACGAAGGCACAGTGGAATTCCTGCCCTTCGTAGGAAAGATAGTTGACCTGTATTTCGACCGGGAGCAGGTGGCCGTCGCGGGTTCGATGGGACGTTTCGAAAACCATGGTGCCCCGTTGTTGCGTCTCTGTCCAAAAGTCCGGCCACATGTCGGCCTGGAAATCAGGATTGAGATCATGGATGGTCATCGTGCAGAGATCCTCTTTCGAGTATCCCAGCATCTCGCTGGCCGCCTCGTTCACATCCACAATGTTCGCCTGCGGATCGATCCAATAAATTGCCTCCACGGCGTGATCGATCGTGAATTGTGTGAGTCGTAATCGGTGCTCCGCCTGCTTGCGTTCGGTGATGTCGCGGATGAAGGCGGTGAACATCGGCTGGCCGTCGACGTACGATGCGGCAATGGCGAATTCGACAGGAAATTCGTGCCCGCTTCGATGAAGCGCGAAGAATTCAAAGCGGCGGCGTATCGTCGAACTCTTGCCGCCTTGCAGCAGGCGCTCCATCCCCTGGGTATGGGCCTGGCGGTATCGAGCGGGGATAATGGTTTGTTGTAAGGGCAGCCCCAGTGCGTCTTGAGCGGAATAGCCGAACATGGTCTCCGCTTGGGGGTTCCAGCCAATGATGCGGCTGTGTTCATCGATGGAGATGACGGCATCCAACGCGGTTTCAAGAATAGCACGGGTCCGCGCTTCATTTTCCCGAAGCGCCATGTCGGCTTGCTTGCGGGCGGTAATGTCCTGACAGGAGCCGGACATGCGGAAGGGGCGGCCCTGCTCGTCCCACTGAGCCTGGCCACGGCCGCGGACCCAGAGGTACGTGTCGTCGTTTGTCCGTAGGCGATACTCGATATCATAGGGAGCGTGGTGGCCTTCAACGTGCGCGGCAAGCGCGGCCATGACCGGCGCGGTGTCATCGGGATGCAATCGGGCCGCCCACTCGCCTACGGTGGTAAAGCGTTCTGCGTCGGAGAGCTGTAACCACTGGCGGATCCGGGGCGACCACCACAAGTGGACAGCGGGATCGGTCCAGTGATGGTCGGTACCTACGCGGGCGTCCCAGAGGGCATCGGTGGAGCCCTCTATCGCCAAGCGCAGCTGTTCTTCGCTCGCCACGAGTGCCGCTTCGGCCTGTTTGCGTTCGGTAATGTCGATCGCGATTCCACCGATGAATCCTGGACTCGTCGATTCGCTTGGGATTTTGTATTTCTTGACCAGCCAGTGGCGAGTCTCGTTTTTGTGGAGCGTCGTTTCGACGATTTCCAGGGGGTGCTCCTGCATTCTGAGCGCCTGATCGTGCTGGCTGAGTACCGCGGCGATGGGGGGAGGGAACAGCTCCTCATTGGTCTTGAGGTACCAGTCGTTGCGTTTCAAGCCGAGGACCTGTTCGAAGCCCTGGTTTGCAAATATGTGGCGTCCGGCGGCATCTTTGATAAACGCGGCGCCCGGCAGATGCGTCATAAATGACGCAAAGCGCGTTTCGCTTGCACACAGGGCTTGTTCCATCAATTTGCGATCGGTCACATCCGATTCCGAGCCAGTCATACGGACCGGGGTACCGTCCTCTGCCCAGAGGGCCACGCCGCGATCCAGGATCCACATGTAGGATCCGTCTTTGCGCTGGACCCGGTACTCTTCGCAAAAGGCGGAGGTCTGTTTGGTCAAATAGCGGTCGATGCTCTGGAGCACATGGTCCAGATCGTCGGGATGGATACGGCTGCGCCACTCGTCGATGTGGTTGCGCACTTCATGGTCTGCGAAGCCGCGCATGGCTTTCCATCGGGCTGAAAAGAAGATCTCTCCGGCGTGGATGTTCCAGTCCCAGATCCCGTCATTGCTCCCTTGCACCGCCAGGTGCCAGCGTTCTTCGCTGGTCCGGAGCGCTTCTTCTGTGTGCGTGCGCGCGGTGATGTCGAGGGCGGTTCCTGCCATGCCGATCGGATGTGCGGTGGCATCGCGCTGGACGTCTGCGCGCATGTGAATGACGCGAATGTCCCCGTTCGGTCTGACGATTCGGCATTCCAGATCGAGCGGGGATTTCCCGAGCAAGGCGTCATTGACAGCCGCCAGCACGCGGTCGTGATCGTCAGGCAGCAGCGCGGCCAAAAACGTGTCGTAGGTGACGGCGATAGCGCCCGGCTCATGCCCGAAAATGCGGAATTGCTCCTCCGACCAATTGGTCTCCCCGCTCTCTATATCCCATTCCCAACTGCCTAAATGAGCCAGTGCCTGGGCCTCCAGGAGATGTTGGCGCTGATGGTGTAAGGACTCGGCTGCTTCTGTGCGTTCCGAGACATCCCGTCCGATTCCGGTGATGCCGATGATCTGGCCGGACGAATCCCTGAGTACCGCGCCGGTCCAATGATACGGAATGGTGTGTCCGGTGCGTGTCAGAAGATGCCCGTCGAGTTCAGCATGTCCCTCCATGAACGCCTGCTGAATTGCCTCGGCGGTCTGCGCCCGTTCTTCAACGGGGACAAACGCCAGCGCAGGTTTGTTGAGGAGTTCCTCCGGTCGGTATCCCGTGACGGCGATGAGGCGACCATTCCAGCGGATCAGGTTGCCGCCGGTATCGAGGGTAAACATAATGTCGGGAACGGTCTCCGTGATATTTTGGAGATCGGCGAGGGCCAGCGACCGTTCGTGTTCGATGCGCTGTCGCGCCGTGATATCCCGGATGATCCCGCACGTATAGCCGTTCCCTTCATGTTCAAGATAGGTCACTGAGGTTTCAACGGGAAATACCGTCCCGTCCTTGCGGCGGTGAACGGACTCGTAGATGGCCGCTCCGCCCTGCTTGATTTCATCGAGCCGGCGCTGAAAACATTCGGGATCATGGTACGGGGCAATATCGGCGATGCGGAGGCTCAGGAGTTCGTCCCGTGAATAGCCCAGCGACCGGCATACGGCATCGTTGGCATAGATAAATCGTCTCGATTCATCGGCCCACAAGACGCCGTCCACGGCGTGATCGACCGCAAACTGCGTGAAACGGAGCCGGTGCTCAGCTTCATCCCGCGCTGCTTCGGCCTGCGTGCGCTGGAGTTCCGCTGCCACACGCGGGGCAAACACCCGGAGCAGCGTCTGCAGCCGCTCCCGATGGGCGATGGGTTTGGTGTCCATGACCACGATGAGGCCCACGACCTTCCCTTGTTTGTCTCGTATGGACACCCCTGAGTGGCTTTCCACTCCCATCGCCGCCAGCGGGGGAAAGTTCGGGAACAGCGCTTGGACGCCTTGCTCGAAACACCAGAATGATTCGGTCAGTCCGGTTCCACATGGAGCCGGCGCGAGGTCGTACTCGAAATTATCAAGAAGGGTTCCTCCTGAGGAGACTGCGAGGGTGCGGATGCGTGCGGGGGTGCGTTCGAGCACCTCCCCAATGATCGTGTATTGCATGCGCAGCGTGGACGTGAGCTGCATGGCGAGGGAGGCAAAGAAATCATCGCCCGTGTCGGCGGCGGTCCCTTCCATAATGGCTTGTAGGAGGTCTGCTTGTTGACGGAGGCCCTGCAACTCGCTGTCGAGTCCCTGCTGCCTGGTCTGCGTGGCCTGATCCCGCTCGGCCAATTCTCGCGCGAGGTCGGCGACCTGTGAGCGCAACGATTCCAGCTCGGGAAGGTGTCCGGTCCCACTCATAGCGCGGCTCCTTGCCAGGTGATGCGGATGGAACGTGTGTGCTGCGATTGGCCTAGGGGAGTTTTCTCATGTGCCCCGTTGTGAATCAATGGAGTAAATCCACGGTTCATCGGGGGCCTGTCCCAATTGGAGGGGGAGCAACGAGATATCCAGAGCGGTGGGTGCAGATCGGATTGCGGAAACCGCATCGCACACTCCCACATGGTGATTCTGAATCAGGAGGCCGAAGCCGGTAGCATCCTCCGGTAGTGTCCTATGGACCGCCTCTAAATGTCTAGATCCAAATGGGTCGGGCAAAGCATGACCGGGCGTGGCTCAGACCGTATTGAGCGAATCAGGATTCCGTTGGCCGGATGGATGAACATGACTGAGGCTGAGGCGCACATCCATCGGTCGCGCTGTTGTGTGAATTGGGAGCGTGGCTTTCGAGTACTCACAGCGGAGGAGTATTAAGGAGGGAATATAAATTTGGTGCCGAAGGCGGGACTTGAACCCGCACGGCTTGCGCCACACGCCCCTCAAACGTGCGTGTCTGCCATTTCACCACTTCGGCTACCGGGTAGGATGCTGAAAAAGCCTTCCAGCTTCGTTCTCACATCGTTCGGAGACTCCACGTACGCATCCAGTACGCGTCGTCTCCTCACTCGTTGCGGCCTTGCTGGAAAGCTTTTTGAGCATCCTGCAGCTCGGCCATCGAACAACGAGGAAGGCCTGAGGGAGGCGCATTATAGAAGTAGGGCAAAATTCTTGTCAATAAAGGAGACGTCCGGTAGAATCGCCCCACTTTCACGCTGATGTTCCCCTGTTTCCTTCCGTCGAGGAGATCGCCTGCACCATGTCGGTCACTTCCTCCGCCTCCCAACGTCGTGTGGCCACGCCGATCGCCGCATTTTTCGACGTCGACAATACGCTTTTGCCCGGCGAAGCCAGCGAGGTGGGATTTTTTCGTTGGCTCCGGCAGCGTGGAGTGGTCGGTTGGCCGGAAGCCCGTGCAAGCGTGGCCTGGTGGTTGCGGCATCTTCCGTCGCTGTCGCTGCAACCGCTGCGTGAACGCAAGTTGTATCTGGCGGGAAAGCCGGCGCAAGTCATTGAGTCGCTTGGTGAAGAATTTTGCCGTGAAGCCCTCTGCCCGCGGGTGTGTCCCGCAGCCATGACGGCGATTGAGCGACATCGGAGTGCGGGGCATCTGGTGATTCTCCTGACGGGGTCGCTCGATTTTCTGATGGAGCCCATCGCCGAATCCCTGCAAGTCGATCGGTGTATTGCCAGTCAGTTGGAACAGATGGAGGGCGTCTATACGGGACAGGTGGTTCCTCCGCTGCCGTACGGCGATGGGAAGCTCACCCATGTGCACCGGCTTGTGCGGGAATTGGAATTGGATCTCGCGGCCTGCTTTGCCTACGGCGATAGTCCGGGAGATCAGGCTGTCTTGGGTGCCGTGGGGCATCCGACTGTGGTGAACCCGATTCGCGGCATGGACCGCGTGGCTCGCCGCCACGGCTGGCCGGTGGTGTCCTGGCGATGACTGCTCCCCTCCAAACCCAGGAACAGCCGCTCCGGGTGACGGAAATTTTTCATAGCATCCAAGGCGAGTCGACGTATGCGGGGCAGCCCTGCGTCTTCGTTCGGCTCACGGGTTGTCCGCTCCGTTGTACCTGGTGCGATACCGAGTATAGTTTCTATGGCGGGACGACGTTCTCCATTGACGAGATCCTAAGCACCATTCGAGCGTATGGCTGCCAGCTGGTTGAAGTCACCGGCGGTGAGCCACTCGCGCAGCCGGCGGCGCTTCCGCTGATTGCTCGTCTGTGCGATGCCGGCTATACCGTCTTGATCGAAACCAGCGGTGCGATCGACGTGCAGCCGGTCGATCGACGGGCGAAACTCATTCTGGACGTCAAATGTCCGGGGAGCGGGATGACGGATCGGATGCATTGGCCGAATCTCGACTATCTGACCGCAAAGGACGAGGCGAAGTTTGTCCTGGCGTCGCGCGAGGATTATGAGTGGGCGCGCGGTATGGTGGCGCAATATCGTCTCGCGGATCGCTGTCCCGTGTTGTTCAGTCCGGTCTTCGGGTCGCTGGATCTTCGCGCTCTTGCGGAGTGGATACTGGCGGATCGGCTCTCAGTCAGGTTTCAATTGCAAATGCATAAATATATCTGGGCCCCGGATATGCGGGGCGTGTGACGAATGTGTCGTTCAGCGTATCGCGCACGACGACTATAGAAGGAGATGGGAATGAAGATCATGCGGGTAGATGCACGGGCCGGGCGTGTGGAGACGGAATCGACGGAAGTGTTGGTCTTGACCCATTGCGAGGGTGGCATATTTTCGAAACAGGCGACGGTAATCGATAAATCGATGAACGGGGCGTTGCAGGAGTTGGTGCGGTCGAAAGAATTTGAAGGCAAGGCCAATGAGCTTGTGCTGGTGCATACGCAGGGCAAAGTGCCCGCCAAGCGGATTCTGCTGGTGGGGTTGGGGAAAGAGAAGGATGTGACGGTGGATCAGCTGCGGCAGGCCATGGGGCATGCGGTGAAGCGCGTGCGCCAGGCGAAGGCCGGCTTCTTCACGGTGGCTGTTCCGTCTGTGACTCCGCCGGGTGCATCTCCCGTTGAGGTCGCGCAGGCGATGGCGGAGGGGGCCATTTTGGGTAGCTATCAATTCACGGCCTATCGGAGCGAAGGCGTATCGGGAAAAGAGGTGAACGGGCTCTCGTTCCTGGCGGCGCAAACGAGTGAGCTCAAGGCGATTGCCGAAGGCATCCGGCGCGGTGTGGCAACGGCGGAAGCTGCAGTGCTGGTGCGGGATCTGTGCAACCATCCGTCGAATGTCATGACGCCGACCAGGATTGCGAATGAGGCGAAAGCGATTGCCAAAGAGCAGTCGCTGACGTTGAAGATCCTGGAGCGGAAAGATATTGAAAAACTGGGTATGGGGGCGTTGCTGGGCGTGGCGCAAGGCAGCCACGAGCCGCCGAAGTTCATCATCCTCGAATACAAGGGATCAAAAAAGAAGGATGAGCGTCCGGTGGTGCTGGTGGGGAAGACGATCACGTTCGATACCGGCGGTATTTCCCTCAAGCCGGCGGAGAACATGGAGCATATGAAGGCGGACATGACCGGCGGCGCCGAGGTGCTGGCCTCGATCCGCGCGGCCGCGCGGTTGAAGCTGCCGCTGCATCTGATCAGCATTCTGCCGGTGGCGGAGAATATGCCGGGCGGCCGGGCGATGAAGCCGGGCGACGTCGTCACGACACTCTCCGGAAAGACGGTCGAAGTGCAGAATACCGATGCGGAAGGCCGTCTGATTCTGGCTGATGCGCTGGCCTATGCGACCCGCTACAAGCCGGCGGCGTTGATCGATATTGCGACGCTCACGGGCGCCTGTGTGGTGGCGCTCGGACAATTTGCCATCGGGATGTTCGGGACCGATGCCAGCGTGAAGGAGTCGGTGCGGAAGGCCGGCTTGCGCGCGGGCGAGCGGGTGTGGGAAATGCCGCTTTGGGATGAATACTTCGAGCAGCTGCGCAGCGATGTGGCGGATATGCGCAACATCGGGGGCCGTGGGGGCGGGATGATCACGGCTGCACTATTTTTGAGCAAGTTTGTCGGCGACTGTCCCTGGGTCCATCTGGATATCGCCAGCACGGACTGGAGCGAACGGGAGCGGGCCTATGTTCCCAAAGGACCTTCTGGGATTGGTACCAGATTGCTGATTCAGTATTTGATCGATCGGACACTCTAATCCGGCTGAGGGATACGGCTCATGCTCATGTCGCGCGAAAAAATCGGCCAGTTGTTCATGGTGGGGTTCGAGGGGACCTCGGTGACGCCCGATCTGGCGGCATTCATCAAGGAGTATAAACCGGGCGGGGTGATTCTCTTCTCGCGCAATCTTGAATCGATCGAGCAGATCGTCGAGTTGACCAACGCCTTGCAGGCCTGCAGCCCTCATTCGCCCTTGTTGATTTCGATCGATCAAGAAGGCGGACGGGTCTCGCGGCTGCCGAAGAGTTTCACGATATTCCCTCCCTGCGAGGTGTTGGGGAAATGCAATTCGTCGGAGCTGGCCTATGCGGCGGCGGCGACGATTGCGAAGGAGCTTAGGGCTGTCGGGATCAACATGAACATGTCGCCGGTGCTGGATGTGAACAGCAATCCTGCCAACCCCGTGATCGGCGATCGGGCTTTCGGGTCGACGCCCGGTCCGGTCTGCGAGTTGGGTTTGGCGACGGTGGGCGGATTGCAGGACAATCGTGTGGTCGCCTGCGGAAAGCATTTCCCCGGGCACGGCGATACGACGGTGGACTCACACAAAGAATTGCCGGTGGTGGAGGCATCGAAGGAGCGGTTGGAGCAGATCGAATTCCCACCGTTCCGGCATGCCACGGCTCACGGAGTGGCAACGCTGATGACGGCCCATGTGCTCTATCGCGCGCTGGACGATCAAAAGCCGGCGACGCTCTCTCCGACCATCATCACGGAATTTCTGCGGGGCGAGCTGCGGTATGACGGCGTGGTGCTGACTGACGATCTGGAGATGCACGCGATTATCGATCACTATGGAATTGAAGAAGCGACGGTGCGCGCCATCCAAGCCGGTTGTGATATGCCGTTGATCTGTAAGGATCGCAATCGGGAAATTGCGGCGATCACCGCGGTAGACAGCGCCGTCGCTGACGGGTCGATCAGTATCGAACGGCTGGAGCAGTCCCTGGTCAGGATTGCCGGATTGAAGCGGCGGTTCCTGGCTCCGTACAAACCGGTTGTGATCTCCGATGCCAAGCTGATTGTTGGGTGCCGGAGTCATCACGTGTTGCTTCGTTCCATCCATCAGGCCCGTGAACGACTGGCGAAAGCCACGGTGTGAATCCCCCGCCTCCTCCCTTCCCAGCCGGTCGTCGAGAGCTCTGGGCCTGGTGCTTCTACGATTTTGCGAACTCCTCCTTTTCGACCCTGATCGTGACAGTAGCGTACAGTGTCTATTTCGTCCAGGTGGTGGCTGCCGATGTGTCCCCGCCAGGTATGGCCGAACGACTTTGGTTTTGGGGGTATGCGCTGTCGATGCTGGTCGTGGCGCTGGTGTCCCCTGTCCTAGGTGCGCTGGCGGATATTCGTGCGATCAAGCGGCGGGTACTCATCGTCTCGACCCTTCTTTGCGTGTTCAGCACCGCGCTCTTATGGTTCGTGCATCGCGGCGACGTGATGCTGGGATTGCTCATCTTCGGGATTGCCAATATCGGATTCGACGTGGGGTTTGTCTTCTGTAGCGCATTTCTGGTGGAGCTGGTTCCGCCGCAGCGGATGGGCCGCCTGTCCGGCTATGGCTGGGGATTCGGCTACGCCGGGGGGCTGCTGTCTCTGGCGCTGGCCTACCCGTTTCTCGCCGGTGGTTTTGCCGACACCAATCTCGCGTCGTATCGGTTGAGTTTTGTCGTGACGGCGGTATTCTTTCTGAGTGCGACCCTGCCGACGTTTCTGTATTTGCACGAACGGGCTCAGCCTCGCGCTCTTCCTGACGGCCTGACGGTGTGGCGTGCGGTGATGCGGCAGCTGCGCGACACGGCCCGCCGTCTGTCGGCCTATCGAGATCTCCGGCGCTATTTCATCGCCTATCTGCTCTATTCGGATGCGATCAATACGGTCATCGTGGCGTCGGGCATCTTTGCAAACAAAGTCCTGGACTTCACGCCGGGCGATCTGATTATCTATTTCCTCGTGACGCAGATCACGGCCGGGCTGGGTTCCGTCGGATTCGGATTTGTGGCGGATCGAATGGGAGCCGTCCGGTCGATCACGGTGACCTTGGTGCTCTGGATCGGTGTGGTGATTGGTGCGGCGGCGGTCCAGACGCACGGACAATTTTATCTACTTGGGCTGGTGGCCGGCGCGGCGCTCGGCGCCAATCAATCGGTCAGCCGCACGCTGCTTGGACGGTTTACGCCGTTGGGGCATCAGGGGGAATTTTTCGGTTTCTTTTCGGTGGCGGGGAAATTCGCCGCGATTCTGGGGCCGATCGTCTACGGAGAAGTGACGGCCTGGACCGGTAGCCAGCGCTGGGCCGTGCTTTCGATGACGCTGTTTTTTCTCGTCGGATTGGCGGTGTTTGTCGGGGTGGATGAACGGCGCGGCATGGCTGCCGCGCAGGAGTGAGGTCACAAGATGGCGCTGAAAAAAGGCGATTTTATCGATGAGCAGGCACGCCATCCGCATGCCTGCGGGTTGATTGTGAAAGTCATGGGCGGCGGTGAGGGGTTTGAGAAGATCGTCTGCTGCGATCATGATTTGACCGAGCAGGATGTTGTGGCGGAGATGGGTTCACCGGCCGGCCGGAAACGAGGCGCTTTGCCGTCGGCGGTGGTCCTGGATGAGAAGAAGTTGTATCCGGATTCTTGCGGATTGCGAGTGATGATTATGGATGGCGGCGCGGGTTTCAAAGAAATTCGTTGCTGCGGTCACTCCTTGACGATCAGTTCGATGCGTGAATTAAAGTTCGGTCAGATGCGTGCCCCTGAACCGGAGCAGACTGGGCAGGCCGGGACGGCCTAGATTGGACGGAGGTGAGGGTATGGGGACTGATGAGCCGCGCGCGCATCGGAATGAGTTGATGCGGCGGTGGTGCCAGTACATGGAGTGGCTGGACCGTCTTGGCTACGCCACTGCCGGATTTAGTTTGTTGATCCTCGGCATGTTGGTGTTTATCCATGCCTGGTATGTGTTTCTCGCCGGGCAGTTCGATCCGAAGGGACAGGTGTTGATTCTTCCGGCCGGTCTCCGATTGTTGAATGACATTCTCCTGGTCATTATTCTCTTGGAGCTGTTCCGGACCGTGGTGCGATTTTTACAGACGGAAGTGATGGAATTGGAGCCGTATCTGTCCGTCGGGGTGATTGCCTGCACCAGGAAGATCTTGACGGCGAGCGCAGAGCTGTCACACCAGCAGCACATGACGGATACGCAGTTCTATCAATACCTCATGGATGTAGGGCTGAACGTCACCGTGATTATGGCGTTGATCGGCGCCATAATCATGATTCGAAAACGGCCCGAGCAGAAACCGCTCCCGGTTACCGCTTCGGCGCCGGCAAGCCGGTAACGCGTTCTCGACTTGCCTGTTTCCAGGGAGTTATGGCATCATGCGCCCTCCTGGAGACCGGCATGGCAAATCTGCTTGAATACGTCGGCTATGTGCATATCTACCTCGGTCCCTATCGAGGCAATCCGATTGCCTTGTATTTGAATCGGACCGAATCTTCTTGTCAGATCAGCCCGAAAGCCTATCCCTGGAACGATGTGATGGGTGTGGGCGAGACGCCGAACAAAGCCGCCGCTGATTTCGAAGATAAGTGGAAGACCAAGGGGCTTGCGGCGGAGATGTATTCCGGGCCTTCCTGGGAAGGCGGGATCAAGCCAGAGAAGCCTGCGCCGCCCAAGCCCGCCGCTCCTCCCAAGCCGGCAGCCGCACCGGCTGCAGCGGCGACCGCTCCTGCTGCTCAACCAGCCGCGTCCGTTGGAACGGTTGCTCCAACCGTCGCTGCGCCAACTCCACCACCGACCGCAGCTCCGGCTGCTTCTTCTGACTCCGCCGCCGAAACAGCATAGTCTTTCCCCGCACCGCCTACACGGTTAGTGATTCGTAGACGAGGAGGTGCCGGTTTCAGTTGTCTGCGCCTCGGCTAATTTGCTGTGCCGAATCCCGTAAAGCCCATAGATAATAATTCCGGCGATAGTCCACCAGACGAACCGCTGCCAGGTGAGGGCGGGGAGTTGCCACATCAGGCCGAGGCAAGAGAGCACGCCTAACAGCGGGATCCATGGCATCAGCGGAGTTTTAAACGGACGTGCCAGGTGAGGGTGGGTGTGGCGCAGGACGATGAGCCCGATGCACACGAGTGTGAAGGCGAAGAACGTTCCGATGTTGGTCATGTCAGCCGCGGTGCCGATGGGGACGAAGGCGGCCATGATCGCGACGGCGATGCCGGTGAGGATCGTCGCATGGTGCGGCGTGCCGAAGCGGGGATGTACCACGGACAACCATGGTCCCAGGAGCCCGTCCCGTGAGATCGCAAAGAACACCCGGATCTGCCCCAGCATCATGACCACCAGCACGCTGGTGATGCCGGCGACGGCTCCCATGGCCACGACGGCCGCCCCCCATTTGTAGCCTGCCAGTCGCAAGGCTTCCGCCACGGGAGCGTGAATGTCGATCTGACTGTAGGGAACCAACCCTGTCAGGACGGCGGCGACGGTGACATAGAGAATCGTACAGATTCCGAGCGAGGTCATGATGCCGATCGGCAGATCGCGTTGTGGATTGCGTGCCTCTTCCGCCGTCGTGGTCACGGCGTCAAACCCGATATAGGCGAAGAAGACGGTTGCGGCGGCAGCGGTGACTCCGGTGAAGCCGTTGGGCATGAACGGAGACCAATTCTCCGGGCTGACGGCCGGGGCTCCCACGGCGATGAAAAACAAGATTATCGCTAGCTTCAGGCAGACGATGATGCCGGTGGCCCGCGCGCTTTCCTTGATGCCGATCACGAGAATGACGGTGACGAGCAGCACGATAATGGCGGCCGGGAAATTCGCGATGCCGCCCTCGGGCCCTCCGGGCGCGTGCGTGGCCCAGTCCGGCAGATCGAGGCCCGCCAGCTTCAGCAGGTTATTGAAGTAGCCGGACCAACCGATGGCCACGGCGACACAGGCGACGCCGTATTCCAAGATGAGATTCCAGCCGGTGATCCAGGCAAGAAATTCTCCCAGGGTGGCATATGAATAGGTATAGGCCGATCCCGCCACGGGAATCATCGCGGCGAATTCCGCATAGCACAGGGCGGCGAGGACGCAGGTCAAACCGGAGAGGATGAAGGAGAGGACAATGCCTGGACCGGCCCCTGGGCGGCCTGCGTCTCCGACGATCGCCGTTCCGATCAGCACAAAGATACCGGTTCCGATGATGGCGCCAATACCCAAGGCGGTGAGATCCCAGGCGCTCAATGTCCGTTTGAGTCGATAGCGGGGATGATCGGCATCGGCCAGAATACGTTCGATGGATTTAGTGCGAAACAGATGACGTGTTACTGAGGTCGCGGTCGTCGGAGCGGTCGAGTGGGTGTCGGCATCGGGAGGAGTAAGAGCCATATGGCGCGTAGTATAGCAGTCGGGGTGAAAAAAGCTGTGCGAATCGTAAAAGCCGTCGCGTCTTCGGCGTCAGGCGCGCGTGCGGCCGGCAGCGCGCAGCAGCGCTTGAAACAATCGACGATGGGCGATGTGTCGTTCAAAGAGAAATTCAGGGTGCCACTGGATGCCGAGGAAGAATCGGTGGCGGGGGGATTCGATCGCTTCGATGACGCCATCCGGAGCGATGGCGCTGGCGATCAGCGACGGGGCGACGGTTTTTACGGACTGATGATGTGAGCTGTTGACCCGCAAGGTAGCCTTGGTGACGATCTTTCTGAGAAGGCTTCCGGCGGTGATGTCGACGGAGTGTGCCAGATGGATGGCCTTGGTCGTTTGGCGGTGCTGCAGCACATGCGGCATTTGTGCTGTGAGATCCTGAAAGAGGCTACCCCCGCAGGCGACATTGATGGTCTGCATCCCGCCGCAGATGCCGAGGACAGGGAGGTCGCGTGTCTGAGCGAGATGAACCAGATCCAATTCGAAATTCGCGCGGCGCTCGCTGACGAGGGGAAATTTGTAGCGTTGACGTTCCCCGTATAGGCGTGGCGGAAGGTCGGGACCGCTACCGGTCAGCAGGAGCCCGTCGACCCGTTCAAGCAGTCGCCGCCGCCCGGCCGCATCGGCGACTAAGGGAAGAATAAGAGGGATACCGCCGAGTTCTTCGATGGCGCGGACGTAGCGGGCACGGAGGAAATAGGTGGGCTCGCGCCCACCCCATTCCTTGCGGTCACCGGCATTGAAGTCTGGGGTCACGCCGATGACGGGCTTCATGTCACCGGGCTGGTTCCATGGTGGAGGTGTTGGAGATACCTGTGGCGGTATCGTCCGTCGCAACTCCGAGGAATCGGACGGAGCGATCACCGGTCAGGTGTTCGGGCGTGATCACATAGGTGCCATACATGCTGGGGACCCAGATGCTCTTCGCGGTTTGTTCGTTCAAGCCGGAGAACAAATAGGCGAGTCCTCCGACGATGCCACCGCCGATCGCAAAGGCGGCTTTGAAGGGGAAATACAATATTGTTGAGACGGCGGCGCCTGCTTGCATGCCCGCGCCGGACGGCGTGCCCTGCTGGGTGTCTGCGGTGGACGTTTGGCTCCAGGCCGGCGTGGCGACCAACGAGGTGAATGTCATGAGCACCACCAGTGCAATCAGTGGGAGCGTGCGAATTAATCCAGTGTGTGTCACGGAGACCCTCCTTCCTCTCAAAGACAGGATTCTAGGATCATGTCTGCGGTCTGATGAAAAAATAATGAGACTGTCATGGCGTTATAACAAATTCACCGGGGCTTGCAAACCCCCTGCCCTGTTGAAACTGAGTGAATGGCGAGAAATTCTTTCATGGCACCAGGTCGAGTTCGGTGAGAATGTAGGTGACGACATACTCCTGCCGAGTTGGAATAACGTGATTCAATTCTGTGACGAACTCATCACCTGGAATCCGTTGGTTCTCCTGCGGCAATCCAGCGGCCAGGCGGAGATCGAGTTTGCACCAGGCAATCGCTTGGGCGGCGAGATCTGGAATGCGCGCGGCCGCCTCGGTGCGATCCTCTTCAGATAGCGGTTTGAGGGCGTCGGCGATCGGGGCCGCCTGTCGAATAGTTTCTTGAATTGCCGCAAGCTGGTCTGTCCCGATGTCGACCGATACTTGGATGCCGGCCTTCCAACTGCGTTTCTTCACGTTGAAGACGCAGGTTTGTGTGAGGGAATCGCTGTCGGCCGGTTCCGGGCCAAAGAAGAGCGTGACCCGATAAGGTGTTGCGTCTGGTGGAGTGTCAAGCGCCATGAAGGCGTATTGTAACACGCAGCGCACGCTATGCTGTGTCTTGATTTGACGGCTTCCCACTTCGGCGAATATGATGCCCTCACGATGATGCTGGCACGGTGCCATGAACGAATAGCCGCGATCCAGGACGCGATTCGAGAAAGCGGATCAGCCGACGGCTGGCTGTTTTATGATTTTCGAGGGAGCGATCCGCTGGCCTATCGCGTGCTGTTGCTTGATCCGTCACGCCATGTCACGCGCCGGTGGTATTACTGGATTCCCGCAGAAGGGACTCCCGTCAAATTGCTCCACCGCATTGAGCCGCATGTGTTGGAGGAGTTGCCCGGGCAGGATCGGCTGTATGTCTCATGGGAGCAACAGCGGGCGCTGCTGGCCTCGACTCTCAAAGGCGCGCGGCGGATCGCGATGCAATATTCTCCGCTCAATGCGGTGCCGTATGTCTCGCGTGTCGATGCCGGCACGATTGAATTGATCCGCAGTCTCGGGGTGGATGTTGTCAGCGCCGCCGATCTGATTCAACGTTTTGAGGCGGTCTGGACGGATGCGCAACTCGAATCGCATCAATACGCGGTGACTGCGTTACGCCGAATTGTCGATGAGGCGTTCACTCACGTCGGCTCATCGCTCCAGGGCGGCCGATCGCTTACCGAATACGATCTCCAGCAGTTTATTCTCGGACGGATACATGATGCCGGGATGGTGACCTCAAGCCCTCCGATTGCGGCCGTCAATGCGCACAGTGCCGATCCCCATTACGGCCCGACGGTGGCTGCGTCGTCACCCGTGTTGCGTGACAGCCTGGTGCTGATCGACCTATGGGCGAAGCGTAGAGAAGCAGGCGCTGTCTATGGTGACATCACCTGGACCGGATTTACGGCCCGCGAGGTTCCCTCACGCCATCGAGAGATCTTTGACTATGTGCGACAGGGTCGTGATGCGGCGTTGTCATTTGTACAGCAACGGGTGGCAGCCGGACAATTTCCCTATGGCTGGGAGGTCGATGACGCGTGTCGTCAGGTGATTAGCCGGGCCGGGTATGGAGAGTGGTTTGTGCATCGGACCGGGCATTCGATCGGTGAAGAGGTGCATGGGAATGGTGCCAATATCGACAATCTCGAAACGCAAGAGAGCCGGCGGTTGATGCCCAAGACCTGTTTCTCGATCGAGCCGGGGATCTATCTCCCGGATGAATTCGGGATTCGGAGCGAGCTTGATGTGTATGTTTCGGAGCGCGCCGCAGTCGCCTACGGACAGCCCTTACAGACGGAAATCATCGCGATCAGCTAGCCCCGCCCGTTTCTTGACAGTGTCTTGTTGTGGCGGCTAAATTCTTTCATTGTATGAGAGTTGAGCGAGTGCGGTTTTGACCACCTGCGAGCAGGAAGGGTGCGACCATGTTCGGGACAATGGGGATTTCAGAGCTGATCATCATCCTGGTGATCGTATTGATTATTTTTGGAGCGGGCCGCTTGCCGCAAATCGGAGAAGGCGTTGGCAAGGCTCTGAAAGGGTTCAAAAAGGAAGTTAATGAGATCCCGCCTCCGCAAGAGGTCGCTCAGGCTCAACCTGACATGACGGCTACGGTAGAGGCTGCTCACGTTGAGAGAGCGTCTGATCTTCAGCCGGTTGCACCGGTTCAAGGCACACCGAAGGCGACGAATGTTCCCTATGTGCCTGGTCCTGAGCTGACGCCAGGAACGACAGCCTCGATGATGTACAACATGGGCCCACAATCTCCGCAAGCTGCTCGTCCAGCCGGTGCTCCACCGACTCAGGCGAGTGGCGGGCAGCAGGCTCTGTCGATGGAGGAGCGGGCTGCCGCTCCGGCCCCCATGTCCCGCGCGCAGTATCCGCCTCTTCCGCCGGGAGCTCAGGCAAAGCCGGCGGCGAAGCGTCCTTCTGCAATTGTGAACAAAGATGCGGTGGCTCGCGTACAGGCGCAACAAGCCGCATTGAAGGCGAAAGCAGCCCAAGCGCCGGCGGGGTTATCTCCAAATGATATGCAGGGTCTTGGCGAAGGGCTGGGTGATGCGTTACGAACATTCCGGCAGACGGTTGCCGATGTTCGGAATACCGTGGACCCCCAAGTGAGGACCATTCAATTTGAGATGGATTCTGCGCAGAAAGAGTTTCAGCAATCTCTGGAGGCCGCCAGAGAACTGCCGGCGGTGGATGAGGAACCTCCCAAACAGGCGTGAAGCGCTACGGCTGTTATCCATCCAGTATTGGTACGATGCCCTCGTGTAGCCTGTTTGTCCTACTCAGCTTCTGTTTGGCCTCACTCCTCGGATGTTATCAACCGCCAGCGACGGTTGCTCCGCAACGTACTGTAGAAGCACTATTAAGACTGTTGGATGATCGTGATGCCGTGACACGGCGAACCGCTGCCGAAGCTTTGGGCAAGATCGGCAATCCGCAGGCGGTTCCCAGGCTCGTGGTGGCGTTAGGTGACCAGTCACCCATTGTGCGTGAGGCGGCGGTACGGAGTTTAGGAGGCGTGGGCCCTCTTGATTCGGGGACCAGGGCGCACATAGCCGGGTTACTTGTCGACTCGGTCCAATCAGTGCGCGCGGCTGCCGCACAGACTCTGGGGTCTCTGGATCCCTCGAAGGAGATCTGGCCGCTGGCACTGTCACAGTTGGCGCATGCCGATCCAGAGGTGCGTCGTACCGTGATTCAGGCTTTTGAGGGCAGTGACTCTCCAGAGGTTATGCAGGCGCTCGTGAACAGTCTTCACGATCCCGATTCACAAGTTCGCCAAACTGCGGTGGCGGTGCTTGGTGAGTCGGGGAATTCCAGAGTGGTGGAATTGTTCCAGGAGCGACTGAAGACAGAGTCCTCGGCAACCGTCCGGGGTGAGATAGCCTATCGATTGCAATTCTTTTCAGTGGATGAGTTTGGAGAGGGGCTGCGATTCGTCGCGAGCCACGACGAAAGCGTACAAGTGCGGCGCTGGGCCGATCACACGCTTAAGGGGTTTCGGGGAGCACGCGATTCCGGTTCAAGGCCTCAACCAATTCCACCAGCTGTGCCTGCGCCTTCTCATCGATATCCGTAAACTGCACGCCCATTCCTGGAAAGAGAAGATGGCGCTCTGGTCGATTCCTTGTCCAGGCGACCTTGCCTTTGGCTTTGACCTTCTCCCAGGGCCGATCCGGCAAGGCAAATTCCACAGATACTTCCGTTCCGGGAGCGAGCGGGGTGCCGCTTTCAATGAAGAGTCCGCCTCCGCCGATGCCGCCGGTCAAGCTATCGAATTGTTTCCCTTCGGGAGTGGAATAGCGGACTTTCAGTGCAAGCGGGGCTCGCGGGTGTGTGCGGCAATGGGCAAAGCGCGTATCGTCATCACTCGCCAGGAGTTGATCAATGACGGCTCCCCAGGGGATGCCTCCGAGGAGGGTGTCAGCGGCATCGTGGATCAGAATCATTTCTTGATGGGGGTCGACCACGAGGTATTTCCCCTGGTGATTCGTGGTGCTGGCGACGGGGTATTTCATGCGTGAGGAGCCTCAATGGATCTGGCGCAGAGGAGGGCCGTCATGGGATGCGTCAAGCGGCGCGTTCGGTGCCCTCAAGGGTTTTGACGATAGCCAAGATGCGATCCCGCGCTTCTGGCTGAATGTCGGTAAATCGAACGCCCATGCCAGGGCTAAAGGTGTATTGATCCGCCTTGGGGCAGACCCAGGCCACGATTCCTTTCGCCTGGATCCACTCGGATGGCTGCTCCGGCAGAGAGAATTCCATGGCGAGTTTGGTGCCGACCGGGAGCGGCGTCGTACTTTCAATAAAGAGTCCGCCTCCTCCGATACCTCCCGCCCGACTGTCGTAGCGGTCTCCTTCTGGAGTCTTGTATCGTACTCGAAACGCGAGATTGACCCGAGGTTCAGAGCGCGTTTCTTTGGGTAATACGGGTTTGCGATAGGCGAGGATCTGATCGATGACAAAATCCCAGGAGAGGCTTCCGATCGCTTCCCCATTGTTCCCGAGCAGGTTCACGATTTCGCGTGAGGCGTCCAGCTCGAGCGTTTTCCCTTTGTGGCGAAGGCTGAGGGATACGGGAAGTTTCACGGGGCCTCCTAGGGCGGTTCTGATACTCCCTCAATATAGCGCGTTATTTTCTGTTGTCGAGTAATCTGCAAGAAACCATCAAGCCGTTGTCGCACGACGGACCATCGGCGACCTAGCCGAACAAAAGAGAAAATGACGGGTGATATTGAGGGGGGAGATGGGCCGAGCCACGGGAGTGACTCGGCCTCAGGATCGCGGGTTATGCGCTCTTCGCGTCTTTATCCTGCTCGAAAATACGAATCGGGGGATTCTTCCCGGAGATCGCATCTTCTGTGATAAGGACTTCCTTGATTTGCTTTTGTGACGGAGCATCGTACATCACGTCCAGCATCACTTCTTCAAGGATGGCGCGGAGTCCTCGTGCCCCTGTTTTTTGCAGGTAGGCTTTACGAGCGACGGCGCCGAGAGCTCCCTCGGTAAACTTGAGTTTCACTTTTTCAAAGGAAAGCAATTTTTCATACTGCTTCGTCAGGGCGTTGCGCGGTTCGGTCAAGATGCGAACCAGTGCCCGCTCATCCAGTTCCTCAAGTGTGGCGACGACCGGTACGCGGCCGACAAATTCAGGGATGAGTCCGTATTTGAGGAAATCTTCCGGCTGGACATGGGCGAGCATTTCTCCCAGCCGAGCCTCGCTGCGTCCGCGAATTTCTGCTCCAAAGCCCATCGATTTGCGATTCAAGCGCTGCTCAACGAGCGATTCCAGCCCGACGAATGCGCCTCCGCAGATAAACAGAATGTTACTGGTATTGACCTGAATAAATTCTTGATGCGGATGTTTCCGTCCGCCTTGCGGAGGGACATTGGCCACGGTGCCTTCGATCAGCTTGAGCAGCGCCTGCTGCACGCCCTCTCCGGAGACATCGCGGGTGATCGACGGGCTGTCGCTCTTGCGGCTGATCTTATCGATTTCATCAATATAGACGATGCCGCGCTCCGCCCGTTCCACATCGTAATCGGCCGCTTGGAGAAGCTTCAGGATGATGTTTTCGACATCTTCCCCCACGTATCCGGCTTCCGTCAGGGTGGTGGCATCAGCCATGGTAAAAGGGACATCGAGGTATTTGGCCAGGGTCTGGGCCAGCAGGGTCTTTCCCGTTCCGGTCGGGCCGACCACCAAGATATTCCCCTTTTGAAGTTCGACGTCATCGACGTCTTTTTCTTTCGAGGAAATACGCTTGTAGTGATTGTGGACGGCGACGGAAAGAATCCGCTTCGCACGATCTTGCCCCACGACATATTGATCGAGATGGTGCTTGATATCGGCAGGCTTTTTGAGCTTGGACGAGATTTCTTCTTTGGCTTCTTCCCAGTCCTCTGCAATGATGTCATTACAAAGATTGACGCATTCGTCGCAGATATAGACGGTCGGGCCCGCGATCAGCTTGCGTACTTCATCGCGGCTCTTCCCGCAAAAAGAACACCGTAAGTGTCGATCCACCTTGTCCTGCTTGGCCATGCGCCCTCCTGTGTTACTTACCCTTGGCCCCGTCTTTAGCTGCGTCGCCTGACTCCACAGACTTGAGCCCTTTCGTCTGCCGAGAGATGACTTCGTCGATCAGGCCATACTTCTTGGCTTCTTCTGCTGACATGAAGTAGTCGCGCTCGGTATCGTGCGAGATTTTCTCGATGGGTTGGCCGGTGTGCTTGGCCATGATTTCGTTCAGCCGTTCACGGATTTTGAGGATCTCTCGTGCATGGATATCGATTTCAGTCGCCTGCCCCTGGAATCCACCGAGCGGTTGATGAATCATGACGCGGGCATTGGGCAGTGCGTAGCGTTTGCCCTTTGCTCCGGCGGTGAGGAGCAAGGCTCCCATACTTGCCGCCTGGCCGAGGCAGATGGTATTGATCGGCGGCTTCACGTATTGCATCGTGTCATAGATACCGAGTCCCGCCGTGACGCTGCCGCCGGGGGAATTCACGTAGAGATTGATGTCCTTTTCGGGGTCTTCGGCCTCAAGGAACAAGAGCTGGGCAATGATGAGATTCGCGAACATGTCATCGATCGGCGCCCCCAAAAATATGATCCGGTCTTTCAGGAGCCGGGAGTAGATATCGTAGGAGCGTTCGCCTCGATTGGTTTGTTCGACTACGATCGGGACCAACATAGATTCAATTCCTTTCCGCAATGTTTGGAGCGCGCCCCTCGATCGAGGCGTTTGCAGGCACCGTGTCTAACCTTGGATCACAGAGTTGCGGTATACAAAGTCCAACGCTTTATCCGCCAGAATGCGCGAGCGCAGCTCCTCGATGGAATCCTGGCCGCCGGCCTGAATCATTTTCACGAGCTCGGCCATCGGAACGCGGAGTTCGGTGGCCAGCCTGGTGACCTCGTTGTTCATATCTTCCTGGCTGACGGAGATTGATTCTTTCGTAGCAATGGCTTCGAGGATCAGACCGACTTTGACGCGCCGGTTGGCTTCGTCGCGGTTCTCTTCGCGGATAGTCTTGAGTTCTTCGGCCGTGGCGGCGGGTGATGGATCGGTGGCCTTGCCACGTTGCCGCTCTTGGAGTCTCTGTCGAACGATGGCGTCCAACTCACGCGTGACAAGGGTTTCCGGCAGATCGAAGTGGTGTGTTTCAGCCAGCCGTTTGAGAATCGTATCTTTGTAGGATTCATCAATGTCGCGCTTGAGGGCTTTCTCCATCTCACTGCGCAGCTTGTCTTTAATTTCTTGAAGCGACGAAAAGGGCCCGCAGTCCTTGGCAAACTCGTCGTCGAGTACCGGGAGTGTTTTCTGCTTTACGCCTTTGATGGCTAGGCTGAACTGTACGGTTTTGCCGGCGACTCGCGTATCGGGATGACTGCTGGGATAGTTCTGAGGAATCTCGATGATGTCTCCCTCTTTCTTGCCGGCTACATAGCTGTCGATTTCAATGCCGAGGAGCGCGGCTTTGGAGCCGACTTTGTGCAGCTGGCCTTCTTTCTTGGTTCCCTCGAGCGAGGTGCCATCGAGGAAGCCTTCGAGATCAACGACGGCAAAATCTCCCTCGCCTAATGCGGTGCCGGCTGGGGCGGCTTCAAGCCTCGCCTGCTGTTCACGCAGCACCTCAAGGGCCCGATCCAGCTGCTCATCGGTGACGGTCCGCTTGTCCGGCTTCAGCGAAATCGGATTGGGGGCTTTGTAGTCACGCAGTTCGATGGTCGGCTTGATTTCGACTGTGGCCGTGAAGGTGAAGGGTTCGTCTTTCTTAATTTTCACCCGTTCCAGCGGTGGGATTTCGACGAGCACCGGGCTGATGCCGGCCTCGCGGACCGCGCGGTCGTAGAAATCCGGCACGATGCTGCGAATGACATCTTCTTCGACTTCTTTCGCGTAGCGCTTTTCGAGGAGGCCCAACGGGGCTTTCCCTGGGCGGAATCCTGGAATGCGTACTTGGCGGTTCAGCTCCGTATAGGCTCGCGAGAAACGCTGCGTGACTTCCTGCGCAGGGACTTCGATTTTCAATGCCCGCTTCATGGGGCCGAGCTCGGTCATTTCCATCTTCATCGTCATGCCTCAATGTCCTTCCACGTACCGTGATGGGCGGGCCCAAACGGAGTTGCCGTCAAATTTGGTGCGAGCGGAGGGACTTGAACCCCCACGGTTACCCACGAGATCCTAAGTCTCGCGCGTCTGCCAGTTTCGCCACGCTCGCACGGTGGGGAGCATCGCGGGGCTGTCGACGCGGATGCTGAGACAGCAAAACACGCGATTGTGTAAGCCTTTTGTACCGTCGGAGGCGACCTACTGTCAACCCATACTCATGCGGGGTTTATGCAGTTTTGAGTGTTCAGACAGTGAGCAATGGAGAGCAGCGACGACCCTGGGCAGGAGGCCGTATGGATTTGTCTTTCTGCAAGGGGGAGCAGGAGGGAGATTGGGGTGGGCATAGGTGGGTCCTGGTTCGTACCGGAGGGTGAGAGTATACTGGTTTATGGGGTCTCCGCAGTGAGGGCGGCAGGCTACATACTGGTAAAGACGTGGTCTACCTCAAGCTCCCATATGGGTAAGGAGGTGGTGCAATGTATCGCTTTTCTTTTTTCATCTCCATCATTGTCAGTTGGGCTATGGTGCTGTGGGCTGACCCGGCTGGGGCCTATCGTGAATATTTCACCGCTGAACAAAAAGCACAGCTCGATAAGATTCAAGTGGTGCTGGTAGAAGCCCTGGCACTGACCGACAAGGGCGCGATTGATGCTGGTCCGTTGACCTCTGCGGTCTCGCGCCGCCTCGGTGAGGTCGGCTACACGGTAGTGCAGGATGCTTCCAAGACGCATGATGCGGTATTTCGAGTGAAATGCGAACAACGCAAGACCTGGGAGGGCACGGCCTCGTCGGGAGGAGACAATGATCTGCCTGATGCTCCCTCTCGGCTATGGAAAGGGCCGGCCTGCCAGCTGACGTATGCCTTAGGCGGAATGAAGATTAAATGGCAGAAGGAAGTCCGCACGGATTTCGAAGACGCCGCGACCGCCGCTCAGACGGCTCAGGCCGGAGATCCGGGAAGCTTTGCTATTGCGCGGCTGACGAATCAACTCGAGAAGTATGAGTTCCCATTGATTCTCGCCGCCGAATGGGGCCATGCCGACCGCTTGCTGAAGCTGATGGATTCTTCAGAGACGAGTCTGCCCAGGAAGGTCAAAATCATTTCGCTGTTGGGGGAAATGCAGGCGGATGAAGCCCTGCCGAAGCTTAAACAGGTGCTGCAGGATCGCGATCTGGCCAAGCAGGCGTTGGTGGCGATGGGCAACCTCGGGAAGGAGGGGATCCCGCTGCTCGTAGACGTGATGAATACGTCCCCCATGGTAGACATGCAAGCTTCTGCTGCAAAGGGTTTGGGGCAGTTGGGTGGCCTGCATGGCGATGCGTCCGTTGTGCTCCCCTTGCTGGCCAAGCTGCAAGATCCGAAAACCGATTGGACGGTGCTGACCGAAGTAGCCTGGGCGTTGGGTAAGATTCCCGACAAGCGTTCGATCCAACCACTCTATGATTTGGACAAGAAGCTGCAGCGGTTGCGGGATCCGGAGAATCAGACATTAAAGAAACTCAAGGAAGCCGTCTTTTGGGCCATCAAGCAGTGTGATACCTGGGATCAGTATAGCTGAGCGAGCGTTGACATTGCTGTGAGAGGCCACCTATCGTGCTCCGTGTTGAGTGAACCAGCACGGAGCACGATATGCCAACCGGTCCTGCCCCTGACCGATCTACGAGTCCCCGCGCAATACTCGAACGTATAACCCTTCAAATGGCCTCGAGTCTCGATCTTCAGGTCGTGTTGGATACCATCACCCAGGGTTTGGTGGAGGAGTTGGATGCGGCCTTCGCTCGTATCTGGCTCCTGGGTCTCGGCGATCTTTGTGCCGACTGTTATAAAGCGGCCGACTGTGCGAACCGGAGCCGCTGCCTGCATCTTGAAGCGAGCGCCGGGCTCTATACCAATCTCAAAGGGGAATATCGCCGTATCCCGCTTGGCGCATTGAAGATCGGAAAGATCGCGCAAGGATCCAGCGCCATTTTTACGAACGACGTACTCGGCGACGATCGACTTCCGAATAAACAATGGATGCTCGACAATGGTCTCCGCTCCTTTGCCGGGTATCCATTGAAGTTCCGCTGGGAATTGCTTGGCGTCATCGCGATGTTCGGACGCCGGCCGCTCAGCGGAGAGGAGTTCGAGCGATTGGCTGTCTTTGCCAATGAGGCCGCGATTGCGATCAAGAATGCGCAGCTGTTTACGGAAGTTCAACAGCTGAAGGATCGGCTGCAAGCCGAGAATCTCTACCTTCGTGAAGAGATCAAACTCGAGCATAACTTTGACGAGATCATTGGCGAGAGCCAGAG
This sequence comes from Nitrospira lenta, assembly GCF_900403705.1. Classification (NCBI taxonomy): domain Bacteria; kingdom Pseudomonadati; phylum Nitrospirota; class Nitrospiria; order Nitrospirales; family Nitrospiraceae; genus Nitrospira; species Nitrospira lenta. Next base: position 55,348 of record NZ_OUNR01000012.1, on the reverse strand, counting down.
CGTCAAGGCCGTGCTGCGGTCGATCGAACAGGTCGCACCGACCGACTCAACGGTCCTCATCCACGGAGATACCGGGACGGGCAAGGAACTGATCGCCCGGGCAATCCACCACATGAGCCCTCGCCGGGTTCGCACTTTGGTGAAGGTGAACTGCGGCGCGATCCCCGCCAATCTTATCGAAAGCGAACTCTTCGGTCATGAGAAGGGATCATTTACGGGAGCCTTACAGCGTCGCATTGGCAGGTTTGAGTTGGCGGACGGAGGGACGATCTTTCTGGATGAAGTGGGAGAACTTCCGCTGGATGCGCAGGTGAAACTTCTGCGGGTGTTGCAGGAGCGAGAATTCGAACGGGTCGGCAGCGGTCATTCGACGAAGGTCGATGTGCGAGTAATCGTGGCTACGAATCGTGACCTCCATGCGGCGGTGAAGGCCGGTTCTTTCCGGGCCGATCTCTTCTACCGGCTGAATGTGTTTCCGATCGAGGTGCCTCCTCTATCTGCCCGTGCTGCCGATATTCCGTCCTTGGTCAACCGCTTCATCACAAAGTGTTCAACCAAGCTTGGCAAACGATTTGATGGTGTGTCACACGCGACGATGGATCGTCTGATGGCGTATTCATGGCCCGGCAACATTCGAGAGCTGGAAAATGTAATCGAACGGGCCACGATTCTCGCAAACGGGCCGATGCTTCAGATCGACGAGGTGATGCTCCCGGGAAACTCCGCCCCGCTGTTGCCGGTTGCCGATTCCCTGGAAGAGGTGGAACGAGCCCACATCCTCCGCATCCTTCAGGATGTGAACTGGGTCATTGAAGGAAAACAGGGCGCCGCGACTCGGCTTGGTCTCCATCCCAACACTCTCCGATCCCGTATGCAGAAGCTCGGCATCAAGAAACCTCTCTCCACCGCATAGCAACGAACATAGCGTTCTCTCTCTACGAGATATCGTAGTTCCACGACATCTCGTGGAGGCTCCTCGGCTTCCTCCTGCTTCATGCAACTGCGAGTAACCAGGCAAACCCTTGTCTCAGCAGTGCTTTATCTTGTTTCACTCATCGTCGAGACAGGTGGCACCGGCCTTGCGGTAGTGGCGAGGTGCGATGGCCATCGCAGAGAACGTTCGAAAGTGACTCCGCATCCGATCAGGACAACGCCGACAAGCAACTGAGACGATCCACAGTATGGACGTGAGTAAACACAGGAGACGACGATGGAACATAAGACGATAGGAAGAGCATGGTGGTCGAGTGTAGGGCTGGGAGTGTTGGCGATTGCCCTCTTAGGATCAAGCCTCGATGCCTATGGCCAAACCGCCAAGAATAATCGAAAGGTTGTCACTCGCGAGGCCACGGCCGTGAAGTACAGCAGTATCAAGGTGGATGGATTGAACATCGCGTATCGTGAGGCAGGGGATCCCAGCAATCCCAAAATTGTGTTGCTGCATGGTTTCCCGGCCGCGTCGCATCAATATCGAGACCTCATACGATCCCTTTCAGATACCTTTCATGTCATTGCCCCAGACTATCCCGGCTTTGGGCTCAGCGATATGCCGGATCCAGCCACGTACGATTACACCTTCGACGGCATTGCCGAGATCGTCGAGCATTTTCTGAAGCTCAAAGGCTTTGACCACTACGGCCTCTATGCTCAAGATTACGGTGGACCGATCGGTTTCAGGATTGCTGGGCGCAATCCCAAAGTGCTTGATTGGCTGATCGTCCAGAATACGAACGCCTACGAAGTCGGCTTCACTGCTTCGTGGGACGGCTTCCGTGGCGCACTCTGGAAAAACAGGTCGGCCGAGTCCGAAAAACCTTTGGAGGGATTTCTTACTTATGATGCGATCAAGGGCATCTATCTGTTCGGAGCAAAAAATACTGAGCTAATCAGTCCTGATAACTGGGAGTCAGATTTCGCGTTTATGCAAAGACCGAACGCGGTCCGCGTCAATCTGAACCTCTTTTACGACTATCGCAAGAATGTGGAGCTGTATCCAGTGTGGCAGGAGTTCCTACGTCAGCATCAACCCAAGACGATCATTTTCTGGGGTCAGACTGATATTTTCTTTACGCCACAAGGAGGGGAAGCCTACTTGAAGGACCTTCCGAGTGCCGAAATGCATCGTCTTGACGCCGGGCATTTCGCTGTAGAAGACCATCTGGACTACATCTCGAACCAGATGCACCGTTTCTACGCAGAAAAAGTGGCGAATGGAAAGAAGCACTAGCACAAACGGCTCCCTCATCTGAATAAGGAGAAATCATGAAAACGGCCATCATCATTCTGTCCGACCCGAAGACTGGTTCCGAAGAGTCGCTGGGACGAGTCTTTAATGCCCTTGCCCTGGCATCCGAATGTAAATAGAAAGGCGACGAAGTAGCCGTCGTGTTCAATGGCGCCGGTACGCGCTGGCCGGCTGAATTGACCAAGCTCTCGCACCCAGCCAATGGTCTCTACAACGCTGTTCGCGATGTCGTGCAAGGCGCCTCATGCGGTTGCGCGGAGGTCTTTGGGGCGACGGAAAGTGTTAAGGCTTGCGGAGTCCCGATTGTGAAAGACCATGCATTGGCGGGGACAGCGGGGCTCTTAAGTTTGCGGCGCTACATGGCGGAAGGCTGGCAGACAATCGTGTTTTGAGTCGAGTCCCAGGAGACGACCGTAAGGCCGCCTCCTGGACAGGCTGGAACGGAAGACGAATTGGGGAGGCGCGATGGCAACGAAGTACCTCGATCTGATGTTCACGGATGCCGTGAGGCGTGCGCAGACCCAGTATTACGGACAGGCTGGCAGGATTGTGGGTGCTCCCGACCGAGACCCGCTGGGCCAGGCAGAAGCGGAATTTATTGCCACACGGGACAGCTTTTACGTGGGATCGATCAGTGAAGGCGGGTGGCCCTATATCCAGCATCGCGGCGGGCCTTCCGGATTCTTGCGGGTGCTGGACAGTTCGACATTAGTCTTTGCTGATTATAAGGGCAATCGGCAGTTGATCAGTACGGGCAATATGTCGGTGAACGATCGGGTAGCGCTTTTTCTCATGGACTACAAGAACCGCGAGCGGCTGAAAATTCTCGCCCATGCCCGTATCGAGGATGCCCGTGCGCATCCGGAGCTGACCGAGCAGATGGTGGCCGTCAAGATGCGGTCGAGCGTGGAACGTCTGGTCTTCATCGATGTGGTTTCATTCGACTGGAACTGCTCAAAGTACATTACGCCGCGCTACTCGGCGGATGAGGTGGAGGAGCGTACCGGTCCGTTGAGGAGGCGTATTGCCGAATTGGAGGCCGAACTTCATACTGGAAAATCGTGATGGTCTTTAGCCGAGGCCGCAAACAGTACGAGCAGGTTGCCCGATAAATGGAGGGACCGATGAACGAGTTGTCACGCAGGCGGTTTTTGCAATTGTCCGTAGCAACCGGCGGCGCCTTGATGTTTGGCGATCTGATCGACCGGGTGCTGGACTTGAGCGGCCGAGCTTACGCCGCAGGGGGAGAGCCGATTAAGATCGGCATACTCGATCCCTTGTCGAGCCCCTATAAGACCTCCTCCATCCATGACGTCCACGGGGCGAATGTGGCGGTGGATCTTTTTAATAAACGAGGTGGTGTGCTGGGACGGCCGGTGGCGATTCTCGAAGCCGATGACGCCTCGAATCCTGAGCAGGCGCTGAAAGTCGCCACTAAGTTTATCAAGGAGGATCATGTTGACGTGCTCATGGGCACCTTCAACGCGGACTGTGCATTGGTCGTCTCTGAATTGGCAAAGAGAGAAAACAAACTGTTTGTGGTGACCGGGTCTCATCTCCCAGAGTTAAGCGGCGCCTCCTGTAATTCTCACACCTTTGTCTTCATGCCCCACGCCAACATGTTGGCGCACGCGGTGGTGCCGCATCTGGTGAAGGCCTATGGGACTCGCTGGTATATGATTACGACGAGTACGCTCGACGGCAAAGCCGCCGCGCAGGCGATGCTGGAGGCGGCAGAGGCGCACAAGGTGGAGTTGGTCGGCGAAGCCTTGATGCCGTTCGGGTCCACGGACTTTCTATCGGCCCTCAGCGCGGCGAAGGCCAAGGAACCGACGGCGATTATTCTCAACCTCTATGGATGGGATCTCGTGCATGCTTTGAAGGGGTACGGCAAGCTGGAATTGGCCAAAGAGAAAATCGGTGTCGGCGGGATGATCAGCGGTGAACAGATTGGGCGCCCGTTGGGCTATGCCAACAATGCGGGGATTTGGGGCCTCATCTGGGACCCCAAGATCAACACTGAGAGTTCAAAGCGATTCATCCAAGGCGTGATCGACAAGTACAACCATACGCCCACCTCCCGGTGCTATTTGGGGTATGCCGCGATGACGCAGATCCTCGACGCGATTCAGCGCGCCGGGTCAACCGAGACGGCTGCATTGATCAAGGCATTGGAAGGGCACGAGTTCGATGGGCTGAAGGAAGGACGGTCGAGTTTTCGGGCGTCGGATCATCAGCACGTGCAGGATGTGCTGGTAGGGGAAGCCTTTGGAAAAGAATTGGGACTGGGCCATTACAAGATTCTTGCAACGGTGCCGGGCCTCGCGAATCTGGGGGCGGCAGACCGGCATCACTGTCAGCTGGCATAGCTCAGCTGTCAGGAGGGCCTCGACGCGGCCCTCCTGACAGGCGGCTATTGAGGCAAGACTACAATCTCGACACGACGATTCTTTCGCCGGCCATCTTCCGTGACATTGCTAGCCAAGGGATGGCTTTCTCCATAGCCCTCTGCTGCGATGTGATTGGAAACGGCTCCCCCCTGCTCCAAGGCCTCCCGAGCATGGGCGGCGCGAGTGCGCGAGAGCACGGTGTTTGAGGGAAACCGCTGGATCAGTTTCCCGCCGATCGGGACATTGTCTGTATGTCCGGTGACGCGAAGATGGCGATCCGGGACGTTGCGGAGAATGCCGCCGACTTTCCGAAGTACCTCTGTCCCCGCTGGTTTCAAGCGATCTTCACCGGATTCAAACAGTAAGCGGTCTGCTAGATGGATCGTGATTTGATCCCCGGATTGCTGGACGGTGATGGTTCCCCGTTCGATCTCTGGGCGCAGGAGCGTCAGGAGATCGGTATAGGTTTGAGTCAACGGCGGTTGCGGGCGTGTGGTTAATTGTCGCTGAAGCTCGGCAACTTGATCTTGAAGTTGCGCCGTGGCAGCGAGTTGGCGTTGCCGATCCCGTTCGAGCGCCGCGAGGCGCTCGTCACGGTCGTCGACGATCGGTTCTGCCACGGGGACTGCGTTGCGGTGACGGTATTCATACCCGCCGTCGCAGCAGACGGGATTGCCTGAACAGCCGCCGGCGAGGACACCGACAAGACAGAGAGATCCTGTGAGGACGCGTTTCCCGTTCATGGGCCGGCTCCTTGGTAAGACGCGATGGGGTTCGCGTCAGTCATGAATTGTGCGGTGGTGATGGGAGGTAGGGTGTCGCGATACGCGACACCCTACCTCCGCTCAGCGGAGATGAGAGACTTACTTCGTGACGCGGATTTCGACGCGGCGGTTTTTGGCCCGGCCGGCATCGGTGGTATTCGGTGCAACCGGCTTGGTGTCGGCATAGCCGTGTGTCGTGGCTGCGCCCAATCCGCCTTCAGTCAAGGCTTTGGCCGCGTTGGCCGCCCGCGCTTCAGAGAGTTCCTGGTTGGTCGGGAACGTCTTTTTCAGCGAGCTCTTGATCGGACGGTTATCCGTATGTCCGTCCACGGCCACTTTATACTCAGGAAAATCTTTGAGGATGGCACCGACCTGCTTCAACGCATCGGCGCCTGCCGGTTTCAGTTGATCTTCTCCTGAGCCGAACAGATAGCCTGAGGTCAAGTTGATGAGGAGCCGCTCGTTATTCAGATCGACGGCGATCATCTGCTTGTCGATCTGCGGTCTCAGCGCACGGATCAAGCCGCGCTGCGCTTCTTTCAATTTCGCCATTTCAGCGGAGAGATCGCCACGGAGGCCGGCGAGGTCTTTGTCCCGATCCGCCAGCATGTTCTCGAGCTCTGCGACGCGCTGTTTGCAGGCGGTGAGCTCGGAGGCGATCCGCTCTTTGTCGCCTGCGGTTCCGCCCATGGCGGCGAGTTGAGCGGTCAGATCGGCGTTGCGTTGTTTGGCCGTGGCGAGTTCTGTCGCCAGCTTGTCTTTGTCCCCGGCTCCGGCTTGCAAGGCTGCGAGCTGTGCTTGGGTGGCCGCGAGATCCGCGGCCAGTTTCTCCTTGGCGCCGCCTGCGGCCGACTGGGTAGCGGCGAGCTGGCGTTCCAGCTCGGCCGTGCGGGCTTTCGATTGGCTCAGATCGCTCTGCGCGGAGGAGAGTTGGCTGGCGAGTTTCGACGCGTCTCCCGCGTTCGAGCGGAGAGCAGCCAATTCGCGATCGCGGTCGGCCAGCTGGCTTTCGAGCGCTTTCACGCGGTCGCTGAGTGCTCCGTTTTCCTTCTTGGCGGCGGCGAGCTCATCGGCGAGCCGTTGCCGTTCCTTTTCCAGCGCGGCAAGGCGTGCAGCCATGTCTTTGGCGGCCTTGTCGGCGTCCCATTGATCGCGATGACGGTATTCATAGCCGCCGTCGCAGCAGATGGCGTTCCAATCGATCGCGGCGGCATTGCCGGCGATCGAGAGAAGGCTGAGGGCCAGAATGGGGATGCGAATCGATTTCATACGTGCTCCTTTTGTGGTTGTGATGGTGCGTTGCACTGTAATCGAAGAATCGGCCGAATCCTAGTGTTTGCCTTTGAGGACATCGCGGATCTCCATGAGGAGCTTCTCTTCATTGGTCGGGCCGGCCGGAGGAGCCGGTGGGGCTTCTTTTTTGAACCGATTCATCTGCTTGACCAACAGGAAGATGACGAAGGCTAGGATGATGAAGTCGAAGGTCGCCTGTAAGAAGACCCCATAGTTGATCGTGGGGACGCCGGCCGCTTTGGCGGCGATCAGCGAGGGCTGGGGAGTGCCGGACAAGTTGATAAACAGGCTTGAGAAATCGACTTTCCCCATCAGCAATCCCAAGGGCGGCATGAGGACATCGCTGACAAGGGAGGAGACGATCTTGCCAAATGCGCCGCCGATGATCACCCCGATTGCCATATCGAGCACGTTGCCTCTCATGGCAAATTCTTTAAATTCTTTTAACATCGTCAGGCCTCCTTGGAGGGTAAGGTGCGTGTTGTGAGCGTAGACTATCGTTTCTTGGTCGTATCGAAACTGTATCCCAGCGTGAAGAGATACAAGTTGTCGGTGTCGCCGGTGCCCGGCGCTGGCCGGCTGTTGTATCGCGTGGTGACTTGAATGCCGCTCACGAACCCTTCCCAGATTTTGAAGCGGACGCCGTTATCCATGGTTAAAAAGTAGTTGCTCGCATTTTGCAGCGACGGATAAAACTCGTTGTAGTGATAGAACGTGATGCGATCATCGAGTATAGGCCAATTTAATTTCATCGAGATACGGGCGCGAATGGAGGACTGGTCGTCCGCCATGCGGAAGTCTTCATTGAAGAAGGACACGCCGGTTTCCGTATAGAACGTCATGTCTTTGAGGATCCCGCTGAAATCCCCTCGGTCGATGAATTGATAACCAGGGCCGGATGCCAAGGCGGTTCGCATCTTGAGGTCCTGAAAGCGATCGTTTTCCACGTAGGCGGAGGCAAACCAATAAAAACGTTTGGTGATAAAGAAGTCAAGCTTGATGGTGCCGCGGGCATTGCGCGCAATGAGGGTGTTGGCATTTTCCCCATACACATAACGGCCGTTGATGGATAACCGAAGCTGCTCGCTGCGCGCGACAAAATCTCCCAGCACGCTGGCGTTCTTGAGATGACTGTTTCCGGTTGTCTGGGAGAACCCACCGGTCAGACTGCCGGTATAGATGACCGGCGGTTGAACCAAGGGATTGACGGATCCGATGGTATCGAGTGGTACGGTGAGCGAACCTTTGAGGGGTTCGGACTGGATGTTCAACTGACCATCGGCTCCGGCGGTCGCGGTCCCGACTAGGACGCTGCCTTCTTTGAGATGAAACGGGATCGGATGGTTGACGGCGAGTTTGACGACTTCGCTCCACTTCACCTTAATCGCACTGTCCGGGCTGGAGGGAGTTTTCATAACCAGCACACCGGCTGCCATCTCGATGACTTCCCCATAGATGGTGCTGCCGTCTTTGAGGGTCACCGCATCGAGCGGGGGTGCGGGCGCAGGCACATCGGCTGCATGAGCCGCGGCCCCGCCGCAAAGTATAGCGGTACAGAGTGTTAGAACGGCGAACAGGTGCTTCATCTTTCCTCCTCGGGTCTCTCTGGATAGGTAGTAGTGCGCGCGTCGACCTCGTGGTGACGCGGCATTTTCAATGTTACTCAGGCTGATGAGTCTAGCGTGCATCGGTTTGTATACCCGACTGATTATGGTTGTGCAAGACGGACCTTCTCGCGCCGGCAGGCTGTGGGAACCCCGCCGCAGCATGCTCGGCGAGTTGGACGAGGTCGATGCGTCGCTTGTATCTGCGAAATGTTTCGTCGTGTAATCCGGTCTGTTCATGATGGTTCACGGAGTTTGCCGGTGGTGGTGCGCGGTGGTTGGCTACGCGTGGAGGGAGCGTGTTTCTTGATCCGGTGTGTGCCGTCACTATTGTGATTGAGAATGCGACAGAGATTACCGAAGAATTCAAGCAACGCACCCAGCATGCTTTCCCGCAGTCTTCGTGACGCATGAGGTTCGAGGCGGATCCACTGATCGTCATGGCGCTGAAGTACGGAGAGCGTATAGCCGGCGGCGGCGCCTCTCTCCTCGGGGACCAGCAGAAACTCCTGACCATGTGGATCGGTAACGAGGAGGCCCTTGGGAAGCATCGGACTATCCTTTCCTGTGTGTGGAGAGGGGGGACACATCAGAGGGACGGCGATGCCGGCTGATCTGCGTGATGAAATAGTGAATCGCTTGGTTCCGCCGTGTGACGCCGAGTGTTCGATAGAGTGTCGCCAGGAGTTTGGTGATGGCCGCCTGCTTTGTCTTGAAGGCGGCGGCAATCGCTTTAATTGTGGCTCCCTCCGCCAGCATCGCGAGGAGCTTCAGGTCGGTCCGCGAGAGGGGCGGCATGAGAATCGTCGGACTGTTTGCGATGGCGCGCGTCATCCTCGATGAGTTGTGGACCGGCTTTTGGGGCTCAAGGAGGGATTGTCCCGCGGCGATTGTCTTGATCGCGCGGAGGAGATCTTTGGCTCCGGCATCTTTTGTCAGATACCCGTGTCCCCCTGCCATGACGGCATCATAGAGGTCTTGATCGTCGTTGTAGGCGGAGAAGAACAGGATTCGCATGCGGGGAAACGCAGAGAGAATGTCTCGGCAGGCGTCGGATCCGGTGCCATCGGGCAAGCGCATATCCAAAATCACGACATCGGGCTGCGTGCGATGGACCTCTTCAAGAGCGCAGGCCCTGCTGCCGGCTTCTCCTACCACTTGAATGCCACGATCCAATTTGAGTATGGCCCTGATTCCCTCGCGCGCGAACGCTGAATCATCGACGGGAACAACTCGGATCGGCGACAGTGCGACGGATGTTTTCATGAGCGATGCGAGTCCTGTTGCGCGTAGATGGGTCGGTCGAACATGGTTTGTCTGTACTCAGAGGTATCAAGGTTCGTGCCATAGCTGATGGAGCGAGTTGTTTTAAATGACGGGGTATTCCTGAGCGCCGCGGTGATCGCGTCTCAGTCAAGTTGTCGCAGGAGACAGCATTGTCTCACGGTGCGTGTCTCATCATGTGAGCGGGTGTCGGCGGGTCGGAGCGAAGTTATTCGGCCATCTCGATATGGTGGGCGAGGAGTCGGCGATAGAGAGTGGCGCGGCTTATTCCAAGCAGTTTTGCAGCCTCTGTCCGGTTCCCTTGGGCCTGTTGGAGGGCGTGCAGCAATTGCGCTTTCGGCTCCGGGCGCGGTGAGTCTTGGGGGACGGGCGAGAGGTGGTGAGGCTGAGGGCGGTGGAGTTCTTCAGGAAAATCGGACGGCATCAGGCAGGTGGTGCGGGCGCTGATGACGGCAAACTCGATCGCGCTTTTCAGCTCCCGAACATTGCCGGGCCAGGCGTAGATCATGAGTAGATGGAGGCTGTCCGGATGCAGATTCGTGATGGCTTTGCCGGTGGCCGCGCAGACTTGGCCGAGCAGGGCTTGGATGAGCAAGGGAATGTCATCTCGCCGATCGCGCAGCGGGGGCAAGTGGATGCGCGCCACGCGGATGCGATAGAGCAAATCAGCGCGAAAGGTGCCGCGAATGACGTCTTCATTGAGATTGTGATGCGTGGCGGCGAGGATGCGCACATTCACCTTCCGTGGACGGGTCTCTCCCAGGCGAGTGATTTCTTTCTCTTGCAGCACTCGGAGCAAACTGGTTTGGACGGAGGTGGGGATGTCTCCGATTTCATCCAGGAACAGGGTGCCGCCGTCCGCCGATTCAAATAATCCATGGTGATCGTCGATCGCGCCGGTGAAGGCGCCTCGCTTATGGCCAAACAACTGGCTGCCCAGCAGTGAGTCGGTCAAGCCCGCGCAGTTGGCGGCAATGAAGGGCCGGTCTTTCCGTGGACTGGAGTAATGGATGGCTCGGGCAATGAGTTCCTTCCCGGTTCCGGTCTCGCCTTCGATGAGGACCGTGGAGTCGACGCGGGCCACGTCACGGACGAGTTGGTAGATCTGCAGCATGGAAGGACTGCGTCCGACAAGATCGTGAAATTGCGTTTGATGGTGGAGCTGTTGCCGCAAGTGCTGGATCTCTGTGCGGTCGTGCAGCAGGATGATGCGCCGCTCGGAGGAGTGCGGGTCTGCATGGATTTCGTAGTCGATCCATCGCGGGGTTGTGCCGATCAAGCGAAGGGGGCGACGGCCGCGTTGTGGCGCAAGTGCGTTCCATGTGTGGCGGAGATGTTTCCGGTCTGTGGAATCCAAGGGGAGGCTCTCTTCCCAGGGCTGACCGATGATCTTCGCGGGCGGACACTCGATCCAGTTGAGGCAGCGTGGACTGATGAATGTGACACAGCCCTCTTGATTGGTGACGATGGCGGCCAGATCGAGATGCTGCAAGAGCGCCAGGACATCGTTGCGCTCTTGGGTGGCGATGGCCAGTGACCCGGTCAGGGAGATGTGGGTTCGCTCATGGGTTTTGACCTGGTCGAGATGGTGCAAGCGCTGATCGCGAGCGTGCTGTAAGAGCGCCTGTATCTGATCGAATCGTTCATCGACACGCTCGATAAGGAGCAGTGGGCGACGCGAAACGGTCAGTGCGGTGGCTTCGAATTGGTGCTGGATGGATGTAAGGTCACGATGGCTCCAGGGGCCTGATCGAACCACTCTGCCAGGATCGTCTTTCCATGCGGATTCGCATTCATCCAGGAAATGCCGGAGAAAAGGGGCGAGGCTCCGGACGTCAATGGGAGATTTCGGTGACGAGGTGAAGGTGGTGGCCCACCAGGGTGGCGGATCTCCAATGAGGCGAAAGGTATGTCCCGTCCCTACTCGCGCGAGAACGGCGGCGCCAAGCTTTTGAAGGAGAGCCTCCAGCATGGGCTGAGGCAGGGCGTTGGGTGAGCTGGATGGCGCCATGGCAGTCCAGATAGATTGCTACGCGGCTGCTAGCAGCGTTTGAGTGAGCTGCATAAAGAGTTCAGGCACCCCGTCGCCGGTCTTGGCGCTCCCCGTGAATACGAGCCATCCCTGCTGTCGCAGCCGCGCGAGGGTTGCGTCATCGATTTCCCATTCCTTGACTTGATCGACCTTGTTCACGATGAGCACGAAGGGCACCGGACCAAGGGTGGCCTGGGCCAACCGGTGGAGGGCTTCCGCCGTATCCAGTGTCGACCGCCTCATTCCGTCGGCGACGAGGATATAGCCGGATGAACCGCGCAAATAGGATTCCCGCATTTTCTGAAAATCGTCCTCTCCATAGAGATCCCAGATCATGAGTGTCACATCCTGGTCGGCGACGAGGAGGGTTTTCTTCTCGATGGTCACACCGATCGTCGTGTGGTACTGCTCCGAAAACATGTCTGTGATGAAACGGCGGACGAGGCTGGTCTTTCCGACGGCGAATCCACCCAGAAGACAGATTTTTTTCTGGATCATGGTGCGGAGCCCGCGCGGCCGGCGACATTCTTGGATGTGACGAGGAGCGTAACCCTCCGCTGTGCCGTCTGATGGTTTTTCGTTCCTCCACGTTTCTGTCCGGCGAAGGAGGCTGGTTCCACGCTTGCGGTGAAGGTGAGCGGAGGAAATGCAGCAGGGCCTCCAAGGGCGACGATGACCGCGTGCGCTCTCGCCGTGGCCAGCAGAAAGTTCATGGTTTCCGGTCCGGCCGAATCGGCATCGCCGATGGCTTCGACGAGAAGCGTCCCATCCGAAGAAGAGAGGGCGGACTGGCGCAAGTCCTCAAGCAGCGATTTGACCGGCGTGACTTTGCGCAATTCTTCCTCGGAGAGCGTGGAGGAGCCGCTCTCAAAGAGGAAGTCGCTCCGGTTTAATTGTGCGATGAGATCAGCGCGCGAAACGGTGTGGAGATCCGTATCGTGGTATTCACGAATGCCCGGCAGCAAGGGGGCTATCTGTCTGGCTTGGATAGCCCAGAGTTCCGGCGCCGTTCCGCTAGCGGTGAGGCGGCCATCGTCATAGCGAAGCGTGGCCGTTTCCGGCGGATGAAGGAGCGCGATCGCGCGCGGGCCGGCGAATTGAGAGTCGAGGGAGTGGAATGGGGTCCAGTGGGAGGTGATGTGGTCGCGCGCGATTCCTGCCTCAGTCAACAGGTCTGTCGGGTCTGTTGCCAGTGGATCGCGAAGTCCCTCAAGGGTCACGGTCTGGCCGTCGCGTTCGAGTGTCGTGATGACGATGCCTGGCAGGGTGCGGATTTTCTGCGTCAGCTGATGCCAGCGCTGGGTGTCTTGATAGGACGTCCAGCCCCAGAAGGCTGTGGCGAGGACGAGGGCGGCGACGGTCACCCAGGCCATGGGGGAGATTTGTGTGCGGGGCGTTTGGTACTGAGTCTGGACACACTCCATGAGGCGGTCGTGCGTGGCATCGAAACCTGAAGGGTTTCCGTCGAATGCCGCGAACGCGTCGGCGTAGTCGAGTTGGATCGATTCGAGGGTTTGCTGGACCTGAGCCCGAAGGTATCCTGGTGCGGTGCCCCTGACAACGCAAGCCAGAACGGCCTGGGCGCCTTGCTCGATCAAGACCCGGCATTCTCCAACTTCTAGCGTATTGAGGGTCTGCCCTCGTGGGGTACGGAAGGTATCCTGCACGAAGGCCTGGATTGCCGTCAGCATGCCGGAAACCAGCTGTTGATCATGAATAATGGCGGTGTCCGATGCGACGTGATGGAGCAGGAGGCCGGTGTCGCGATGGATGAGGAAGAGCTGCTCGACACGAAATCGCAAGGTGTGCAGAAGGACGACCTCGGCGAAGGGACGCCCCGTTCGCCAAGCTTCGATTCGCCAGGCAAGACCTTTAGGGGACAGGCTGTGATCGATGGTCTGATTGAACGACTGCATCATCCCTTGCAGGGTGCGGACGATGGCTTGGCGGATGGCCGGACCCATGATGGGGGCGATGGCCTCGGCGATCACATGGGGGTGCCGTCGCACAGAACTCGTCAGGGCGGTCTGAACATGTGGGGTGAGCGCGGCGGTGAGCCGTTCGTCCTGTTTGCCCCGCAACGTGATGGCTTCAGCAAGCACTTTGCTGACGGAGGGCGCGTCGGTCTCCGTATGGTCAATGCGATTGCGGAGCTCGGTAAGCTGGGTTTGCTCCGGGGCGAGAAGCAGTGTGCGAAGCTCAGCCCACTCGTGTTTTAGCTGGGGGCTGGCGGCTGGATTCGCCGATGAGGGTTGGTTGCTGGGCCTGGGTTGATTCATCAGCAGGGGTTCCTTGCATCCCGGACGCCTAGGATGTGGGCGAGCCCTGCTGAAGTTTTTGTGAGAGTTCCGTCAACAGCTCCGCGAGGGCGGTGCGGTCGGTCTTGGTCTGCCGCAGATCCGTGACGGAACGATTGAGAGACTCTGAGAATTGGTCTTGTGTGGAGCGGATCGTTTCTTTAAGTGCGGTGACATGATCGAGGATCTCCTGGCGGAGCGTCTGTTCTGTCTGACTAGACTGGTGGGCCAGGTCCGCCGCTTTGCGCTCGACCACGGTTCCAAGGCCGGTGAGGTCTCTGACGAGGTGCTGCAAGGCTTCGCCGCGAATTTGTTGTTCATGGTGTAGGCGTTCGGACAGGACTGCCACTTCCTGCTGCATGAACGCTTCGAGTGCGTCGAATCGTTTCGTGAGTTCCGCTCTGAGCGCGGCCGCTTCCTTGACGAGGTTCTGTTCAAGTGTGGAGAAGCGCCGGTCGTGATCGCGGACTTGTGCGCCGAAGAGGATGTCCCGAATTTTTTCGAGGTTGCCGTTCTGCCCATTGTCCTCGGTCGACAAGAAATGGGAAGGTGGCGTGGAAGACTCGACGACGAGCGAAGGGGCTTGAGCGTCCGCGGCTTCGGGTGACATAGGCGACTCCTTGGGTCCGTGCTCTCTGGCGCATGAGGATGTCATGCCCAGGAATAAGAGGGTGATGGATCGCGTCATCCGCTAGGAGATGGCGATCGTGTGGTGCTTCCCTATCCGGTATAGGCCCTGCGGCGGTATGTTAACACCGGCGATTTGCTGGCAACAAGGTGCTGGCTGGTGATTCTATGGTCTAGAGGGAAGACGAGGGATGTCTGGGGGGCAGGCTGGATGTCGGCTCAATGGTATCGATGATTCCACCGCCAAGAACATGATCTCCATCATAGAATACGGCGGATTGCCCAGGACTGAGTGCTCGTTGCGGTGTCCTGAATTGGACCATCATCTTTCCAGCCGAGAGAGGGATCGTCGTGGCTGGTGCAGGAGGGGTGGCATAACGCACTTTACAGTCGACGACCGTGGGAGCGGTCAGAAGTCTTGGGTCGAGAATATTCAGATCTTTCACGGTGCAGGCGGAGCTAAGGAGGTGCTCTTCCGGCCCAAGGACCACGGTATTGGTAGTCGGTTGGACGCGCTGGACGTAGAGCCGTTGTCCCGTCGCAACCCCTAATCCTCTCCGTTGCCCCGGTGTATAGAAAGGAATCCCCTTATGGGTTCCCAGGGTTGCGCCGGTTTCGTCGACAAAGTTGCCGGGTGTGGCTTGGAGGTCTGGTTGCTCCTGAAGGAAGGTGCGGTAGTCGCCATGACTCACAAAACAGATTTCCTGACTTTCCCTCATCTCTTCTTCCGGTAGCCCAAGGGCGGCAGCTTCTTTCCAGACATCGGCCTTCTGCATTGTCCCAACAGGGAAGAGCAATCGGTTCAGCCAAGAGGTCTGGATGCGGTAGAGGAAATAACTTTGATCCTTGCGGGCATCAGCGCCTTTCATGAGGGAGGGGCGATCCCCGCGTTTATCCACATGGGCATAATGGCCGGTGGCGACGAATGAGATGCCTTTTGAGTCCGCGAGTTCGATGAGTTGCCGGAGTTTCACCCGTTCGTTGCAGCGCACGCAGGGGTTGGGCGTGGTTCCATTCGCATAGGCGGCAATAAAATCGTCAATGACCGCTGTCCGGAACTGGACTCTGGAGTCCACGAGTTCGTGCGGGATGTTGAGTTGTTTGGCGACGTATCTCGCGATGCCAACTTTGCAACAGCCGCGCTCCTCCCATCGCTTCGAGGCCGCGACCTCTTCGTTCTCGTGCTCCCAGACCTGGAGGGTAACGCCGTGGACTTGAAATCCCTGGCGAGTCAGAAGGAGGGCGGCGACGGAACTATCGACTCCCCCACTCATACCGAGGAGGACGGTTGGACGTGACATAGTGGAGCTATTGTACTTGGCTGACTAAGGAAAGGGCTAGAGGTCGGGGGTGCGTATTTTATTTCGATGGAGGGTGAGGTCGTGGACATTCTTGGACGGTTGGGGATGCTCCTCGACCCAGCGATGGGCGCCCATATCGCACATGCCATGGAAATGCGCTCCGTCCTCAATGGCAATGGCAGGAGTTCGGATATCCCCGATGAGAACGCCCTGTTTGAGGATTTGGATTCTTTCTGTGGCAGTGACGGTCCCGTTAATCTTCCCGCTGGTGAGCAGTGTGCCGGCGGAAATGATTCCCTTGACCACGGCAAACTCACCCACGATCAATGTGCCCGTGGTATGTATTTCACCTTCCAATTTTCCGTCGATGCGGACGGTGCCGTCGAAGTTCACGACGCCTTTGAATTCAACCCCTCTCCCAAGGAACGTGAAATTGTCATCGTCCGAGGGGGATGATTTCTTATCGCCAATTGCCCACATGCGATCAAAGGTCCTTCCAGCTTACAGGTACGGCAGGCTCACCGGGCATCACGGGTTTAGGACCCCGATGAGCGTATGAATTGTGTAGCCGAGGGAATTACCCGTTTATCCTTTTTATGCTACCTTGGTTTGAGATGCCAACCGGGTGAAGGGGCGTTTCCCGAGAGACTTCTCGAATGCCTTGCGACATTTCGAGCGTTCCGTTAAAGAGCACACCTTCTTCGATTGAGAGCATAGGCGTCTTAATTCCGCCATTGACGACGGCTGGGGCGCGGAGCTTAATTTTTTCTTTCGCGACGACGTCGCCCGTAATCTTTCCCTTGCAAACAATGGTGCCGGCTGTCACTTTCGCCGTGATCACGGCCTCTTCGCCCACGAGGAGGACGCCGTCGGTGTGAATTTCTCCGTCGAGAGAGCCATCGATTCGGACGGTTCCGTTATACGAGATGGTGCCTTTAAACTCGACCCCTTTCCCGACAAAAGCGCTGACATCTTCTGCGGCTTCCTGTCGGCCAAGGTTGGAAGAGAGTGAGTTATCTTCAGCCTCGACTTCCTCCGCCATGGTGCGCTTTCCCTCAGGCTTGTCTGATTTCCACATAATCGCTGCTCCTCCTTTGGCTCCGTGCGTAAAGGGTAACGGGTTAACTCCTGTTAGGTCCTGTATCGGAGTGTCTAGGGTAGATATTTAGCGTTAGTTGATAGAAAAGCAACTAATATGCCTTTCTCAGCATGCATCTGAAGCCCGGGGAAACTGGCATGCTGGCTAGGAAAGAAGATTGTCGATGATGCCCTCCAGCTCTGGTTCGGAATAATAATGAATGACGACTTTCCCGCCTTTCCTGCCTGGTTCGATGGTGACGCGCGTTCCAAACCTCTTTTGAAGCCGTGATTCTATGTCACTCCAATGAGACGTGGTCGTTGGTGGCTTTGCCCGTTTTCTTGTGTTGCTTGAGGTGGTGACGAGGCGCTCGGTTTCACGAACGGAAAGGGCCTGCGCCGCAACGGTCTTCGCAACTTTGCATTGAGCCTCCGGAGTGTCCAGGCCTAGAAGAGCTTTGGCGTGTCCGGCCGAAAGGACTCCGGATTCTACAAGAGTTTGCACGTCATAGTGAAGGTTGAGTAGACGTACGGAATTTGCCACAGAGGATCGATCGCAGCCGACCTTTTGAGCGATGCTGTCGTGAGTCAATCCGAATTCGTTCATCATTCTCGAATACGCCCTGGCGGTTTCCATGGGATTGAGGTCTTCACGTTGAAGATTTTCAACGAGGGCGAAGAGGATCGCTTCTTGGTCGCTACAATTGCGTACGACCGCTTGAATGGTGTCGAGGCCGCCTCTTTGGTGGCGCGCCACCGCCGCTCACCTGATATGAGCTCAAAAATGCCGTCACCTTTTCGACGGACTAAAATCGGCTGAAGCAAGCCGCTCTCTTTTATTGAGGCGGCGAGTTCTGCTAGTTCGGCGGGGTGAAAGATTTGCCGAGGTTGGTAGCGATTCGGCACGATCGCATCAATTTTGATCTGCTGGACATCTGCCGCATTGCTTGGGGTGGCTGCTTGCCCGCCCGGCAGCAACGCATCGAGTCCTCTACCTAGTGCTTTTTTCTCCATGATCGAGAAACTCCTTTGCGAGTGAGAGATAGGCCTGTGAACCCGATGAGGCCGCATTATAGAGAATGCCCGGCCGACCGTAACTCGGAGCTTCAGCCAGCGTCACATTCCGCGGAATGACGGCTTGGTAGACCTTACTTCCAAAATGATTTCTGACTTGTTCGGACACCTGGCGGGCCAACGTGTTGCGCGCATCGAACATGGTCAGCACGATTCCCTCTATGAAGAGATCGAGATTGATGGACTGCTTTACCCGCTCGATACTGCCTATGAGCCTGGAGAGTCCTTCCATCGCATAGTACTCACATTGCACTGGAATGAGAACCGATTTTGCCGCGGTAAGGGCGTTAATTGTAAGGATGCCGAGAGCTGGGGGGCAATCAAGCACAATGACGTCGTATACATTATGGATATTTTTGATTGCGTCACGGAGGTGGTTCTCCCGTCCGTCAGCATTAGCTAGCTCGATTTCAGCTCCTGCGAGATCAGCATTTGAGGGCAGTATGGATAGTCCGTTGATGCTCGTTTTTAGAATGATGTTCTCGCAAATATCTTGTTTTATTAAGCAGTTATATATTGTTTTCTGTAATGATCGAGGATCGACTCCAACTCCACTGGTTGCATTACCCTGTGGGTCCAGATCAATCAATAAGACGGATTTATCTTGGAGCGCGATTGCCGCTGCAAGGTTGACTGAAGTCGTTGTTTTTCCGACTCCCCCTTTTTGATTGGCAACCGCAACTATCCTTGTCATTGATCGCCTTTCCTAAAGAGAGAGGCTGTTCCACGTGGAACAGCCTCTCTCTGCTATTCACGATGAAAAAGAGAGACTTGTAAGAACTCTTGGCCCATATCCAGCAGGAAGGTCAAAGGAGTATTCATTCTCAACTATGGTATTTGACGGAAGTCTTGCTCTGTCAACAAGGGTTGAAAGAAATAGAAGTATTTTCCCATTGCTGGTCAATATGGTTCTTGATAAGCCAATGATGAATTCAAATTTTATCCCCCGTGCAATAACGTAGTTGGCTTGTTCGTGATTTGTGAAGCTATCTACGAATTGCTCCAATGACCCTTCAAAAACATCAACGCCTCTTAGTCTCAGTAACCCAATGATATATCGCAAGAAAGATGATTTCTTTTTTGATGGTTCGATGAGGACAAATCTGATGTCTGGTCGGAGTATTTTTATCGGTATTCCTGGAAATCCTGCACCAGAGCCAATGTCAAAGATGAGACTCCCGTCTATAAAACATTCTGCTTTAATAGCAGCAATTGAATCGATGAAATGCTTGATCACAATTTCTTCATCTTTGACGATGCTTGTTAAATTCGTGGTTTTGTTCCACTCTTTAAGCTGTTTCAGATAGATCATGAACTTGCTGACTTGGTCGGCAGTCATGTTTATCCCTATCGAAGAAGCTGTGCTGGACAATAGTGATTGGATATCTGTTCTCTGTTCCACGTGGAACACATACGTGATTGAAACTGTGAGGTCAAGGGAAAGGTAGGAGGACTTCGGTAGTTGCGTCAAACTTCTGCTGGTTGTTGGCCTTGCCGTTTAAATTTCTCTATTGCGACGATGAGAAGTGAAACCGCTGCAGGAGTGACTCCTGCGATTCGTGATGCTTGTCCAATTGTTGCCGGTCTTACGCGAGAAAACTTTTCAAGTACCTCGCGAGAGAACCCTTGAACGGCTCCATAATCAAAGCCTAAAGGTATGGCTTTTAGTTCGAGCCTTTTGAATTGTCCAATTTGCTGTAGTTGTCTTCTGATATAGCCTTCGTACTTTATTTCCAATTCAACTTCGTCAATGATTTCATCGCTTTCAATAGATACACCGTCAAATTTCATCAGAAGATCTCTATATGAATATTCCTGCCTCTTGAGTAGTTGTGCAAATGTTTGAGACGAGTGGCGATCATCAATGGTTAACCAATTCAACCGTGCGCAAATTTCATCTGTAATTTTTGGCCTGGTTGTACTCAATCGCCCAATTTCACTGGCAATACCATCACGTTTCTTAAGGAGCCGATCATAATTATGCTGTGAAACCAATCCGACCTGATGACCGATATCCATTAAGCGTAGATCCGCATTCCCATGTCTTAAGAGAAGTCGGTACTCGGCTCGAGATGTGAACATACGATAGGGCTCACGCGTATCTTTCGTAATCAAATCGTCGATGAGCACACCAATGTAGGCTTGTGATCGATCAAGAATGAGTGGTTCCAATCCACGAATCTTCAATACTGCGTTAATTCCAGCCATGATTCCTTGAGCAGCCGCCTCTTCATATCCTGATGTTCCATTGATCTGTCCCGCATGATAGAGCCCGGAAACGTTCTTTGTTTCAAGAGTCTGGTGAAGTTGACGTGGAGGAAAATAGTCATATTCAATCGCATAGCCAGGCTTGAGCATTTTGGCGTGCTCAAGGCCTGGGATGGTGCGAAGTATTTCGCTCTGTACATCGACTGGAAGGCTTGTTGATATTCCGTTCGGATAAAACTCTTTTGTATCAATTCCTTCTGGTTCAATGAATATTTGATGCCGTTCACGCTCGGCAAAGCGAACGATTTTGTCTTCAATGGAAGGACAGTATCGCGGACCAACCGCGTCTATGATGCCGCTATAAAGGGGTGAGCGATCGAGATTATTGCGAATGATTTCGTGGGTTTGTTTGTTTGTGTAAGTTAAATGGCAAGGAAGCTGAGGCGTAGAAATACGCTTTGTACGATGGGAAAATGGTGTGGGGGGAGTATCGCCAGGTTGCGGCACCATGACCGAGAAATCGATTGAGTCACGATCGAGTCGAGGCGGAGTACCGGTCTTCAGTCGGCCCAGTTCGAACCCCAAGTCACGCATGCAATCGGAAAGGTGTTCTGCGGAGGCTTCTCCGGCGCGCCCGGCCGGAAAGTGGTTCAGGCCGATGTGGATAAGTCCCTTAAGGAAAGTACCTGATGTAAGGACTACCGCGCGTGCGTTGACCGTCACGCCATCTCCTGTCACCACGCCGGTTACGCACGGCCCTGAAGTGAGGAGGCGATCAACTGTGCCTTCTTGAATCGTGAGACAGGGCTCAGCAGCTAAGGTCTGTTGCATGGCTATGCGGTACAGCTTCTTATCGCATTGCGCACGCAACGCTCTGACGGCCGGTCCTTTGCTAGTATTGATAAACCTAAATTGAATGCCGGCTTGATCGGTGTTTCTACCCATCTCCCCGCCTAGGGCATCGATTTCTTTCACCAGGTGGCCTTTGGCGATTCCCCCGACTGCCGGATTGCAGGACATCTGGGCGATTCGATCTTTTTCCATGGTCAGCAACAGGGTTCGTGCACCCATGCGAGCTGCAGCGAGAGCGGCTTCGCACCCCGCATGTCCTCCACCGACTACAATTACATCGAACGTCAGATCCATAAATCACCCATTATTTCCCGATGCAAAACTGAGAAAAAATTCGATGGAGGACCTCATCCGAGGTAATGACCCCGGTAATTTCACCAAGCGTATCTGCGGCACCCCGAAGATCCACCGCCACGCATTCCGGATGTGTGCCTGACTCGATTGATTCAAGGGCCTTTGCCAGATAGTCACGGCATCTCAGAAGAATCTCCTGATGTCGAATATTTGTAATCGTGACACTTTGAGAGGGCTCGAGACTGCGGAGTCCAACGCTGTCCTTGATGACCTCTCGCAATGCCTTGAGGCCTTCACCCGTCACAGTCGATATCGGCAACGGTACTCCACCACCTGGTAAAGAGAAGTGGCTAGACAAGTCCGCTATCTGACCGGGAGTGAGCAGGTCTATCTTGTTCAGAGCGACGACCATATTTCCCCTGTCAAGCAAGGGGGTGTTAAATATTGTGGCAGCCTGGGCCAAATCAGTCGCGTCAATCACAATGATAAGAAGGTCGGCATCACGCACAGCTTCTTCCGTACGGCGAATGCCTTCTCGCTCAATGGCATCGATGGTTTCCCGTAACCCGGCCGTGTCAACGAGGGACAGCGTGGCTCCGTCAAAGTGGACGGTCTCTTCGATCAGGTCGCGTGTCGTTCCCGGAGTATCGGTAACGATCGCTCGACTCTCTCCCAATAATCGATTCAGCAGACTCGACTTACCGACATTGGGCCGGCCTACGATGACGACCCGTGCACCCTCCCTCAGCACACGGCCGGTCCTTGATGAACTCAGAGCGGCGTCGATTGTGTCCGTAGTCTCTCGTAGCACCTTCTTCAATTCATCTCGGCCAACGAACTCAATATCTTCTTCGACAAAATCGATCCCCGCTTCAAGGTGAGCCAGCATGGCTAAAAGTCGTGATCTCAATTGATCGACTTCCTGCTTTAGATCTCCCCGAAGGTGGCGTTGGGCAATAGCCAAGCCCTGCTCGGACGTGGCTTTGATTGTCGCGAGGACGCCTTCAGCTTGGGACAAATCCAAACGGCCATTCAAGAAAGCCCGCTTCGTAAATTCCCCAGGCATTGCTAGGCGGCATCCTGCCTGGAGGCAAGATTCGGAAATCATGGCCAGCCCGGCCTGGCTCCCATGCGCATGAATTTCGAGGACATCTTCCGCCGTATACGAGCGCGGTGCTTTCATGTAGACCACCAGCGCCTCATCAATGGGAGTCTCGAAACGCAACGACGTTTCAGTTTGCGAGGCATCCGCCTGCCAGATATCGGCAAGGTAGAGACGATGCGACTCTATTGTGCGCAGGGGTATTCCTGAACGGATGCGGATGAACCGGCTGGCGATCAGGAGGGTTTCAGGTCCGCTGATACGTATAATTCCAATCCCACCTTCGCCTACGGGAGTGGCGACGGCGCAGATTGTATCTCCTGACCCTCCAGCATTTCGCATGGTCGAACTCTATCGTCGGTGCCATCCCGGGCTCGTCGCAGAGCGGATGGCCATCCGTAAAAAGGCCGATGGTTCAAATAACCGGCTTGTTCGCAAAAATCACGCGATCGGTAATCAGCTGCTGGGAAATGGTGAGCACGTTATTTGTGAGCCAGTACAACACCAGGCCCGCCGGGAAATTAATGAATAGAAAGGTCATAAATGCCGGAAGCATCAACATGATCTTCGCTTGGGTCGGATCCATCGTGGTCGGAGTAATTTTCTGCTGAACCACCATCGTCACTCCCATAATAATTGGGAGGACATAATAGGGGTCCTGTACTGACAGGTCAGTAATCCATGCCATGAAGGGTGCCTGACGCAGGTCGATAGTCATATAGAGAATGTTGAAGAGAGCCACAAAAACGGGCATCTGTAAGACCATCGGGAGGCATCCCCCGACGGGATTCACCTTATGATCGCGATAGAGCTTGATTAACTCTTTGTTGAGCCGGTCCCGGTCCTCCTTAAATTTTTCCTGAATCGCCAAGACTTTTGGCTGAATGACCTGCATTTGTTTCATCGATTTGTAGCTCTTGTACTGGAGCGGCACAAAGAGAACCTTGAGCATCATCGTGAGTAGAATAATGGTCACGCCGTAGTTATGGGTGTAGTCGTTGATGAAGCGAAGTACGTAGAAAATTGGTTTGGCGACGGCCTTCACCACTCCCCAGCTGCCAAAAACAAACCAGCCGAAGTCGATCGTGTCTTCGATCCCAATTTGCATCGCCACGAGGGTATCGTACTCTTTAGGGCCGGCGTAGAGCTGGAGGTTCAAAGGGGATCTAGATGACTGGGCAGAGAAACGCACACTTGCCGAAAGCAGTTTGTCGCCTTCCTTCTTGACCACTGTTGAGGAGGCCTGCTTGGGGATCAAGACGGAAAGGAAATATTTGTCTTGCAGCGCGAGCCAGTGCACGGCGCCCTTGCGCTCGATTTCAGAGTCCGGCGCGTCCTTATCGACCTTGTCATCGACGAGGGACGCTGAACCGATTTGGCCGATCAAGCCATCGCCCCATTCCACAATTCCGAAATTCGTCCCCAAGCCAATGGTCAGTTCACCATCCAGACCAGTCGATCGAATTCCAATGTCGACAAGGTAGCTGTCAGCGTGGAAGGTCAAGATCTTCTCGATGAGAAGATTCTTCGCTTCATCGCGAAACTGAAAGGTCATGTGGCCGATCGGGTGGGCACTGTCGAGGTTGGAGAAATCTCGTGTGACGGTGTAGAGACCGCTACCCAATGCCTTGGTCAATTCTGCGTCAGTGGCGGTGATGGCTAATGGTCCGGCAAACTTTGATCCCTGCCGGACCAATTGGACCGGCGCGGAATCGGTCGCGGTCTGTTGATACCGTTTCAGTTCCCAGCTCGTCAGGACTGCACCGCGAGTCGAGATCTTTGCACGGTACAGATCCGTCTCAATACTGACAGTTTCTTCCGCTGGAGGAAGTGGAGCAGCTGGTCCTTCAAGCCCTGGCGAGGAAGTGTGGTTTGGTCCATGTGACTGTGCCGTGCCTGGGCCAGCCGATGCCGATATTGGGGTTGCTTCGGTCGACGGGGTTGTCTGTTCCGTCTCAGGTGATGCGGAGGTCTCTTGTGTGGGCAAGGGTTGTGGAAGCCAACCCATCTCTTTCAGTGCGTAGTCGTATCCAAAAATAATCGCCAGAGATAGCACCAAGAAAACGATGACCCGTTTCTCCATCATCTAGATACGTACTTTCTTCAACAATGTTGAACTATTTTTTAACCGGGTCAAACCCACCGGCATGAAAGGGATGGCATTTGAGTAAGCGGATCACGGTCAGTCCCAGACCTTTCAGGCAGCCTCGCTGGCGTATGGCATCCATCGCGTATTGGGAACAGGTCGGATCAAATCGGCATGCCGGACTCAGCCACGGTGAGATTACATATCGGTAGCCTTGAATCAGTCCGACCAGGAGACGGCGCATGCTAGATCGACCTCGTGTTCAGAAGGCGATGTTTGGACAGTGTGGCGGTCCACAATTCCTTGAGCTCGCGGAATGAAAGAGTCAGGGCGTCTCGCTTGGGGAATACAAGCAGGTGGTAGCCAGGAATCAAGTCTGGATAGATAGCTCTCACGAGTTCGCGGAACCGTCGCTTGGACCGATTGCGTTTGACCGCATTGCCAAATCGTCTGCCAACGACGATTCCCACCTGACTCACTGCACCCTCCGTCCGGCTCGCGAGCAAATTGAAACATTGCGTGGAGCTGCGACGCCCGTGCCGCTTCACTTGTTCGATATCCCGACTGACTCGCAAGAACATAACGTCAGTTCTGGCTTGTGAGCTCATGTCGTGCGCCCACCAGTATGTGAGAGTATTCGTTGGCGGCGGTAACCGGCAGGAGTCGAGCAGACAGCCCATCACGTAGGGCGTAAGGAGAAGCAGATTCCCTCTCCAGGCTGCACGCACTGGAACTCATGCGGAGCAAGCTAGGCAAACGTTCGAATCCAGCCCCTTCTCGGCATCTGAAATTGAAACGCTAGACTGCCAGCCGAGCGCGACCCTTTGCCCGACGGCGTGCCAAGACCTTCCGTCCGTTCTTTGTGCTCATGCGTTTGCGAAATCCATGTTCGCGCTTCTTTTTCAAGTTTGAAGGCTGCTGAGATGTAAAAGACATAACAATCCCCCTAGGACTTCACGGTTCGTTTAGATAATCGAGTTGCGCATTATATTGGCCATGCACTCAGGTGTCAATTTACTCAGGGCTTCAAAGCGGATTAATTAGTCGGTGTACTTCTTATCGTCGAGAGATAGTCTGTAAGTCGTAAGATATTAATTTCTGAGGCGTTTTTGTAAGTTCAGCGGCCAGAGTGCCACAGGGGGCACTTTCTCTTGGGCCACGGTTCTTCATAAACAGGTGTTTCTCCAAGTGGCGATCCTCTAAATTGACAAAATGAGCGTGGCATTAAGCTTGCCAGTACTATGCAGAATCGCGCTATCGCTTTGACTGCTTGATGGCAGGTCCGATGCTTCGATGAGTGCCCACATTCAATCAATTACATTACAGGAGGTTCTCTCACATGGGTAGAATTCTAACTAGCATGCTTGCGCTTACGGTCGCTGCCATGTTCTCAACCGGTACCTACCTGCATGCGCAGGAAGCAGCTCCAGCTACGGCACCAGCCGCCACTGCGCCAGTCCCAGCCCCAGTTGCTCCTGCTGCCCCAGCGATGGGTGCTCCGGCTGAAACTGAAAAGAAAGTGGATGGAGAAAAAGAAAAGAAAGTAAAAAAGAACAAAAAGGGCGGCAAAGGCAAGAAAAAGGGTAAGGAAAAGAAGAACGGCTAAGTTTTCTCCCTCCCTTCTATACCAGGCTGAGAAGGTCTCGCATGTTCAGTGAGGGGCCTTCTCAGTCGAGGAAGCGCGCAGTGCGTACGGCAGGCCCCCCACTCGAACCATAAGGAGAAGTATGATGAACGTCACGATCAATCGGCTCGCGCCACTGATGCTTGGAGCCATTTTGCTCGCGGGCTGTGCTAAGCCCCCGGCCGAGCAACTCGATGCGGCTGAAAAGGCGCTAAAGGAAGCTCAGATGAGCGGAGCGGCGATCTATACCGCGCAAGACTATGCCAAGCTCGAAGCCTCTCTGGCAGCCATGAAAAAAGAAGTGACGGATCAGGACGGAAAGTTTGCCCTCTTTCGCGATTACGGGAAAGCCGAGCAACTGGCGGCTTCTGCCAAGGCCGATGGTGAACGGGTCAAGGCCGATGCCGTGAAAAAGAAGGAAGAGGCGAAAGCCGGTGCGCTTCAGGCTCAGCAAGTCGCTCAGGAAGCGGTGAAGTCGGCGGTTGATCTCGTGGCCGGTGCGCCGGTGGGTAAAGACCGTGCAGCACTTGAGGCCATCAAGAATGATGTCGAAGCCTTGAAAGCCTCGTTGAATCAGATCCAATTAGCGATCGATAAAGAAGACTATCCGGCTGCCCAGACGCAGGCAAAAGCCATCCATGACAAGGGGCAAGCGGTCTCTGCGGAATTGCAGAATGCCTTGGCGAAAGTCGGGAAGGGAAAACCTTCTGCGCATAAGAAAAAGTAAGGTAGTATTGATTCATGGCCACCGTTTCAGTCCCCTCAGTCAGAAGTGGTTTGATCGCTCTCGCCCAAGGACTCTTCCTGGCGGGGGCGTTCTCTGCCTGTGTCCAAGCCATTCCGCCTGAACTGGTCAGTGCAGTCGATCGGATCGATCAGCAGCTGGTTGCGCTCAAAGCACCGGAAATCGCGCCTGAAGAATATGCTCGTTTTGTGCGGCAATGGGTGCCGCTCCGTGCCCGCGTACAGTCGGATGATGACTTGGTGCGATGGCCGTGGGAAACGAATGAGCTCGAAACAGAGCTTCGCCGGCTACGCGAAGAAGGTGGGAATACCCTTGCGAAGCTGCATGGCGAACGTCAAGCCCAGCAGCATCGCGCCCAACTGAATGTCCTGCGCGTGGAAGAGCGGCTCCGCGCGCTCTCCTCACAAATTGACGCCATTGATGGCCGCATTGTGTTGGGTGGGAAACCAGTCCAGACTGATTTGTTGGTGAAGCAGGCCCGAGCGTTCTACGATCAGCATGATTATCAGCGTTCAATTGAAGCCGCCGATTTAGCCGGCAAGGCTCTGCGTGTGCAGGCCGCGCTTCTTGCTCGCGAGCTCGGGCGATATGCGGATGAGCAACATATTCGCAGTTGGCAGGCCTTGGCGCAGCAGACAATCGAGTGGTCCCGGACCCACCGATCAACCGCCATTATTGTCAGCAAAGCGGAGAGAGTTCTGACGCTCTATAAAAATGGAAGCAAGGTGGTATCATACCCTGTCCGTTTAGGGTTCAATGGTATTCGTGAAAAGCAATTTCAGGGTGACGGCGCCACGCCGGAGGGACGATACCGTATCACGGATAAACGTGGAGCGGGCCGGACACAGTTTTACCGAGCGCTGGTCATTGATTACCCGAACCAGGACGATCGTCGTCGATTCGCACAAGGCAAGAAGGTCGGGCGCATCCATGCTGCGAAGCAGATCGGAGGCCAGATCGAAATCCACGGCGTTGAAAATGAATTGATGGCGCAAACCCTGGGCTGCGTCATGCTCGACAATGTGCAGATGAGTGCGCTGTTCGAGCGGGTGGAACCGGGAAGTGTGGTCAGCATCGTCGGCGCGTTAACCGGACACAACGCCGTCGCGACGGCGTTGGCTCAGTTGGGTGAACACGGAGAAGAAACCTGAGGCTGGTTCCATGAAGCGAGTCCTGCTCCTTATAGGTTCGGTCCTCTCCGTCGGCTTGTTCGCGGCCCTGCTTTCGTACAGTAGCAGCCAACTTCAGTCCTCCATCGCCTCGGCCCCTCAGTCTCCCGTCGTGGATCCCAGCGTCCTCCGAGGTTTGCAAAATCAATACAAGAGCCTCAAGAAACAGCTTGCGCAATTTGCGCCCCATCAACACTACATTCTCGTGGATACTGCGCGAAATCACCTCTATGTCAAACGCAGTCAAGAGATCGTGTTGGATGCCATCGCCTCCACCGGGAGCGGGGTCGTGCTCGATAAGCCGGGTGAAGGGAATACCCAATGGGTCTTCGATACCCCGCGCGGAGAATTTACGGTGCAATCTAAATTGACACATCCGGCTTGGGTGAAGCCGGATTGGGCCTTCATTGAAGAAGGGCTCGTGGTTCCCAAGAATCCCGCTGACCGAGTCGAGCAAGGCGTGCTGGGCGACTATGCGCTTGGATTTGGGAAAGGCTACTTTATTCATGGCACGCTCTATACAAGACTGCTCGGCAAGAACGTGACCCATGGGTGTATTCGACTCAATGACGATGACCTAAAGAGTGTCT
The DNA here is from genome assembly GCF_900403705.1 of Nitrospira lenta. Classification (NCBI taxonomy): domain Bacteria; kingdom Pseudomonadati; phylum Nitrospirota; class Nitrospiria; order Nitrospirales; family Nitrospiraceae; genus Nitrospira; species Nitrospira lenta. The sequence goes on along the minus strand of NZ_OUNR01000012.1, from coordinate 26,690 downwards.
ACCAGCTCGCCCGAGTGGGGACACCGATCATGATTTTCTAGCGGAATGTGGAAACCGTCCTCCAACGGCGTTCTCGCGTCACACAGAGACTCAATGTGCCGCCGTGTCCGCCTTGCCTCGCTGCTCGCTGCGGCCTTGCTGAACGAGCTGTTTCCGTCTCCTGCCAATTCACGCCCTGCACACAGATGCTAGCGATGCTCGTATCAATTGCTCTTTCCATGCTGCTTCTTTTTCCGGTTCCGGGGTGGACCGCCGAAGGCGAGGTCTTTCCCGATCTTGATACAAGCGATCCAGTCGCGTTACAGGAGGGCTCGCGGGTTCTCGAAGAGGAACTCAAGCTGGCTGCGCGGCCTCAAACCTATCTGCTCATCGATCTTATGTCAGGGGGCATCTATATTAAGGCTCGCGGCGTGGATCTTCACAGGCTTTCCATTACCGCATGGACGGCGACGGAGCTTTCGCGATTGACGGGAACTTTTCGTTTGACGGCCCGTCCCCCGGTGATTCGCCGAAAAATTGATCCGTCTGCGACAGCCGAGCAGGAGCCGATTTCTCTGTCTGATATGCCGACGGAATATCGGCTGTCGTTTACCCCAGCCATGACTCTGGATATCGAGTCTGCTGAGGCGCAAGGGACGATGGGATGGATTCACGCGACAAGCCGGAAGGCCTGGAAACAGCTGCGTGCCTGGAAACAGCAGTTGGCGGAGACTCAATCGCCCGATGAAACTCCGACCCTCAGCTTGACTCTTTCGAGCGAGGAAGCTCAGTCCTTAGCCTGGTCTACGGTAAATGGCATGTCTGTGATGATTCGTCGTCCCTCCGAGCCCTAACGGATCACCCCTGTCAGGACACATTGCGTTTTGGATGATTGATTCCTAATATATAGTCGCGTGCTAATTAAAAGCCTTCGGTGACTCAACCAAGGAGAGCCCACATGGCCATTTCTTCTTCCAGAGAACATCTTGCCGAGCCGTACAACGCAGTCGTTCGCGATGCGAGTGCGTCGATCGTTCGCCATCAAGTTGTGGAGAGGCTGTGGTCCAAAGACTACCGCCTGTGGAAACCTGAGCCCACGGAAATTACCAATCGACTGGGCTGGCTGACATTGCCCGAGGACATGCTTGCGCACGTATCGGCGTTGAAAACATTGGCTGCTGAGGCGAGAAAAGAAGGCATCAGGGATGTCGTCCTGCTCGGTATGGGCGGCAGCAGCCTCGGCCCCGAAGTCTTTCGTACATCATTCGGTTCAAAAAAAGGAGCCCCGCGCCTCTGGGTGCTCGACACGACTGTGCCGGGATGGGTTCGCTCGGTCACCAAGTCGATTCTTCCTGCCCGCACATTCTTTCTCGTGGCTAGCAAGTCGGGCGGGACGATCGAAGTCATGTCCCTCTTCGCGCATTTCTGGAAACTTGTGGCGGGAACGAAGGGGAATCGCGGCGGCCAGCAGTTTATTGCGATCACTGATCCAGGCACCGGTCTTGAGACCATGGCGCGGGAACACGGCTTTCGGAAGATTTTCAGCAATCCGCCTGATATCGGCGGGCGGTATTCCGTCCTCTCATTGTTTGGGTTAGTTCCGGCGGCCTTGATGGGGCTCGATATTCCTCGCTTGTTGGGGCGCGCGGGAAAGATGGCCGACCGTTGCCGCGAGGGCCGTTCCGTAGAAGGCAACCCGGGTGTCTACCTTGGAGTGGCGATGGGGACGCTCGCCAAAGCCGGAAGGGACAAGGTGACCATTCTCGCATCCCCTCCCATCGATACCTTCGGTCTATGGGCTGAGCAATTAATAGCTGAAAGTACCGGCAAAGAGACCAAGGGGATTGTCCCTGTCGCGCAGGAGCCTGTCCTTGCGCCAGGGATGTATGGATCCGATCGAGTGTTTGTCTATCTCAGGCTGAAGGGCGCAAAAAATGAGACCTTGGATCGTCACGTTGAAGCCCTCGCGCGTGCCGGGCATCCTGTTCTCACGTTTGCGCTGCGTGATCCGTACGATCTCGGCGCTGAATTTTTCCGTTGGGAATATGCCACCGCTGTGGCGGGCCATGTGCTGGGTATCCAACCGTTCGATCAGCCCAATGTGCAGGAGAGTAAAGACAATACCAGGCGAGTGCTCGATGGCTATCAGTCCACCGGCCGGCTGCCTGAAGCGGTGGTGAGTACCCCGGCTGAAGCGGCTGCCGAGCTGGCCGGCCATCTCCACGCCGGTTCGTATGTCGCCATCTTGGCGTATACAACCCCTTCAAAGCCGCTTGAGACCGCGATCCGGCGCTTGAGGAAGGCCTTGGTACAGCAGCATCATGTCACGACAACATTCGGGTACGGCCCCCGCTACTTGCATTCGACCGGGCAGTTGCACAAGGGCGGCCCGGCAAGCGGCGTCTTTCTCGAGCTCGTCGATCGCATGACGCCGGATCTCCAGATTCCCGCGCAAACTTTTTCATTCGGCACATTGGCAAAGGCTCAAGCGACCGGCGATCTTGAATCGTTACAGGCTCATGGCCGTCCCGCGATTCGGGTTATGCTTGGCCCTACCCCGGCGGCCACCGTCAACGCCATAGTCAGCCGGTTCGGCGCTCCGGCGGCGCGACCACGCCGGCAGACCGTGCCGGCGAAGCGGTCATCGAGCCGTCGCTCTCGCTAACATGTCGAGCTCTCCTGAAATCCTTGTGTGTCGGCCTGGTCAGGACTGGCTCGACAGAGCCTGCGGTCTTTTCCGGGACATCACTACGCAGACCATTCAGGCGCAGGGCTCGTGCGTCATTGCTCTGTCGGGAGGCACGACTCCCAAAGCGCTCTACGGAGCCTTGACATCGCCTGAATGGAAGACCCAATGCCAGTGGGATCGGATGATCTTTTTGTTCGGCGACGAGCGCGGCGTCCCACCCGATCATCCTGACAGCAATTATGGACTCGCCTTGGAGGCCCTGTTCCGTCCGTTGGGTATCGGACTGTCACAGGTCCATCGAATGAAAGGCGAATCTACCGACCTCAGTCTGGCCGCGGCGGATTATGAGCAGGCGCTCAGGGCCCTCACGCACAGTCCGCCACCGGCGATTCCCCGTCTGGATCTGGTCCTTCTCGGTTTGGGAGAGGATGGCCATACCGCGTCACTTTTCCCTGGGACACCCGCATTGTCGGAGCGGAGCCACCTGGTCGCGGTCGGTCTCTCACCGAAAGGGATTCCTTCTCGTTTGACCCTGACCCTAGGTGTGATCAACCGGGCGACTGTGGTACTGTTCCTGGTAACCGGTACTGGGAAGGCCGAGATGGTACGCGCGGTGCTCCAGTCAAAAACCCAGCCGGAACGGACGCTGCCGGCGGCTCAAGTGAAGCCGGATAGCGGGCACCTCGTCTGGTTGCTCGACGATGCTGCGGCCGGCGCCCTCATGCGATAAGACGACGAGAAGGATTGACGATGATTCTGGCAGGCGATATCGGTGGAACCAAAACGAATCTCGCCCTCTATGATTGGCCCACCGAGCGGGTGGAACCGGTCAGGCTGGAGACGTTTCTTAGCGCCGACTACAAATCCCTCGAAGAAATTCTGGAAGAGTTTCTCACTCCGCCGACGCCGCCGATGCTGTTGGACGAGATTGATGCCGCCGCGTCGAGTGAAGGCGAATCGAACGAAGCGCCGGCGCCCCCTGAACCCGTCACGCTCACTGCGGCATGCTTTGGCATTGCCGGCCCGGTGATCGAGAACCGCTCCAAGACCACCAATCTGCCGTGGGTGGTGGATGGAGCGGCGATAGCCAAGCGATTCGATATTCCACGCGTGCAATTGCTCAACGATCTTGAGGCGACCGCCTACGGGATTTTGCTGTTGCGGCCTGACGAATTGGAGGTGCTCAATCCCGGCAGTCCCCCTCCCCAACGGCAAGCGCTGGCGCTCATCGCCGCCGGGACCGGACTTGGCGAGGCGATTCTTTTCTGGGACGGCAAGTCCTATCGCCCAATGCCGTCGGAAGGCGGGCACGCCGACTTTGCTCCGAATAACGACTACGAAATCGAACTGTTGCGCTATCTCCGCAGCCAGTTCCTCCACGTCAGCTATGAACGAATCCTATCTGGACCCGGACTGAATGCGATCTATGAGTATGTTCGCGACACGAAGAAAAACGAACCGACGTGGCTCGCAGAAAAAATCAAGGCTGGCGATCCGGCGGCCGAAATTGCCGAGGCCGGCCTGAAGGGTCAGGCCGACATCGCCAAGCAGTCGTTGGATCTGTTTGCCTCTATTTACGGCGCCGAGGCCGGCAATCTGGCGCTCAAAGCGCTGTCGCTCGACGGCGTGTATGTGGCCGGGGGGATGGCTCCGAAACTCATCAAGAAACTTCAGGATGGCACGTTCATGAAAGCCTTTGTCAATAAAGGGCGGTACAAGCGCCTGCTGACTAACGTGCCGGTAAAAGTCGTGATGAACCAGAAGACCGCGTTGCTCGGAGCGGCCTCGGTTGCTGCCGCTCTTTCTCATGCTCCGGCGCTATGACCACGCAGTTAGATCTCGATAGACTCAAGAAAGCCGCGGCATTGGAAGCCGTCGAGTTCGTTCGCGACGGCATGATCGTCGGACTGGGCACCGGTTCGACGGCCAAGCATATGATTGTCGCCCTCGGTGAAAAAGTTCGGGCCGGGATGCGGTTGCGCGGAGTGCCGACATCGCACGAAACGGCTGCGCTTGCCAAAGAGGCCGGCATTGCCCTCATCGATGCCGACAGTCGGTGGGAGCTTGATGTGGCGATCGATGGCGCCGATCAGGTCGATCCCGGATTCAATCTGATCAAAGGCGGCGGCGGCGCCCTCCTGAAGGAAAAGATCGTTGCGGCCTCCGCGAAGCAATTTATTGTGCTGGTGGATTATACGAAGCAAGTGCCTATGTTGGGAGGATCCTTTCCCCTTCCGATCGAAATCATTCCCTTCGGGTGGGGCAGCACGGCGCGAGAGATCGAATCCTTGACCAAGAGCCGGGTAGTGCTGAGAGAGAAAAACGGCGCTCCGTTCAGGACCGAAGCCGGGAATCTGATCGTGGACGTACACATTGCGCGGATTCACCATCCGAAGGATCTCGAAATAGCCTTGAACCAGATTCCTGGAGTTGTGGAAACCGGTCTGTTCATCGGTCGAACCAGTATCTTGATCGTCGGTTCCCCTCACGGAGTCGATATCCACCATGCGCCGGAGCAATGAGTGAATCCGTCGGCAGGCGTTATCTGTTCACGACAGTGGCCAGACGAGCCCGTGCACTGCTGGTTCTTCCGCTAGCTCCCCTCCTTCTCTCGGCCGTCCATCCGGCCATTGCAGCAACCACGACGACACGACCGAAAGGCAAAGATATGAACATCGATGATGCGTCGGGCAATCTGGATCCCTATCGCTTACCCCGGCACGTTGTGCCGCATCGCTACGACTTACGGCTGGAGCCGGACCTTCGCGCCGCGACCTTCTCGGGCCTCGCTGTCATCGCCGTCACGGTCACGCATGCGACTAGCACCATCATCCTGAACGCGGTCGATCTCACGATTTCATCGGCGACGCTTGAAGGGACAGCCGGCGGCCGGCTTGATGCGACGGTCGAGCTTGATGCGGCGATGCAGCGTTGCCGGCTGACGTTTTCCCGTTCTCTTGCAGTGGGCGAGGCGCAGCTCACGCTGGTGTTTCAAGGAACATTGAATGACCACCTGCGTGGTTTTTACCGCAGTACCTATAAGGATCAGGCGGGCGTGTCTCACACCATGGCCGCCACACAGTTTGAAGCGACCGATGCACGACGAGCCTTCCCCTGCTGGGATGAGCCGGACTTTAAAGCGGTCTTTGCCACCACGCTGGTGATTGATCCGAGTCTCACGGCGGTATCGAATGCGTCCGTCCTGTCCGACTCCGTCTTGTCCGGCAAAAGAATCATGCGGTTTGCCGACAGTATGAAGATGTCCACCTATCTCGTCGCCTTCATTGTCGGGCAACTCGAAGCGACCAAGGCCCTGTACGTCGGCTCCACGCCACTGCGTCTCTGGACCGTGCCTGGGAAACAGCCGCTCACGCGGTTCGGTCATGAAATCGCCGCGGCGTCGCTAACGTTTTTCGAGGAGTATTACGGCATTCCCTATCCGGGAGATAAGCTCGATCTCCTCGCCATTCCCGACTTCGCCTCCGGTGCGATGGAAAACCTCGGCGCCATTACCTTCCGGGAAACCGCTTTGCTGGTCGATGAGCACACCGGCACGCATGCGGAGCGGGAGCGGGTGGCCGATGTCGTCGCCCATGAGAACGCGCATATGTGGTTCGGCGATCTCGTCACGATGTCGTGGTGGAACGGGCTCTGGCTGAACGAGGCCTTTGCCACCTTCATGGAAATGCTCGCGGTCGATGCGTGGAAGCCTGAATGGAAACGCTGGGACGCGTTTGGGGTCTCGCGCGCTGCGGCCTTCTCCGTGGATGGTCTGCTGAGCACGCGTCCGATCGAGTATCCCGTTCGCGCGCCCAAAGACGCGGATGCCATGTTTGACGTGCTGACCTACGAAAAAGGCGCCTCGGTGCTTCGCATGCTCGAACAACATATTGGACCGGCGGTCTTTCGCGAAGGCGTGCGGCACTATCTCCGCGCCCATGCGTACGGGAACGCGGATACGAACGATCTGTGGGTGGCATTGGGACAGGCGTCGAAGCAAGCGGTTCCTGAACTCATGAACGGCTGGATTTTTCAGTCGGGCTATCCCCTCGTCACCGTGCGTCAGGACAATGAGACGGAGCTCGTGCTGTCACAGCAGCGGTTTACCTATCTCGCATCTCCTGAATCGACCGAGCAGTCTTGGCAGATTCCTGTTCCGCTCCGAATCACCGCCGGCGGCACCACCGAACATCGCCGTCTCCTCTTGGCTGATCGGGAAGTGCGCGTGAGTCTTCCGAAAGGCGTCCAGCACCTGTTCGTCAATGAAGCGGGACACGGATTTTATCGAGTGCGATACGAGTCCTCGCTGCTGCAGCGTATCCTGGAAGCTGGAGTTGATCGCCTCGCGCCGAGCGAGCGATTCAATCTGGTCAGCGATGTCTGGGCGACGACGGTTTCAGGGCTCACGCCGCTGTCCGATTATTTGCGTCTGACCAGCCACTTCACCGGCGAGCGGGACAAAAATGTATGGGCCGTCCTCCTCGATGCCTTTTCGTTCTTGAACCGCATTATCGCGGCCGCCGACCGGCCGGTGTTGGAAGCCTTCGTTCGTGCGCGCCTTCTCCCTGCCGTAACCGAGCTTACGTGGCAGCCGAAGCCCGGCGAGGACGATCTTGTGAGACAGTTGCGGGGAGAGCTTATCGGTGTGTTGGGAAAGCTCGGCAACGACCCGGCTATTCAAGCGCAAGCCGCAGAGCAGTATCGACTGTACCGCGCAGACCCTTCCCGCGTTGACCCCAATGTCGTCCCTGCGCTCGTGGCCATTCTGGCCTACACCGGCGACGAGGTGCGCTACAACGAGTTCTTCGAGCGCTCCCGAACCGCGGCGACGCCGCAAGAGGAGCGGCGGTATTTGTTTGCGCTCGCCGCCTTTCAAGCCCCGGCGTTGTTGGCGCGCACACTCGCCCGAACGGTCAGCGGCGAGATGCGGACTCAGGATGCGCCGTTCGTCGTCAGTGCCGTGATGGGGAATGTGTATGGGCGTGAACAGGCCTGGGAATTTGTGAAGACGAACTGGGATCTGATGGACCGGCTGTTTCCGAAGCAAGGCTTGCGGCGGATGTGCGGCGGCATCGTCGCGCTGGCCACGGCTGAACTTGAACAGGATGTGCGAGCGTTCTTCCTTTCCCGCAAGATCGATCTTGGCGGAAAAACATTGGACCAATATCTGGAGCAGCTGCGGATCGCCGTGACCTTCCGCGAACGAGAACGCGACAGATTGCCGATCTACCTCCAATCACAACAACCCGGAGCGTAGCCATGATCAAGCGCATCGCCTTCACCGTCTACCCTGTCACGGACATGCCTCGGGCGCGACGGTTCTATGAGGAGATTCTCGGTCTCCGCATGGCTCGCCGCGAGTCGCATGAGTTCGAATGGGTCGAATATGATCTGGACGGGGGGACATTCGCCCTCACCAATTTGAAAGAAGGAGGAGCGCCCAGTGCCGATGCCGGTGGCAGCATTGCCTTCGAAGTGCAGAACGTCGATGACACGATCGAGCAGTTGCGAGCGAAGGGAGTGCGAGTGAAGCTCGAACCACTCTCCACACCTGTCTGCCGTCTCGCTGTGATTCTGGACTCCGAGGGCAATGCCCTTACCCTGCATCAGGTGACGCAGCCCTGGTAGGACTTGCGGCAAATGTCCTTCTGAGTTTACGAAGGTGTTCCGCATGGGTTACGGCGCCAGTGCGACGAGATCATTGATCTGGCTGCGCCGGAGCTCGAGCAAGATCTGTGGGCGTTGTTCACGTCGAACACGATCGATCTTGGCGGAAAACATTGGACCAATATCCGGAGCCGCTGCGCATGGTCTTGTACTTTTAGGGGGTAGCCGAAAACGCGCGGCCGCGAGTACGATGGCCGTCACTCATCACGGGATGGAAGGGCCGTTTCATGAGGCTGATGGCGTGCCCGTTCTGCGGCACAACAAAAACTCGACTCGCAGTCCGCCGGTCGTTCACGGACAGACTCTTGGGGTATGTGACGGTCTATCCGTTCCGCTGCCAGCTGTGCGCGCGGCGGTTTCGTTCTTTTCTCGGAAAAGTTGCCACTAATCCCCGCCGAAACTTCGATCGGGTTGCGGTCGATTTCCCCGTGTGGCTGAAACCGCTGCATGCCTCACCGCAGGCGTTGGGGGAAGAAGGGACTATCCAGGATTTGTCGATTCGCGGCTGCCGGATCCGTTGTGAGCGTCCCGTGGTTCCGGGGACACGGGTTGAGTTGGAGTTTCAACACTCCAACGCATCGTTCCCAATTACGGTGGAGGAGGCGATTGTCCGGTCTTCATCCCAGGGAGAAATCGGCCTGCGATTTATCCAACTGCATCGGCAGGATCAACGGCGTATCCGGAGTATTCTGGATCTTTGGTTGCCGGAACCTGCGCTTCCTCGCTAAGTGATCGGTGTGCACCATCAAGTCGTGGCGACTCACTCGTATCTAAGGACGGGCAGCGGCCGCTGTCCGAGTATACGGTAGGTGCTGAGAAATCCCACGAGAAGCGTGAGGATCATCGTCAATCCCAGTCCGATGAGCAGCACGTGGGGATGCAGGGCCCAGCCGAGTTCGAACACCCATCGAAGAAGTGCCCAGGACAAGGCGCTGGCTAGTCCGACACCGATCGCGCCCCCCACGATTCCCAGCAACAGATATTCGATCGCGAAGGAGCCGATGAGCAACCCCCGGGTGGCGCCCAAGGCCTTCAGCACCGCGGATTCATAGAGGCGCCGATACCGGGTGGCTGCGAGCGCCGCTCCCATGACAAGGCCTCCGGTGAGGACGCAGAAGAGCGCCACGGCTCGAATGGCCAGAGACAGGCGATCGAGGATGCGGGCAAAGCTATCGAGGACATCGCCGATATTGATCGCCGTCACGTTGGGAAATTCGGCGACAATCGCTTGTTGCAACGAGACCTCGTCGGAGGGCGGGACCTGCACGGTCGCCACATAAGTGAGGGGCGCGCCATCCAGTGCGCCGGGCGACAGGACCATGTAAAAGTTTGTGGAGAAGTTGCCCCACTCTACTTTGCGAATGCTGCCGACCTCTGCGACCAGCGGCGTGCCCTGAATGTCCAGCTCGATCGTCTGTCCGACATCCAGCCCCATTGCCTTGGCGGCGTCTTCCTCGACCGAGATGATGGGGAGCGTAAAGGTCTGGCCAGGTGTCCACCACCGGCCTTTCACGATGACGTTGTCCTTCGGCAGCTGATCCAAGAAGGTCAGCACATATTCTCTGGTGAGGTACCATGCCTTGCGGCGCTGATCCTTATCGCCCGATTGGGCGGTCCGCTCCTCCTCCTCGGATACAGCTTCAGTCTTGATCGGTTGGCCGTTTACGGCTACGACCCGTGAGCGAATCAGTGGAGTCAGATTTGGTGTGCGGACCCCTACCCGGTCACGGAGCAGACGAGAGATACCGTCCACTTGGTCCGGTTGAATATCAATGAAGAAAAACGTTGGGGCATCCGCCGGCCGGCTCTCGCCGAGCTGTCGGAGCAAGGCCTGTTCAACCAGCGCGACGGTTACGATCACCATGACCCCAATCCCAATGGCGATGGTCATGCTGACGGCCTGACTCCCCGGACGAACAATGTTGCCGACCGCATGGCGTACGGCCAGATTCTTTGGCCGGGCCACGACAGCCAGTGCTTGGATCACTAGCCAGGCGGCGCTTCCTAACAGTGCGAGTGCGAGCGAGAAGGCTCCCATAAAAAGGAGTCCAATTTTCCACGTTCCGGCTTGCCACATCGACAGCAGGGCAAGCCCGACGACGATGGTGCCAGCGGTGAGCAGCTTTGTCCGATCAAGGCGAGCGATGTGCCGGTGCCAGCTCCGGTCCGTAGTGTCCGCAGGCGATTCCGATGCGAGCGCGTCGCGTCGCAACAGCGCGACCGGTTTAACGGATCGAATGGCTAATAACGGCCACAGGGTGAAGAGCAATGTGGTGAGCAGGCCGAGGGCCAGCCCTTTACTGAGCGGCAGAAATGAGTATAGGGAGAGTCCCGATGTAAAGCCAATTTGCCCCAGCATGTCCGAGGCGAACCACGAAGACAATATCCAAGGCACGGCTTGTTCTAGACTGACGCCGAGGATCAGTCCCGCGACGCTTCCGGTCAGTCCTAGGAGGAGGGCCTGGGTCATATAGGTGCGAATGATGGTGGGAGAATCGGCGCCGACGGTTTTCAAGATGGCGATCGTTGACAGCTTTTCACGAAGGAAGGCGCGTACGGATGTCGCGACGCCGATCCCGCTGACAAACAAGGCGGTCAGTCCGATGAGCCCGAGATACCTGGTCAATTGCTCCAGAAATTGTTTCAGTTGCGGTTGCGCCTCTCGATACGTCGAGACGCGCGCGGAGTCCGCCGCCAAACGGCTCCGCAATTCATACAGGAGCGGTTCAATTTTGGTGTCGGCCGGGGTTTGTAACAGATAGCGTTCGCGTACGCGACTGCCGAGTTTTACTAGTTCTGTGGCGCGGAGCCCCTCCTGGGCAATCAGCACGCGAGGGCCCAGGCTGAACGCATTTGCCATGCGGTCTGGTTCCGTGCGCACGATCCCGGTAATCCGGAAGCTGGCCTGGCCGATGGTGAGCGACTGGCCAAGCTTCAATCCCATTCGAATGAGCAGTGATTCTTGAACTACTGCGCCCCAGCAGGGCGATCCCGGGCAGCCGGCCGACTGGAGCTGCAGCAGTTCCCACAGCGGGCGATCCGGTTCCAGTCGCAGGGCCCCATACAACGGATAGAGCGATTCCACCGCCTTAAGCTCGACAATTTGTGACGATTGGCCGGAGGCGCGTGTTCCGGGACCGTGAGCGGCCATCCCGATCAACTCGCTCACGTGAGTCATCGCGATGTCGCGACTGGTCAGCGAGGTGAGAAAGGTGAGTCCTGCGGGACTCACCTGCCGCGAGAGGCGAACCTCAAGATCCCCGCCGAGTAAGCCACGGGCTTCCTTCGTGACGGCTTGCTCAAGATGGGCGGAAAATAGTGAGACTCCCACCAGGGCGCCTACTCCCACCGCAATGCTGGTGAGGAAATAGAAAAAGTGTCGCCAAGCTGCGCGAGTTTCGCGCCACGCCATTTTTAGTGCGAAGGTGTTCACGTCAGGAACCCGTCAATTGGTCTGACTCGATGCGGCCATCGCGCAGGGCGACGACTCGTTGCATTCGACCGGCCAGGTGTTGATCGTGAGTGACAAGGACCAGGGTAGTGCCAAAATCTCGATGCATGTTCAGGAGGAGATTGACCACCTGGATTCCCGTCGTGCTGTCCAAATTGCCGGTCGGTTCATCGGCAAATAAAAATGGTGGACGGCAGGCAAAGGCTCGGGCGACCGCGACACGCTGCTGCTCGCCACCGGATAGCTGCACGGGATAATGATCGAGGCGGTCGGCCAGTCCCACGGAAGCTAATAGTTCAGCCGCGCGCACCTGGCCGTCCTGCTCGCCGCTCAGTTCGAGGGGAGCGGCGACATTCTCCCGAGCGGTGAGCGTGGGAATGAGATGGAATGATTGAAAAATGTAGCCGATCTTCGCGCGTCGGAACTTGGCGAGCGCGCTTTCGGACATCGTCGTTAACTCAGTCCCATCTAACGTGATCGATCCTGTAGTTGGACGATCGAGACCGGCCATCAATCCGAGGAGCGTCGACTTTCCGCTTCCGGATGCTCCGACGATCGCGATCATCTGCTTGTCGGGAATCTCCAGCGTGATGTCGTCCAGAATGGGAACCGCTCGCCCTCCGGCTGCCAGACTCATTGAAAGTTTCGTGACGGATATCATGGGTCGGTTCTTCCTCCCTTCAGCTCAGGACAGACCGCAAGATGGTATTATACTGTATCGATTATGGAGCGTCGGTCGAAATTGCGAACGCTTAGAATAGCCGCGTATGTCGGATGGCTTCTGCTAACAGGACTTTCAGGCGAGCGTGCGGTCGTTTTGGCTGCGGGAGCCTCATCGGTCGATGATCGGCCGAGGATCGTGGCCTTTGGTGACAGTCTCACGGCTGGGCTCGGCGTTGCCGCAGATGAGACCTATCCGGCAGAGCTACAGCGGCGGTTGGATGCGCTCGGGCTGCGATATCGGGTCATCAACGCTGGAGTGAGCGGAGAGACGACGGCGGGTGGTCTGCGCCGTGTGCCGTGGATTTTGCGGAGTAAACCTGAAATCGTGATCCTTGAACTGGGAGCCAATGATGGCCTGAGGGGACTGCGGGTAGAAGAGACGAAAGCCAATCTTGAGCGCATCATTCAGCAGCTGCAGCAATCCGGCACGCAAGTGATTTTGGCCGGGATGAAGCTCCCGCCTAACTACGGCCATGACTATCTGTCAGCATTCGAGCGCCTATACCCTGACCTGGCGACACGCTACCGCCTGCCGCTCATCCCGTTTTTTTTGGAAGGAGTGGCGGCCTCCAATACGCTCAATCAAGCCGATGGCATCCACCCGACGGCCCATGGCTATCGCGCGATTGTAGAAATGATGCTTGGAAGATTGCAGCCAGTTCTGAAGGGGAGGGAGAAGATGCGCAATGGGGCGAAACAATAAACTCCCGCCCGTTGATTTCTCAGCCGGGCAGGAGTCTATCTCAATCAGTCCGTACTAGGGATAGGTTACGACTTCTTCAGGAATGTGTCGTACACGCCGTACGCCAAAATTCCCCCGATCATGACATAGTACAACCCGGTGATGCCGCTGTAATCCGGGGGACCCTCACCATGCGCTTCATTCGCCAAGACCTGCGGCGCGACCGTGAGTACGACCGCAAGAGCCATGCTTCCTGTTTCCAATAGTCTCTTCATCATCATTCCTCCCTCAAGGGTATATCGAAAATGAGGACCGCATTCTACAAAAATAGAATGGGGCTGTGCAAGATCCCCCTCCATAAGTTTGGGAGGCAGAAGATCGGCTATTTGTATGAACGACGTTACCGTGGGGCCGTTTGCTTCGTGATGGCGTTGAGGGCTTCGGCGACCTGCTTGCAAGAGCCAGCCAATCGATCCAGCTGATTTCCCTTGCTGGAAAAATCCTGCGCCATAGATTTCAGCTGACCATCGTAGCGGCTGACTTCCCCTGAAAGTTCAGCGACTTTGCTCAAGGCGACTTTGTAGGTTGCGAGTTCTTGCTGGAGCGCTTGCGAGGTTGCCTGAGCCGTCTTCGCTTCCGCGGTAGAAGCCTGGAGTTGCTGGCTCAATCGGGCCACATAGGCTTCTCGATCTCGCATGTCGGATTCCAGTTTCAGCTGGACTTCTTCGCTATCCCGGCGACGGTCCTCAAGATTTCGGATGGTCTGGATCCAGTTCGAAACCTCCCCTGGAGCGATGGGGGGAGGTAGCGGCATCGATTGGGCCTGCTCGATGGCTTTGATCGCGGGTTGCAGCCACTCCACAAACACCATGACTTCACTGAGCTTGACGTCGGCGGAGGAACTCTGGCCCATAGTCGGTGCCCCGTTTCCATTACTCTGAGGTTCAGGTTGCGTGGTTGCCTTGACGTCTCGCGGAGTATCTTTTGATTTCCGGGATTGCCGCGGTTGGGACCACCGATGGTATTCGAGTAAGACCGCGATACAGTGGCGGCAAATCGGTTCTTCGGGAAGGGTGCAGGAACATTTTGAAATTAAATGCCCGTCTTTCAACCGGATGGTTTGTTCATAGAGCCCGGAGTTTCCGATCACCGCAGAAGAAATTTGCGCATCATCGGCTTCCACGATGCGCACCCGATTTTCGGACAAGTATTGATGGCCGATTTGAAAGGCGGAGATCTCAACCACAGCCTTGATCATCTGGGGGTCCAGAAGCCCGAGTCGATCGGCGCTGCAGGGAATTTTATTTTTCATGGTTGCCATGGAGTGTGACCCTCAATATAGAGGTAGTCTGCCTCGCTGGTTCAACACTGTCAAGCAGTGAGCGGTTCTGTTCAGGAGTGCGAAGTGCGAAGGGGAACGGTCTACTTGCAGCGCTGTGGGGGACCCTGCTGGCTGATGGGTGTGAGCCATACATAATCTGCGATGCCGTCGTGTACGAGATCTTGGATATCTTCAACGCGTGTGTGATCGAAGGAGGCGAGATACACCGTTGCTTGTGAGACGCGCCCGCCCATGCGACGAGCGACTCGTTTTGGGATCGGCAGATTAAACTGGATATGTCCCCCACCCGTGTAACTGAGAATTGCAGTCTGGTCTTGCGGCTTTTGGCGAGCGGTGAGAAGTGCCGCCGTCACCGTTTTGGCCATCCCTTCGTCGCGCACCATGGACGCTTCGTACATCCTGGCATAGTCTTCGTCGCTTCCCCCTCCATGGCAGCGTTTTAGCTGATCTAGAATCCTGGCGCGGTAGGCCTGGTCATCGACGATGGCCTCGTGGTCCATTCCCCATTCAACCCAGTCCCGTCCCTTCCGAGCATCATCGAGCCCCACGCTCACGACCTGGCGGATCAGCGGTTTGGGCGGATTCATGGCCCGGAGTGTCAGCTGGTGCTCACGGGAAAAATTCACCAATGGCTCGTAGTTATCAAAGGCACCACCCCAATTCTGCTTCCAGTGGCTGTGATCAAGAAACATCTGCCGGTCCTGTCCGGGTGTGGCGAGGTATGTATCCAGAGCGGGTTGCCCGTCCCATCCGAACATCTCCATCGTGAGTACCGGATGGCGGCCGTTGGTCAGCAGCGTTTGTAGAACAGTGAGAGCAGCCTCTATATGGTGTTGGTTGTAGTGCTCTTCCCCCAGATACACGATGTCATAATGCGTGAGTGTCGTGAGAAATGTTGGGAGGTCGATGGATTGCCCAGTTTTTACATCGATCACGCGGCCTGCTTGCCAGGATGCGACAGGGGAATTTGCAGGAATCGTAGATGTGTTGCCGGCACAGGCTGCGATGAGAAGTTGTCCGATGACCAAGAGGAAAAGAGGAAGGATGCGAGAGATTGTCAGCCGGTGCACAAAGAGAGGAGTCATAGGCATCTCCTAACACAGCACGTCTGTTGCAACAAGTCTGTTGTCTTGACGGAAGAAGAGCTGGACCACTATCCTCCCCTCTCCTGAGCGAGCTTGACCAGTCTGTTACGAGATGCATCCCCGGTACTGACTATGTCTGAGAGCGACATCTTTGCAGAGTTTCGTCGAGCCGTAAATCGTGCTATTGGCGAATCTGAACAAAAGTGGGAGGATTCTAGGCGTCTTCTTGAGCCCGCTGTATTCCCGTCGATTTTGGGACAATTGGTTCAGCACTCTCAGGCGGCTTCAGTGCCACTTCAGGTAAAGGCCGCGCTGGCTCGTGTGTTGGGCCAGGACCAGGCTCGCCGAGTCCAAGATCTTGACGGCGCTGCACTCAAAGCTCTGACCGGATACCCGCCGTCTAAAGCATTCCGTTCGCTGTGCCTCTATTTTGGTCTCGTTGAGGGCCGAGCTTCGAAATGGCCCACCGCAGATCTTCCCAGTGAAGAGGTGGCGCGCGCGCTTCAATCGTTGCCCAATCCGTTCGATCTCTTGCTCGCGACGCCTGTTGCCACCGTGCTCGATCTGGGCGCCGGCGATCTTTCATTTGCCGGCGAACTCGTCGATCACTACGGTCCTCTGCTCCTCACGCATCAGCGAGAGCTGGTCCTGCATGCGGTGGATCGTCTGGATCCGCGCTCGAAATTAGGTGGGCCATTGCATCCTGGACGAGACCGGATTGCCCAACTCCAAGCGAGACCGGGCCTGGCCTTTCGCTTTTACGGCAATCAGGACATGTTCGACCTTCACGAACTGGATGAATCCGGTCATCTGGCGGCGCGGTATACGCTGGTCACCTGCTGGGCCCCTGCCACCCCGACGTTTGCCTATGAGCCGACGCGGCTCTCTGAGGCGGTCATCCAGGAAGATCTCCGGCGGAGTAAAGGTGCCTTTCGGCACGTGCGCTATGAGGGCGAGTCAGCTCTTGAAGTGCAACATGGGGAGCGGGCCCTGATCTTTCCCTCTTGGAAATTTGACATTCGCGGACCAGTGGCCCTGCTGAACCTCATGGCCCGCCGCGGGCTGGTTGGGGTCTTGGGTGCGGTAGACTCCCAGGTATTCTGGGAAATACTCGCGCAATTGCTCGAAGATGCCCGCTACCGTCCCCAGAATCAGCCGTTCAATCAGGAAAATCTTCCCGTCGTCTTCGGTGCTATCTATCAACATCTGATGCAATTGAAAGTGGGGGATGTCGTCTCACTCGCCCAACTCGGCGTTCTGCGCTCTTGTCTTCCCGCGAGTGCGCTGATCCAGACGGCCCAACCTACATATGGTTTTCGGGATGTGTGGATTCGCCGAGGAGCCGTGTTCCCCGGGGTTCCTGCCAGTAGTACGGCTCGTCAATTTATGCATATGCGCGAAGAAAGTCCCCCCTGGTTCCTGACGCTCGTCCCGGAAGATCGGCGGCCCTAGCCACGTCTCCGTGGGTGTGTGTAGTCACTCCCTCGCAAGATACCGATGAAAAATTGACCGTCTGTAGACCCTTTGTTAGACTTTCGTCGTGTCTTGCCAGAACTTTCATCTCAATAGGAACGGCTACGCAATCCTATGAAATCCACGCAACTCGTGTCCTCTATTCAGGAAAATATTGCCCGCGTCATCAAAGGCAAATCCAGGGTCATTGAGCTGGCCGTCGTGTCGCTCCTAGCTCGCGGCCATTTGTTGCTCGAAGATGTGCCAGGGGTCGGGAAAACGACGTTGGCTCATAGTCTAGCCCGCTCGCTGGACTGTTCATTCAAACGCATCCAATTTACCAGCGATCTGCTTCCGTCCGATATTGTCGGTGTGTCCATCTTCAATCGGCAAAAGCAGGGATTTGAATTTGTGCCGGGACCGATCTTCGCGAATATCGTGCTGGCCGACGAGATCAATCGCACGACGCCCAAGACCCAAAGTAGCTTGCTGGAGGCCATGAGTGAGGCTCAGATCTCGGTCGACAATCAGACCTGTCCCCTTCATCAACCCTTTATGGTCATTGCCACCCAAAATCCCGCTGAGTATCACGGCACCTTTCCCTTGCCGGAATCCCAGCTCGACCGGTTCTTGATGCGTGTGCAGATCGGCTATCCGTCGCCTGAAGAAGAGCGCAAGGTGCTGGAGCGGCCGCAATCGCTTCATCCTGCAGAGGCGCTTCAGCCGGTCGCCACCGCTCAAGATGTGCTCGCGCTGCAACAGCAGGTCGACGATGTGCTGATGGAAGAGAGTCTGATGGAGTATCTGCTGGCGATCGTGCTGGCCACCAGACAGTCGGATTTGTTGTCGCTCGGAGTCAGTACGCGTGGGGCATTGGCGCTCTGTCGAGCGGCCAAAGCGCTTGCGTTTGTCAGGGGGCGAGCCTATTGCTTGCCGGATGACATTAAAGAGCTGGCTCCTGCGGTGCTGTCTCATCGCATCATGGTGAGCCGGTCGCAGGGCTTGCGCCATCGCAGCTTTGAACAGTCGGAGCAGATTATTCAGGATCTCGTCGAATCCGTTCCCGTTCCCGTCTAGCAACGACGTGCATTCCCGCTCCATCGGAATACTGCTGATATGCTCACCAGCGTGCGCCGTCTGTTCAGCCATTTCTTGCGCCATCGCTCGACTCGGGTCACGACGGAAGGCACGCGGTTTCTCTTTTTCACCCTGGCGGTTGCAGTCGCCGCGATCAATACCGGTAACAATTTGTTCTACCTGCTCCTGGCTATGATGCTGAGCATCATCCTGATGTCCGGCATCATGGCCGAGTATTGCCTTCGCCGATTGGAATTTCACCGGCACCTTCCCGATCTTGTGTATGCCGGCGAACCGGTGACCGCGACGGTGGTGGTGGCCAACCGCAAATCACGTCTCCCGAGCTTTTCTCTGCATCTCTGGGATGTGACGGGCAAGCAGGATTTCGATCGCGGCTTCACCCTGTGGCAATTGATGCCCGGAGCTAGCCAGATCTTGTCCTACCCCTTCATTGCGACCAGGCGCGGGCGGTTACGTTTCGACGGAGTTCGTGTCGGGACATCGTTTCCGTTCGGCCTTTTCCACAAAAAGGCGTACTACCCTCTCGATGGATCAATTGTGGTGGCTCCGATCGTTCGACCGCTTGAGCGTACGTTTCTACGGGACGTGGCCTTGTTCGGTCAGGATATGAGCCTGTCGAGAAAAGGACACGGAAGCGATCTCTATAATCTCCGTCAATACCACGCGGGTGACGATTCACGGTCGATTCATTGGCTCTCCACGGCCCGTACGTCCAAGCTCATGGTTCGGGAAACGGAGGCGGAAGATCAGCGGCGGGTCACGCTCATGCTCTCGCTCCTCGCGCCTCCCAGCCATGAGCAATTGTTTGAAGAAGCCGTTTCACTCACCGCATCGATGGTGCAGGATCTTGGGGCTAGGGGATATCAGGTTCGACTGGTTGTCGGAGAGGTGTCCTCGCCGTTTGGCCAAGGTGAGGCCCATCTCTTGGGCCTCATGGAAACCTTGGCCCTCTGTGAACGCCGGCATCCCGATGGACTGGAAAGTCAGCCACCCTCTGGCGATGTTTCGTATGATCCTGAAGGGGGAGCCACCATTCTGCTTGTGCCGTGGGGTGAGGCGAGAACAGTCTTCCACGGGGTGAAACCCGATGGCATTGTGTCGGAGTCAGTACTTCAGGGTAGGCTGCATGCCGTTTAATCAGGCGTTACAGTTGTCGTCCGTGTTACTTGCCGCCGCTGCGTTTATCGGACTGGCGCTTGGGCGGAGTTTGCCGGAATGGTTGGTGCTTCTCACAGGTACCGCTCTGATCGTCACCCTCCTTCGAGCTCTTGGTGTGGGGCAATTTCGCCGCGCGTTTGATCGCATCCGATTATCGACCACGGCCTGGAATATTCTGACCGTGCTGGCGTTTGCCGGGTTCTGGGTCGATGTGTTGTGGATTTCCGCAGACCTGCTCGCTGCCGGTGTGCACTTTCTCATGATTCTGATGGTCATCAAGCTGTTTAACTTGGATCAGCGGCGTGACTATCTGCATCTCTACGCGATCAGTCTCATGGCAATTCTTGGATCTGCCGCCTCGACCACGGATCTGTGGTACCTGCCGGTGTTTCTTGCCTATCTTCTGATGGGAGTCTGGACACTGTTGCTGTATCAGCTCACCAAGGAATCAGATGCGGGGGGCAGTCCCCCAAGTCTTCCTAAAGAGTCGACGACAATTCCCAGAGGACGGCAGCAGATCACCCCGGAATTATTCTGGCTGGCAAACGGCCTCGCTGTCGGTGCCTTGTGTCTCACTGTACTGATCTTCTTTACGATTCCCCGTGTCAGTGCCGGGTTCGGTCAAAAAGGGTCCGGAGAAGGTCTTCGCACATCAGGGTTTTCCGAAACTGTCGATCTCGGCATGATCGGTCCCATCAAGCGGGATCCGGGTATTGTGATGCGGGTGGAACTCCCGGATCGGACCGGGCTGCAGATGGACCGGTTCTATTTGCGGGGCATGGCGTACGACCGATACGACGGCAAGTCGTGGACCACTCGTTTGTCACATCGCCGGTCGCTGGCTGAATCGCCGGCTGGGACGTTTACGGTGCGGCACATTTCTTCGCGTTCGCCCCGTCCGCTAGGCCAGGTTATTCGCCAAACGATTCTGCTCGAAGCACTCGATACGGCCGTACTCTTTGCTGCTCCCAATCCTGAATCTATCAGCGGACAATTCCTGGCGATTCAGTCCGATCCGACCGGTGCGATCTATCTCCCGTTCCCAGCCTCAGCGCGTCTCGAGTATACCGTGCATTCTCGGCCCACGCCGGTTGCGCCTGCCGATCTTCAATTTCAGCCTGCCGTATATACCGAGCTGTTCACGCAGCATTTTTTGCAACTTCCAGAATCATCCGAGCGCGTCAGGGAGCTGGCCCAAGAGATCACGCGATCGAAAACGAGCGCCTATGAGAAGGCGCAGGCGATTGAGGCGTACCTTTCCAAAAATTATCGATACAGCCTCGACATTTCTTCTGCTGTGCAAACGCGTCCACTTGAAGAGTTTCTGTTTGAGCGGAAAACCGGATACTGTGAACATTATGCGACAGCCATGGTGGTGTTGTTACGCAACGTGGGGGTACCTGCACGGTTGGTCACAGGATTTCTTGCGACCGAATGGAACGAGTATGGCAACTACTATCTGGTGCGGCAGCGAGACGCCCATGCGTGGGTCGAGGTCCATTTACCCCATTCCGGCTGGGTTACGATGGATCCGACTCCGGCCGTGAGCGAGACGGTCGGAGACTCACAGTGGTTTGCCGCGAGCCGGATGATCGATACGCTCCGTCTACGCTGGAACCGCTTCTTTGTCCAGTACAACGCAGCCGATCAGTTGGCGGTGGTGCGGGGCCTCAAGGAAGGAACGACGGTAGTTCGTGATCGAGCCTGGAGCTCGTTGTCTTCTCTATTGGCGCCGGCAGGTGATTTTGCAGGCAAGCTTCTCAGTCGTGCCGTCGAAGGAAACGTGCGCCTCACGGTAGGATTTCTGAGCTGTATCGCGCTCGGACTGGGCTTGGTGATATGGCTGGTGCAGCGAAAACCATGGAACCGGTGGAGGCCTTCTGGCACGAATCATGGAGAGCATGTCGTCATTACGCAGATTTATCGTAATGTCCTAAAACAGGTCGCCCGCTACGGTATCGTCAAGGCGGAGCCTACGACTCCGAGAGAGTTCATGCTGGTTGTGGGGAATCAGTGGGCAGCCGCGGCTGAATCCGTATCGACGGTCACGGAGTTGTATTGCCGAGGACGATTCGGGAAGGTGATTCTAACCCAGCAAGAGATCGGTTTGGCCTATCAGAGCTTGAGGCAGCTGACACTGCTCGATCCTCCATCAAGATAGCAGCCTGGCACATCGGGTGAACGATTTCAGGTCCGTGTGACGGATGGCTAGAATGAATCCAGATCCACATTTCCTCCGGTCAGAATCACCCCAACCCGCCGGCCGACCAGCGCTGGTTCTCGTCGCAGCAGAGGAGCTAGGGCTACGGCGCTAGAGGGTTCTATTTCCAGCTGGAGTTTCTCTTGTGCGAACTGCATCGCCGTCAGGATTTCTTCCTCTGAGACCAGAAGCACGTCCGTGAGATGCTGCTTCAAGATGGGGAGCGTCCTGCTGCCAAGGCTGGTTCGAAGGCCATCTGCCAATGTGCAGGGGTTGATCATGGGAAGGACTTCATTCCGACGAAGCGACTCAATAGCATCTGCCGCGCCGAGCGGCTCGCAGGCATACAGCAATAAGTGTGGATTCAGATGATGAGCTGCTACGCATAGGCCTGATAAAAGTCCCCCTCCCCCAACCGGTGCCAGCACGACATCCAGATGGCTGACCTGCTGAAGCAGCTCCAGCATGATAGTTCCTTGGCCTGCAATCACTTGAGGATCATTGAATGCATGGATCTGCCGGGCGTGCTCCTGCGCAAGGGTGTCATGCAAAGCCTGTTCTGCAGCCGCACGATCTTCGACCACGATCACGTGAGCGCCATGTTGAGCGATAGCCAGCCGCTTTCTCGGTACGTACGGCTTCGGGACAATCACATATGCGGAAAGGTGAAGTAACGAGGCTGCTAGGGCAAGGCCTTGTCCGTGGTTTCCGGATGAAATGGTGGCAACGGTCCGACCTGATCCCTTTGCTGTTACTTGGGAGGCTGCGTTGTAGGCGCCGCGAAACTTGAAAGACCCTGTCCGTTGGGCTGTCTCGCATTTCAGAAAGACAGTGGCGGACGTTACATCATCAAGCGCTACACTTGTCTTGACTGGTGTGATGAGAGAGACGTTGTGGAGCGTTTCTCTTGCTCGCAAGATATCTTCGAAAAAGACCTCAATGCCCATAGGTCTTACCGGAAGAATACGAACATGGAGACCAAGAGTCGAACTCAATCAGGAAGGGTGGAAGAATTTCCAGAACTATATGGAGCGGGAAAAGGGATTTGAACCCTCGACCCTCGCCTTGGCAAGGCGATGCTCTACCACTGAGCTATTCCCGCTCTCAAGAGGACTCAAGAAGAGGGGGGATTCTACTGAGACAGGAATGTACTGTCAAGCCGCTCACTCCAATAAATTGGTTGAACCAGGCAGCTTATGAATTGGGCCACAAGAGACTAAGTCGTTACTAAATGGTAGCGTACGATATCGGTCGCCTGATTAATATGTAACGCATTGTTTTTATGTGGTGTATTGCGAGTATGTGCTATCCACACTAGGGCCATTGGTACATGAACTACTCATTGATGGCCAGATGCTGAATGTTGATCCTGTCACAGCAATAGATAACATAGCTCTTATATAACAACAGTTTGTATATTTTTGTCCGTTGCGATTCTACGCAAATGCAATGGTTTGGATATTGCGATACTGAAGTACCGTTATGACCAAGAACATTCACCAGATGTCTAACGAGATCAAGAATCACGAGCTTGATTTAGCTAAGCGCGGTGGTGGGTTCTTGGCAGGTCCATCAGGAAGGGGGGTGGTGGAGTTCAGCTGTGCGGAAGTAAAGGGTACGCGGGCTCTTTGAGCCCTCAACTTAGGAGGTGTTCACAATGTTTTTGTCACGCAGACAGTTTTTGAAAGTCTCTGCGGGAACGGTTGCCGCGGTGGCGGTGGCCGACAAGGTCCTGGCGTTGACCGCGCTGCAGCCGGTCATCGAAGTCGGGAACCCGCTGGGTGACTACCCGGATCGGTCGTGGGAGCGTGTCTATCACGACCAATACCGGTACGATTCATCCTTTACGTGGTGTTGTTCGCCGAACGATACGCATGCCTGCCGTATTCGGGCCTTCGTCCGGAACGGTGTGGTGATGCGCGTCGAGCAGAACTACGACCACCAAACCTATGAAGACCTCTACGGCAACCGCGGCACGTTCGCGCACAATCCGCGCATGTGCTTGAAGGGGTTCACCTTCCATCGCCGCGTGTACGGCCCCTATCGTTTGAAGGGTCCGTTGATGCGGAAAGGCTGGAAGGCGTGGATGGACGACGGTTCCCCCGAGCTGACGCCAGACACCAAGCGGAAATACAAGTTTGACAGTCGCTTCCTAGACGACATGCTCCGCGTGTCCTGGGATACGGCCTTCACCTATGCGGCCAAGGCGATGGTGATCATTGCCACGCGGTATAGCGGTGAGGCCGGTGCGCGTCGTCTCCGCGAGCAGGGCTATGCTCCGGAAATGATCGAAATGATGAAGGGCGCAGGGACCCGGTGCTTCAAGCATCGCGCTGGTATGCCGGTGCTCGGTATTCTCGGTAAGATGGGCAACACCCGCATGAACGGTGGTATCAACGCGTTGTTGGACACCTGGATTCGGAAGGTCAGCCCGGAACAGGCGCAGGGCGGCCGGTATTGGTCGAACTACACCTGGCACGGCGACCAGAACCCCGCCCACCCCTGGTGGTCCGGGGCGCAGGGTTCCGACATCGACCTGTCCGACATGCGCTTCTCCAAGCTGAACACCAGCTGGGGTAAGAACTTCGTCGAAAACAAGATGCCGGAAGCGCACTGGAAGTTGGAATGTATCGAGCGCGGCGCCCGTGTGGTCGTCATCACGCCCGAATACAATCCGACCGCCTATCGTGCCGACTACTGGATGCCGCTGCGTCCGGAGTCAGACGGCGCCCTCTTCCTGGGTGCGATGAAGATCATTGTCGATGAAAACATGCACGACATTGACTTCTTGAAGTCATTCACCGACGCGCCCATCCTGGTGCGTACCGACACCCTCCAGTATCTGGATCCGCGGGATGTGGTGAAGGACTATGCCTTCCCCGACTTCTCGAAGAGCTACTCGGGCCGCATGCAATCGTTGAAGCCGGAGCAGATCGAGCGGCTCGGCGGTATGATGGTTTGGGATCTCAACAAGAAGCAGGCGGTGCCTCTCCATCGTGAACAGGTGGGATGGCACTATACGAACAGCGGTATCGATGCAGCCCTCAACGGCACGTTCCGTGTGAAGCTGCTCAACGGTCGTGAGATCGATGCGATGCCGGTGTGGCAGATGTACCTGGTGCACTTCCAGGACTACGACCTGGATACCACGCATCAGATTTGCCGCACTCCGAAGGACCTCATCGTCCGGTGGGCTCGCGACTCAGGCACGATCAAGCCGGCCGCGATCCACAACGGTGAAGGTACCTGTCACTATTTCCATCAGACCATTAACGCCCGCGGTGCCGCGATGGTGCTCATCATCACCGGGAACGTCGGTAAGTTCGGAACGGGACAGCATACATGGGCCGGTAACTACAAAGCCGGAACATGGACCGCCACCCCCTGGTCCGGCGCTGGTCTGGCCGTGCACACCGGTGAAGATCCGTTCAACATCACGACGGATCCGAACGCGCACGGGAAGGAAATCAAGACCAAGTCGTACTACTACGGCGAAGAGGTCGGTTATTGGAACCACGGCGACACCGCCTTGATCGTCAATACTCCCAAGTATGGACGGAAGGTCTTCACCGGGAAAACCCACATGCCGACCCCGAGCAAGTTCCGTTGGGTGACCAACGTCAATGTGCTCAACAACGCCAAACACCATTACGACATGGTGCGCAACGTGGATCCGAACATCGAGACCCTGATCACGCAGGACATCGAGATGACCTCGGACGTCAACCACAACGATATCGCCTTTGCCTGTAACTCCTGGATGGAGTTCACCTATCCGGAAATGACCGTGACGGTGTCCAATCCGTGGGTGCAGATTTGGAAGGGCGGGATTCGTCCCTTGTACGACACGCGCAACGACCTCGATACCTTCGCAGGCGTGGCGGCGAAATTGTCGGAGATGACCGGCGACAAGCGCATGAAGGACTACTTCGCGATGGTCTATACCAACCGCGTGGACGTCTATGCGCAGCGGATGCTCGATGCCTCCTCGACCTTTTACGGCTACTCAGCAGACGTCATGCTGAAGTCGGAAAAGGGCTGGATGGTCATGGTTCGTACTTATCCGCGGCACCCCTTCTGGGAAGAGACCAACGAGTCGAAGCCCATGTGGACCCGCAGCGGCCGGTACGAGAACTATCGTATTGAGCCGGAAGCCATCGAGTACGGCGAAAACTTCATCTCTCACCGTGAGGGACCGGAAGCGACACCGTACTTGCCCAACGCCATCTTTACGACGAACCCCTATGTTCGTCCGGATGACTACGGGATTCCGATCACGGCGCAACATCACGATGACAAGACAGTCCGTAACATCAAGCTGTCCTGGCACGAGATCAAGCGGCACAGCAACCCGTTGTGGGAAAAAGGGTACCAGTTCTACTGCGTCACCCCGAAGACCCGGCATCGGGTGCACAGCCAGTGGTCGGTGAACGACTGGGTGCAGATCTATGAGTCGAACTTCGGCGATCCGTACCGCATGGACAAGCGGACGCCAGGGGTCGGCGAACACCAGTTGCACATCAACCCACAGGCCGCGAAAGACCGCGGCATCAACGACGGCGACTACGTCTATGTGGACGGGAACCCGGTGGACCGGCCGTATCGCGGCTGGAAGCCCTCGGATCCGTACTACAAGGTGGCGCGGTTGATGATCCGGGCGAAGTACAACCCCTCCTATCCGTACCACGTCACGATGGCAAAGCATGCCCCGTACGTGTCGACGCCGAAGTCGGTGAAAGGCCACGAGACACGTCCGGACGGACGCGCCATCGCGGTGGACACCGGCTATCAATCCAACTTCCGGTATGGGGCCCAACAGTCCTTTACCCGGAACTGGTTGATGCCGATGCACCAAACCGACTCACTCCCGGGCAAGCACGCGATTGCCTGGAAGTTTAAGTGGGGCTATCAGGTCGACCACCACGCGATCAACACGGTCCCGAAGGAATGTCTCATCCGCATCACCAAGGCGGAAGACGGCGGCATCGGGGCACGCGGTCCGTGGGAACCGGTTCGGACCGGCTTCACGCCGGGTCAGGAAAACGAGTTCATGATCAAGTGGCTCAAGGGCGAACACATCAAGATCAAGGTGTAAGGCCGCGAGTCGGACAACTTGAATGGAAATGTGTCAGTAACAATGAGTCACTACATTCGGATCATGACT